>NZ_JAVHYN010000004.1:0-350528 GCF_031119065.1 Cellulosimicrobium sp. XJ-DQ-B-000
CGGCATCGAACACGGGGTTGGAGACCTGTTCTCGACGAGAACGGTCGCTGATCCCGTGCTCGGCGCCAGTGGGCACCGTTCGGTCAGCACCCCGGAGCAATGAAGTTGCGACGGGTTGAGAGAATGGACCGTCGTGAGTACCGAGCCCGCAGCGAACCAGCCTGACGCGCGCCCTCCCCAGCGGGACGGCGCCGCCGAGGGCACCCCGCGCGAGGGCCGCCGACGCCGCGGGAACCGCCGCGGGCGCGGTCGGGGCGAGCGGGCGGCGTCGGGCACCTCGACGACCACGGAGCCGACGCGGCGCGGTCGGGGCGAGCGGACGACGTCGGGCCCGCGGCAGGTGAGCCGGGCGCAGCTCGACCGGGCCGCGCAGGCGCGCGAGAACGTGACGGTCCCGCCCATCACGTACCCCGAGCAGCTCCCGGTCAGCGCCCGACGCGCGGACATCGCCGCCGCGATCCGCGACCATCAGGTCGTCATCGTGGCGGGCGAGACGGGCTCCGGGAAGACGACGCAGCTCCCCAAGATCGCGCTCGAGCTCGGCCGAGGCCGCTCGGGTCAGGTCGGGCACACGCAGCCCCGCCGCATCGCCGCGCGCACGGTCGCCGAGCGCATCGCGGAGGAGCTCGGTACGGAGCTGGGCGGCGTCGTCGGGTACCAGGTGCGGTTCACCGACACCTCCAGCGAGGACACGCTCGTCAAGGTCATGACGGACGGCATCCTGCTCGCGCAGATCCAGCGCGACCCGGAGCTGCTCGCCTACGACACGATCATCGTCGACGAGGCGCACGAGCGGTCGCTCAACATCGACTTCCTGCTCGGCTACCTCGCACGGCTCCTGCCGCGCCGCCCCGACCTCAAGCTGATCATCACGTCGGCGACGATCGACTCCGAGCGCTTCGCGCAGCACTTCTCCCCCGCGCACCTCGCCCAGCTCGGCGGCGCGCCGGACTACGTGGTCGACGCCCTGCCCGACGCCGCGCCCGTCGTCGAGGTGTCCGGCCGCACCTACCCGGTCGAGATCCGGTACCGGCCGCTGTCCCCCGACGTCGACCCCGGCGCCTCCACCGGCAGCGGCACGAAGGCGAAGGGACGCGCGGGCGCCGAGGAGAAGGACCTCGTGACCGGCATCGTCGACGCGTGCGACGAGCTCATGCGCGAGGGACCGGGCGACATCCTCGTGTTCCTCTCCGGCGAGCGCGAGATCCACGACGCCGCCGACGCGCTCACCGGCCACCTCAAGGACCGCGTCACCGACCCGAAGCACCCGCAGCGCGTCGAGATCCTGCCGCTGTACGCGCGGCTGTCGTCGGCCGAGCAGCACCGCGTGTTCCAGGCGCACTCCTCGCGGCGCATCGTGCTCGCGACGAACGTCGCCGAGACGTCGCTCACCGTGCCCGGGATCCACTACGTCGTCGACCCCGGCACGGCCCGCATCTCGCGCTACTCCAAGGCGACCAAGGTCCAGCGCCTGCCCATCGAGCCCGTCTCGCAGGCGAGCGCGAACCAGCGCTCCGGCCGCTCCGGGCGCGTCGCCGACGGCATCGCGGTGCGCCTCTACTCCGAGGACGACTTCCTCTCCCGGCCCGAGTTCACCGAGCCGGAGATCCTGCGCACCTCCCTCGCGTCGGTGCTGCTCCAGATGATCTCCGTCGGCGTCGTCGAGACCCCCGACGAGGTCGCGCGCTTCCCGTTCGTCGAGCCCCCGGACACGCGCGCCGTGCGCGACGGCGTCCAGCTCCTCACCGAGCTCGGCGCCCTCGCCACGTCCGACGGCGTCACGCGCCTCACCGAGGTCGGGCGCGTCCTCGCGCAGCTCCCCATGGACCCGCGCCTCGCCCGCATGATCTGGGAGGGCTCGAGGCTCGGCGTCGCGCGCGAGGTCGCGATCATCGCCGCCGTCATGTCGATCCAGGACCCGCGCGAGCGCCCCGCCGAGGTCCGCGCCCAGGCCGACCAGGCGCACGCGCGCTTCACCGACCCGCACTCCGACTTCCTCACCTACCTCAACGTCTGGGAGTACGTCCGCGAGCAGCAGCACGAGCTCTCGTCGTCGGCCTTCCGCCGCCTGTGCAAGGCCGAGTACCTCAACTTCCTGCGCATCCGCGAGTGGCAGGACGTCGTCGCCCAGCTCCGCGAGATGTCCAAGCCCCTGGGCATCGACATGTCGTACCGCCCCCGCGCGCGTCACGGGTCGGGCGCCGCGGGGGACGCGGCGTCGACGCCCGGGCGACGTGCAGGACGAGCGGTGGGGGCGGCGTCGGATGCGAGAGAGCGTCAAGCCGCGCTCGTGAACTCCCGGCCGGACGACCAGGGCGACGGCGCGGCAGCTCCGAGCACCGACGCCGCCCCCACCGCGGACGCCACCCCCGAAAACCAGACCTACAAGCGCGCCTGGGACGGCGACACGATCCACAAGGCGCTCCTGTCCGGCCTGCTGTCGCAGATCGGGATGCAGGACACGGGCGAGGTGAAGGCGTCGTCGGTCGCGCACCTCAAGGGCGAGGCTCGCGCCAAGGCGCTGCGGCGCGCGCAGAAGCAGGCCCGCAACGAGTACACCGGCGCGCGCGGCGCGCGGTTCGCGATCTTCCCCGGCTCGCCGCTGAGCAAGAAACCGCCGGCGTGGATCATGGCGGGCGAGCTCGTCGAGACGTCGCGGCTGTGGGCGCGCGACGTCGCCCGGATCCAGCCCGAGTGGGCCGAGGACCTCGCGGGCGACCTCGCGCGGCGCACGTACTCCGAGCCGCACTGGTCGACCAAGCGCGGCGCGGCGATCGCGACCGAGAAGGTGCTGCTGTACGGCGTGCCGATCGTCGCGGACCGCAAGGTCCTCTACGCGAAGGTCGACCCCGAGGCCGCGCGCGAGATGTTCGTGCGGCACGCGCTCGTGCAGGGCGAGTGGACGACGCACCACCGGTTCTTCCACGACAACCGCGAGCTCCTGGCCGAGGCAGAGGAGCTCGAGGCGCGCTCGCGCCAGCGCGGGCTCGTCGTCGACGACGACGTGCTGTTCGACTTCTACGACGAGCGCGTGCCCGACGACGTCGTGTCCGCCGCGCACTTCGACCGCTGGTGGAAGACGGCGCAGCGCCGCGACCCCGACCTGCTCACCTTCACGCTCGAACAGCTCGTGCCCGACGCCGAGCAGGTCGACACGTCGCAGTTCCCCGAGACCTGGCCGCAGGGCGAGCTCACGCTCCCGCTCACGTACCAGTTCCAGCCCGGGACCGAGGCCGACGGCGTGACCGTGCACGTCCCGATCTCCGTGCTCAACCGCGTCGTCCCCGACGGGTTCGACTGGATGGTGCCGGGCCTGCTCGACGAGCTCGCCACGGCGACGATCCGCTCGCTGCCCAAGCCGGTCCGCGTCCAGCTCGTGCCGGCACCGGACGTCGCCCGCGACGTCGTCGCCTGGCTCCGCGAGCACACGCCCGCCTGGGAGGACATGGCCCGCGCGGGCGACATGGCCGAGCCGTTCCACGTCGCGTTCACGCGCGCCGTCCGGGCGCTGCGCGACGTCGTCATCCCCGACGACGCATGGGGCCCCGAGCAGGAGGCGCGCCTGCCCGCGCACCTGCGCATGACGTTCCGGGTCGAGGACACCCGCGGGCGCGGCTCCGTCGTGCTCGACGAGTCGAAGGACCTCCTCGCGCTCCAGCGCCGTCTCGCGGCACAGAACCAGGCGGCGGTGCGGGCGGCGGTCAAGGGCGCGGTGGGTGCGGCGCTGCGCGAGGCTGCCGCGGGGTCCGGATCGGAGCTCGCGGGGTCGAGTTCGGCGGCGGAGGGGGCGTCGGTGCTCGGGCTACCAGCCGCGCCGCTCGTTCCTCACGGCGCTCCCGCCAGGCCCGCCACGCCCTTCGCATCCGACGCCCCCTCCCCCGCCTCTGCGTCCGGCTCACCCGGGCGAGGTGCAGGACGAGCGGGCGGCGCGTCGTCGGGCGCGACGGGCGTCGAGGCCGCGCGCGGCCACGGACGGCCGACCGCACCAGGTGACGGCGCGGCCGGCCCGAGCACCGACGGCGCACCGCCCACGGGCTCGACCACGAGCCTGGTGAGCGAGCGCACCGACCTGACCACCTGGCCCGACGACCTCACCGACGGGCGGCTGCCCGCGACGGTGTCGACCGACCTCGGGGGTGGGGTCGTGGTGCGCGGGTACCCGGCGGTCGTCGAGGAGCAGGACGCGAAGGGGAAGCCGGTCGTCGCGCTGCGTGTGCTGGCCGACGCGACCGCGCAGGCGCGGGAGCACGCGCGGGGTGTGCGGCGTCTGCTGCTGACGGAGACGGCGCTCCAGACCGGGCGCATCACGAGCCGGTGGAACGGCACGCAGTCGCTCACGTTGGCGGCCAGCCCGTACCGGAACACGGACGCGCTCGTCGCGGACCTGCAGCTCGCCGCGGTGATCGCGCTGACGAGCGGCGGCAGCGGGCAGCCGGACGCGGCGACGGTCCGCGACGCCGAGGCCTACGCGGCCGCGCGCACGTTCGTCCGCACGCACCTGGAGGAGCACGTGCACCAGGTGGTCGGGCACGTGGTCGCCGCGCTCACCGCGTCGCGCAACCTCGACGCGGAGATCCGCGCGTCGAACAGCCTCGCGCTGCTCAACACGCTCACCGACCTCCGCGACCAGGCGGCGGGCCTGATCCACGACGGCTTCGTCTCGCAGACCCCGCCCCGACGACTGCCGCACCTGACTCGCTACCTGCGGGCGGCGTCGTACCGGCTGGAGAAGGCGCAGTCGAACCCGAACCGCGACGCCGAGCTCGCGTGGCGCGTGCACGACGTCGAGGACGCCTACCAGCGCGCCCGTGCCGCGTACGCCCAGGGCCCGGCCGACCCGGTCCGCGCCGCCGACCTGGCCGAGGTGCGGTGGCTGATCGAGGAGCTGCGCGTGTCGCTGTTCGCGCAGCAGCTCGGCACCGACGGCCCGGTGAGCGAGAAGCGCATCCGCAAGCTCCTCACGCCCGACGGCTGGTGACGCGCGGCACGGGAACCCACGGTCACGCTCGTGAAGAACGGGCGCTCGTGCCGCGCCGTCAGCAGACGTCGTAGGCGTAGCCCGGCTCGTCCGGGCCGACGAGGTCGCGGTCGCGCAGGACGGTGAGCGGGGCGCGGTCGTCGCGGGCGCAGACGTCGTCGAAGGTCAGGCCCGCGTCGGCGAGCGCGTCGGGGTACTCGACCTGGAGCACGTGGTCGCCGTAGACGTCGGTGTACGCGGCGCACTCGTCGAAGACGGCGCACTCCTCGGTGACGGCGAGGTCGAAGCCGAGGTCGTCGTGCGCGACGGACGCGATCTCCGCCGCGTTCTTCTGCGCGACGGCGAGCCCGGCGTCGTGCGCGAGGTCGACGTACGCGCGGGCGAGGGCGTGCGCGCCGTCCTCGTCGATGGCGTCGAACCGCGTCCAGGTGTCGAGGTTGTCGAGCTCGACGGCGTCGAAGCCCTCGTCGGCGCAGCCCGTGACGACCGGCCCGAGGATCGCGAGGATGCCGTCGCGCTGCTCGGGCGTGGAGGGGTCGAGGACGTGCTCGTCCGGCCAGTCGGGGTCGACGACGAGCGTCCCGTCGGCGTCGTGCAGGAGCAGGTCCTCGTGACCGTCGAGCCACCGGTCGGCCTCTCCCGGCTGGGTCTGGAAGCCGTTGACGTAGCAGACCGAGTACGCGCCCGGCAGCGGTGCGGCGGTCGCGTCCCGCACGACGACGTCCGGCCGCACGGGCCCGTCCCCCGCGTCGACCTCGTCGTACGCGGCGCCGAGCTGGTAGTCGAGCACACCGTCGGTGGGCGGCAGGGCGGGCGTCTTCGCCCGGGCAGAGGCCGCGGGCGCCGGCGGCGCGGGGGCGGCGCACGACCCGGTCCCGAGCACGACGACGCCCGCCGCGACCGCCACCACGGCGCGGTGCGCGCGCCGTCGGGCAGCAGGCCCTCGCGCTCTCGCTCGTCGCACCGCGACTCCCCCGCCCTCGTCCCGCGGCCTCCCCGACGGCGGCCGCTGTGCCGACCGTACGCGGCCGGCGGGCGCTCGCGGCAGTCGTCCGCCGCTCCCGCCGGGATGTGGGCGTGCGCACCGTCACACCTGCGAGGGCGACAAAGGCCGCCGCGATGACTTGGAATAAGACCCATCGACCACACCCGTCGCCGTTCTCGGCGGCTCGGCTGCAAGGGGCACACCATGACACGAGTCGTCGTCAGCGGGTACGGGGCGGTGACCCCGGTCGGGCGCACCGCCCCCGACACGTGGGAGGCGCTGCTGCGCGGGGAGCCGGGCGTGCGGGCGATCGACGACGACTGGGCGGCCGAGCTGCCCGTGCGCATCGCCGCGCGCGTCGACGACGCCTTCGCCGAGGCGCTGTCCGTCCGGGAGCGGCGCCGCACCGACCGGGCGGAGCAGCTCACGCTCGTCGCGGGCCGGGAGGCGTGGGCGTCCGCCGGGTCGCCCGACGTCGACCCGACGCGTCTCGCCGTCGTCGTCGGCTCCGCGAACGGCGGGATCGCGACGACGCTCGACCAGTCGCGCGTCCTGCACGAGCAGGGCCACCGCCGCGTCTCCCCGCACACCGTGACCATGCTCATGGCCAACGGCCCGGCCGCGTGGCTGTCGATCGACCTCGGCGCCAAGGCCGGAGCGCGCGCCCCGATCAGCGCGTGCGCGGCGGGCTCGGAGGCGATCACGATGGGCCGCGAGATGATCCTCGCCGGCTCGGCGGACGTCGTCGTGTGCGGGGGCGTCGAGGCGGGCGTCCAGCCGTTCTCGCTCGCGGCCTTCGCCGCGGCCCGCGCGATGTCGACCCGCAACGACGAGCCGGAGCGCGCGTCCCGGCCGTTCGACGTGGACCGGGACGGGTTCGTCATGGGCGAGGGCTCGACGCTCCTCGTGCTCGAGCGCGAGGACCACGCCCGGGCCCGCGGGGCGGTCGTGCACGGCGTCGTCTCGGGTGCGGCGCTGACGTCGGACGCGTTCGACATCGTCGGCGGCGACCCCGAGAACCAGGCCCGCACCATCACGATGGCGCTGCGCTCGGCGGGCCTCTCCCCCGAGGACGTCGGGCTCGTCCACGCGCACGCGACGGCGACCCCCGTCGGGGACGTCAACGAGGCGGACGCGCTGCGCGCCGCCCTCGGGATGCCGCCGCCCGTCACGAGCACGAAGGGCGCGACGGGCCACCTCCTCGGCGCGTCGGGCGCGCTGGGCGTCCTCGTCGCGCTCCTCGCCCTGCGCGACGGCCGCGTGCCGCCCACGCTCAACGTCGACACGCTCGATCCCGCGATCGACCTCGACGTCGTGCGGGAGGCGGCCACGACGTCGGCCCGGCACGCGCTCGTCGACGCGTTCGGGTTCGGCGGGCACAGCTCGAGCGTCGTGGTCTCGCGCGACTGACCGGGGTCGCCGAGCACGAGGTTGCCGTCGGGAAGGCGGCCAGAACGCCACGGACCCCGTGGTCGACGGCGAGCAACCCCGTCCCCGGGCACGATGGAGCGATGGACCTCGACGCACGCCTCGCCGACATCACGACGCTCGACGTCGACGCGATCGTCAACGCCGCGAACTCGTCGCTGCTGGGCGGCGGCGGGGTGGACGGCGCGATCCACGCCGCGGCCGGGCCGCGGCTCCTGGAGGAGTGCCGTCGGCTCCGGCGCACGACCCTCCCCGACGGCCTGCCCGTGGGCGACGCCGTCGCCACCAACGCCTACGACCTCCCCGCCCGCTGGGTCGTGCACACCGTCGGGCCGAACCGCTACCGCGGCGAGACGGACCCCGCGCTCCTCGCGTCGTGCTTCGCCCGCTCGCTGGACGTCGCGGACGACCTCGGGGCCACGACCGTAGCCTTCCCCGCGATCAGCGCGGGCGCGTACGGCTGGGACGTCGAGGAGGTCGCCCGCGTGGCGGCGGACGCGGTGCGCGGCTGGTCCGCACCCGACCTCTTCGACGAGCCCGCCGGCCCGACGGCGGCCCAGGACCGGGACGGGTCGCGCCCCGGGCCGGGCGTCGCGGCCGTGACGTTCGCCCTCGCGACGCCGCGGGCGCTCGCGGCGTTCCAGGCCGCCCTCGCCCGCTGAGCCCCGACCCGCGGTGTCGCCGGCCCCGAGGATCAGGGTCGGGTCGGGGGACCTCCGGATACCGGGGCGCCCGGGACGCTCGTACCGTCGAGGCATGAGCACCTCAGACGCCTCCACCGCCGCGTACCGCCCGACGCTGTCCCGCCCGCGCCACGGCCGGATGATCGCCGGCGTGTGCGCCGGGATCGCCCGCCGGTTCGGCTGGGACCCGACCGTCGTCCGCATCGCCGCCGCGGTCTCGATCCTGCTCCCCGGCCCCCAGGTCATCGCGTACCTGGTCCTGTGGGCCCTCATGCCGAACGACCGCGACTGACCACGGTCCACACGCCGGTCGGGCAAAGCCCCCTGGCGGTCGTTCGACCGACTCGTCCCGGCGGGCCGGGACGCCTCAGTCGAGCTCGACGACGACGGCGCCGGACGGGTCACGCAGCACGGTGCCCTCAACCCTCACGGTGACTTCCAGCGGGCCCTGCGGCCATCGAGCACTCACCGTGTACGGGGCGGACGCGCGCACCTCCTCCCCGGCCACGAGGGAGAGCGGCTCCGCCTGGGCCCAGACGGCGGACGCCACGTCCACCCCTGCGTACCCGCGGAAGATGCCGTCCGGGACGCTCTGCGGGCAGTCGTCGCCCGTGAGCCCGGCGGCGGTGCACGAGGCGAGCAGCTCGTCGATGCGCGCCTCGGCCTCGGTGGCCACCTCGGCGCGCAGGACCGGGTCGACGTGCAGCATCTGCGAGCGCAGCTCCGCTCCCGGAGGAGGCTGGATCGCGTCCGGGTCTACGGGGAACTCCACCGTGAACGGCTCGCTGTCGCCGCCGTCGGGATCGATCGTCGTGAGGTCCTGCGGCCCGGCGAGCTCGAGGTCGTAGATCCCGGGAAGCAACCGCAGGGGCCCCGACGTCGCGAGGTCGAACGCGCCCGACCCCTCGACCACGATCTCCCCCGGGACGCCCGGATGGACGACCGGGAGCCCGTGGTCGGACCAGAGCGCGACCCTCGGCTCCCCTCCGACGGTCTCCGTGCTGACCACGAGGGTGCGCGTCTCCTCCTCGCCGTCGAGCCGGTACTCGACGTCCACCGAGGACTCCGGGCCGGATCCGGTCACGGAGGTGACACGGGCCTCGACGGGGCGCACCGCCTCGGCGTAGACCGCGTCGTCGAGCGCGACCGGGCTGACCACCGACGGATCGCTCAGCAGCTCGCCCGCGCCCGTGGCGTCGCCGTCGACGAGGCGGTCGAAGAAGGTCGTGACCACCTGCTCCGCGGCCCTCTCCTCGGAGCTCTGGAACGAGCACCCCGCCACCGTCAGCGGGACGACCACGGTCGTGAGGCCGGCGGCCCACCGTGCCGCGCGTGACGACGCCCTCACCGGATCACCGCCCCTGCTCGCGGACGGGCCCCGGAGCCGTCGACCGTGGTCCCAGGCTCGGCGTCGGTCTTCCACGCCCTGCCCCGGAAGGACGACACGCCGGTCGGCGCACTGCACTCCATGCTGTTCCTCTTCCCCTTCTGCCCGGTCCTCGCTCCGCCCCGGTCCCGGCAGCCGTCCGGAGCGTCACCGTCGAGCCCCGCTGGTCGGGCGCGTCGTCGAGCACCGCCCTACCTTCGCCGATGAGCGCCGAGATCGCCTCATGAGCGGCGCGCCTTCGCCTCGTGTCCGGCGCCCCGGACGGGCGGCCGTTGCTCCGAGCGACGGACTCGCGCACGGAGTACTTGATACTTCGGGCCCGTGACCGAATCGTGACGGCGAAAGTACCTAGTACTCGCTGTCCGTGGTGTCCGGGGCGTTGCTAGCGTCGCTGGGGATCTACCTGCTACTCCACGTCCCGCCAACGGTGGCGGGCGCACCGGCGCACTCCCGCGCCGAGCAGACCGGTACCCGCCTCTCCCGCAGCTCTCCCCTCGTGCCGACCGCCCCGCGACGACGCCGGGCGTGAGGAAGGACGACAGATGACGCAGCACGCTCTCCGACCGTCACGCACGCACACGGTCCTCACCTCCGTCGCGCTCGCCGTGCTCGCCCTCGCGGTCGCCGGCCTGATCGCGTTCCTCCTCGTGTACAACGGCAAGGTCGCCGACGGCGCGACCCGCCTCGACGACGGCGCGGCCGAGCTCGACGCGGGCGCCGCGACCCTCGCCGACGGCACGACCGAGGCCCAGGCCGGCGCCCGCCGCCTCGCCGACGGCGCGGACGACCTCGAGGCCGGCGCGGGCGACCTCTCCGCGGGGGCGCGGAAGGCGTCCGACGGCGCCACCCAGCTCGCCACGGGCGGCGCCGCCGCGCTGGACGGCGCGACCGAGCTCGCCGCCGGGGCGGACGAGCTCAACGCCGGGGCGGCACGCCTCGCCGCCGGGGCGGGCGACGCCGCGAGCGGCGCTGCCCGGCTCGCCGCGGGCAGCAAGGACCTCGACTCCGGGGCGGCACGCCTCGCCGCGGGCAACGCTCGGGCGGCCGACGGCGCGTCCCAGATCGCGGCGGGCGCGGGTGACCTCGACGCGGGCGCCGGCGACCTGAGCGCGGGTGCCGTCCGCGCCGCGAACGGCTCCGCCGATCTCGCATCGGGCGCGGGTCGGCTCGCGACGGGAGCCGACACGCTCGCCGCCGGGACCACCGCGCTCCGGGCCGGCGTGCGAGACAGCCTCGGCGGCGGCGTCCAGTCGCTCGACCAGGGTCAGGCCCAGCTCTCCGCCGGTGCGGCGCGTCTGGCCGACGGGGTGGCCGCAGCCGGGGCGGGGGTCGACGCGCTCCAGGCAGGGGTCGACGAGCTCCGGGGAGGAGCGACCCAGGTCCGCGGTGGCGTGGTCGCCCTCGGTGGAGGTGCCGACCAGCTGCGGGTCTCTGCCGACGAGCTCCAGCGCTCGGCCACGACCGTCGGGACCAACCTGGACGGCCTCGCGGCACAGCTGGACATGATCGCGCGCGGAGAGGTCGCGGCGTCGCCGGAGACTCTGGGGACGATCGCCGCGAACCTCCGCGCGCTGGGCAACGGCACCGAGTCGGCACCCGGCGCCTCCGCGCAGATCGCGGGCGGCGCCGGGAGGCTCGCGGCGGGCGCAGGCCAGCTCTCCCTGCGGGCGGGCGACGTCACCGTGGGTGTCGATCGGGTCTCGGCCGGCCTCGGGGCGGGCACTCCGCAGCAGCCCGGGGTCTCCACGGGGCTCGCGCAGCTTCGCGCGGGCCTCGGCGAGGGCACCCCCGCACAGCCGGGCCTCGCCGCCGGGGTGCAGCAGCTCCGCACGGGCATCGACGTCCAGCTCGCGGGCGGCATCGACGCGCTGGCCGCCGGCGCTACGACGCTCGACGGCAAGATCGGTGAGCTCGAGGCGGGCGCCACGACGCTCCACGGGAAGGTCGGCGAGCTCAGCGCCGGGGCGACACGGATCGCTGAGGGCAGTGCCGACCTCGCGGCGGGCGCCGCTCGCGTGAGCGGCGGCACCGCGCTCCTGGCGACGAAGACCTCCGAGCTGGCGACGGGCGCGTCGGAGCTCGCGTCCGGCGCCGCCGACCTCAAGGCCGGGACGGCGAAGGCCGCGACCGGCGCGAGCGATCTCTCCGCCGGCACGGTGCGGCTGCGCACGGGCGCGGGCGACCTGTTCGGCGGGACCACGCGGCTGGAGGACGGGACGCTGCGCCTGCAGAACGGGCTCACGACCCTCTCGACGGGCGCGACGACCCTCGCGGCGGGCAACGCGGCGCTGGCCGAGGGCTCCGCCGCGCTGCACGCCGGCACGACGACCCTCGCCGACGGCGCGTCCGACCTGCACGACGGCAGCACCCGCATCGCCGACGGTGCGGCCACGCTCGCGGACGGCACGGGCACCCTCTCCGACGGCACGGCGGAGCTCAAGGACAGCGTCGAGAACAGCCCCGTCGGACGGGTTTCGCTCGGCATGTCGGCGCTGGTCGGCGGGTCCGTGCTCGCGGGCGTCGCGGGCGTCGGGCTCGGGCTGCGCCGTCGGCTCGCGGCGGTCTGACGGACCGGCGCGCACGGCCGGGCGGCGTCCTCGCCGCCCGGCCCCCGGCTCGGGGGCGGCCTCACGTCGACGGTGCCGCCCTCGCGGGCGGCGGTCCCGGTGGACAGGACTCCGGGGTCGCCGCCCTTCTCTCGCTACCGGGCTGCCGGCCCGCCGGCGCGGCGCGCGGCCCGGTAGCCGCGAGCGCGCAGCGCGTCCTCCCAGCCGTACGTGCCGAGGTGGCGCGGCGCGTGACCGGTGGGGTCAAAACGGACCTCGGGGTCGTCGCCGTCGTGCGCGGACCCCGCTTCGGGGCCGTGCAGCTCGACCGCGCCGAACCGGTGCCAGGCGCCGAGCGGGGTTGCCTCGAGCACTTCGAGCACCGGCGTCCCGGCGCCCCGCGCCGCGTCGTGGTCCGGCCGCAGGGCGAGCACGCGGGGACCGTGCGGCGACCGCAGCGGCATGAGCGTCGACAGCCAGCCGCCCAGCAGCGCGCGGCGCGGCACGAGGAGGAAGCGCGTGAGCCGCCCCCTCCCCGAGGAGGCGAACAGGACGTCCTGGGGCGCGCCGTCGTCGGTCCAGCGCACGGCGATCCCGACGACGTCCGGGAGCCCGCGCGGGAGGCCTGCCCCGAGGGACACGCGCACCGTGACGGGCGTGCGGCCCTGCGGGACGCTCGCCGCGCCCGCCTCGTCCTCCGCGACGACGAGCGTGCCGCGGAGCAGCACGCCGCGCGCGTGCATCGGGCGGCCGTCGCGCACGCGCGCGACCGTGCCGGTCACGGCCGCGAGCGCCGCGCCGACAGGTCGAGAGAGCGTCTCCACGAGTCCTGCCACGCGGCCACGGTCGCACCGCCCCGGGTCACCCGCACGGCCGCGGGCATGTCACCCGCCGGGGTACCGGGGATCAGGGGGTGTGCTGCTCCGTGGAGCCCGGCGCCTGGAGATCCGGGAGGTCCGGCACGTCGAACGTGGGGACGTCGATCGTCGGGACGTCCAGCTCTCCCAGCCGCTCCTGGAGCTCCTCCTGGCGGGCGCGGTTGTTCTCCTGGAGGCACGCGAGGCGCGTGGCGGGCCGCCCGGTGCACTCCTGCACGGCCGAGCCCGGGTCGCGCGGCGCGCGCTCCTCCTGGACGTAGCGGCCGTCGGCGTCGTGCTCGTCGGGGGCGACGGGCAGCGCGGCGAGCGCGGCCGCCTCGGCGAGCAGCAGCAGGACCGTGGCGAGGACGAGGACGGCGCCGCCCAGCCCCGCGCGGACCGCGGCGGCCGTGCTCACGGGCGGGCGCTCGTCGGACACCGCGCGCTGCCGGGCCGCGACGCGCCACGCGGCCCACATCCCGACGACGAGCGGCAGCACGTACGCCACCGCGGCGAGCGCCGCCACGGGGCGCGCGTCCTCGCGCGCGACCGCGCCCGGACCGATGCTCCCGACGACGACCGCGACGATCCCGAGGACGACGGCGCGGCGCACGACGGCGCCCCGCAGGCTCGCGCGCAGGGCCGCGATCCGCACGGCTCCCGCCGTCCCGGCCGGCAGGTACCCGAGCTCGCGCGCCTGCGTGAACATCGCCGCGTGCAGCACGGCCGAGGTCACGGTCGTCAGGGCGAGCACGACCCCGAGCCCGACGAGGAACCAGCGGACGGCGACGGCGTCGCGCACGACGTAGAGCAGGGCGAGGCCCGCGAGGACGCCCGCCCACCCGACGGCGATCGCCACGACGGTGCCGCCGCGGAACGGCGTGCGGCGCAGCAGCCCGCGCGGGACCTGGAGGAGCACGGGCAGGACGCGCAGCGCGGTCACGCCCGTCCACAGCAGCACGACGACCCCCCAGACCGGCACGCTGCCCACGTGGGCGTCGCTCATCGCGAAGGCGACGACGAGCGCGACCGCCCCGACGAGCAGGACCGGCATCTCGACGAGCCGCAGCACCTGCTGCCACACGCTGAGGTGCAGCAGGTACCCGGCCTCGGCGTGCTCGGGGTTCATGGCGAGGACGCCGCTGTACCCCTGGGCGCTGCGGCTCGCGTCGAGCGCGAGGGCCGCGTCGAGGTAGAGGAGGTCCTCGTGCTCCGGCGCGACGGCGAGCCCCTGCCGCACCAGGGCGCGCGCCCGGTCGTCGTCCCCGAGGCGCGACCAGAGCCGGGCCGCCTGCGCGAGCCGGTCCGGGGCCTCGGGGGCGAGCTCGAGCGCCGAGGCGATGCGCTCGCGCGCGAGCCGTCGGTCGGCGCCGCGCACGCGCCCCGAGAGGAGGGCGTCGGCGAGCTGGAGGTGGTAGCGCGCGTCGTCGGGGTCGAGCTCGAGCGCGCGGCGTGCGGCGTCGCGCGCGCCGGGGACGTCACCGGTGTTCTGGCGCGCGACCGACAGCAGGTAGAGCGCGCCGTCGGCCGCGGGCTGGGCGGCGACCACCTGCTCCAGGAGGGGCAGCGCGTCGGCGGAGCGCTGGAGGTGCAGCCGCACCCACGCGGCGGCGAGGAGGAGCCGCGGGTCGTCGGGGACGGCCGCGAGCGCCTCGTCGACCTCGTCGAGCGCGCGCTCGGGCCGCCCCATCTGGACGAGCATCTCGACGCGCGCGCCGACGGCGCGCGGGTCGACGGTCGTGGTCACCGTGGGCTGCCTCGCCGTCTCAGAGCATGCGTCGCGCGCGCAGGTACGCGGCGAGCTCGTCGTAGCGGCCGTCGGCGTTCGCGAACGTCACGACGTTGCGCGCGGACTGGAGCCACGCCGTCGTGGACGGCCGCACGTCCGCGAGCGCCGACTCCATGTCGGCCATGGTGACGGGCCGCACCTGGCCGGACGCGATCGAGTCCATCATCGCCTTCTCGGCCGCCGTGGCCGCCAGGTGCTCCAGGTCAGCGCCGGAGAACCCCTCGGTCCGCTGCACGACAGCGCCCAGGTCGATCCCGGCGACGGGCCGCCCCGCGAGGTGGTGGCGCAGGATGGCCTCGCGCGCGGGCTCGTCGGGCGGCAGGACGAGCACGACGCGGTCGAACCGGCCCGGGCGCAGGAGCGCGGTGTCGACGTCCCACGGGTGGTTGGTCGCGCCGAGCACGAACAGACCGTCGTTGTCGGAGCCGATGCCGTCCATCTCCTGGAGGAGCTGGTTGACGACCGTCCGCATGCCCGACGAGCCGGAGTACTGCGCGCGCCTGCCGCCGATCGCGTCGACCTCGTCGAGGAACAGGACGGCCGGCGCGAGCTGCCGCGCCCGCTGGAACAGGGCGTGGAGGTTCTGCTCGCTCTCCCCGATGTACTTGTCGAGGATGTCCGCGAGCGTCACCGTGAGGAACCGCGCGCCGAGCTCGCCCGCGACCGCGCGCGCCATGTACGTCTTGCCGGTGCCGGGCGGCCCGTAGAGCAGCAGTCCGCCGCGCAGCGACTTGCCGAACGCCTGCGCGATGGCCTGGTGGCGCATCGGCTCCAGGAACGCCTCGCGGATGCGCTTCTTCACCGGCTCCAGGCCGCCGACGTCCGTGAGCGTCACCGTCTCGCGCGAGACCTCGAGCAGGCCCGACCCGTCGTCGGGGGCGTCGTCGCGCGCGGGCACGAGGAACGGCTGCCCGCCCCCGGGTGCCGGGTCGGCGCCCTCCTGCGCCGGCGCGGGGCCGGCGTCGACGGGAGCGGGGCCCGCGGGGACGGCGTCGACGGCCGGTTCCTCGACGAAGGGCGGCGGGACGCGCACGTCGAGCTCGTCCTCCAGCCGGTCCCAGTCGATGCCCGACGCCGGGCTCCCCGGCCCGGCGGGAGCGCCCTGCCCGGGGTGGTCGGACGGCGCGGGCTCGCCGGACAGCGCGGAGTCGCCGGACGGCGCGGGGTCGCCGGGCGGCGTGAGGTCGCCGGACGGCGCGGGGTCGCCCGGCGCCTGCTCGGGCGCGGCGTCTCCCGGCCGCGACGCCGCCGCGGCGGACGCGGCCGCCTCCTGCACGAGCCGCAGCGCCTCGCCGTCGGCGGGGTCGATCCGGAGCCCGGCGCTGGCCTGCTCGAGCGCCTCGACGGGACGCCCCGCGGCGAGCAGGAGGCTCGCGTAGTGCACGCGCAGCGGCGCGCTCGCGGGCGCTGCCGCGACGGCGGCGGCGAGCGCGGCCAGGGCGTCGGACATGGGTGCTCCTCGGGGACGGAGGTCGGGACGACGGCGTCGTGCGGCCCGGGGCGGGGCACGGCCGGGACCAGTGTGCACGGGACCGCCGACGCGCACGATAGGGAGAGGTCCCCATGGAAACCACTTGCCATGATGGAAAGTAGATGCTTCGATGGCATCCATGAGCACCGACGACACGACCTCCTTGGCGCCCCTCGACGCGGCAGCCGCTCTCGACCGTGCCGACCGCCTCGCCGGCGCCACCCGGGCGCGCGGGTGGCGGTGGGTCCGGCTCTACCTGACGGGGTGGGCCGTCGCGAGCGTCGGGCTGGTGCTCGCGATCGGGCTCGGCGGCCGCGTCGGCTTCGTCGTCGGCATGGCGGCCTGGGTCGCGATCGTCACCGTCGGCGCCACGTGGGCGGGGCGGCAGGGCGCCCTGGCCGTCGGCACGCGACGCCGGATCGCCGTCGGCGCCGTGTCCTGGGCCGTGGTCTACGGGGCCGTGCTCGTCGCCGGGCTGGTGGTGTGGCCCGGCTCCGTCGCGTACTGGGTGCCCGCGGCGCTCGTGAGCGCCGTCCCGCTGCTCGTCGCGGCGTGGCGGCCCGCCCCGCGGGACGCGGCGGTGACGGCGTGACGACGCACCGTCCCACCACGGGCGACGGCTCCGCCGTCGACCACCACCCGCGCCACACGCTCGACGAGGTGATCCACTCCCCCGTGCGCCTCTCCGTCGTCGCCGCGCTCTCGGGCGTCGAGAAGGCGGACTTCCGGACCCTGCGCGACACCATCGAGCTGTCCGACTCGACCCTGTCGAAGCAGCTCACGGTGCTCGAGGACGCCGGGTACGTCGAGATCAGCAAGGAGCGTGCCGGACGGCGCACGCGCACCTGGGTGCGCCTCACGCCCGCCGGCGCCGCCGCCCTGCGCGCGCACCTCGACGCGCTGCGCGCGATCGCGGAGGTCGCGCTGCCCCCGGCCGACGCCTGACCACAGGCGCCTCGGCGCACGCGTCCGGGCGCGCGTCATCCACAGGGACCTCGTGGGTGTCGGCGGGAGGCGGCAGAGTGGGGCGCATGACGACCGAGACCGACGCGTCCACCCCGCTCGCCGTGCCCGACGACGCGCCGCCCGCGCCGCGCCCCGGCGCCCGCTGCTTCGGCGACGGCGACCCGCTCTACGAGGAGTACCACGACACCGAGTGGGGGGTGCCGGTGCACGGGGACACCGCGCTGCTCGAGCGCCTGGTCCTCGAGGGCTTCCAGTCCGGCCTGTCCTGGATCACGGTGCTGCGCAAGCGACCGGCGTTCCGCGAGGTGTTCGCCGGGTTCGACCCCGCGGCCGTCGCGGCGTTCGACGAGCCCGACGTCGAGCGGCTCCTGGCGGACGCCCGCATCATCCGCAACCGCCAGAAGATCACGGCGACGATCGACAACGCGCGGGCGCTCCTCGCGCTGCAGGCCGGCGGCGGCTCGCTCGACGAGCTGGTGTGGTCGTTCGCGCCGCCCGCGCGCTCCGGCCGGCCCGCCACGTGGGGCGACGTCCCGAGCACGAGCCCGGAGTCGGTCGCCCTGTCGAAGGCGCTCAAGAAGCACGGCTTCCGGTTCGTCGGGCCCACGACGGCGTACGCGGCCATGCAGGCGTGCGGCCTGGTGGACGACCACCTCGCGACCTGCCCGGTCGCCATGAGCCGTCCCGCGCCCACGCGCTCGTGACCGATTCGCTATAGCAAAATCCGCCCGCATCGTGGACGAGGTGCGACCATGGTGGGCATGAGCGCCTACGTCTCGGTCCTCGACCTGTTCTCCGTCGGCGTCGGCCCGTCGAGCTCGCACACCGTCGGGCCGATGCGCGCGGCGAAGGCGTTCGTCACGACCCTGGCCGCGGACGACACGCTCGGCAGTGTCGCCGGCCTGCGGGTCGTGCTGTGCGGCTCGCTCGGCGCGACGGGCGTCGGCCACGGGACGCCGGACGCCGTCGTCGCGGGCCTGCTCGGCCTCGACCCCGAGACGTGCGACCCGGCGCGCGTGCCCGGGTCGTGGGAGAAGCTCGGCGACGGCGCGCCCGTCACGCTCCTGGGCCGCCACCGCATCACCATGACGAGCGACGACGTGCGCCTCGCGCCGCTGACGCGCATGCCCGGTCACCCCAACGGGATGCGCTTCACCGCGCTCGACGCCGACGGCGCGACGGTCGCCGAGGAGGCGTACTACTCCGTCGGCGGCGGGTTCGTCCTCACCGCGGCCGAGCTCGAGGCAGCCGCCGCGAACGAGGCCGCCCAGGTCGGGGCCGAGCTCGCGGGCGAGGCGATCGACCCGCGGACCGAGCCGGCCGGTGTGCCGTTCCCGTTCGCCAACGCGGCCGAGCTCCTCGCGGTGTGCGAGCGCGAGCGGACGTCCATCGCCGCGGTCGCCTGGGCCAACGAGACCGCGCTGCGCCCGGTGGCCGACGTCGAGGCGGGCGTCGACCGCATCTGGGACACGATGAGCGCGTGCGTCGACGCCGGGCTGGAGCGCGACGGTGTCCTGCCCGGGCGGCTCAAGGTCCGGCGTCGGGCCCGCGCGCAGCGCGAGCGCCTCGAGCTGGCCGACGAGCGTGGCGCCGACACGACGATCGAGTGGCTCCAGGCCTTCGCGATGGCCGTCAACGAGGAGAACGCCGACGGGCGGCGCGTCGTGACCGCCCCGACGAACGGCGCGGCCGGGATCATCCCCGCCGTCGGCCGGCACTTCCTGCGCACGCACCCGGACGTCGCCGCCGACCCGGCCCGCCGTCGTCGGGCGATGCGCACGTACCTGCTCACCGCCGCCGCCATCGGCGCGCTGTACAAGCGCAACGCGTCCATCTCCGGTGCGGAGGCCGGGTGCCAGGGCGAGGTCGGGTCGGCCTGCTCCATGGCCGCCGGTGCCGTCTGCGCGGTGCTCGGCGGCACGCCCGCCCAGGTCGAGAACGCAGCCGAGATCGCGATGGAGCACAACCTCGGCCTCACGTGCGACCCGGTCGGGGGGCTCGTCCAGGTCCCGTGCATCGAGCGCAACGCCATCGCCGCGTGCACCGCCGTCTCCGCCGCGCGCCTCGCGCTCCAGGGCGACGGCTCACACGTCGTCTCGCTGGACACCGTCATCGAGACCATGCGCCAGACGGGCGTCGACATGTCGACCAAGTACAAGGAGACCTCGACGGGTGGCCTTGCGGTCAACGTCGTCGAGTGCTGAGCCGGAGCGCAGCGGAGCAAGCACAGGCTCCAGCACGACCGAGGGCACGAGTGCTGAGCCGGAGCGCAGCGGAGCAAGCGCAGGCTCCAGCACGACCGGCACGGCGAGTGCTGAGCCGGTGCTACCTCACCAGGTGCGGCGGACGTCCGCCCGCGGCCCGGTCACGAGGCTGCGCGGCGGGACGTCGTCGGTGACGACGGCGCCCGCGGCGACGACGGCGTCGCGACCGATGGTCACGCCGGGCAGGATGGTCGCGCCCGCGCCGATCCACACGTTCTCGTGGACGTCGATCGGGCCGCCGGTGAGCCAGACCTTGCGGTCGTCGGTGTCGACGGGGTGCCCGACGGTGATGAACGTGACCCGCGGTGCGACCAGCACGCGGTCGGCGAGCCGGATGCCGGCGTAGTCGAGGAACGTGCAGTTCTGGTTGACGAAGACCCGCTCACCGAGGTCGAGGTGCAGACCGTGGTCGGTGAAGAACGGCGGGTAGATCGTCGTGCGCGGGGGCAGCGGTCGCCCGAGGATCTGCTCGAGGAGCCGGGCCTTGCCGTCCTCGTCGTCGAACGGGAGCACGTTGAGCCGCGAGGTGAGCGCGGTCGCCTCCAGCACGGCTCGGACATGGCGCGGAACTCGGGGCCGTGGATGCGCATGAGCAGGTCGCTGGGCATCCCCCGATCCTCCTCCTCCGTCAGCGTGCGGCACGGGGCGCGGCGCGCCGGGCGACGACCTCCTCCACGACCGCGACGACGCCGTCCTCCCCCGGCGCGGCGGCGATGCGCTCGCCGAGGCGCGCGGCGGCCCGGGTGTACGCGGGGTCGTCGAGCAGGCGGCGCACCGCGCGTCGCACCTGGGCGGGTCGCGGTGTGCTGGTCCGCAGCCGCACGCCCGTCCCGGTCCACGCGACGCGGGCCGCGACCTCCGCCTTGTCCTCCGTCTTCCCGGCGACGACGACGGGCACGCCGTGCCGCAGCGCGTGGTGCACGCCGCCGTAGCCGCCGTTCGTCACGAGGACCGACGTGCGCGGCAGCAGCGCGTCGTACGGGAGGTACTCGGCGGCGCGCGCGTTCGCGGGCAGCGCGCCGAGCGTCTCGACGGGCCGCCCGCCGGTGGCGGCGACGACGAGCACGTCCTCGTCCGCGAGCGCGCGCAGGGTCGGGACGAGGAGCTGGCGCGGGTCCTCGTTCGCGACGGTGCCCTGCGTGACGTGGACGACGGGGCGGCGCGTGCCGAGGTCGTCCCACCAGGCAGGGAGGTCGCCGTGCGCGGCGACGGGTCGCGGCGGGCCGACGAACCGGACGGGCGTGACGACGTCGGGCCGCCGGTACTCGAGCTCGGGGACGGTGAGCTGCACGACGGCGTCCGCGTCGGCGGGCCAGCCTAGGAAGAACGTGTCGCTCGGGGTGGCGCCGGTCGCGCGCACCATGTCCTGCGCGGCGCGCTGCGGCGCGGCGAACGCGACGCCCTCGACGAACCGGTGCAGCGCCCGGTTGCGCAGCACCCCGAGCGGCCCGCGCGCGGGAAGCACGCCGAGGCCGAACGGTGCGGTGAGGTCGCTCTTCAGCCCGAGCGGGAAGATGCCCAGCGCGAGCACGGGTGGGCGTCGGTCGGCCGGGGTGGCGACGAGCGACATCGCACCGAGGAACAGGGGCTCGACGAGCACGACGTCGGCCGGGCGCACGGCGAGGGCGTCGAGGACGGCGCGGTGCTGCGCGGCGCCCGGCCGGACGAAGATCTCGAGCATGTCGTGCCGGATCGCGTCGAGACCGGTGCGGCCCGCACGGCCCGGGAAGGCGGCCGCGAGGTCGCGGTCGTCGAAGTCGGCGGCGGCGGGCAGCGGCACGTGCTCGGCGCCGACTGCCTCCACGGCCGCGGCGAAGCGCGCCCCGGTGAGGAACCGGACCTCGTGGCCGTGGGCGACGAGCGCGCGCGTGACCGCGAGCAGCGGGGTGACATGAGCGTGCACGGGGGTGGAGCAGAGCAGGACGGTGGCCATCGGTGTGCCTCTCTCGGGCGGCGCGGGACGCGCCGGTCGGACGGGAAGGCGCGGGACCGGGCCGTCCGCGCGAGGACGCCGAGGGGGGAGGCGGCGTGTGAGAAGATCGGTAACCGTCAGGAGTATTCATCACCCTGAAGGGGTAGTCAATAGTGGTCCCCCGCGCCTACACGTCCGACCTCCGCGCCGAGCAGGCCGCGCGCACCCGCGAGCGCGTCGTGCGCGCGGCGGCGGAGGAGCTCGCCGAGCGCGGCTACGAGCGCACGACCCTCGCGCGCGTCGCCGAGCGGGCGGGTGTGTCCCTCGAGACCGTCAAGGCGCACGGGCCCAAGCGCGCCCTGCTCCTCGCGGCCTTCGAGGTGACGTTCGCAGGGTCCGAGGGCCAGGAGTCGCTCGCCGCCCGGCCCGAGGGTCGCGCCGTCGCCGGGACCACCGACCCCGAGGCCTTCCTCGACGGGCTCGTCGCGCTCGTGGCGGCGGCGAACGAACGCGTCGCGGCCCTGTGGTCGGCGTTCACGTCGGCGGCCCGGTCCGACGAGGCCGTCGCCGCCGAGCTCGCGGCGCTCCTCGACCGCCGTCGCGCGGACCTGCGCGCGAGCGTCGACGTGCTCGCGGACCACGGGTTCCGGCTGCGCGCGCCGCGGGACGAGGCCGCCGAGACCCTGTCCTACCTCCTCGCGCCGGAGGGCTGGACGCACTTCGCGGCCGGTGCGGGCTGGTCGCGCGAGCGGTACCGCGCGTGGCTGCGCGACGCCGTCGTGCGGCTCGTCGCCGCACCGCCGCCGGGCGACGCGGACGCCTCACCCCTGGCGCGGCCTGGCGGGCCGCGCCTACCGTGAGCCATGAGCACCCTCACCCCCGGCTTCCAGGGCCGGCCACGCCCGCAGGGTGTGGCGCTCCCGCCGGGCCAGTACGTCGAGACCGGTTTCCCCGTGCTCTCGGCAGGGCCCACACCGCGCGTCGACACCGCGACCTGGCGCTTCGACGTCACCACCGAGACCGGCGCGACCCGCTCCTGGTCGTGGGCCGAGCTCCTGGCGCTCCCCCAGGACGAGCCGACCGTCGACATCCACTGCGTCACCCGCTGGTCGAAGTTCGGCACGTCCTGGCGCGGCGTCTCGCTCGACACGCTCCTCGGCGAGGTCGAGTCCACGGCCGACTTCGCGATGATCGGCTGCTACGGCGGCTACACGACCAACCTCCCGGTCGCCGAGCTGCTCGGCGGCAAGGCGTGGGTCGTGCACACGTTCGACGGCGCTCCGCTGCACCCCGTGCACGGCGGCCCCGCGCGGCTCCTCGTGCCGCACCTGTACTTCTGGAAGTCGGCGAAGTGGGTCAACAGCATCACCCTCATGCCCATGGACCGGCAGGGCTTCTGGGAGCGGCTCGGCTACCACGACCTCGGCGACCCGTGGCGCGAGCAGAGGTACCAGGGTGACTGAGGCGCCCGTCCGCCTCGGCGCACGGTACGCGACGCCGTCGCGCTGGCAGGTCGCGACGCTCGTCGACGCGTGGGCGGAGAGCCCGTCCGCGCGGACCCTCGTCCTCGAGGTCCCCGCGTGGCCCGGCCACCTCGCCGGCCAGCACGTCGACCTGCGCCTCACCGCGCCCGACGGCTACACCGCCGAGCGCAGCTACTCGATCGGCAGCGCCGCGACGCGCACCCCTCTGCCCGACGACGACCCCTCCCCGGGCGGTCCGCCCGCCGTCCCGCAGGACGGCACGGTGCCCGACGGCGGCGCCCCCGCGCGCGTCGAGGTCACCGTCCAGCGGGTCCCCGGTGGCGAGGTCTCGACGTACCTCACCGACGTGTTCGCGGTGGGCGACGCGATCGAGCTGCGCGGGCCGGTCGGCGGGTGGTTCGTCTGGTCGCCGGAGCGCGACGCCGGGACGCCCGTGCTGCTCGCGGCCGGTGGGTCGGGCCTCGTCCCGCTCATGGCGATGCTCCGCACCCGGCGCGACGCCGGCGACCGCACGCCGTTCCGGCTCGTGTACTCGGTGCGCCGTCCTGAAGACATGCTGTACGTGGACGACCTGGACCGCCTCGCCGCCGCGCACGACGGGCTCGACGTCCACGTGGTCCACACCCGTTCGACCCCGCTCGGCTCGACGCGCGGGCCGGGCCGCGTCGAGCGGCGCGAGCTCGCCGCGTGGGGCTGGCCGCCCGAGATCGAGCCCGCGTGCTTCGTGTGCGGGCCGACGGGCTTCGTCGAGGCCGTCGCGCGGCAGCTCGTGGCGCTCGGCCACGACCCGGCGCGGATCAAGACCGAGCGCTTCGGGCCAGCGGTCGACTGACCGCGACGGAGCACGTCAGAGCGGCGGCGGCCCGCCCGCGGGTCCGCGCGCGGCGCGCTCCGCGAGCACGCTGCGGAGCAGCATGATCGTCAGCACCAGCGCCCAGATGACCAGCACCGCGATCGTCACGAGCACGAGGACGTAGAGCAGGCTGAGGAACCCCAGGCCTGTGGACAGCATCATGCGCGGACCCTACCGGTGCGCAAGGGTCGCACCCCGCCGACACAGGTCGGAGAGAAGGCGGCGAGGCCGAGGTCCACGAGCCCTGCCTCGAGCCGCTCGCGGCCGGGTACGGCGCCGGGGCGCTCGAGGCCGACCTCGGGTCGTACGCCGGCCTCGAGCCGCTGGACCGGCGGGTCGCGCACCACACGGGCGTGCTGATCGAGGAGGCCGCCGTCGAGCGCGGAGGAGGACGGCACCGTCACGGCGGCCGCGACCCGCGCCACCGACCCCTGCCCCCGGGCGCCCGGGCCCCGTTCGTCGCGGTGAACCCTGCACGCGCGAGGGGCACCGTGTTTCGCCGAGGGAAAAGCGGGGCCCTCGCGACGGCGGCTGCTCCTGCGACGAACCAGGCGCATCGGGTGCTTGCGACATCTCTTGACGCGCCCTTCACCCGGCAGTAGCGTTCTTGCGTGTTGACGCAAGAAATCAACACTCCGTTGTGCGGTGCAGCACAGCGCGTCCGCAATTCTCGAAGGTACTGACCCGAGCCATCCGGCCACGGCCGGACGTGCGCCGTGGCCCGTCCTCCGACCCGGCCGTCCGGTCCGGTGCGGGGTCGCGCTCGGCGCGGCCTGACGCCCGTCGACGACGACGGGAGATCGAGGACACCGATGAGACATCGACCCAGCACGTCGAACCGCACACCTGTCCGCGCACCGCAGCGCCGGCTCCGGCTCGTCGCCGCGACGGCGGCGGCGACCGCCCTGCTCGTCCCGCTCGGCCTGACGACCACCGCGACGGCGGCGCCCACGGTGCTGTCCACCGGCAAGGCGACGGCCGCGAGCAGCAACACCTCGCCGTACCTGTCCGGCAACCTCACCGACGGCAACCAGAGCACGTACTGGGAGTCGACCAACAACGCGTTCCCGCAGTGGGCGCAGGTCGACCTCGGCGCGACCGCCACGGTCGAGGACCTCGTGCTCAAGCTGCCCACGGGCTGGGGGGCGCGCAGCCAGACCCTCAGCGTGCAGTCGAGCACGGACGGCTCGAGCTTCACGACCCTCACGGCGAGCCAGGCGTACACGTTCGCCCCGGGGTCCGGGAACACCGTGACGATCGACGTGCCGGACACGCCTGCCCGCTACGTGCGCGTGCAGATCACGGCGAACACCGGCTGGCCTGCCGGGCAGCTCTCGGAGCTCGAGGTGCGCGGCACCGCCGGCGGCACGGACCCGGGGCCGGGGAACCCCCAGCCGCCCGCCGGCACCAACCTCGCCCTGAACAAGCCGATCGAGGCGTCGTCGACGGAGTGGCAGTTCGTGGCGAAGAACGCGAACGACGACAGCACGTCGACCTACTGGGAAGGCGCGGGCGGCCAGTACCCGAGCACGCTCAGCGTGTCCCTCGACTCCGCGACGCAGCTCACGAACGTCGTCGTCAAGCTGCCGCCGGCGTCCGCCTGGGGCCCGCGCACCCAGACCTTCGAGGTCCAGGGTCGCGCGACCGCGACCGGCGCGTGGCAGACGCTCAAGCCGTCGGCGGGCTACGCGTTCTCCCCCACGTCGGGGAACACGGTGACGGTGCCCGTCACCGGCACGGCCAAGGACGTGCGCCTCCGGTTCACCGGGAACACCGGCTCCGGCAACGGCCAGGTCGCCGAGCTGCAGGTGTTCGGCACCCCCGCGCCCAACCCCGACCTCGTCGTCACGAGCGTCACCGCGACCCCCGCGTCACCGCTCGAGTCGCAGGCGATCACGCTGTCGGCCGTCGTCAAGAACATCGGCACCCAGGCATCCGCCGCGACCGACGTCGCGTTCACGCTCAACGGCCAGACGGTCGCCACGAAGCCGGTCGGCGGCCTCGCCGCCGGCGCCCAGGCGACCGTCACCGCCGACGTCGGCGCGCGCCCCGCAGGCAGCTACACGATCGGCGCGGTCGCCGACGCGGGCGGCACGGTCCCGGAGCAGGACGAGAGCAACAACGCCTACGCGAACCCCACCCCGCTCGTCGTCACGGCCGTCCCGAGCTCTGACCTCGTCCCGACGCTCACGTGGGCGCCGACCAACCCGTCGGCGGGCAGCACGGTGACGTTCTCCGCGACGATCGCCAACCAGGGCAACGTCGCGACCTCCGCGGCGGCGCACGGCCTCACCGTGACCGTGACGAACAAGGCCACGGGCGCCGTCGTGCGCACCCTCACCGGTTCCGCGAGCGGCGCGATCGCCGCGGGCGCGAGCAGCGCGAGCGTCAACCTCGGCACGTGGACCGCCGCGAACGGCAGCTACGACGTCAAGGTCGTCGCCGCGCCGGACTCGACCGAGGTCTCCGCGAAGCAGGCCAACAACACCGCCACCCGACCGCTCTTCGTCGGGCGCGGCGCCAACCTGCCGTTCGACACGTACGAGGCGGAGGACGGCGTCACGGGCGGCGGCGCGACCGTGCTCGCTCCCAACCGCGTCGTCGGCGACCTCGCAGGCGAGGCGTCCGGCCGTCGCGCGGTGACGCTCAACCAGACCGGCGCCTACGTCGAGTGGACCACCAAGGCTCCGACGAACACGCTCCTCACCCGCTTCTCCATCCCGGACTCGGCGGGCGGCGGCGGCACGAACGCGACGCTGGCGATCTACGTGGACGGCCAGTTCCTCAAGAACATCGACCTGACGTCGCGCTACGCGTGGCTCTACGGCAACGAGACCAACCCGGGCAACCAGCCCAGCCAGGGCGCGCCGCGCCATATCTACGACGAGGCGAGCACCCTGCTCGGCACCACGGTCCCCGCGGGCTCGAAGATCCGCCTGCAGAAGACCGCGCAGAACACGTCGCAGTACGCGATCGACTTCGTCGACCTCGAGCTCGCGACGCCGCGAGCCAACCCGAACCCCGCGCAGTACACGCAGCCCGCGGGCTTCACGCACCAGGACGTCCAGGCCGCGCTCGACAAGGTCCGCATGGACACGACGGGCACGCTCAAGGGCGTCTACCTGCCCGCGGGCGACTACCAGACGGCGAGCAAGTTCCAGGTGTACGGCAAGGGGGTCGACGTCGTCGGCGCCGGGCCGTGGTTCACGCGGTTCTTCGCGCCGCAGGGCCAGGAGAACACGGACGTCGGCTTCCGTGCCGAGGCGAGCGCCAACGGCTCGTCTTTCCGCGACTTCGCCTACTTCGGCAACTACACGTCGCGCATCGACGGGCCGGGCAAGGTGTTCGACTTCGCCAACGTGAAGAACATGACGATCGACAACATCTGGGTCGAGCACATGATCTGCATGTTCTGGGCCTCGAACATGGACGACTCGGAGGTCAAGAACTCCCGCATCCGGAACACGTTCGCCGACGCGATCAACATGACCAACGGCAGCGCGAACAACCACGTGCACAACAACCAGGCGCGCGGCACGGGCGACGACTCGTTCGCGCTCTTCGCGGCCACCGACAACGGCGGCAGCGGGCAGCGCGGCAACGTGTTCGAGAACCTCACCTCGACCAACACGTGGCGCGCCGCCGGGCTCGCGGTCTACGGCGGCCAGGACAACACGTTCCGCAACATCTACATCGCGGACACCCTGGTCTACTCGGGCGTCACGATCAGCTCGCTCGACTTCGGGTACCCGATGGAGGGCTTCGGCCCGGCGCCCACCGTGTTCGACGGGATCACCGTCGTCCGCTCCGGCGGGCACTTCTGGGGCAACCAGGTGTTCGGGGCCGTCTGGATGTTCTCGGCGTCCAAGGCGTTCGGGAACATCCAGGTGAACAACCTCGACGTCGTCGACCCGACGTACTCCGGGATCATGTTCCAGACGAACTACGTCGGCGGGCAGCCGCAGAACACCTTCCAGAACCCGACGTTCACCAACGTCACGATCACCGGGGCGAAGAAGAGCGGCGACGCCTACGACGCCAAGTCCGGCTACGGCATCTGGGCCAACCCGATGCCGGAGGCGGGCCAGGGGCCGGCCGTCGGCACCGCGACGTTCACCAACCTCACGTTCTCGGGCAACTACCGGGACATCGAGAACACGACGTCGACCTTCACCATCACGCGCAACTGACCCCGCCCGACGCCGCAGCCCGCCTCACGGGGCGGGCTGCGGCGCGCGCGGCGACCCCGGGCCCGGCTCCGGACCGTCCTGGCCGAACCGCCACCGCATCGCCGCGTGCTCGGACGTGCGCTCGTACGCGAACACGACCTCGGGCCGCACGGCGAAGACGAGCGCCGGGTCGCCGTCGTGGAGGAACACGCCGTCCCCGACGTCGAACGTCCAGTCGTCGCCGTACTTGCAGCGCCACCGCTCGGCGAGGCGGCGCAGCGCGGCGTCGTCGGTGACGCGCGCGGCGGTGCCCTCGACGACGACGTCGAGCGCGTCCTCGTAGGCGTTCGTCCCGGTCGTGAGGACGACGCGCGCGTTCTCGGCCAGGTTGCGGGCCTTGCGCTCGTCGGGCCCGGTGGTCACGTGGAGGCTGCCGTCGGCGACGACCGTCATGAGCGGCGTGACGTGCGGGCGCCCGTCCGGGCGCACGGTCGAGATCCACGAGATCTCGGCCCGTTCGAGCGCGCCGCGCACCGTCTCCCACGGGACGGGGCGCGCGCCGGGAGAGCTGAAACCGGGGACGAGCGTGCCCTCGGGTGCGTCGGGGGCGTCGGGTCGCGCGGCCGGCTGGTCGGTGGTGGTCATGGCGGTCCTCTCGTCGGTCCTGCCCCTGGGACCGACGAGCGCGCCCGGACTCATCGGTCGCACGGACCGCGGTCCTGCGCCGACCGGCGGGACGTCACCGCACGTCGTCGGGGCCGGCCTCGTGCCCGGGGCGGCCCGCCGTGCGCCGGTCCTGCTTCATCCGGGCCTCGAACAGGTGCCGTGCGCCGCCCGCGAGCCCGTCGCGCGCGGCGCGCTCGTGCTCGCGGAACGCCGACCAGTAGCCGTCGTCGTACTCCTCGACGAGCTGGAACGTCCAGCGGCCGGGGACGACGTTGCGGCCCACGAGGTCCGTCTCGATGCGGTCCGCGACCTCGGCGTGCCCTGCGGCGCGCAGCTTCTCGACCGCGTCGCCGAGGGCGAGGTCCGCCTCGCCGGTGAGCTGGTGGAACGTGTAGAGGTGCCCGCGCGCGCGTTCCGTCGTCTCGAGCGCCTCGCTCAGGGCCCCGAGCGCCTCGACGGTCGCGTCGCTCACGCCGTCGGGCACGGGACGGCCGGGCAGGTCGGCAGGGTTCCGGGAGGTCTCGTCGCTCACGCGGCCACGCTAGGCACGACCCGCCGGGCCCGCACGCGCTCGTCGGCGACCGCCGCCGTCCCGAGCGACGACCGCCGCCCCGAGCAACACCCCGCGCTCGTGGGCAGGCTGTGACAGGGTTGACCCGCCACCCCCGACCGAGGACAGCGCCGCGAGCCATGCCACAGACCGCACCCGTACCGACCGTCCCGAGCGAGCCCACCCCGAGCCAGCGCCCCCACCGGGCCGCGCGGCTCGAGGACCGGTGGCGCGCCGTCGTCTCCCGCTTCCAGAAGGCCCGCGGGTGGCGCCCGCGCGTCGAGCCGTTCGCCGGCTACGGGAGCCCGCGCCGCGTGCGCGTGCTGGGCCGGGTGCTGCTCGCGAGCCCGGCGTTCGACCCGGCGATGCACGAGCGCGAGTCCGCGGACCGCCGCGGCTGGCGCTACTTCTTCACCGCCCCGGCCCCGCGCGAGGAGGTCCGCGTGCGGGTGGGCAGCACGACGGTCGACCTCGTGTCCGACCGCGGCGGCTACCTCGACCGGGTGATCGACGTCGACCTCGCGCCGGGCTGGCACGACGTCTCGTTCCGGACGTCGGCGGGCGCGACGGCGACCGGCCGGGTGTTCGTCGTGGCCGACGGGCGCCGGCTCGGCGTCGTCTCGGACATCGACGACACCGCGATGGTGACCGCCGTCCCGCGCCCGTTCATCGCGGCGTGGAACACGTTCGTGCGGCACTCGAGCGCCCGCGTGCCGGTGCCCGGCATGGCGGCGCTGTACCGCGGGATCGCGACGTCGCGGCCCGGCACCCCGTTCGTCTACGTGTCGACGGGCGCGTGGAACACCGCCGCCAACCTGCGGCGCTTCCTCCAGCGCCACGGCTTCCCGCCCGGCCCGCTGCTGCTCACCGACTGGGGCCCCACCAACACGGGCTGGTTCCGCAGCGGCCCGGAGCACAAGGACACGTCGCTCGACCGGCTGTTCCGCGAGCTGCCCGACGTCGACTGGCTGCTGATCGGCGACGACGGCCAGCACGACCCCGACATCTACGCGCGCGCCGCGCGGCGCCACCCGGGCCACGTCGCGGCCGTCGCGATCCGCGAGCTGACGCCCGCGCAGCAGGTCCTCGCGCACGGCTCGCCGCTGCCCGCGCCCGGCAGCCTGCCGGGCGACGTCGGGGGCGTCCCGACGGCGCACGGGCCCGACGGGGACGCGCTCACCCGCTCGCTCGCCCGGGTCCTGCGCCGCTGACCGTCCGGCGCCGCTCGGGGCCCCGCACCACGAGGTAGAGGCGCGGTCCGAGGACCACGCCTCTACCTCGCGCGCCGGGGCTGGCGCCTCAGACCTCCAGGTTCGCGAACAGCACGCTCGCGAGAGCGAGCCCGACCACGAGGTTGAACACCGTCGCGGACCCGAACACGACGAGCGGCTTCCAGCCCGCCTCGCGCACGGCCGTGACCTTGAACTCCAGGCCGATCGAGACGAACGCGACGATGAAGAACACGGTGCTCAGCGACTTGAGGACCGCGATCTGGTCCGCCGACGCGTCGGCGCCCACGGCGCCGACGTACACCGTGGCGGCGACGGACGCGGCGAGGAAGCCGAGCACGAACTTCGGGAACCGCGTCCACAGCTCGCGCACGCGCGGGGCCGAGGCTCCCGGCGTCCGCTCGACCTTGAACGCGAAGTACGCGGTGAGGGCGACGGCGACCACGCCGATGAGCGCGTTCTGGGTCGCCTTGACGATGGCCGCGACCTGGAGCGCCTCGTCCCCCGCGAGGGCGCCCGCCGCGGTGACGGCCGCCGTCGTGTCGATGTTGCCCCCGATCCAGGCGCCCGCGACGGCCGGGCTGAGGCCGAGCGACTCGGCCAGCGCCGGCAGGACGAAGATCGACGGGAGCGCGAAGAGGATGACGACGCTCGCCGTGTACGCGAGCTGCTCCTTCTTCGCCTGCACCGCACCGGCCGCGCTGATCGCGGCGCTCACCCCGCAGATCGACACCGCGGACGCGAGCAGCGCCCGGAGCCGGTCCTCGATACCGAGCCGCCCGCCGAGCCACCACGTGAACCCGAACACGAGCGTGATGAGCAGGAACGCCTGGGCGATCGCCGGGCCCGCCGCGGACACGATGAGCGCCAGGTTCACCGTCGCGCCGAGCAGGACGAGCCCGGTCTTGATGAAGAGCTCGGTGCGGAACGCGGCGGCGAGCCGGTCGCGGAGCCCGAGCGCGGTGAGCACGAGGTTGCCGAGCAGGCCGAGCGCGATCGCGTACACCGGGTACTCGACCGCCTTGGCGATGCCCGCCAGCGGCGTGCCCGCGAGCCAGTCGGGCACGTGCTGCTCCAGGTAGCGGACCGACCACGCGAGGCCGAGGAGGACGACGACCCCGGCGACGACGTAGCCCGCCCCGGGGTTGCGCCCGTCCTGGACGACGGACTCCTCCAGGCTCGTGCCCGACGTCGGGCCGCGCCCCTCGGGGTCCGTCGCCGGGTCGGTGGTCGGCGTGGTGCTCGTCGCCGCGGAGGGCGGGGTGGAGGCGCTCATCACGGCACCAGCCCTTCGGGGATCAGGCCGAGGAGGCCGAGGGCCACGATCAGGAGGCCGACGCCGGTCGCGAGCCAGTCCTCGGAGAGGTGGACGCGGCGGACGGTCTCGACGGTGACGGGTGGTTCGACGCGCGCGGCGCCGGGGGTCTCGTGCTCGCTCATGGTGGTCCTGTCGCAGGGAGTCGGGAGGTCGGCGGTCCGGGCAGGGGCGACGGACGGCCGCGCGACGACCGCGAGAGCGCGGCCTACCTCGCGACGTGTCGGGGTCCGTCGCCCCGTCGACACAGCACGCCGGGGCGCGGGGCGCGCTCGGCGGGAGGTCGGGTGCCGGTCATGGCGACATGGTCCTCGGGCCGGGCGGTCGACCGGAAGCGGGTTCTCGCATCTCGGGCGGACGTGACCCAACGTGACGCGTCCGGGGTGCCGTCCCCCGCGCGTGGTGGTTGCCTGGGGACATGACCACGCCGAACGACCCGTTCCCCACGCCCGACCCCGAGCCCGCGCCGACGCGCCGCACCTGGCCGTGGATCGTCGTCACGGTCGTCGCGGTGCTCGTGATCGCGCTCGTCGTGTGGCTGGTCAACCGCCCGACGGACGACGGCCCCGCCGTCGAGACGCCCGCGCCGTCGACCAGCGCTCCCGCGAGCCCGTCCCCCACCGACGCGGCGTCGCCCACCGACGGCGCCTCGACCCCCGTCGGCGAGGGGTGCCCCGCCACCGGCGACGGCGTCCCCGCCGGAGCGGGCACGCACGAGATCGTCGACGTCGACGGCGACGGCCGCCCGGACACCGCGTGGCTGACCGGCGGCGCGGACCGCACGTTCGGCATCACGACGGCGTCGGGCGCCACGTTCTCCGCACCCGTCGAGTCGGCGAGCCCGCAGCCGGCGAGCGCGATCGTCCAGCTCGTCGCGGCGGGCGACGGGACCGCGCCGATCGCGCTCGTCGACACCGGGCGCGAGGTCCTTCTGCTCTCGGCCGCCGACTGCGCCCTGACGCCGACGCAGAACGCGCAGGACGCGCCCTACACGTTCGACAAGGGCTTCACGGGCTTCGGCACGGGCGTCGGCTGCACCGACGTCGACGGCACGCTGCGCCTCGCGGGCCTCAATGCCGTGCCCGACGACGGCTCCACCTTCACGGTGTCGCGCACCTTCGTCGACCTCGACACGGGCGCGAAGGTCGCGACGAACGGCGAGGAGGAGACGGTCGCGCAGGGCGCCGCCGCCGACGACCCGGTCGTCACGACAGCCCAGGAGACGAGCTGCGGCGACCTCGTGGCCGGCCAGGACGGCCCGGTCGAGCCGCAGTAACCCCGCCGAGGGGTCAGCGGGCGTCGGCGAAGCGGTCGAGCTGGCTCGGCGACAGCGTGACGTCGCGCGCGGCCATCGCCTCGTCGACCTGCTCGATCCTGCTCGCCCCGACGATGGGCGAGATCCCCTGGCTCATGAGCCAGGCCAGGACGACCTGGTTCGGCGTCGCGCCGGTCTCCCGGGCGACCTCGTCGAGCACGCGGAGCACGCGCTCGGTCCCGGGGTGGGCGTAGCCCGCGGAGAACGGACGGTCCGCGCGGGTGTACCCGCCCATCATCAGGGGCGTGTAGCACCACAGGTCGAGCCCTTCCGTGCGGGCGTGGTCGAGGTCGTCCGGGGACAGGAGCTTGTGGCCCGCCTCCGGGACCGTCGTGCCCGGGCGGGGCTGCACGAGGGAGTGTCGGAGCTGCAGCGCCGACCACGCGGCCACGCCCTGCCGACGCGCGAGGTCACGCGCCTGCTGCACCCGCCACGACGCGTGGTTGGCCGCGCCGATCCGGGTGGCACGCCCCTCGGCCACCGCCTCCCCGAACGCGGCGACGGTCTCGCCGAGGTCGACCGTGCGGTCCTCCGCGTGCGCCCACAGCAGGTCGACGTGGTCGACGCCGAGGCGCTCGAGGCTCCCGTCGAGCCCGGCCCGGACGGCGGACGCGGAGAGCCCCTCCGCGCTCTCGGGCCACGCGTGCGCGACCAGCGGGTCCTGACGGACCTTGGTCGCGAGCCCGACGGCCGAGCGCGCCCCCGGGTTCGCCCGCAGCCACGCACCGAGCACGCGCTCGCTGGCGCCGCCCAGCCCGCTCGGGTCGGTCCAGAAGGCGTAGCAGTTGGCGGTGTCGAGCCAGTGGCCACCGGCCTCGACGAAGCGGTCGAGCAGCCGGAACGCGGTGGTCTGCTCCACGCGCGTGCCGTGGTCCATGGTCCCGAGGACGATCTGGGGGGCGTTCTGCTGTGCGGTCATGCCCCGATGCTCGATGCTGGAGCGCGCTCCAGGTCAAGCGGTGCTCGACGACGGAGCCGGCTCCCCCTCGACGCCCGTGCCCGGGCCCTCTCCCGCCTGCTCGCGGTAGTACGCGATCTTGTCGTCGAGCACGCCGAGCGCGAGGTCGATCCGAGCCCTGCGCTCGTGCAGCTCCCGCCGATGGCCCTGGAGGAACGCGACGCGGTCCGCAGGGCTCCCCTCGCGGCGGAGGAGCGACGTGAACTCGCGCAGCTCGGAGATCCCCAGCCCGGCGTCGCGGAGGCACGTCACCAGCCCGATCCAGAACAGGTCGTCCCCGTCGTAGGCCCGGTGCCCGCCGGCGGTCCGGGCGATCGGCCCGATGAGCCCCTCCCGCTCGTAGTAGCGGAGCGTGTCGAGGCTGACGCCTGCTCGGGCGGCAGCGGCCTGCGGCGTGAGCGTGTCGGACATGAGGAGCCTCTCTCTGCGCTGTCGGTACCCGCTCCCGATTCTGGGTCCTGGTGCGGGCTCCAGGCCAACGCCGCCCGGCTCAGCCGCGCCCGCAGACCCGGCACGCGCCACGGCGTCGGAGCCAGTAGGCGTAGGTCGCGGCGCCGAGCGCGAGCGACCAGACCGGCCACAGGAGCGTCGGCCCGACGGCGCCCCACGAGTCCGCGGTCAGGGCCAGCAGGCTCTCGCCGAACCCGAGGACGATGAGCGAGAGCCCCGCGGGGAGCACCGCGATCGCGACGACCGTCGCGGGGACCACCGCGAGCCCGACCGGCACGCGGCGGCCCGCGAGCCCGACCGCCCAGCGCGGGAAGACCTCGCCCCAGCGCTGGAACAGGCCGAGCGTGAGCACCGCGCCGACGAGCGCGAAGCCGCCCAGGCCGAGCGCCGCGACCCAGCCGTCGTCCCCGGCGAGCTGCGCGACGTCGTCGGGCGAGAAGCCGAGCGGGATGCCGAGCACCCAGGCGATGCGCGTGACCGCGTAGAAGGTGGGGATCGCGGCGGCGACGAGCGCGGCCGTCCGGCCCCAGCGCGCCGCGGCGGCGGGCGTGGTCCACGCCGGGTCGCGGCCGTCGTGGCGGCGCCCGCAGGACGCGCACGCCCCGGCCCCGCGGCGCACGAACCGCCACGTCGAGGCGACGAGCAGGGCGCCGCCGCCGAGGAGCGCGAGCTGCGTGAGCGGGCCGGCGCCGAGGAAGTCCTCGAACGCGGCGCGGATCACGGGGTCGAACGGCGCCATGACGAGCGTGACCGGCAGGTACCCGAGCCGGGCGAGGATCGACGCGTCGGTGAGGGCGAGCACCCCGGCCGAGACGACCGCGGTCGCCGCGACGGTCAGCGCGCGGTCCGCCCGGGCGACGGGACCGCGCCGTCCGCCGAGCCACGCGCGCAGCGCGGTGGCCGCACCGACGAGCGCGAGGACCGCGACCCACGGCGTGAGGGTCGCGCCCGGGACCCTGCTCAGGGCGCCGAACGACAGGTCGTTCGCGGCACCGACCGCGAGCGTGCCGCCGGTCAGGGTGACGACGAGCGCGGCGACGCCGCCGAGCGTCCACCACGCGGCTGCGGCGTGGGCGACCCAGCGACCTCGGGACGCCCGCCCGGGACGGGCGGGTGGCCCGCCGCGGGTCGACGGTCCACCGCCGCGACCCGACGACGCGGGTGCGGGCGTGCGGTCGGACAGGGGCGCGTGCGGTGTCGAGGTGCTCATGCCTCGACGCTCCCGGACCCCGCCCGGCGGCGGATCCCCCGGCACGGCGAGCCCGCTCCCCCGCGCGGGTGACCGCGCTCCGGCGCGACCGGTCCGGCAGCGACCGGCCGGCGCGTCAGGGGGTCAGTCGCGCGGGCGCGCCCGACGCAGCGCCCGGAGGGCCCCCGTGGACCACAACGCCCACGCCACGAGCACGGGCTGGAAGAACAGGCGCCCGAACCGCTTGGCGTCGGTGTCGAGGCCGAACCCGTCCTGGTGCTCGAGCCACTGCCCGACGTTGCCCGGGAAGATCACCACGAAGAACGCGGCGGCGACGAGCCCGACGGCGACGCGCCACCGGGACAGCACGACGAGCGACCCGCCGAGCGCGATCTCGACGGCGCCCGACGCGAGCACCGTCACGTCGTCGTCCACGGGGAACCAGGACGGGACCTGCGCCTGGAACTCCTCGCGCGCGACCGTGAGGTGGCTGATCCCGGCCCCGACGAGGGCGAGCCCCAGCGCGACGCGCGCGACCGTCGCGACGGGCGGCACGGGCGGGGCGGGGCGGGTGAGCACGGAGAGGTCCATGGCGCGATCGTCGCACCGGGGCGGTCGGCGCGCGCGTCAGCCCGCCCGCACGAACCCCGACTCGTAGGCGCGCACCACGGCCTGCGTGCGGTCGCGCACGCCGAGCTTGGCGAGGACGTTGCCCACGTGCGTGCGCACGGTCTCGACGCCGAGGTAGAGCTCGGCCGCGATCTCCGCGTTCGACAGCCCCTGCGCGACGAGCCGCAGCACCTCCCCCTCCCGCTCGGTCAGGCGCGCGCCGCGCAGCGCGTCGCCCGTGGGCGGGTGCGCCGTCGCGAGGCGTCGCACGGCGTCGGGGAAGAGCAGCGACTCGCCGCGCGCGACGACGCGCACCGCCTGCGCGACCTCCTCCGGGCGAGCGCGCTTGAGCAGGAACCCGTGCGCCCCGGCCCGGAGCGCGTCGAGCACGTGGTCGTCGTTCTCGAAGGTCGTGAGCACGAGGACGCGCGGAGCGCCGTCGCGCGCGAGCAGCGCCCGCGTCGCCGCGATCCCGTCGACGCGCGGCATCCGCACGTCCATGAGCACGACGTCGGGCCGCGACCGCGCGACGACGCCCGGCACCTCCGCGCCGTCCCCCGCCTCGCCGACGACCTCCAGGTCAGGCTCCGCGTCGAGGATGACGCGCAGCCCCGCGCGCACGAGCGGCTCGTCGTCGACGAGCACCACGCGGACCGTCCCCGTCACGGGACCGCTCCTGCCGGGGCCCGCGCTCATCGCGACGACCCCGCGCGCGGGAACGTCGCGCGCACGACCCAGGCGCCGCCGTCGGGCGCGGGACCGGCCGCGACCTCCCCGCGCAGCAGGTGGGCCCGTTCGCGCATGCCCGCGAGGCCGCGGTGCTCGCGCGCGCCGCCGTCGGGTGCCCGACGCCGTGTCCCCGCCCCGAGCGGGTTGCGCACCTCGACGACCAGCGCGTCGCCGGGGCCGGGAGCCACCTCGACGGCGACCGGCTCGCCGGGCGCGTGGCGCAGCGCGTTGGTGAGCGCCTCCTGCACGACGCGGTACGCCTCCTGCGAGACGGCGCGCGGGACGTCGGGCAGCGCGGCGCCGTCCCGCGCGAGCCGCACGTCGGCGCCCGTGCCGCGCGCGTCGTCGAGCAGGGCGTCGAGGTCGGCGAGCGTGCGGGCCGGGGCGCGGGGCGGCGCCCCCGGGACGTCCGCGCGCAGGAGGCCGAGCACGTGGTCGAGGTCCGCCATCGCGCTGCGGCCCGTCTCCTCGATCGCGGCGAGCGCACGGCGCGCCGCGGGCGGGTCGGAGTCCAGCAGGCGTGCCGCCGCGGCCGCCTGGAGCGTCGTGACGGTCAGCGCGTGGCCGACCGAGTCGTGCAGCTCGCGCGCGAGCCGGCCCCGCTCGGCCGCACGGTCCGCGGCCGCCTCGAGCTCCGCGATCTGCTCCGTCTGGTCCGGGCCGAGCAGCGGGAGGGCCGCCTGGCGCAGCACGGCGCGCGCGAGCGCCACGACGTACGGGACGGCGAGCAGCACGAGCACCGCGGTGAGCAGCCACGTCCACGCGGGCAGCGCCTCCCACGGTCGCCAGTCGGCGAGCAGCACCGGCTCGACGCCCGTCGCGGACAGCACGAGCTGCGTCGCGACCGGGACCCCGAACAGCACCACGACCACGACCGCCGCCCCGAGGGCCAGGTGCAGCGCGTACCAGGCCGCGGCCCGCCAGCGCGTCGCCGCCCCCGGCGGGGCGGCGCCGGCTGCGGGGAGCGGCACGTCGACGTCGAGGAACGTCCGCGCCGCCGCGATCTCGAGCGTCCGCACGGGCGCGAGGAACGGGGGCGCGCTCGCGAGGACCGCCGTCACGAGCGCCAGGACGACCGTCGCGACGCGCGGCGTCTGGAGGGACGCGAACATCTGCGCGAATCCCGCGACGAGTGCCGCGTACGCCCCGGCGACGACGCCGCCGACCACGAGGAGCACCCCGGCGCGCACGGTGGCCGTGCTGCGCAGCGGGGCGAGCACCCGTCCCCACCCTCGCGGCGGGCGCGCGTCGGTCGTCATGGCCCCCAGTCTCACCGCGCCGCCCGCGCGGCACATCCCCTCGACGGGGGAACCGCGGCGTGCGCGACGCCGCGCGCCCCGGCACGCCCGCTGGTCCAATGGGAGCGTGATCGGGTTCTGGTGGGGCCTCGTCGGGGCGTCGTCGCTGCTCCTCGGGGCCGCGCTCGTCTTCTGGCGCCCGCCGGGCCAGCGGCTCGTCGGGCTCGTCATGGCGTTCGGCTCGGGCGTGCTCATCAGCGCGGTCGCCTACGACCTCGTGGAGGACGCGTCGACCCGCGCGAGCGGGCTCGTCCTGCTCGCGGGCCTCGCGGGCGGGGCGCTGACGTTCTTCGTCGGCGACCGGATCATCGACCGGATGGGCGGCGAGGGCCGCAAGCGCTCCACGGGCGTGCAGAAGGAGTCGGTCCAGGCCGCGGGCGGGACCGGCGGCGCGGCGATCGCGCTCGGCACCGTGCTCGACGGCATCCCCGAGTCCGTGGTGCTCGGCGCGACGCTCATCGGGGGCGGCGGGGTGAGCGTCGCGATGCTCGCCGCCGTCTTCGTGTCCAACCTGCCCGAGGCGATGTCGGCGACGGCGGGGCTGCTCAAGGCCGGCACGAAGCCGTCGCGGCTGTGGGTGCTGTGGGGGTCGACGACGCTCGTCTCGGCGCTCGCGGCCGGGATCGGCTACCTCGCGCTCGACGGCGCGTCGCCCGCCGTCGTGGCGGTCACCCAGGCGTTCGCCGCGGGGGCGCTGCTCACCATGCTCGTCGACACGATGATCCCCGAGGCGACGGAGTTCGGCGGCCCGGTCACCGGCCTCGTCACCGTGCTCGGGTTCGCGACGGCGTTCGGCCTGAGCTCGATCGGCGGCTGACCGCCGTCAGGCCGCGAGGTCCTGGCCGCTCATGCGGTGGATCGACGCCATGACCTCGTCCGTGAGCTCGCGGCGCGCCTGCGCCGGCTTGGTCCCGGCGGTGATCTGGCGCTGCGGGTCGATGGGCTTGCCGAAGTGCACCTCGACGCGGTGCAGGCGCGGGATCCGCTTGCCGACCGGCTGGACCTTGTCCGTGCCGCGCACGGCGACGGGGACGACGGGCGCGTGCCCGGCGAGCGCGAGCCACGCGACGCCCGTGCGGCCCGGGTGCAGCTTGCCGTCGCGCGAGCGCGTGCCCTCGGGGTAGATCCCGAACGCGCCGCCGCGCTGGAGCACCTCGAGCGCGTCCTCGAGCGAGCGCTGCCCGGCGCGCGGGTCGTCGCGCTGGACGGGGATCATGCCGATCGTCGTGAAGAACCACCGCGACAGGCGGCCCTTGATCCCGCGGCCCGTGAAGTACTCGGCCTTGGCGAGGAACGTCACGTGCCGCGGCGCGACGATCGGGATGAGCAGCGAGTCGATGAACGACAGGTGGTTGCTCGCGAGGATCACCGCACCGTGGCGCGGGATGTTGTTGCGACCTGTCACCTGGGGCCGCAGCAGCACGTAGGCGAGCAGCGACAGGATGAGCCTCAGGACGCGATAGGTCATCCGTTCATTGTGCACCGTCCGGGGCGCACGTCCGTGCACGCCGTGGGCGACGGCTCACCCGTCGGCACGCGCCCCCGCCGCCGCACCGCGCCGCGCCCGGCCCCGCCGGGTGACGAGGTACACCGCGAGGATCACGACCACGAGCCCCGCGGTGGACACGAGCTGGGCGCGCGCGGCGGCGTCGGTCAGCATGAGGACGGCGAGCGCCGCGAGACCCACGAGCACCGCCCACGTGAGCCACGGGAAGCCCCACATACGCAGGGTCATCGGCTCGCCCGACGCGCGGGCCTGCGCCTCGATCCGCCGACGGAGCCGCAGCTGCGAGACGGCGACGAGGACCCACACGACGAGCAGCGCGGCGCCCACGGCGTTGAGCAGGATGCCCAGCAGCGCCTCCGGCAGGAGCCAGTTCAGCCCGACCGCGACGAGCGCGAAGAACACGGAGACCAGCACCGACACCCAGGGGACGTCGCGCCGCGACACGCGCCGCAGCGCGCGCGGGCCGTCGCCGCGCCCGGCCAGCGAGTAGGCCATGCGCGACGTGCCGTACACGTTCGCGTTGAACGCCGAGAGCAGCGCGACCACGACGACGACCTCCATGACGCGCGCCGCGCCCGGCAGCCCGGCGAGGTCGAGCACCGCGACGAACGGGCTCTCGGCGAGCAGCGGCGAGTCCCACGGGAGCACGAGCACCATGATCGCGACCGAGCCCAGGTAGAACACGAGGATCCGCCACACGATGCTGCGCGTCGCGCGCGCGACGGCGGTGCGCGGCTCGCGCGCCTCGGCCGCGGCGATCGTGACGATCTCGATGCCGCCGAACGCGAAGACGACGACGAGCAGCCCCGCCGCGATGCCGCCCCACCCCTCCGGGGCGAAGCCGCCCTGGCCGAGCAGGTTCGACGTGCCGACGGGCTCCGTCCCGGGCAGCAGTCCGAGCACGAGCAGCACGCCGACGACGAGGAACCCGACGATCGCCGCGACCTTGACGAACGCGAACCAGAACTCGAGCTCGCCGAACTGCCGCACGCCCCACAGGTTGATCACCGCGAACACGACGACCACGGCGAGCGCGACGCCCCACTGCGGCACGTCGGGGTACCAGCCGGTGACGATGCGCGCGGCGCCGGTGATCTCGGCGCCGAGCACCATGACGAGCATGAACCAGTACAGCCAGCCGAGCAGGAACCCGGCCCACGGCCCGAGCGCCTCCTCCGCGTAGACGGAGAACGACCCGCTCGCGGGGCGCGCGCTCGCCATCTCGGCGAGCATCCGCATGACGAGGATGACGACGACGCCCGCGATCGCGTACGACACGAGCACGGCCGGGCCGGCGGTGGCGATCCCGACGCCGGAGCCGAGGAACAGCCCGGCGCCGATCGCGGAGCCGAGGCCCATCATCGTCAGGTGCCGCGTGCGCAGCCCGCTGCCCAGGTGGTCGGCTCCGGGGTCGACGCTCGGGTCGGCGCTGCTGTCGACCGTGAGGTCGACGGTCGGGTCGGTCGTCGACGGCCGGGTCTCGGCCGGGGCCCCGCTCGCAGACGGTGCCGGGCGTTCGGGCGTGGGGGTGCTCATGGTGCGGTCCTGCGGTCGGGGTCGGGACGCCGTGCTCGACGCCGACCCACGACGCTACACGGCCCGGGCGCGACGACGCCCCGCACCCGGCGTGAGGGACGCGTGGAGTGCGGGGCGGCGTCGGGCACGACGCTGTGCCGTCGCTACGGGGTCGCGGTCCGCGGGAGCGGGGCGACGGCGTGCTGGCGCGGCGCGGCGGTGCCGTCGCCGGGCGCGGCCGGGTCGTCGGCGCGGTCGCCCGCTCCGGCGGCGGTGCCGGCCTGTCGTCCGTCGCCGTCCGGCGCCGGGGCGTCGGGGGTCGGCGCCGCGGCGTCGACGGCGACCGGTCGGCGCGTCGAGCCGTTGAGGACGCCGTCGTCCTGGAGGTCCTCCAGGTCCTCGTCGTCCACGGCGTTCGCCCCGTGCTCCGCCCCGGCGGCGAACACCGACGGGTCGGGCGGCGTGCCGAACTTCAGGTGGTTGAAGAGCAGGTTGAGCAGGATCGCCATGACCGCGGCCGAGCTGATGCCCGAGTGGAAGATGATCCCGAACCACGTGGGGAACTGGTCGTAGAAGTCGGGCTTGGCGATGGGGATCATGCCGAACGAGATCGACGCCGCCACGATGATGAGGTTCATCGGGCGCGAGTAGTCGACCTTGGCGAGCGTGCGGATGCCCGACGCCGCGACCGAGCCGAACAGGACGACGCCCGCACCGCCGAGGACCGGCGTCGGCACCGCGGCGACGACGCGGCCGAGGACCGGCAGCAGGCCGAGGATCACGAGGATCGCGCCGCCCGCCCCCACGACGAACCGCGACTTCACGCCCGTGATGGCCACGAGGCCGACGTTCTGCGCGAACGCCGACTGCGTGAAGGACCCGAAGAACGGCGACACGATGGACGACGCCATGTCGGCCCGGAGGCCGTCCGCGATGCGCTTGCGGTTCACCTTGGTGCCGACGATCTCGCCGACGGCGATGATGTCGGCCGTCGTCTCGGTGAGAGTCACGAGGATGACGATGAGCATGGAGATGATCGCGGCGATCTCGAACGTCGGCGCCCCGAAGCCGAGGAACGACGGGAACGCGGCGACGGGGCCGTCGCCCACGCCGGAGAAGTCGGCCTTGCCGAGCGCGAGGGCGATGAGCGTCCCGACGACGATCGCGATGAGGATCGACAGGCGCGAGATCGTGCCGCTGCCGACCTTGGACAGCAGGATGACGATCGCGAACGTCAGCGCGGCGAGGCCGATGTTGCTCACCGAGCCGTAGTCGGGCGCGCTCGCGTTGCCGCCCATCGCCCAGTTGGCCGCGACGGGCATGAGCGTGAGCCCGATCGTCGTGATGACGACGCCCGTCACCACCGGTGGGAAGAACCGGATGATCTGCGCGAAGAAAGGCGTGATGAGCAGGCCGATCACGGAGGCGACGAGCACCGCGCCCAGGACGCCCGGGATCCCTCCCCCGCCGTTGACGATCGCGACCATCGTGGACACGCCCGCGAAGGACACGCCCTGGACCAGCGGCAGCTGGGACCCGAAGAAGGGGATGCCCACCGTCTGCAGGATCGTCGCGAGGCCGCCGATGAAGAGGGACGCCGCGACGAGCATCCCGATCTCGGCGCCGGTCAGGCCCGCGGCGCTCCCCACGATGAGCGGCGGGGCGATGATGCCGCCGTACATCGTGAGCACGTGCTGGAACCCGTACCCGAACGTCGACCCGATGGGCAGCCGCTCGTCCTCGGGGCGTGCCGGACGCCGTTCGGCGCCGTCCGTGGCCCTCGTGGCTCGCGCATTCATAGCGGACCTCCTCGTCAGCTATCGTTCCGCTTGGCGGAAAACTACTTCCACTATTCGAACGCCTAGTGTGACCTGTGTCAAGTCCCGCCCTCCAACTCGTGCGTGGCCAGCGGGGACGGTCGCGACCGTCCGACATCGCCCGCCCGACGTCACCCGTGACGCCGCCCGCGCGACGCGGCAAAGCGCTGGCACCACGCCGCGCGCCCTCCCTACGCTCCAGCGGTGACCACCACCCTGCGGCCCTACCGCCCCGCCGATCTCGACGCGGTCGTCGCGCTGTCGCTGCGCGCGTGGGAGAGCGCGTTCGCCTCCTGGCGCGAGATCCTCGGGGAGCGCCTCTACGACCTCGCCTACCCCGACTGGCGCCGCAGGCAGGCGGCGGAGGTGCGGGGCGCGTGCGAGAAGCACCCCGCGACGACGGTCGTCGCGGAGCGCGACGGCCGGGTCGTCGGGTTCGCCACGACGGTGCTCGGCGAGCCCGCGCCGGAGGGCGCGCGCACCGCCGACCTGGAGATCATCGCCGTCGACCCCGACGTGCAGGGCGACGGCATCGGCCGCCGGCTCGTGGACGCTGCCCTCGCGCTCATGCGCGACGCCGGATGCGCCTACGCCAACGTCTGGACCGGCGGCGACCCGGGCCACGGGGCAGCGCGCGCCCTGTACGAGTCGAGCGGCTTCACCGCGCTGCCCGTCGTCCACTACTACCGCGAGCTCTGAGCCGGCGGGGGCGCCCGGGCGTCGGCCCGGCCCGTCCCCGCCGGCCGCGGCTCACCCCGCGACGAGGCGCCGGGCCGCCGCCGAGTGCTCGGCCGCGAGGGCGCCGAGGTCGAGCCCGGGGATCGCGCCGTCGACGACGCGCCACGCGCCGCCCACCATGACGCGGTCCGCGCGGTCGGCGCCGCACAGCAGGAGCGCGGCGACCGGGTCGTGCGCGCCGGAGAAGCGCAGCTCGTCGAGCCGCCACAGCGCGAGGTCGGCCTGCTTGCCGACCGCGAGCACGCCGACGTCGTCCCGGCCCAGCACGCGCGCCGACCCGCGCGTGCCCCAGCCGAGCGCGCGGGTCACGGGGATGTCCGCGCCGTACCGGAGGCGCTGGAGGTAGAGCGCCTGGCGCGCCTCGAGGATCATCGTCGAGGCGTCGTTCGACGCCGAGCCGTCGACCCCGAGCCCGACGGGCGCGCCCGCGTCCTCCAGCTCCACGGCCCGGGCGATGCCCGACGCGAGGCGCATGTTCGACGTCGGGCAGTGCGCGACGCCGGTCCCCGCCGCCCCGAGGCGGCGCACCTCGTCGTCGTCGAGGTGGATGCCGTGGCCGAGCCAGGCGCGGTCCGTGAGCCAGCCGACGGACTCCAGGTAGTCGACCGTGCGCATCCCGAAGCGCTCGCGGCAGAAGTCCTCCTCGTCGACCGTCTCGGCGAGGTGCGTGTGCAGGCGGACGTCGAGCTCCTCCGCGAGCGCCGCGCTCTCCCGCATCGCGTCGGTCGTCACGGAGAACGGCGAGCAGGGCGCGAACGCGATCTGGACCTGCGCCCCGGCACCCCGCTCGTGGTACGTGTCCACGAGCCGCTGCGAGTCCGCGAGGATCGTGTCGAGGTCCTGGACGACCGACTGCGGCGGCAGGCCGCCGTCGTCCTGGCCGAGAGTCATGGAGCCGCGCGTGAGGGTCGCGCGCATCCCGAGCCGCCGGACGGCGGCGACCTGGAGGTCGATCGCGTCGTCGAGACCGGCGGGGAAGACGTAGTGGTGGTCGGCCGCCGTCGTGCAGCCGGAGAGCAGGAGCTCGGCGAGGGCGACGGTCGTCGCGAGCTCGTGGTCGCGCGGCGTGAGGCGCGCCCAGACCGGGTAGAGGCGCTGCAGCCAGGGGAAGAGCGGGGCGTCGGCGACCGGCCCCCAGGCCCGCGTGAGCGTCTGGTAGAAGTGGTGGTGCGTGTTGATCAGGCCCGGCGTGAGCACGTGCTGCGACGCGTCGAACGTCTCGTCGACGGGAGCGGACGGCTGCGCGCCGGCCGCGACGAGCTCGACGACCACCCCGCCCTCGACGACGAGGCCGCCGCGCGCGTCCGGGGCGCCCGGGGAGTCGTCGGCGGTGAACACGCCGAGCGGGTCGCGGACCCACGTCCTGGTCGCTGCGTCGGTGCTGGTCATGGTGCCTCCTGGTGGCTCGTCGCTCACCGGGGCGCGGATCCGGCGCCACGGTGCGCCGGCTCAGTGGTCCTGTCTGCCGATCCAGGTGCCGCGCGTCACGCGGCCCGGCCGACGCTAGGCCGGGCCGCGACCGCCGTCAAGATGGGCCCGCCGCTTCCCGCGCGCGACCTCGGCCGCTGCGCCATCCTGGTGCTCGCCGCCGCCGACCACCGGGAGCCGTCCGTGAACGTCTACGCCCCGCTCGTGCCGGTGTTCGTCGTCGCCCTGCTGGCGCCGCTGCTCACGGGCCTCATGCCCGTGCGGTCGCGCGTCCCGCAGGTCGTCGTGCTGCTGCTGGGCGGCATCCTCGTCGGGCCGTCCGCGCTCGACCTCGCCACGCCCGACGACGTCACGCTCCTCTCGGACCTCGGCATGGGCTTCCTCTTCCTCCTGGCCGGGTACGAGCTCGAGCCGAGCCTCCTGCGCGAGCGCGTCGGACGGCGGGCCGGAGCGGCGTGGCTGACGTCGCTCGTCGTCGGCGCCGTGCTCGTCCTCGCGATCGTCGGTCACGACTCGCCGCACGCCGTCGCGGCGGGGGCGATCGCGCTGACGACGACGGCGCTCGGCGTGGTGCTCCCCATCCTGCGCGACGGCGGTCAGCTCGGCTCGCGGCTCGGCCGCGCGGTGCTCGTGGTCGGGGCGGTGGGCGAGCTCGGCCCGATCGTCGCCATGGCCGTGCTGCTCGGGACGCGCGAGAGCGGGGTCGCGGCGATCCTGCTCGTCCTGTTCGCGGTCGTCGCGGTCGCGCTGTCCGCGCTGCCGGGCCGGCTGGGGCGCCTCAAGGCCCTCGGCGGCGACCGCCTCTTCAGCGCGGCGGAGCACGGGACCGGCCAGAGCACGCTGCGCCTCACGGTGCTGCTGCTCGTCGTGCTGCTCGCGCTCGCCGCGGGGCTCGGGTTCGACGCGGTGCTGGGCGCGTTCGTCGGCGGCATGGTGCTGCGACGCTGGGCGCCCGGCGACGTCGAGGCGCTGGAGAAGAAGCTCGACGCGGTCGCGTGGGGCGTGTTCGTGCCGGTGTTCTTCGTCAGTTCCGGCATGGGCCTGGACATCGACTCCATCGTCGCGTCCCCGCTGCTGCCGCTGACGTTCTTCGCGCTCATGGTGGTCGTGCGGGGCGGCCCGGTGCTCCTGTGGTTCCGGCGCGAGCTGCCGTCGGTCGAGCGCGTCCAGACCGCGCTCTACGCGGCGACCGCGCTGCCGCTGCTCGTCGCGCTCACGGAGATCGCCGTCGAGCAGGGCGCCATGACGTCGCAGGTCGGGGCGGCGCTCGTCGGCGCGGGCGTGCTGTCGGTGATCGTGCTGCCGATGGTCGCGAGCCGGCTCGGCCCGCGCGAGCCGGGCGGCCGCCCGCCCGGACCGGGCGAGCAGGGCGAGCCGGGCCCGCGCGTCGACCCGCCCGACGACGCAGCGACCGCGCGCGGGTGACGCACCCCGGGGTGCCCCTCCCGCGCGGCCGGTCGCCGCGGTCGCCAGGTCAGCCGGCCGTCACACCGTCCACTGCTGCGCGGTCGTGCCGTTGCACGTCCAGGTCTGCAGCCGCTGGCCGTCGTGCAGGGGCGCGCCGCCCGTGGCGTCGAGGCAGAGCCCGGACTGCGGGTTGCGCAGCGCCTTGCTCCCCGCGTCGTACGCCCACTTCTGCGCGCCGGTCCCGTTGCACGTCCACACCTGCACGGCGGCGCCGCGCGTCGTCGCGCCGTCGCGCACGTCGAGGCACTTGCCGAGCGCACGGACGGTCCCGTCGGAGCCGCGCGTCCAGGTCTGCGCGGCGTTGCCGCTGCACGTGACGATCTGCACCTGGTTGCCGTCGGTCGGGTCCGCCCACGGGACGTCGACGCACATGCCGTTCGCGGCGCGCACCGCGCCGGTCCCCGTGGGCAGGCCGGTGCCGGGGTTCCCCGGGTTCGACGAGCCCGAGCCGTTGTCGTAGACGCGCACGTAGTCGACCTTCATCTGCTGCGGGAGCTGGGTCGTGCCGTCGGGGTAGCCGGGCCACTGCCCGCCGACCGCGACGTTGAGGATGAGGAAGAACGGCTGGTCGAACACCCAGGCGTTCGCGCCGACGCTCGCGCGCGTGACGCGGTGGAACTGCTGGCCGTCGACGAACCACGTGATCTCCCCCGGCTTCCAGTCGACCGCGAACGTGTGGAACGTGTCCGCGAACGACCAGCCCTGCGGGTGCTGGTACATGCCCGTGATGCCGGAGCCGCCGGAGTACCCCGGGCCGTGCACCGTGCCGTGCACGCGGTGCGGCTCGAACCCGACGTTCTCCATGATGTCGATCTCGCCCGACGACGGCCACGGCGTCCCGGGGAAGCTCCCGCCGAGCATCCAGAACGCCGGCCAGATCCCCTGGCCGCGCGGGATCTGGATGCGCGCCTCGATGCGCCCGTACTGCGGCTGGTACTTGCCCTGGGTCGTCATGCGGGCCGACGTGTACGACCCGTCGCCCTCGCGACGCGCGGTGATGACGAGGTTGCCCTGGCCGTCGAGCGCGGAGTTGGCGCGCGAGGCCGTGTAGTTCTGGAGCTCGGCGTTGCCCCACCCGTGCGCGCCGGTCTCGTGGTTCCAGACGGCCGGGTTCGGCGCCGAGCCCGCCGCGCCGTCGAACTCGTCGGACCACAGGAGGTCGCCGGGTGCGGCGGCGGCCGACGTCGCGGGCACGGTGACGGCGAGCGCCGCGGCGGCCGCCGTGAGCGCGGCGACGAGCGCGCCCGCGAGGCGCCGCCGGGTGCGGGGTCGGGGCCCGGCCGGGGTGCGGGGCGGGGTCAGGGAGCGGTGACGTGCGAGGTCCATCGTTCCTCCAGGTCCGGCGGCGGTGCCGCCTGCGTCTCGCCACGGTGCGCGACGTGCTCTCGGCGCGACTCTGCACCGGGGCGGGGGCCGTTCCTCGGCCCTCCGTCGCGAACCTACGGCGGCGGGATCATGCCGAGCAAGCGCTCTCTCGGCGTGTCGTGGGATCGCTCCCATATCGCTTCTCCGACACCACGGGCGAACGAGCGACCCGAACGCCCCCGGAAACGCCTCGGGACGTCACACCCTCGCAGGGACCGCCGCGTCGAGGATCGCCTCGGCCGCCCGGCGCGCCTGGCGCGCGACGTCGAGGTCCTGCGTGATGGCCGCCGTCGTCTGCGCGCCCTCGGCGAGCAGCACGACCTGGAGCGCGACGTCGTCGGGCAGGCCCGCCTCGCGCACGACGTCGCGCGCGTACCGCTGGAACGACTCCTTGTGCTCGCGCACCGCGGCGGCGACCCCGGGCGACGTCGCGCCGAGCTCGCCGAACGAGTTGATGAACGCGCACCCGCGGAAGCCGTCCTCGCGGAACCACGCGTCGAGGAAGTCGAACACCGCGAGGAGGCGGTCGCGGGGCGTGGCCGCTCCCGCGGCGGCCTGCGCGATCCCCTCGTCCCACCGGCGCGTGCGCTGGCGCAGCACGGCCACGACGAGGTCGTCCTTGGACGGGAAGAGCGAGTAGATGCGCTTGAGCGACACCCCGGCCTCGGCGCGGACGGCGTCCATCCCGACGGACTGCACGCCCTGGGCGTAGAACAGCCGGTCGGCCGCGGCCACCACGGCCGCGCGGGCGCTCACGTCGTCGAGCATCGCTCATCTCCTGTTCACGTCGTACCGCTTGCGCGGAGAACCATCGTTCTCTAGTGTAGCGACTCACGGGAGAACGACCGTTCTCCCGACGCCGCGAAGGGAGCACGACCATGGGGTACATCACCGTCGGGCAGGAGAACTCCACCGACATCGAGCTCTACTACGAGGACCAGGGCACCGGGCAGCCGGTCGTCCTCATCCACGGCTACCCGCTCGACGGCCACAGCTGGGAGCTGCAGAAGCGCGAGCTGCTCGACGCCGGCCACCGCGTCATCACCTACGACCGCCGCGGGTTCGGCGCGTCGAGCAAGGTCGGCAGCGGCTACGACTACGACACGTTCGCAGCCGACCTCGACACCGTCCTCGAGACGCTCGACCTGCGCGACGTGATCCTCGTCGGCTTCTCCATGGGCACCGGCGAGCTCGCCCGCTACGTGAAGAGCCACGGCCACGAGCGCGTCGCCAAGCTCGCGTTCCTCGCCTCGCTCGAGCCCTTCCTCGTCCAGCGCGACGACAACCCGGAGGGCGTCCCGCAGTCCGTGTTCGACGGCATCGTCGAGGCCGCGCGCTCCGACCGCTACGCCTGGTACACGCAGTTCTACAAGGACTTCTACAACCTCGACGAGAACCTCGGGACGCGCATCAGCGAGGACGCCGTGCACGCGAGCTGGATCACCGCGATCGGGTCCGCGCCCGTCGCCGCGTACGCGGTCGTGCCGACCTGGATCGAGGACTTCCGGGCCGACGTCGAGGCCGTCCGCGCGGCCGGCAAGCCGACGCTGATCCTGCACGGCACGAAGGACAACATCCTGCCGATCGACGCGACCGGGCGCCGCTTCCGCCAGCTCGTGCCGGACGCCGAGTACGTCGAGGTCGAGGGTGCTCCCCACGGCCTGCTCGTCACGCACGCGGCCGAGGTCAACGAGGCGCTGCTCGCCTTCGTCGGTCGCTGACCGCGACGCGCCACGCGGGAGCGGACGCCCGTCCGGGCGCCGTGGCGCCGGGTGCCGGGGTGATTCCCGGCGCCCGGCGCCACGGCCCGCGGAAGCGTCAGGCGACCGTCACGCGGTAGTCGTCGGCGTCGTCGTCCCAGGCGAGGTCGACGGCGCCGGCGGCCTGCGCCGCCTTGCAGAACTGCAGGAACCCGCGGTACCCGAGCGCCTTCTCGCTGAAGTCGGGGCGCTTCTTGCGGATCGCGTTCTTCAGCCCGGACAGGACCGTCGAGCCGCCCTCCTCACGGACCACGTCGCGCACGAGCGCGAACGCCTGGTCCGTGTCGCCCTGCGCGGGCAGCGACACCTCGGGGTCGCCCGTCGCGGGGCCGGGCGCGAGCTCCACGAAGCTCCGGTCGGCGAGGAACCGCAGGAACTCGCCGAAGTTGCGGAACCCGTAGTCCGCCTCGCTGAACGTCGGGTCCTTGCGCAGCAGCGTGCGCTTGAGCACCGACGCGGTGACCGGGCCGCTCGTGGACGCCTCGAGGTCGGCCAGGGTCTGCGCGACGCGCACCTCCATGGGGACGTCCTCGCCCGACGGCGCGTCGTCGTCGGCCTCGGAGGTCGTCGCGACGAGCGCGGGCTCGTCGGCCGGCTGCTCGACGGGCGTCGTCTCGCCGTCGACCTCGGCGTTCTCGGTCACGACGGGCTCGCCCCGGCGCGACGAGCGCCCGACGGCCTCGCCGAGCTCCGCGAGCGCCGCGGCGGCCGGGGTCTCGACCTCCGGCTCGGCGATCTCGGTCGCCTTGCGGCGCCCGGACGTGCGGCCGCCGGTGCGCTTCGCCTTCGCGCCACCGGACGTCGTCCCGGCGCGCCCACCGCGGACTGAGCGAGGCTCCGGCTCGTCGGGGACGTCGACACCCTCGAGCCGGTCGTAGAACAGGAACTCGTCGCACGCGGGCGGCAGGAGGCGGGACGTCGACTTCTCGACGCCGACGCCGATGACGCGCTTGTTCAGCTCGCGCAGCTTGTGGACGAGCGGGGAGAAGTCGCTGTCCCCCGTGCACATGACGAACGTCGAGATGTAGTCGCGCTCGAACGCCATCTCGATCGCGTCGACGACCATCTTGATGTCGGCGGCGTTCTTGCGGGACGCCCCCATGCGCTGGGGCATCTCGATGAGCTCGACCTGGTGGCGCGTGAGCGAGCGGCGGTCCTCGTCGAAGTACGACCAGTCCGCGTACGCCCGCCGCACGACGACGCGCCCGCGCACGGCGAGCGCGTCGGCGATCGGGCCGAAGTCGAACGTCATGCCGCCCAGGTGCTCGCGCGCCCCGAGCGCGAGGTTCTCGTAGTCGATGAAGACGGCCAGTCGCTCCTCGGTGTCCATGCCCGCCAGCCTAGGCGCAGACCACGGCCCCGACCCCGCGGGGATGTGTACGGGCGTACACATCGTGTGTACGATCGTCCGCATGCCGCCCCCCATCCTCGCGGGCCCGGCGCCGGACGTCCGGCGTGCGCGGGTCGCCGTCGCCGCGCTGTTCCTCACCAACGGCGCGCTGTTCGCGAACCTCGTGCCGCGGTACCCCGAGATCAAGGCCGGGCTCGACCTGGGCAACGCCACGTACGGGCTCGCCGTCGCGGCGTTCCCCGCGGGGGCCATCACCGCCGGGCTCGCCGCCGCGGCGCTCGTCCGCCGGTTCGGGTCGGCGCGCGTCGCCGTCGCCGGCACCGTGCTCACCGCGGCCGGGCTGCTGCTCGCGGGCCTGGCGCCCGCCCTGCCGCTGCTCGTCGTCGCGCTGTTCGCGGCGGGGGCGATGGACGCGTTCACCGACGTCGCGCAGAACGCGCACGGCTTGCGCGTGCAGCGCCGGTACGGCCGCTCGATCATCAACGGCTTCCATGCGCTGTGGTCGGTCGGCGCCGTCGTGGGCGGCGGGATGGCGGCCGCCGCCATCGCGCTCGGCCTGCCCCTCGGCGTCCACCTCGCGATCACGGGCGCCCTCTTCGCGGTGGTCGCGCTCGCCGCGCTGCGCTGGTGCCTGCCCGGGCTCGACGGCGAGACGCCCGACGCCGTCGCGGCGGAGGCCGTCGCGACCCCGGCCGGTGCCCCGGCAGGCGCGGAACCCGCAGGGGCCGGCGCAGCACTCGCACGCGCGTCCCGCGCCCGCACGGCCGCCGTCCTCGCCGCGCTCGTGCTCGTCGCCGTCGCAGGCACCCTCGTCGAGGACGCGGGCAGCACGTGGGCCGCGGTCTACCTGTCCGGGTCGCTCGGCGCCCCCGCGACGCTCGCCGCCGCCGGCTTCGTCGCGCTCGTCGGCGCCCAGTTCGTCGGGCGCCTCGTCGGGGACCGCCTCGTGGACCGCTTCGGTCAGCGCGCCGTCGCCCGGACCGGGGGTGCGCTCGTCGCGCTCGGCACGGGCCTCGCGCTCGCGTTCCCCTCCGTGCCCGGCACCATCGCCGGGTTCGCCGCCGCCGGGTTCGGTGTCGCAACCCTCGTCCCGGCCGCGATGCAGCAGGCGGACGAGCTCCCCGGGCTGCGCGCGGGCACGGGTCTCACGCTCGTCTCGTGGCTCATGCGGCTCGGGTTCCTCCTGTCGCCGCCGATCGTCGGGCTCGTCGCCGACGCCACGAGCCTGCGGACCGGCCTGCTCGTGCTCCCGCTCGCGGGCGTCGTCGTCGTGCTGCTCACCGGCGTCCTCGCACCGCGCCGCGCCACCAGCTCGCCGCACCACCCCTCCCCCCACGACCGCACCCTTGAGTCCCAGGAGACCAGCGCATGACCACCGACTACTTCGCCGGCGACGACCGCACCAGCTACGAGCGCATGGCCGCGGGCGACCTGTACGTCGCCGACGACCCGGAGATCGCGCGCGGCGTCCAGCGCGGCCTGCGCCTCGTCGACGCCTACCACCGGGCGGTGCTCGACGGCGACGACGACGGCGCCCGCGCGATCCTCACCGACCTGCTCGGCTCGCTCGGCGAGGGCGCGTCGGTGAAGCCCCCGCTCGCGGTGGACTTCGGCAGCAACGTGCACCTCGGCGACCGGACGTTCGTCAACTCCGGGCTCACCGCGCTCGACGTCGCGGCGATCACCATCGGCGACGACTGCCTCCTCGGGCCGAACGTCCAGCTCCTCACCCCCACGCACCCCGTCGACCCCCAGCCGCGGCGCGACAAGCTCGAGGCCGCCGAGCCCATCACGCTCGGCGACAACGTGTGGCTCGGCGGCGGCGTCATCGTGTGCCCGGGCGTGACGATCGGCGACAACACCGTCGTGGGCGCGGGGTCCGTCGTCACGCGCGACCTGCCCGCGAACGTCGTGGCCGCCGGCAACCCGGCGCGCGTGATCCGCGAGAACATCTGACCCGTGACCGAGACCCCCGCGCCTCCCGGCCCGACGGGCCGCGCGCGCCGCCACGACCCGGAGCGCCGCGACCGCATCATCGACGCGTGCCTCGACGTCATCGCGGAGCACGGGGTCGAAGGGACCTCGCACCGGCGCGTCGCGGCGGCGGCCGACGTCCCGCTCGGCTCCATGACGTACCACTTCGCCGGGATGGACGACCTGCTGCGCGAGGCGTTCGGCCGGTTCACGCGCGAGGCCGCCGCGCAGTTCGAGCGCCGCATGGGCGACGCGCGCACGCCCGAGGAGGCCGTCCAGGCCGTCACGACGCTCATCACGCACGACGTCTTCGCGACGCAGCGCGACCTCGTGCTGTCGCACGAGCTCTACACGCTCGCGGCGCGGGACCCGGCCTACCGGACGCTCACCAACGACTGGATGCGTCGCAGCCGCGCCGCGCTGGGCCGCCACTTCGACCCCGCGACGTGCCGCGTGCTCGACGCGTTCATCGAAGGCATGACGATCCACCGCGCGCTCGACACCGAGCCGCACGACGACGTCGACGTCCTCGGTGCGGTCCGCCGCCTCACGCGGGTCGGGCCGCCCGTGCCCCCTCCGCCGCGGTGACGTCGAACAGCTCGCACGTCACGCCGTAGTACGCGTCGGTCCTGCCGCGGGGGGTCATGCCGATCCGTCGGCACACCGCCTGGGACGCCGCGTTGTCGGGGTGCGTCACGGCGACGACCCGGTCGAGGCCCCGCGCGAACGCGTGCGCGAGGACGGCCGAGGCCGCCTCCGACGCGTACCCGCGGCCCCACGCGGCGGGGTGGAAGTGCCATCCGATCTCCGTGTCGCCGGACGGCTGCAGCGGGTCGCCCGTGCCCGACGCCGGGATCGACTTGAGCAGGATGGTCCCGACGGGCGCGCCGTCGGGCAGACCGGCGCCGTCGTCCTCGCGCGGGACGACCGCCCAGACGCCGTGCGTGCCGTCGTCGACCTCGGCCCACGCGGCGACGCGCGCGAGCGCCTCGTCCCGGTGCTCCAGGACGCGCGGCGTCGTCCCGACGTACCGCATCACGTCCCAGCGGGAGTAGATGTCGAGGACGGCGTCGGCGTCGTCGGGCTGCCAGGGGCGGAGGGTCAGTCGGGGCGTCGTCAGCGTCTGCACCGCCCCAGGCTACGAGGCGCGCGCAACCTTCTTCCCGCGCCGTTCGTCGCACACCGACCACCGTTCGTCGCACACCTCGACCGCCCGCCGCCGTGACGTGGATCACGGTCCGCCGCGGTTCCTAGCCTTCCGTGGTCGGACCGCAACGACGCGACCCTGGAGAGGCTCGATGACGACAGACACCCGCGCGGCGCGGAACGCCGCGGACGACGACCCGGAGATCGTGCCGGACCCGTCCCTGCCCCCCACCGCGGTGCCCGAGGAGCTTCCCGGGGCACAGGCGCGCACCCGCTGGACGCCCCAGAAGATCGCCCTGTGGGCCGCGATCTCCCTGCTCGGCGGCATCGCGTGGGTCATGCTCGCGGTCGTCCGCGGCGAGACCGTGAACGCGATCTGGTTCGTGTTCGCCGCCGTGTGCACGTACCTCATCGGGTACCGCTTCTACTCCAAGGTCATCGAGCGCTACATCACGCGCCCCGACGACCGCCGCGCCACGCCCGCCGAGGCCCGCGAGGACGGCAAGGACTACGTCCCGACCGACCGGCACGTGCTGTTCGGCCACCACTTCGCCGCGATCGCCGGGGCGGGCCCGCTCGTCGGCCCGGTGCTCGCCGCCCAGATGGGCTACCTGCCCGGCACGATCTGGATCATCGTCGGCGTCGTGCTCGCCGGCGCGGTGCAGGACTACCTCGTCCTGTTCTTCTCCATGCGCCGCGGCGGGCGGACCATCGGCCAGATGGCGCGCCAGGAGCTCGGCCGCGTGGGCGGCACCGCCGCGATCGTCGCGTCGCTGCTCATCATGATCATCATCGTCGCGATCCTCGCGCTCGTCGTCGTCAACGCGCTCGGCGAGAGCCCGTGGGGCGTGTTCTCCGTGTCGATGACGATCCCCATCGCGCTGTTCATGGGCGTGTACCTGCGGTACATCCGGCCCGGGAAGATCACCGAGGTCTCGGTCATCGGCTTCGTGCTGCTGCTCGCCGCGATCGTCGGCGGCGGCTGGATCGCGGACACCGCCTGGGGCGCCGAGCTCTTCCACCTCGACCGCACGACGATCGCGGTCGGCGTCATCGTGTACGGCTTCGTCGCCGCCGTCCTGCCCGTGTGGCTCCTGCTCGCGCCCCGCGACTACCTCTCGACGTTCATGAAGGTCGGCGTCATCGTCGTCCTCGCGGTCGCGGTGATCGTCGTGCGGCCCGAGATCACGGTGCCCGCGATCAGCGAGTTCGCGAGCGGCGAGACGGGCCCGGTCGTGTCCGGGGCGTTGTTCCCGTTCCTCTTCGTCACCATCGCGTGCGGCGCGCTGTCCGGCTTCCACGCGCTCATCGCGTCGGGCACGACGCCGAAGCTCGTCGAGAAGGAGCGCCAGACGCGCTTCATCGGCTACGGCGGCATGCTCATGGAGTCGTTCGTCGCGATCATGGCGCTCGTCGCCGCGATCTCCATCGACCGCGGCATCTACTTCGCGATGAACTCGTCCGCCGCCGCCACGGGCGGCACGGTCGAGGGCGCGGTCGCGTTCGTCAACGGGCTCGGCCTCATGGGCGTCGACCTCACGCCGGACATGCTCACGTCGACCGCGGAGGCCGTCGGGGAGCCGTCGATCGTGTCCCGCACGGGCGGTGCCCCGACGCTCGCGCTCGGCCTCGCGCACATCATGCAGCAGCTCGTGGGCGGCACCGCGATGATGGGCTTCTGGTACCACTTCGCCATCATGTTCGAGGCGCTGTTCATCCTCACCGCCGTCGACGCCGGCACGCGCGTCGCGCGGTTCATGCTCCAGGACACCCTCGGCAACGTGTCGCCGAAGTTCCGCGACGTCACGTGGCGGCCGGGCGTGTGGTTGTGCACCGCGATCATGGTCGCCGGGTGGGGCAGCATCCTCTACCTCGGCGTCACCGACCCGCTCGGCGGGATCAACACGTTCTTCCCGCTGTTCGGCATCGCGAACCAGCTCCTCGCGGCCATCGCGCTCGCCGTCGTGCTGGCGATCGTCGCCAAGCGCGGGCGCAGCTACCAGCGCTGGCTGTGGATCGTCGCGGCGCCGCTCGCGTTCACCGCGGTCATCACCATCTGGGCGTCGATCGAGAAGATCTTCTCCCCCGTCCCCGCGGTCGGGTACTGGGCCAACCACAACGCGTTCAAGGACGCGCTCGCCGCCGGCGAGACGTCGTTCGGAACCGCCGGCTCGGTCGAGGCGATGGAGGCGGTCGTCCGCAACACGTTCGTCCAGGGCACGCTCTCGATCGTGTTCGTCGTCCTCGCGATCGTCGTCATCGTCGCGTCGGTCCTCGTGACCGCGAAGGCGCTGCGCGACGGCGGCGGCGCCAACCACGAGGACCCGCCCGTCGCGTCGCGCCGGTTCGCCCCGGCCGACCTGTTCGCGACGAAGGCCGAGAAGGCGATCCAGAAGGAGTGGGCGGCGCTGCCGCCCGAGAAGCGCCCTGCCGCGACGGGGCACCGGTGACGGTGCGGCAGGGGACGCAGGGTCCCGCCACGACGGTCCGTGCGACCGTCGTGGCGGGGCTCCGCACCGCGGCGGCCCGCGTGCACGACGGCGCGGCCCACGTCCGCTGGTACGTGCGGCAGGTGATGGGTGACGACGCGTACGCGACCTACGCCGCGCACCAGCGCGCGGTGCACCCGGGGGGCGTCGTCATGACCGAGCGCGAGTTCTGGCGCATGCGGCACGCCGAGCAGGACGCCAACCCGGGGTCGCGCTGCTGCTGACGGCCTAGGCTCGGCGCCGTGCTCCGCGTCCCCCTCGACCTGCTCCTGCCGCAGGTCTCCGTCGCCGACGTCCGGCAGCGCGCCGCGGAGCTGCCCCGCCGCGGGCAGGAGGTCCGGGTCCGCGTGCGCGACGACGTGCTCGTCGCGCGCCGCTGGGCCCCCGGCGCGCACGCGAGCGGGCACAGCGTGCTGCGCGCCCGGCTCACCGAGGAGCCCGACGGCGTCCGCGTGCGCGGGACGGTCGCCCCGAGCGGGCTGGACCTCGTGCTGGTGGCGATCTGGCTCGCCGCGGCCGCCGGGATCGCGACGCTCGGCGCCGTCTACCAGAACGGGGTCGCGTGGCTCGTCGCGCTCCTCCCGCTCGCCTTCGGCGCGGTCTTCGCCGCCTGGCTGCCCGGGGCCGCCCGGTCCGGTCACGACGTGCTGCTGCGGGCGCTCGCCGCCCTCGGCGAGGGGCCCGACCCCCACGGGCTACGGTGACGGGCGTGGCCCGCCCTCCCGTCCGCATCACGTCCGACCCGCCGCGGGGGACCTTCTCCGCGTGCACCCTCGTGCTCGGGACCGACCCCGAGACGGCGGCCAGGTGGGTCGCCGCCGCGTTCGGCGCGCTGCGCTGGAAGCGCCGGGCGTCCGACGTCGCGCACCGCGAGGGCGCGTCGTTGTGGGAGGTCGGGGGCGCGGCCCGTGCGTTCTTCCTCGACGACCTCGACGTGCTCCGCCTCGTCACCCCGCGTGCGGCGGCGTTCTTCTCCCACGGGCGGGCCGTCGCGACGGTCCAGCCCGACGCCGCCGCGCACCGCACCGTCGTCATGCTCTCCCTCGTCGAGGGCCAGCTCTCCTGCCGCGAGAGCTTCGGCGCCGTCGCGCGGCACCTGCACGAGGCCGCGGTCCGCGCCGGGGCTCTCCCGCCCCACGACGTCCCGGTGTGGACGAGCGCCTACGACCTGCCGGCCGGCTCCCCCGGCCACCCGCGGTCGCGCAAGCGCCTGTTCCGCGGTTCCTGAGCACCCGTACCGACCAGATGGACACCGAGAAGGCGCCTCATCTTCAGACTAGAATTCGAGTCTGAATAGAGACTAGAATCATGGGGTGCAGACATATCCCATGAGCGAAGCGAAGACCAACCTGTCCGCCCTGGTCGACGAGGTGGAGAGCACCCACCAACCGGTGACGATCACCCGTCACGGGAAGGCAGCGGCGGTGCTGATCGCGCCGGAAGACCTGGCGACGCTCATGGAGACGCTGGCATGGCTGTCCGACCCTGACCACGCGGCCGAGATGGCCGAGGCCGAGGAGGCGGTGGCGCAGGGCCGCACCCTGAGCCTCGCTGAGGTGCGCGAGCAGCTGGCCTCGCGACGGTGACCGACGTCGACGGTGGGTGGGAGGTGCGCCTGAGCCCACCGGCCGCGCGCATGCTCTACCAGCTCCCACCACGCCTGGCCGACGCCGTGATCCGCTTCTGCGACGAACCACTTGCGTCGAACCCCTACCGGGTGACGAAGGCGCTCGGGGCCGAGCTCGCCGGCCAGCGCGCCGGGTACGTCGGGATCGGGTTCCGCGTCCTGGTCCGCATCGACGACGACCAGCGTCTGGTCACCGTGATGCGGATGGCCTACCGGGCCGACGCCTACCGGTAGCCCAGGACGGGCGGTACGAGAGTCAGCCCCGTTCCAGCCGCGCGAGCTCGACGCCGTCGTGGTCGACCAGCACGAGCACGGCACCGTCGAGCCCGGCGCGGGAGGAGCGGGCCAGGAGATCCGGCACCGGCTCGCCCTCGCAGCCGATCTCGGTGTGCCCGCCCGAGGTGACGACCAGGCGCCCCTCGGCGCCGACTCGCCAGGTGCCGTCCGCGACGTTGCACCCGTCGGTCCCGGTCCACGAGCCGTCCTCCGCGAGGACGACGTGCGGGTCGGTCGCATAGTCGGTGCCGGGCTGCCAGCGGCCGACCAGGTCGCCCGCGGTGGCGGGCGCCGTGCCGTCGGGCAAGGGTGCGGCCGTCGTCGGCGCCGGCCCGGCCGTCTCCCCCGGGCGGAGGGGCGCGTCGGCGCCCGGCCCGGCGCACGACGCGAGGAGCGCCACGGCGAGCACCGGGAGGGCCGTCGTCCTGCGTGGGGGACGTCGTCGGGTCATGTCTCGATCGTGTCGCCCGGTGGGCGAACCTTGCACCGCCCGGGCGGGCCGCCCCGCGCGAGGACGCGGTGCCGTGGGACGATGCCGCCCGTGACGGAGCTGACCTTGCACGACGACGCCAAGCGCCGCGTGGTGCGCGCCAACCTCACGTTCGCCGCGGTCCTCGTGCCGATCCTCGGGCTCACGGCGGTCTCCCTGGGGATCAGCACGCGCAACCTCGCCCTCGCGCTCGGGTACGCGTGCGTCGTGCTCGCGATGATCCCGCTGACGTACGTGCTCGCGCGCCGCTTCACCGACCGCTCCCGCGTCACGTTCGGCGACGGGTCGGTGACGGTCCAGGGCTGGGGCCGACCGCGGCGGTTCACGGTGGCCGAGATCGAGCGCGTCGTCACGGTCGACAGCATGGGGTTCGGGGGCATGACGCCGACGCACCACCTCATCGTCGTGGGGCCGACGAAGCGCCTCGCCCTGCTCGTCGGGCAGATGTGGGACCGCGACCAGCTCTCGGCCGTCGCGCTCGACCTCGCGCACCGCGGCGTCCCCCTCAACCCGGTCCACCAGTCGGTCACTCCCGTGCAGCTGCGGGCGATGGACCCCCGGCTCGTGCCGTGGCGTCAGGCGCACCCGGTCGCGCTGGGCCTGCTCGTCGGGGTCGGCGTGCTGCTGTTCTTCCTGGTCGCGTTCGTCGTCATGGTCGCGTTCCTCGTCTGACCGTCGCGTCCGGCCGGGCGCGGTCGTGCCAGTAGCCCTGGGCGTGCACGCGCGACCGCGCCACGCCCGCCGCCACGAGCTCGGCCCGGACGCGCGCGACCGTGGCGCTCTCCGTCGCGCACCACGCGTAGAAGCCGTCACCCGCAGAGGCCGCGGACCGGCCGTGCTCCGCGACCCAGTCGCGGACGGCGCCCAGCACCGCCCGCTCGGCGCCCCGGCGTCGCGCGCGGGGCACGCGCTCGACGTGCACGGTCGCGGGCACGTCACCGAGCGGGGCGTCCGCCGGGTCGTCGGCCTCGACGAGCACGTGCGCCCGGACGTCGGGGCCGAGGCTCGCGAGGATCCCGCGCACCGCGGGCGCGGACGTCTCGTCCGCGACGAGGAGCACATGCCCGACGGCGGGCCCCGGGTCCCACTGCGTGCCGTGGTCGGTCACGCCGAACCGCGCGTGCGGCGCGGACAGCAGGACGCGGTCCCCGACCGCCGCCCGCCGCGCCCAGGCGCTCGCCGGGCCCGCGGGCTCGTGCAGGTACAGGTCGAGGTCGACCTCGGCGACCTCCGGACGCACGGCCACGGGCGTGTACGAGCGCATGACGGGGCGCACGTCGTCGTCGAGCGCGGACCACTCGCGGCGCCACGTGCTCTCGTCCGCGAGGCGCGCCCGGCGCGCGAGGCGGTCCGCGCCCGGCCCCGGGAGCAGGATCTTCACGCGCTGGTCGAGCCCGACGTCGGCGCACCCGACCAGGTCCGGACCGGCGAGCGTCACACGCACGAGGCGCGGGCCGACGTCGTGCACGCGGGCGACCGTCGTCGGGAAGAGCACGTTGGGCGACCGGTGGAACCGGCACCCGGCCGGGCTCCCGGCGCTCGCCGGGGGCCCGGCCGCCGCGTCAGGAGCCGGCACGGTCCTGCAGGAAGCGCTCGACGTCGTCGAGCACGGCCTGCCCGCCGAGCGGCCCGACGCCGCTGATCCAGGAGGACTGGTCCACGACGCGCACGTCGGGGAACGACACGGCGTTGAGCGGGATCTCCGCGGGGACCGCGGACGCGTCGTCGGGGTCGGCGGCCGAGACGAGCACGAGGTCGGCGGCGGCCTCGGTCACGCGCTCCGGGGACAGGTCCACGGAGATGTCCTCGCCCCACTCCTGCTCCGGCGTCGTGAACCCGACGCACTCGAGCGTGCTGCCCGCGAACGACCGCGGCCCGTACGCGGACACGATGCCGTCGCGCGGGCGCAGGAGCTGCGCCGTGCCGGAGACGCCGTAGTCCTCCTGGAGCTGGGCGCACCGCGCGTCGTAGGCGTCGAGCAGGGCCTGGGCGTCCGCCTCCCGGCCGAGCGCGCGGCCGACGAGCAGCACGTTCTCCTGCCACGGGTCGGTCTGGGTCTCCATGAAGACGGTCGGCGCGACGCTCGCGAGCTGGTCGTACAGGTCGGAGTGGCGCGACTCCGTGCCGAGGATGAGGTCCGGCTCGAGCGCCGCGATGGCCTCGAGGTTCGGCTCGGGGACGGTCCCGACGACCTCGATCGCCTGCGCCTCCTCGCCGAGGTACGCGGGCACGCCCGCCTCGACGCTCAGCACGGCGGCGCCCACGGGGACGACGCCGAGCGCGACGGCGGTGTCCGTCTCGACGGGCTCGAGCGTCACGACGCGCTGCGGCGCCGCGTCGAGCTCGGTGGTCCCCCGCGCGTGCTCGACGGCGTACCCCGCCGCGGTGTCGTCCGGCGCCGGCGCGCCGGTCGCCGCGGGCTCGGGGTCGGACGAGCACGCCGCGAGGAGGGTCGCGGCGAGCACGAGGGCGGTGGTGGTGACGCTGCGGCGCACGCGCGGGCTCGACGTGGTCCGGGAGATCGGCACAGGAGGTTCCTCCGTCGTGGGATAGGGTCGCCTAACCTTACCTGCCCACCGGGGCGGGTGACGCCGCGCTGGATACGATCACTGCATGTCCGGGCCCGTGTTCGCCGGCGCCGCCGCCGGTCTCGTCGTGGGCGTCCTGCTCACCCTCGGGCTCGTGCTCGCCTGGCGGCTCGCGCGCGGGTCGCGCGAGCTCGGGAGCGACTCCGACCGGGCGACGTTCCGCACCCTCCACCTCGCATCGCGCGCCGCGACGCACCTGCGCGACGGGCTCGACGGCGACGACGTCGGCCGCGCGGCCCGCTCCCTGCGCCAGCTCCTCGGCGCCGACGCGCTCGCCGTCGTCACGGCGGACGGCGCGGTCGCGCTCGACGGGAGCTCGACGCTCGAGCCCGACGCGCGGCGCGTCGCCGAGCGCGTCCTCGCCACGGGACGGCGCCACGTCGAGAGCGGCGACGTCGAGGACGCCGTCGGGGCGCCCGTCGTCGCGGGCGGGCGCGTCGCCGGCGTCGTCGTCGCGTTCGCCGACACCGTGCGGCCGCCGCTGGTGCGCGCGACGGGCGAGGTGGCGCAGTGGTGCGCGGCGCAGCTCGAGCTCGCCGAGCTGGAGGCGTCGCGCACGGCGCTCGCGCAGGCCGAGCTGCGCGCGCTGCGCGCCCAGATCAGCCCGCACTTCGTCTACAACGCGCTCGGCGCCATCGCGTCGTTCATCAGCACCGACCCCGAGCGGGCGCGCGACCTCGTGCTCGACTTCGCCGACTTCACGCGCTACTCGTTCCGCGGGCGCGGCGACTTCACGACCCTCGCCGACGAGCTGCGCTCGATCCACTCCTACGTCGAGCTCGAGCGCGCCCGGTTCGGCGAGCGCCTCGCCGTCACCCTGCAGATCGCGCCGGAGTCGCTGACGGCCGTCATCCCGTTCCTCTCCGTCCAGCCCCTCGTCGAGAACGCGGTGCGCCACGGCCTGGAGCCGCGCGAGCACGGCGGGACGATCGTCATCACCGCGCGCGACGAGGGCACCCAGACGGAGATCACGGTCGAGGACGACGGCGTCGGCATGGACCCGGCCGTCGTGCGCGAGCTCCTCACGTCGCGCGACACGACGCACGTGGGCCTGCGCAACGTCGACACCCGCGTGCGCCAGCTCTACGGCGACGACCACGCGCTCGACATCGAGACCGCGCCCGGCTCGGGCACGCTCGTGCGGCTGCGCGTCCCGCGGTCGCAGCCGCTGCACGAGACGGAGGTGAGCGTGCCGTGACCACCCCGGACCCGGCTCCGGCCGGCGGTCTCCCCGGCGGGGCGGGCGACGCCGTCGGGCTGGACGTGCTCGTCGCCGACGACGAGCGGCCTGTGCTCGACGAGCTCGTGGCCCTGCTCCGCCGCGACCCGCGCGTGCGCACCGTGCGCGGGGTCGCGAGCGGCTCCGAGGCGCTGCGCGAGCTCTCGTCGCGCACGGTGGACGCGGCGTTCCTCGACATCCACATGCCGGGGCTGACCGGCCTCGACCTCGCCCGCGCGCTCTCGCGGTTCGCCGACCGCCCGGCGGTCGTGTTCGTCACCGCCGACGAGGCGCGCGCCCTGGAGGCGTTCGACGTCGAGGCCGTCGACTACGTGCTCAAGCCCGTGCGGCGCGAGCGGCTCACGCGCGCGGTCGACCGCGTCGTCGAACGGGTCGCGGAGCGCACCGCGGCGGGGCGCACCCCCGCGACCGACGCGGCGGCACCGTCCGCGAGCGCCGCCGCTCCACCGCCGGTTGCCGGCGACCCGGCGGGCGGTGCGGCCCCGGCCGAGGAGACGCTCGTCGTGACGGTCGGCACGACGACGCGGCTCGTCCGGCGCAGCGCGGTGCGGTGGGTGCAGGCGCAGGGCGACTACTCCCGGCTCGTGACGGACACCGAGCAGTTCCTCGTGCGCGAGCCGCTCTCCGACCTCGAGGAGCGGTGGGCGCCCGCGGGGTTCCTGCGCGTGCACCGGTCGTACCTCGTGGACCGCGCGGCCGTGACCGCGGCGCGGTTCGGCGGGGCGCAGCCCGCGCTCGTCGTCGCCGGGCACGAGGTCCCGGTGAGCCGCCGCATGGTGCCCGCCGTGCGCGAGGCGCTCCTCGGGCCGCACCGGGGCGCGCCGTGACGGGCACCGACCCGCGTCGTGACGCGCGCGTGCGCGTCCGGTCCACCGACCTCCCCGCGGCGCGCGCCGGCCGCGGCGAGGGTGCCGGCCCGGAGGGCGGGGCGCCGTCGGGCACGGCACGGACCGGCGAGCCGGACGACGCCGCGACCGCCTACACGCGGGGGCTCGTGCGGGCCCAGCTCCGGCTCGGGCTGGCGTGCGTGGCGTCGTTCCTCGCGGTCGTCACGCTGCTCACGGTGACGATGAGCGGCGTGCCCGCGCTGGACGACGTCGTGCTGCTCGGCGTGCCGCTGCCGTGGCTCGTGCACGCGTACGGCTTCTACCCGGTGATCGTCGCGTTCGCGGTCGTCTTCGCGGTCGCGGCGGCGCGCAACGAGCGCCGGTACCGCGCGCTCGCCGAGGGCGCGGGCGGGCCCGACGAGCCCGGCCCCGACGACGGCGGTGCGCCGTGACCAGCGCGCTGCCCCTCGTCGCGATCGCGCTGCTCCTGCTCGCCACCGGCCTCATCGGGTTCTACGGCCTGCGGATCTCGCGCACCACGAGCGACTTCTTCGTCGCGTCGCGCACCGTGCGGCCGGTCTGGAACGCGTCGGCGATCAGCGGCGAGTACCTGTCTGCGGGCACGTTCCTCGGGCTCTCCGGCCTCGTGCTGCTGTCCGGCGCGGAGGCGTTCTGGTTCCCCGTGGGGTACGCGGCGGGCTACCTGCTCGTCCTGCTGTTCGTCGCAGGCCCCCTGCGGCGCAGCGGCGCGTACACGATCCCCGACTTCGTGCACGCCCGGCTCGACTCCGTGGTCGCGCGCCGCGTGACGAGCGTGCTCGTGCTCGTCATCGGGTGGCTCTACGTGGTGCCGCAGCTCCACGGGGCGGCGCTCGTCATCACGAGCGTGGCCGCGGTGCCGCCGTGGGTCGGCTCGGTAGGGATCGCGGTCGTGGTGAGCGCGGTGGTCGCCGCGGGCGGGATGCGCTCCATCACGTTCGTCCAGGCGTTCCAGTTCTGGGTCAAGCTCACCGCCCTCGCGGTGCCGCTCGTCTTCGTGCTCATGGCGCTCGGCGGGGCGTTCGAGCCCGGTGGCGCCGTCGTCACGTTCGACCCCGGCGCCGTGTTCCCCCCCGAGGCCGGGCCGGGTGGCCTCGACGCGTACGCGACCGTCTCGCTCCTGCTCGCCCTCCTGCTCGGCACGACCGGCCTGCCGCACGTCCTCGTGCGCTTCTACACCTCACCCGACGGCGGCTCGGCCCGCCGCACGACCGTCGTCGTGCTCGTCATGATCAGCGTGTTCTACATGGTGTCGAGCACGCTCGGGCTCGTGGCGCGGGTCGTCGCGCCCGACCTCGCGGCGCCCGGGGTCGCGGACACGGTCGTCCTCACGCTGCCGACCCGCCTCGTGCCCGGGCTCGGCGGCGAGCTCCTCGCCGCGCTCGTCGTCGCCGGGGCGTTCGCCGCGTTCCTCGGGACGTCGTCGGGGCTCGTGGTGGCGCTGGCGGGCGTCGTGAGCCAGGACCTGTTCGGCGGCACCGTGCGGTCCTTCCGCTGGTCGGCGGTCGCGTGCACGCTCATCCCGCTCGCGTTCGCGCTCGTCACCATCCCGCAGGGCCTCGTGACGAGCGTCGGGACGGTGTTCGTCTTCGCCGCGTCGGCCCTCTCCCCCGTGATCCTGCTCGGCGTGTGGTGGCGCGGCCTCACCGCGCGCGGCGCGGTGGCGGGCATGGTCGTGGGCGCCGTCCTGTGCGCGACGGCGCTGCTCGCGTCGTCCGCGCTCGTCGCCGCGGGGTACGGGAGCCCGTCCGGCGGCACGGCCGACGGCGTCCCCGGCGTCGTGCGCGCCCTGCTCGCCCAGCCCGCCGCCTGGACCATCCCGCTCGCGACGGCGACCGTCGTCGTCGTGTCGCTCCTCGACCGGCGCGGGCCGCCGCTGCGCACCGACCGGTTCCTCCGCCGCCTGCACGTGCCCGAGCGCCGGAGGGCCTGAGACCTGCAAGGCCGACGACGACCCGTCGCCATGGTCGGTGTCTGGGACCTCGCTCGAGCACCTGAAATCTGTAGCGTAGGAAACCTGAAATTCGTAGCGTAGAGAGCCCGAGATCCGTAGCGCGAGGCGCCGGTACGCCTCCGGCCGATCCCTCCGCATCTCACCTGGCGGGCGCTCTCGACCGCATGTCGGATGGGTCGTAGGATCGTGCCAACCATCCAGAGCGGTCGAGAGTCCTGGCTCGACGACACCGCAGCAACCCGCCGACGGAAGCCTCCCGAGGACAAAGGTGCTAACGCCAGGGTCGATGGAGTGACGCATGACCTCAGAGGCATCCTTCGCGCACCGTCCGGGCCGTCCTCGGCCGACGGTGTCGTTCGAGCTCATGCCCCCGCGCCGACCGGACGCGGCCCCGAAGTTCTGGGAGACGGCACGCCGTCTCGTCGCGACGCACCCCGACTTCGTGTCCGTGACGTACGGCGCCGCGGGCACCGACCGCGCGACCGCGCGCCAGGTCGTCGGACGCCTGCTCCAGGGCACGCCCGTGCTGCCGATCGCGCACCTCACGTGCGTCGGGGCGTCGCGCGAGGACGTCGAGTCGGTCATCACCGACTTCCTCGACGAGGGCGTGCGGAGCTTCCTCGCCCTGCGGGGCGACCCGCCGCGCGACCAGCCGGACTGGCAGCCCGCGCCGGACGGCGTCCGGTCGTCGACCGAGCTCGTCGCCCTGCTGCGCGAGGTCGAGGCGTCGCGCTGCGCGTCCGACCCGGCCGTCGCGCTGCGCGGCGCGGCCCGGCCGCTGACGATCGCCGTCGCGACGTTCTGCGACGGCAACCCCGCCGCCGGCACGACGCGCACCCAGGAGGTGCGACGCCTCTGGCAGAAGCAGCAGGCCGGCGCGAGCTTCGCGATCACGCAGCTCTTCTACGACGCGTCGTCGTACACCGACTTCGTCGCCGAGGCCCGTGCGGCCGGCGTGACGATCCCCATCCTCGCCGGGCTGCTGCCCACGACGGAGCCCGCGCGGCTCCGTCGCGTCGAGGAGCTCACGGGCGTGCGCGCCCCCCAGCACCTGCTGGACGCGCTGGACGCCCTGCCCGACCCGGAGGCGCAGCACGCCTACGGGATCGCGTACTCGGTCGACCTCGCGCAGCGCGTCCTCGACGCGGGCACGCCCGGTCTGCACGTGTACACGTTCAACAAGCACCGCGCCGCTCTTGACCTGCTCGAGGGTGTCCACCTCGGCGGCGGGTCGGCCGGGACGGGAGGCAGCACCAGCGCTGCCGCCGCCCCGCTCGTCCCGGACCTGGCCAGCGGGCCGTGGGTCACCGGCACCTCCCTGCCCACGACGAGCGCCGCCACGCACGGCGCGCCCGTCTGACCGGTCCTCCGGACCAGCAAGAGGTTTCGATCATGGCCACTTCCGTACCCTCCCCTACCCAGAACCCGGTCGGTTTCCCCGCCGGCACCGTGCTCGGCTACCCGCGCATCGGCCGCCGCCGCGAGCTGAAGAAGGCCGTCGAGGCGTTCTGGGCCGGCAAGACCTCGGCCGAGGAGCTCGAGGCCACGGCCCGCGAGCTGCGCCTCGCGACCGTCCGCCGGCTCGTCGACCTCGGCCTCGGCGACGACGACGCGTCCGTCCCCGGCTCGTTCTCCTTCTACGACCAGGTGCTCGACGTCGCCGCCTCCCTCGGGGCGGTCCCGTCGCGGTTCGCGTCGCTGACCGACGACGCCGGTCGCCTCGACCTCGCGGGCTACTTCACCGTGGCGCGCGGCCAGGGGGACGACGCCCCGCTCGAGATGACCAAGTGGTTCGACACGAACTACCACTACCTGGTCCCCGAGATCGGCCCGGACACCCCGATCCGCTTCGTCGACGACCGCGTCGTGCGCGAGTTCGTCGAGGCGAAGGAAGCCGGCGTCGTGACGCGGCCCGTCGTCGTCGGGCCGGTGACGTTCCTCGCGCTGTCCAAGGCCGCGGACGACGCGCCCGCCGGGTACTCGCCGCTCGACCGCCTCGACGACGTCGTCGCCGCCTACGCCGACCTGCTGCGCGCGCTCGCCGCGGCGGGGGCGCCGTGGGTCCAGCTCGACGAGCCGATCCTCGTCACCGACTCGGTCGACGTGCCGTTCACCGAGCTCGCCGCCGCCGTGGGGTCCGCGTACCGCGCCCTCGCGACCGACCTCCGCCCGGTGCCGAGCCCGGGGTCTTCGGCGGCCTCGTCCGCAAACCCGGCGGCAACCCCTGGTTCGGCGCAGGACGCGCGGCCCGCGATCCTCGTCGCCACGCCGTTCGGCGGGCTGGAGACGTCGCCGGACGGCGACGGCGCGACCTTCGACTTCCTGGCGGCCCTCGCGGGCACGGACGTCGAAGCGATCGCGATCGACGCCGTCCGTGCGGACCTTCCGGACTCGCCCTACGACGACCTCCTGACGAAGACGCTCGTCGTCGGCGCGATCGACGGGCACAACGTGTGGCGCGCCGACCTCTCGGCAAAGCTCGACACGCTGACCGCCGCGCGCAGCCTCGGTGCGGGCGCGGTCGCCGTCGGCACGTCGACGTCGCTGCTGCACGTGCCGCACGACGTCGAGGACGAGACGTTCGCCGAGCCCGGCACGGCGTCGGGCACCACGCTCGACCCGCGCCTGCGCGACTGGCTCGCGTTCGCGGACCAGAAGGTCGGCGAGGTCGCGACGCTCGCCCGCGCGCTGACCGAGGGTCGCGACGCCGTCGCGGCGGAGATCGAGGCGTCCCGCGCGGCGGTGGCGTCGCGCGCGGCGGCGAGCGGCGTCGTCGTGCCCGCGGTGCGCGAGCGCGCGGCCGCGCTGACCGACGCGGACTTCGCGCGCGGCGACTACGCCGAGCGCGCGGCGGCGCAGCAGGAGCGTCTGCACCTGCCGCTGCTGCCCACGACGACGATCGGGTCGTTCCCGCAGACGCCCGAGATCCGCCGCGCCCGCGCGCTGTGGACGAAGGGCGAGCTCGCGGACGCGGACTACACGACCGCGATGCGCGAGGAGATCGCGCGCGTCGTCGCGCTCCAGGAGGAGCTGGGCCTCGACGTGCTCGTGCACGGCGAGCCGGAGCGCAACGACATGGTGCAGTACTTCGCGGAGCACCTCGACGGGTTCGCCGTCACGGCGAACGGCTGGGTCCAGTCGTACGGGTCCCGCTGCGTGCGCCCGCCGATCCTGTGGGGCGACGTCACGCGGCCCGCGCCGATCACCGTCGAGTGGTCCGCGTACACGGCGTCGCTCACCGAGAAGCCCGTCAAGGGCATGCTCACCGGGCCCGTGACGATCCTCGCGTGGTCGTTCGTGCGCGACGACCAGCCTCTCGGCGACACCGCGAACCAGGTGGGCCTCGCGCTGCGCGACGAGATCGCGGACCTCGAGGCCGCCGGCATCGGGATCGTCCAGGTCGACGAGCCCGCGCTGCGCGAGCTCCTGCCGCTGCGCCGCGCGGACCAGCCGGCGTACCTCGACTGGTCCGTCGGGTCGTTCCGGCTCGCGACGTCGGGCGTGGAGGCGGCGACGCAGATCCACACGCACCTGTGCTACTCGGAGTTCGGCGAGGTCATCGGCGCGATCGACGGCCTCGACGCCGACGTGACGTCGGTCGAGGCGGCGCGCTCGCGGATGGAGATCGTGCCGGAGCTGCGCGACGCCGGGTACTCGCGCGGCATCGGGCCGGGCGTCTACGACATCCACAGCCCGCGCGTGCCCTCGACGGAGGAGGTCACCGAGCTGCTGGAGCTCGCGGTGAAGTCGATCGACCCGCGCGTCGTCTGGGTCAACCCGGACTGCGGCCTGAAGACCCGCCGCTACGAGGAGACCGTGCCGTCGCTCGAGCACCTCGTCACCGCGGCGAAGGCCGTCCGGGCCACGCTCGGCTGACCCCCGGACACGCCGGAGGCCGGGTCCCGTCGGGACCCGGCCTCCGTGTCGAGGGCGTCAGCGCTCGGTCGTGCCCGTGCCCGCCATCGGGAGGGCGAACGCGAGCGTCGCCGCCGCGAGGCCGCCCACGAAGAGCCACACACCGCCGTCGACGCCGGACATGCCCGACCCCATGAGCACGAGCCCGCCGACGAACAGCGCGAACGCCACGACGAACCGTGCGACCGCGCCCGCGTGACCGGGGATGTCGCGCCCTTCGGTCCCGGTGGGGAGGGGGCTTTGCGCCGCCTGCTCGCTGGACGTGGTCATGGGTTTCTCCTTCTGAGGTCGGAACGGGAGCCGGACGTCGCCGTCGGCGATCAGTCCAGGTAGTTCTCCACCGTACCGGGGTCTCGCACCGTCGCCGCATCGGGGTCGCCGCCGAACTCCCGGGCGGCGCCACGCTGGCGCAGCAGGTCCCAGCACTGGTCGAGCTCGACCTCGATCGCCCGGAGCCGCTCGTGCTCCTCGCCCCCGGTGATCTCCCCCTGCGCGAGCTGCTCGCGGAGCTCGCGCTCCTGCGCCACGAGGTCGCTGATCGTCCTGCGGATGCCGCCGTCGGTCGCCATGCCGTCCACGGTATGCCCGACGGCGCGGGTGCGCCCCGGGAGGCCGGCCCCCGCGGGCGCGGCGTCGGCGGTGCGCCCTAGGCTCGTCGCATGACGACGACGATCGGGCGCACGGTCCTGCTCTGCCGCGACCTCGACGCGAGCGCCGCGTTCTGGGCCGACGGGTTCGGCTTCCGCACGTTGTTCCAGGGGGAGACGGAGGGGTTCCCCCTGCTCCACGTCGGCCCCGGACGCGTCGACGAGCCCGGCCTGTGGCTCGTGCCGCTCCCCGAGGGCGGCGCACCGCTCGTGCGGCACGGCCTGCCCAACCTCGTGCTCTACGTCGACGACCTCGACGCGGCCCTCGCGCGCCTCGCCGCGGCCGGGGTCGAGCCGTTCGTCGGGCCCGACGCCGACGCCGACACCGGCGACCGGTTCGCGCACGTCCACGACCCGGACGGGCACCGGGTCGTCGTCGTGCAGCTCGGGACGACGACCGACCCCGCGTAGCGGGCTAGCGGGCCGGCACCCACGTCGCGTCGTCCGCGAGGATCGTCACCTCGTCCTGGTCGACGACGAGGAACCCGCCCCCGATCCGCAGCTCGGCCGTCGGGCGGTCCGGGGTGCGCAGACGCACCCGGCCCGCCGTGAGCGACGCCGCGACCGGCTGGTGCCGCGGCAGGATGCCCAGCGTGCCCGACGCCGCCGGGACCGTCACGCTCCGCGCCTCCCCCGCCCAGAACACCCCGGACGGCACCACCACCTCCACGGACACCAGCCGCTCCCCGGCGGGTGCGGCGGTCTCGGACGGGGACGGCAGGGCGACGGGCACGGAGTTCCTCCCGGACGGTGGACGGCGGAACCCCCGAGTCTGGCCGGGCGACCCGCTCGCCGGGCCCGGCACTTCGTCACCCGGTCGGGGTCGAAGGTCACCGGGGAAGCGCCCGCCGCGTTGGTGCCTGCGAGCGGCCCGCGGGCGGCCCGCGCGGCGACCGTGGGTGGCCCACGTCACGATGGGCGCATGAGCACCCACGCGCACGGCATCCACCACTCGATCGACTACGTCGAGCTCCCCGTGACCGACCTCGCCGCCGCGCAGGCTTTCTACGGCGCGGCCTTCGGCTGGGAGTTCGTCCCCTACGGCCCCGGGTACTCCGGGATCCGCACGGCGGCAGAGTCCGGCGCGGACGAGGCCGGCGGTCTACGTCTGGCCGAGTCGGGCGACGTGACCCGCGGCGGTCCGTTCGTCCTGCTGTTCTCCGAGGACCTCGACGCGACGCTCGCCGCCGTGCGGGACGCGGGCGGCGAGGTGGTCGAGGGCCCCTACGAGTTCCCCGGCGGCCGCCGGTTCCACTTCCTCGACCCGAGCGGCAACGAGCTGGGCGTCTGGGCGACGTCCTGAGGGACGACGTCGGCCGTCGCGCCGGGGGTGCGCGGCGACCCGGGCGGCAATCACGTTGACGACGGTGGGTGCCGAGGCGCACCATCGAGGGTGACGGTTGCCGTGGGCAGCCGTCCGTCGTGCCGGACGGGCACGACCACGGATCAGGATCGCGCCGACGGCGCACCGCACGGGACGAGGAGACGCGGATGCACGGCACCGCAGGCTGCGAGGTGGCCCTGGCGGCCTGCTCGGGCGCCCTCTCCCCCCGCACCGTCACCCGCTGAGACCACCGCGCCGCGGGCCGTCGTCCCCGACGGCCGCCGCGCTCCGGGGCGCACCGCCGTCCGACGACCCCGTCGTCGCCCGGCCGCGCCGGTCACGACGCGACGGCTGCGGGCACGCCGTCCCCCCGCCCCCGGAGGCGCCGTCGTGCGCCCGGGCGAGCACGCGTCGTCGTGCACGCCCGCCGGGCCGCGGACCGTCCTGACACGGAAGCAGCGAACCCATGAACCCCCTGACCGAGAAGCAGATCCGCGCGTCGTTCGTCAACGCGTCCAAGCGCGAGGCCGCGCAGGCGACCCTCCCCGACCTCGACATGCTCGACTGGGACCGCCTCGACTACCTCGGGTGGCGCGACCGCAAGGCCCCGCTCCTCGCGTACGCCGTCGTGGAGGTCGACGACGAGCCGCGCGGCGTCCTGCTGCGCTCGACCGACGCCAAGACGGGCGGACGGCGCAAGCGCGCCGTGTGCGCGTGGTGCGAGGACGTCGTCGTGACGGACGACGTCAGCCTTTACGTGGCGCGCCGCGCCGGGGCCGCCGGGCGTCGCGGCAACACCGTCGGCACCCTCATCTGCACGCAGTTCCTCTGCTCGCAGAACGTCCGCCGGGCCCCCACCCGCACCGAGATGGGCGACGACGAGTCGATGCGCGAGCTGTTCGTCGAGCTCCGCGTCGACGGCCTCCGCGAGCGCTCCGCGCGCTTCGTCACCGAGGTCATGCGCGACGTGTGACCGACCGCGGCTCTACCTCGGCGGACCCAGGCTCTACCTCGGCGGACCCGGGGTCTCCCTCGGCGGACCCGGGCTCTACGTCGGCGGACCCGGGTTCTCCCCCGCGCCAGGAGGGCCACCAGTTCCACCGGCCCAGGAGCGTCATCGTCGCGGGCAGCAGCAGCCCGCGCACGACGGTGACGTCGAGGAGCACGGCGACGGCCATGCCGACGCCGACCTCCTTCATCGCGACGAGCTCGCCCGCCGCGAAGCCGAGGAACACGATGCCGATGGCGACGGCCGCCGTCGTGACGACCGGGCCGGACGCGGTGATGCCGCGGAGCACGGCCCGGTCGTTCGCAACGCGCGGGTCCTCGCCGGGCGCGCGGGCGCGCCACTCCTCCGCGGTGCGAGACAGGAGGAACACCTCGTAGTCGGTGGAGAGGCCGAACACGAGCATGCCGACGAGCAGGGGCGTGGTGACGTCGAGCGCACCCCACGGCTCGAACCCGAGGAGCGAGGCGCCGACGCCGTGCTGGAACACGGAGACGAGGACGCCGAGCGTCGCCGCGAGCGTGAGCAGGTTGAGCACGAGGGCCTTGAGCGGCACGACGAGCGAGCCCGTGAGCAGGAAGAGCAGCACGAAGGTCGCGAGCACCACGACCCCGGCGGCGAGCGGGAGCCGCTGCGCGAGGTGCTCCTGGGTGTCGACGACCTCGGCGGCCGGTCCGGCGACCAGCACCTCGAGGTCGGTGTCGAGGGCGCGCACGGCGTGCACGAGGTCCTGCGCCTCCTGGGCCGTCGCGTCACCGCCCGGGCCGACGTCGGGCGTGAGGTCGACGACGGTGACCTCGGGCGGGTAGCCGGTGTCCTGCATGGCGTCCTCGACGCCGGGCAGGGCGGCGGCCCGGTCGAGCAGCTCGGGCACCGCCGGGTCGTCGACCGGGCCCTCCACGAGCACGGTGACGGGCGCGACGCCGAGGTCGGCGAAGCGGGAGGTGGTGGCGTCAGCGGCGAGGCGCGCCTCGGCGTCGGCGGGCAGCGAGCGGACCTCCGAGCTGCCGAGCGTCAGCGAGCCGAGGGGCGCCGCGAGGGCGAGCAGGAGCGCCGTCGCGCCGAGCGTGACGAGCACGGCGTGGCGCTGCGCGGTGCGCGCGAGCCGGCCCAGCGTGCCGGCACCGCCGCGGCCCGTCCACGGGTGGGACCACGTGCGCGCGCCCGGCGCGGGGATCGCGCGGTGCCACGTCGCGACGAGCGCGGGGACGAGCGTGAGCCCGGCGACGGTCGCGACGAGCACGACGATCGCCCCGCCCACCGCCATGCCGGAGAGCAGGGAGTCACCGAGCAGGAGAAGCCCGGCGAGCGAGATGGCGACCGCGAGGCCGGAGGCGAGCACGGCGCGGCCGGCGGTCGCGAGCGTGCGCCCGACGAGCTCGTCGAGCGGGAGGCCCGGGGACGCGGCGCGCTCCTCGCGGAAGCGCGCGAGCACGAGCAGCGAGTAGTCGACCGTGAGGCCGAGACCGAGCAGCGTCACGACGTTCACGGCGAACTCGTTGACGGGCACCACGCCGAGCAGCCCGCTGAGCACGAGCAGCGCGACCGCGATCGCGGCGAGCGCGGAGAGCAGCGGGACCAGGCCGGCCCGCAGGCCGCCGAGGACGACGACGAGCACGACGAGGAGCACCGCGATCGCGATCCCCTCGCCCACCGCGGCGTCGGTGATCGCCTGCTCGACGAACGCCTCCTCCGCGAGCAGCGCACCGCCCACGAGCACCTCGGGGGTGTCGACGGTGTGCAGCGCGTCGGCGACGCGGTGCGCGAGGGCGAGCGCCTCGTCGTCGGACAGCGCGGGGTCGAGCTCGACGACGACGAGCGAGCCCTGCGCGTCGTCGGCGATGAGCCCGCCGCCGGTGTAGGCGTCCGAGAGCTCCACGACGCCGGGCATCGCGCGGATGCCGTGCATGACCTCGCTCGCCTGGGCGATGAGGTCGGCGGAGAAGTGGTCGCGGCCGGACAGCACCGCGACGACGGTCTCCCCCTCGGGGGCGAGCTCCTCGAGGCGTTCCGCCGCGAGGGCGGACGCGCTGCCCGGCGGGGCGGGGTCGACGTCGGAGGTCTTGTCGAAGACCGCCCCGCCGAGCACGGCGCCCGCGGCGAGGAGGACGGCCCAGACGACGAGGACCACGCCCCGGCGGCGGGCGGCGAACCGTCCGGTCCGGTGCAGGAGGCGTCCGAGCGTCATGGGGGCTCCCCTCGTCGGGAACTCGTCGGGGAGTCGTGGGGTCGGCCTCGGCCGGCTCGCCCACGACGTTCGTGCGGTGCGTCCGTGCGGCAGCGCGCGGACGTGAGCACCCTACGCGAGGGTGGGAGCGCCGTCGGACCGCGCTCCGCCCTGCGGGGACGCCCTGCCGGGCGCCGGACGAGACGGGTCGGGCGGGGGCGGCTCGTGCCGCCGCCCCCGCCCGGTGCGACCCGGGGCGGACGGCTCACGCCGCCCGCCCCGGGTCATCGGCTCAGCCGCAGCTGACGGCCTCGTAGGCGGCGTCCGCCTCGAACGTCCGGCCGTCACCGGTCGCGGAGACCTGCGCGACGCCGGCCTCGACCGACGTGGCACGCGTCGCGAACGACTGGTACGCGGAGGCACCCGGCTGGACGCCGGTCACCGTCTTCGTCCCGAACGGCGTCGTGAGCGTGACGTCCGCCGGCACCGTGTCGTCGTTCGTGGCACGGACCGCGACGTAGACCTTGCCCGCGAGGCAGCGGGTCTGGACCGTCGTCGAGATCGCGAGCTCCTCGACGGGCTCGTCGGTCAGCTCCTTGAACCGGATGTTCCGGTAGTTGACCATCTCGCCGTTGCCGTGGTTCTGGATCCCCACGAAGCTGTTGACCAGGCGGGCCGGGTCGCTGCTCGTGAAGTCGTTGACGAGCACGTCGTTGAGGTAGACCCGGATGCGGTCGCCCTCGACGCGGATGTCGTACGCGTTCCACTGGCCGACCGGCTTGAGCGAGGCCTCGACGGCCGCGGCGTCGGCACCCTGGAACGTGTAGATGGCACCCGTGGTGCGGTCGGCGGCGTCCGTCGCGTCGATCTGGATCTCGTAGCCCTTGTTGACGGCCACCCACGGGTCGTCGCCCGGGTTCGGGAACCCGACGAACACGCCGCCGTTGTCGTCCTTGAGGAGCTTCCAGTCGAGCTTCAGGCTGTAGCTGTCCCCGAGCTCCTGGTTGAACCAGAGCAGGCCCATGCCGCCCGCGCCCTGGATCGAGCAGTCCTCCTGGCGGCCGAAGCCACCCGGACCGGCCATGCGCCAGCCCGCCTGGAGGCTCGCGAGGGTGCCGTCGAAGAGGGCGGTGTAGCCGTCCTCGACCTCGCCCGGGGTGCAGATGTCCGGGTTCTCGCCGATCGAGAGCACGTCGATGTTGATGTTGCCCTGGTCGCCCGTCTCGTACGCGAGCGTGATGGTGTTCGTGCCCGCCTGGAGCTCGAGGTCGCGCGTCTGCACGCCCCAGTCCTTCCAGCTCCCCGTGGTCGGGAAGTTCCACTGGCCGAGGTCCTGGCCGTTCACGTGGAGCGAGACGTTCTTGGACCGCAGCTCGGTGTACGGGTGGATGCCGTTGGCGTAGCGCACGTTCACCGGGTAGGTGCCCGCCTCGGGGACGGTCACGGAGAACGTGCGGCCGGAGCCGACGCTCGTCATGCCCGCGGCGAAGCCGGAGCCGGAGTAGTTGCTGTGGTCCGAGCCGATGCTCGAGCCGCCGAGGGGCTGGGCCAGCTCCGCCTCGTACCAGCCGCGGTCGGCCGGGGCGACGTAGCCGGGCAGCGAGTTGAGCGTGTACCAGGCCTCGGTGCTGAGGAGCTCCGCGCCGTCGGCCGAGGCGAACGGGCGCGGGGACCGGACGTAGACGACGTGGCCGGGCTTGAGACCGTCGATCTTCAGCGTGACGGTCGTGCGGTCCTCGGACACCTGGGCGTCCGTGACGAAGAGCGGCTGCTCGTCGACCTTCGGGCCGCCGTACTGCTGCGTCGGCACGTAGCGCCACTGCTTGATCTGGTACGCGTCGGCGAGGTTCTCGACGACCTCGTCGGAGACCGGGTCGGTGTACTCGATCTCGAAGCCGCCCTCGACCACGCGCATCTCCTTCATGTCGAAGGAGTCCTCGTTGACGGGGACGAGCTTCTGGAGGCCGAACCGGAGCTTGCCGGACTCGCCCCAGTTGCCGCCCTCACCGGTGCCGCCGGCGTAGAGCGCGCCGTCGGGGCCGTAGATGACGCGGTTCACGCCGACCTCGAGGCCCGCGGTGTGGCGGAAGACCGCACCCTGGAACTCGCCGTCGACCTTCTCGAGGAACGCGCGCTGGATGCCGCCGTACGTGACGTCGCCGAGCAGCATCTGGCCCGCGAACTCGCCGTCCTCGACGAGGATCGGGTTGCCCGGGGAGTTGGCGATCTCGTTCTGCGGCAGCCACACGGCCGGCGGGGCGACGGGGTTCGAGTCGAACGGCCCGGCCGGGTTCGTGTAGTGGTTGTAGAACTTGTCCTGCTGGATGTGGATGAGCTTGTTCGACGGCAGCCAGGCACCCTGGTTGTCCGTCGCGAAGATCTCGCCCTCGGGGCCGAAGCCGATGCCGTTCGGCGTGCGGAGGCCGCCCGCGACGTAGCTCACCTCGCCCGTCTCGCGGTCGATCTTGATCGACGTGCCGCGGTTGGCCGCGGGCTGCGGGTTCGTCGTCGCGCCGCCGTTGTTGATGGCCACGGAGAGGTTGACGTAGAAGTAGTCCTCGTCGTGGATCAGGCCGAACGCGAACTCGTGGAAGTTGCCGCCGTCGGGCCACTCCGCGATCTTCGTGTGGGTGTCGTAGAAGCCGTCGCCGTCGGGGTCGGTGAGCTGCGTGAGCTGGTACCGCTCCGAGACGAAGATCGAGTCCTCGACGACCTCGATGCCCATGGGGTTGAGCAGCTCGTCCGCGACGAGCGTCGCGGTGACGTCCTCGGGGCCGTCGGCCGTGGTGACGCCGTCGAGGAAGTACACCTCGCCGGACACCGGGTCGGGGCGCCAGCCGCCGGAGCTGACCTCGCCCGTCGTCACGACGGCGAGCTGCTCGTCCGGCGTGAACGCCAGGCCGGAGACCTTGGGCTCGAAGCCCGCGGGGCGCAGGTCGACGAGCTCGTAGTTGGGGTTGACGGAGTCGAGCCGCAGGCCGTCGCCGGCCGTGTCGGTCGCGCCCTCGCAGTACTTGTAGCCGGGCGCGGTCACGCGCACGACGCCGGCCTCGGTGCTGAGCGCCGAGGTCGGGATCACCTGGAAGGAGGAGCTGCCCGGCGTCTTCCACGCGAGCGTGAGGCGCTGCTTGTCGCTGCCCTCGTAGTAGTCGACCCGCAGGTCGTGCACGCCTGCGGTGAGCGTCGCGCTGCCCTCGACGGAGGTCGAGTCGTTGGGGCCGTCGTTCTCGAGGACGAGCTGGCCGTCGATGTAGACGAGCGCGCCGTCGTCGTTGGTCACGCGGAACTGGTACTGGCCGTCCGCCGGGACGTGCAGGTTTGCGCTCACCTGCGAGATGAAGTTGTCCTCGGCGCCGAACTGCTCGGCCGTGGACCAGTCGATGGTCGGCATGAGCTTGTCGACGTTGGGCGTCTGCCCGGACTTCAGGGTGCAGACCCCGCCGGGGTTCTGCGCGAGCTGGAAGGTCCGCAGCGTGACGCCGGGCTCCTGCTCGGGGAGATCGGCCGCGGCAGGGACGGCCCAGCCCGCGACGACCAGCGCGCCGAGGGTGAGGGCGGCCGCGCCGCGTCGGTACCTGATCCGGCGGGACACCGGCAGGCTGGTGCGTTCGAGCATCGTTGCTCCTTACTCGGTCGGACTACGAGTCCACGGAGCGTAACCCCTGCCTGGCCCCGTCGATGACAACGCTGGACAGGCTAGCCCCGTTCTATCGATGTGTCTACAACTTCCGTCGCACCGTCGACAAAAGTGCTCCCATCAGCGGGGACGTACGCTCACGGCATGACCGCACGCCACGGAGACATCGCCGACCGGACCGCGTCCCGCCCGTTCGCCCAGGTCGACGTCTTCACCCGCACGCCGACCCTCGGGAACCCCGTCGCGGTCGTGCTCGACGCCGTCGGCCTCACGGACGAGCAGATGGCCGCCTTCGCGCGCTGGACCAACCTCTCCGAGACGACGTTCCTCCTGCCGCCCACGCCCGACGGCGCCGCAGGCGGCGCCGACTACCGCCTGCGGATCTTCACCCCGGCGGGCGAGCTGCCGTTCGCGGGCCACCCGACGCTCGGGTCGTGCCACGCGTGGCTCGAGGCGGGCGGCAGCCCGCGCCCGGGGGACGTCGTCGTGCAGGAGTGCGGCGTCGGGCTCGTGACGATCCGGCGCGAGGAGGGCACGGAGCGGCTCGCGTTCGCCGCGCCCGCGCTGCTCGCCGACGAGCCGGTCCCGGCCGACGACCTCGCGGCGATCGTCGCCGCGCTCGGCGTCCCCGACGAGGCCGTGCTCGACCACCGCGTGCTCGACAACGGGCCGGGCTGGCGCGTCGTCCTGCTCGACTCCGCCGCGCGCGTCGCGGGGCTGACGCCCGACTGGACCCGGCTGCGCGCGGAGCACCCCGACCTCTCGGTGGGCGTCGCCGGCCTGCACGGGGACGACGGCGGCCCCGACGGCACCGCCGTCGAGGTGCGCGGGTTCGCGCTCGCCATGGGCATCCCCGAGGACCCGGTCACCGGGAGCCTCAACGCCGTCGTCGGGCAGTGGCTCACGCGCGACGGCCGCCTCCCCGGGCGCTACGTCGCCGCCCAGGGCGCCGCGCTCGGCCGGGCGGGGCGCGTGCACGTCGAGCGCGACGGCGCCGGGACCGTCTGGGTCGGCGGGTCGAGCGTCACGTGCGTCGCGGGGACCGTCCGCCTCTGACGGGTCGCCGCCGCGGAAAACGGAGGCCCGGAGGCCCGCCCGCTCCGTAGACTCGGGCAAGTGTCAACAAACCCTCCGGTTTCCGGACCGGCGCGCGCCCTGACGGACCGCGCCGTGGTCTCGCGCGCGCGGTGGGCGCTCATGGTGCAGTTCGCGCTGTTCGGCGTCATCGGCACGTCGTGGATGAGCCGCCTGCCGTCGGTGCGCGAGGCGCTCGGGCTGAGCTCTGGCCAGCTCGGCGCGCTGCTCGTCGTGGGCGGGGTCGGCACCCTCACGGCCGTCGTCGTGACGGGCGCGGTCGTCGCGCGCTTCGGCAGCCGCACGACGCTCGTCGTCGCGACGTCCGCGAACGTGGTCGGGTTCGGCCTCGTCGCGCTCGGCACGGCGACCGGCAGCGTCGGCGTGTTCGCGGCGGGCGCGTTCCTCAACGGCATGTGCGGCGCGCTGACCAACGTCCCCATCAACATCTGCGCGGCGTCGGTGGAGCAGCACGTCGGGCGCGCGATCCTCCCCCACTTCCACGCGGCCTTCTCCATCGGGGCGGCGTGCGGGGCGCTCGTCGCCGCCGCGTTCTCGTGGGCGCACGTGGGCATCGCCACGCAGGTCGTCGTCGTCACACTCGTCGTCACGGCGGCCCGCGCGCTCCTCATCGCGCCCGCGACGGCGATCGCGCCCGAGCGTGCCGCGGCGCGCACGGCGGCGGCCCACGGCGCCCCCGCACCCCGGCGCGGCGCGGGCGTCCGCGCGGCGCTCGCCGCGTGGCGCGAGCCGCGCACCCTCCTCATCGGGCTCGTGCTGCTCGCGTCGTCGCTCTCCGAGGGCTCGGCGGGCAACTGGCTGTCCATCGCCGTGGTCGACGGGTTCGACGTGCGCGAGGCGCTCGGCGCGGTGGCGTACGGGACGTTCGTCGGCGCGATGACGGTGTTCCGGTTCGCCGGCACCGGGCTCATCGACCGGTTCGGTCGCGTCGCGGTGCTCCGGGCGTCGGGCGCCTCCGCGCTCGTCGGGCTCCTCGTGTTCGGCCTCGCGCCCACGCTCCCGCTCGCCTGGGTCGGCATCGTCCTGTGGGGCTGCGGTGCGGCGCTCGCGAACCCCGTCGCGATCGCCGCGGCGTCCGACGATCCCGCGCACGCCGCACCCCGCGTCGCGGTCGCGACGTCGTTCTCCACGGTCGCGATGCTCAGCGCTCCCCCGCTGCTCGGCCTGCTGGTCGACGGCGTCGGGGCCCGCCACGCGCTCCTCGTGATCTGCGCCGCGACGGTGCTGTCCCTCGCGGTCGCGGGCCAGGTCCGGCCCCTGCCGCGCCCGGCGGCGCCCGCCCCGGCCGACGACCTGCCGGAGCCCGGCCGGGAGCGCCCGGTCGGGTCCCGCTAGGGGGACGCGTCGCGCGCCCGCCGCGGCCCCGGCGCACACTGGCGGGTGTGAGCCTGGCAGCCCGTGCCCCGCGCCGAGCGCCCGCTGCCGCGCGGTGGGGGTGGGTCGTGGCCGCCGTCGTGGCGGGCCTGGCGTTCCTCGTGCGGTGGCACCTCGTCGGCGGCTCGGCCGGGATCGGCGGGTACCGCGGCTACGACGACGGCGTGTACTTCTCGGCCGCGGTGGCGCTCGTGCACGGCCGCGTGCCCTACCGCGACTTCCTGCTCCTGCACCCGCCCGGCTCGACGCTCGCCCTGACGCCCTTCGCCACGCTCACCACGTGGACGAGCGACGACCACGCCCTGGTCGCCGCGCGCGTCGGCATCATGCTCGTGGGCGCGGCCAACGCCGTGCTCGTGACGCGCGTGGCGCGCCGGTGGGGCACGACGGCGGCCGTCGTGGGCGGCGTCCTCTACGCGCTGTCGTACGCCGCGGCGTGGGCCGAGCGGCTCACGCTCCTCGAACCGCTCGGCTCCCTGTGCCTGCTCGGCGGGGTCGTGCTGCTGCTCCGCGGCCTCGACCGGCGCCAGGAGGGCACCGGCCGCGAGCGCCCGTGGCTCTGGGCGGGCGGGGCCGTCCTCGGGCTCGGTGCGACGGTCAAGATCTGGGGCGTGGTGCCGCTGCTCGTCGTGCTCCTCTGGCTGCTGCTCGCCGCCGGGTGGCGCACCGCGGCCCGTGCGGCCACGGGCGCAGTCGTCGCGCTGGTGGCGGTCCTCGGCCCGTTCCTCCTCGCCGCGGGGTCGGACATGGTCCGCATGGTCGTGCTCGACCAGCTCACCCGGCCCCCGGCGACGACGGACCTCGAGCAGCGGCTCGTGTGGCTCACGGGGACCGGCGGCCTGCGCGACCTCGTGCCGGAGCAGGAGCAGCTCGCCGTGGCATGGACCGTGCTGGCGCTCGCGACGGTCGCCGCGGTCGCGGCGTGGGTCGGGCGGCGCGGGCGGCTGTGGGTCGTGCGGCTCGCGGTGCAGGTCGGCGTCCTGCTGCTCTCGCCGTCCGCGTACCCGCAGTACGCGGCGTTCTCGGCACCGGCGCTGGTCCTCGTCCTGGCCGCCGCGTGCTCGCTCCTGCCCCGCCCGGGCAGGGTCGCGGCGGGGGCGCTCCTGAGCATCGGCGCCGCAGCCCTCCTCGTGGCCGCGGTGCAGACCGCACCGCGCATCGCCCCGTTCCCGACGGCCGAGGTGGCGGCGGCGCTCCCCGACGACGGCTGCGTCCGCGCCGACTCCCCCGGGGTCCTCGCCGTCCTCGACGTGCTGAGCCGCGACCTCGAGCGCGGCTGCGAGCTCCCCGTGGACCTGTCGGGGTACGCGTACGACCACGGCGCGCGGGACGCCGCCGGCGAGCCGGTGCCGCGCCGTCGGAACCTCGCCTGGCAGGAGGAGGCGCTGCGCTACCTGACGTCGGGGTCGTCCGCCGTGCTCGTGCGGTCGACCGGCAACGGGTTCAGCGACGAGACCTGGCAGACCCTTGACGCCACGACGACGACCGTCCTCGACCGGCCGGGGGTGCAGGTGCTCGTCCCGCACGACGTCACGCGGCCGGGAGACTGAGCCCCGGCCCTCGCGCCTCGACGCGCTCAGGGGGCACTCGGCCGGTCCCTGGGCGCGACGTCTGGTGCAGGTGCCAGCGGCGATGCGGTCCACGTCGCGTGCATCCGGCAGGCTGAGCCGACAGCGGCAGGTCAGAAAGGGCGAGCCGACACCGACCCGACCGCAGCCCACGCGGGGGTACTGCTTTTGCTTGACGCCCGTCAAAAGCCGTCGGTACGGTCGGGGCCGGTCGACGGTGACGAAGTGGTCATCGTCCTGGATGAGGGTGTGGGTCGATGGCGGCTGGCAGGGGTGCCCGGTTCGACGGTGCGGCGTTGCGTGAGGACCTGCGCGCGTCGTGGAAGGACGCGACGGCCGCGTTGGTGCTGACGCTCGCGATCTTCGCCCTGTTGTACTGGCGGGTGGCGGAAGGCACCTCGGCGACGATCGAGGTGATGCCGTTCCTCGCGGACGCGCCGTTGTACTGGATGTACTGGCTGTGCCAGGCATTCGGGTGGTCGGGTCTGCTGTGGGCGTGGATCACGGTGATGCTCGGCCTCGTCCGCTCCTCGCGACGCCCGGCATGGATGCCCGTGTCGACGGCGCGCCTGGAGCGGTGGCACCGCACGACGAGCCTGACCACGATCGGTCTGATGTTCGCGCACGCGTTCTGGTTCTTCGCCGAGCTGGTGCGGGAGAACGCGGACGGGCTCTCGACGCCGGCGTTGCTGTGGAGCGCGTTCGTGGATGTGTTCGTGCCGGGCGGGTACTCCTCGGGCACGGGGCAGATCGCGATCCTGGTCGGACTGCTGGCGCTGTACCTGTCGATCCCGCTCGGTCTGGCGTTCTACGCGCGCCGGTGGATGGGCCCGCGGGTGTGGCAGGCGCTGCACGCCTCGATCATCGTGGTGTACGTGCTGAGTGTGTGGCACACCCTGCTGTACGGGACGAACGTCTGGTACGACGGCGCGTTCCGCACCACGATCTGGCTCCTGCAGCTCCCCGTCGCCGGGCTCCTCCTGGTGCGGCTCCTCGCGCCTGCCCGCACCCCTGGGCGGTCCGTGCTGGACACGGCCGGGCGCTGGGTCGGGCGCCTCGCAGTCTCGGCGACGATCGTCGTCGTCCTGCTCGTCACCGCGACCGGGCGCGACGGCGGGCGCACGCCCGGCGCGGACGGGACCGGGCTCAACGTCACCCAGGTGATGGTCTGGGCCGGGTTCGCCCTCTTCGTGGCCGCGGTCGCCGTCACGGTGGTGCGCGCCCACCGTCGCCCGCGTGCGACCCCCGAGCGTCAGCAGACCCCCGCGCCCGCGCTTGAGACGACCCGGTAGCGGCGCGACCGTGACCGTGAACCGCCGGTGTGAGATGGGCGACCGACCGTGACCTGCTGTCGATCCTGCCGACAGGCCGCGGCTAAGGTGGCGCGCGTGGACTCCCAGAAGCAACAGATGGCGCGCATGGTGCGCGCGGTCCTGCTGGCGTCCACCACGTTCTCCTTCGCTGCGGTCGCGCACGCCTGGGGTGGCGGTCACCTGCCCTCCGGCCTGGGCCTGCTCGTCCTCGGTGTGCTGACTGCCGCGGCATGCAGCGCCGCCGCACGTTTCCGTGCGCGCGCCGGATGGCTCGTCGCGTTCCTCGGGCTGTTGCAGCTCGTGCTGCACCACGGCTTCATGATCTTCACCCCGGCCACCGCGCACGGGTTAGCCGCGACGGACGCGGGCATCGGGCTCCACCACGGCGCGGTGGATCCCGGCCTGGTCGCAGGGGCCGCGGATGTCGCGCACGCGGGGCACGCGATGGGGCCGGGCATGCTCGCCGCGCACGCGGGTGCCGTCGTCGTGACGGCGCTGGTGATGGGCGCGGCCGAGCGCGCCGCGGGCCTGGCGTGGTCGGTGTGGACCTTCCTGCTCCCGGTCCTGCTGGGCCTGTTCCGGCCCGTCGTCCTGCCGCGCCCGCGCCCGTCGTGGGCGACTGTTCCTGAGCCGGCCGCGTTGTCGCGGCTGGTGGGCTCGGTCGCGCCCCGGCGTGGCCCGCCGGTGTCCTCGCTGACCTTCGCCTGAGCCCACCCGACGGCGTCCCCCTGGGGGCGTGACGTGGGTGTGCGGTCGAGGTCGATGCTGCCCCCTTTCTCCCCGTGCACGCGTCCCGCGTGACGGGCACGTCGTCGTGCCCCGCCCTCGCGCTCGTGCGTGCTGCCTCGAAGGACACCACCGCTGATGACTTCTGTGACCCCTCGCACGAGCGAGGAAGCTCCCACCCGACCGCCCACCGAGCCCGCGCCCGAGACGACCGGCCCGGACCTGCCACCGCCGGACCGGCCCGGGCTGTGGGAGTCGGTGCGCCCGCTGCTGCACCGGCTGCACTTCTACGCCGGCATCCTGGTCGGCCCGTTCCTGCTGATCGCGGCGACCACCGGACTGCTGTACACCGCGACCCCGACGCTCGAGCCGATCGTGCACCGCCACGAGCTGTTCGTCGACGAGGTCGGCACCGCGACCTACGCCCTGGACCAGCAGCTCGCCGCGGCACGCGAGGCCCACCCCGAGGGCACCGTCACCCAGGTTCGACCCCCTGCGACGGCGGACGGCACGACCCGGGTCGTGCTCGCTGTGGACGACGTGCCCGAGGGCTACACCCGGACCGTGTTCGTCGACCCGTACACCCTCGAGGTGCGCGGCGCCCTGGCGACCTACGGCGAGTGGCTGCCCGTGCGGGCGTGGGTCGACGACCTGCACCGCAATCTCCACCTCGGCGAGGCCGGGCGCTGGTACTCCGAGCTCGCCGCGTCCTGGCTGTGGGTCGTCGCGCTCGGCGGGCTGGCGATGTGGATCGCCCGCGTCGCCCGCACCCGCACGGCGCGCCGCCTGGTCGTGCCCGAGGTGCGCGCGAAGTCGAAGCGCAAGCGGGTGCTGTCCTGGCACGGGACGGTCGGCACCGTGATCGTGCTCGGACTCCTGGGCCTGTCCGCGACCGGCCTGACCTGGTCCGCGAACGCCGGGGCGAACATCGGCGAGCTGCGCACCGCCCTGTCCTGGGGCACCCCGACCGTGGACACCACGCTGCTTGGCGCGACCCCGCCCGCCGCTGCTGCGGCCGAGCACGCCCACCACCATGGCCCTGGGTCCGGGCCGGCGTCGGACGACGTCCTGACCGCGGGGGTGGGGATCAACGGGGTCCTCGCTGTCGCGCGTGCCGAAGGCCTGCGGGAGAACCCCCTGCAGATCACACCCCCGGCCGAGGACGGGCAGGCGTGGGTCGTCAAGGAGAACAAGCGTTCCTGGCCCTCCCAGCAGGACGCGATCGCCGTCGACGGCGCCACGGGCGAGGTCGTGGACCGGATCGACTTCGACGACCAGCCCGCTGCGGCGAAGCTGACCCGGTGGGGCATCGACGCGCACATGGGCCTGCTGTTCGGGATCTGGAACCAGATCGCCCTGGCCGCCGTCGCGATCGGCCTCATCACGCTCATCGTCCTCGGGTACCGCATGTGGTGGCAGCGCCGCCCGACCCGCTCCACCTCCCGGCGCCCCGGACCGCCGATCCCGCGCGGAGCACTGCGCCGCGCACCGCTGTGGCTCGCGATCACCGTCCTGGCCCTCGCCGCCGCCGTCGGCTGGTTCATCCCGTACTTCGGCATCCCGCTCGCGGTGTTCCTGCTCGTCGACCTGCTGCTCGCCGCCCACGCCCGCCGCACCACCAAGGTCCCCGCATGAGCCCGCGCCGCGCCGGCACCTCACCCACGAACCCCCTGGAGAACACCATGACCCGCACCCGCACCCGCACCCGCCTCTTCGCCGGCCTCGGCGCCCTGACCCTGACGGCCGCCCTAGCGGCCTGCTCGACCGGCGCCGCCGACGCCGGAGACGAAGCAGCAACCACCCCCGCAGCGGCTGAGGCCGACGCGCTGGACATCACCGACCCGTGGGTCAAGGCCGCCGACGAGGGCATGACCGCCGCGTTCGGGACCCTGACCAACGACTCCGACGCCGACGTGCGCATCGTCTCCGCGATCAGCGAGGTGACGTCCTCGATGGAGCTGCACGAGATGGCCACCGGCGACGACGGCGCGATGGTCATGCGCCAGAAGGAGGGCGGCTTCGTCATCGAGGCCGGCGCCACCCACGAGCTCTCCCCCGGCGGGGACCACCTGATGTTCATGGACCTCACCACCCCGGTCCAGCCCGGCGACGAGGTCACCGTGACCCTGACCGCGGAGGACGGGTCGACGTTCGAGTTCACCGCGCCCGGCCGGTCGTACTCGGGCGCGAACGAGGAGTACGACGGCGGCGAGCACGGCGAGGGCGACATGGAGATGGACATGGAGACGGAGCACGCCGACTCATGACCGGCTCCGACAAGGCTGTTCCCGTACGGCGCGGCGCCTCGCGCCGCGCGTTCCTCCAGGGTGGTGCCGCCGCGCTCGGCGGCGCCGCCCTGGCGCTCGGCGGACGCGCCGCGGTCGACGCCGCCGCCGCCGAGCCACCCCCGCCGCCGGTACCACCGGTGGACGCCACGGGCACCGCGACCGTCGCGTTCCGCGGTGCCCGCCAGCCCGGGGTCGATACCGTCCCGCAGGCGTTCGCCGCGCTCGTCGCGCTCGACCTCGTCGACGGTGTCGACCGTGACGCCCTGGTGCGCCTCATGGGCATCTGGACCGACGACGTCGAACGCCTCATGGCCGGCCGCCCCGGCCTGGCGGACACCGAGCCCGAACTGGCGACCGTCCCCGCTCGGCTCACCGTGACGCTCGGGTACGGGCCCGGCATCTTCACCGCCGCGGGCCTGGAGGACCGCCGCCCGACCTGGCTGCGCCCGCTCCCTGCGTTCGGGATCGACCGGCTCGAGGACCGCTGGAACGACGGCGACCTCCTGCTGCAGGTGTGCGCCGACGACGACGTGACCGTCACCCACGCCGTGCGTCTCCTGGTCAAGGAAGCCCGCACGTTCGCCACCGTGCGCTGGGTCCAGCGCGGGTTCCGCCGCGCCCCCGGCACCGAGAAGCCCGGCACGACGATGCGCAACCTCATGGGCCAGGTCGACGGCACCCGCAACCTCGACCCCGCCGTCGACCCGGATCTCGTGTGGCACGCCGACGGTTCTCGCGGCTGGCTCGCCGGCGGCACGTCCATGGTCGTGCGACGGATCGCGATCAACCTCGACACCTGGGACGAGCTGGACCGTTCCGGACGCGAGGAGGTCGTCGGGCGGCGCCTGGACACCGGGGCACCGCTCACCGGCACCCGTGAGCACGACGAGCCCGATCTGGAGGCCAAGGGGCCGAACGGGTTCGAGGTCATCGGCTCGTTCGCCCACATCCGTCGTTCACGCACCGACGATCCCGAGCAGCGGTTCCTGCGGCGGGCCTACAACTACGACGCCGCTCCCGCACCGGGTGCCCTGTCCGACTCGGGGCTGCTGTTCGTCACGTTCCAGGCCGACGTCGACCGCCAGTTCGTCCCCATCCAGCAACGCCTGGACGAGCTCGACCTGCTCAACCAGTGGACGACGCCGGTCGGGTCGGCGGTCTTCGCGATCCCACCCGGTGCCCGCGACGGGGAGTACCTCGGACAAGGACTCTTCGATGCGTGACCCAGCACGCACCGACAACCCCCACGACGTCCCGCACGTCGAGGGTTTCCACCTGCCCAGGCTCCGCCCGAGCGAGATCGCGCTCCTGGGCGCGATCCCGCTCGCGGTGCTCGTCGCGCTGGTCGGGCTTGCCTGGACCGGCGAGCTCGCACCCAAGCTCCTGGCAGACCCCGGCGACGTCGTGCGCTACGGGCTGCCCGTCGCCCGCGTCGTCCACGACGGTGCGGCCGCGCTGACGATCGGGCTGCTCGTCCTGGCCGTCGGCGTCCTGCCCGGGCAGGGCAAGGTTCCGGGCGCAGTGTCCTACTCGCAATGGACCGCGACCCGGTGGGCCGCCCGGGCCGCCGCGGTGTGGCTCGCCGCCGCTATCGCCGTCGTCGTCTTCACCACGGGCAACTCGGTCGGGATGAGCCCCACCGACCCCGGCTTCTGGGACCAGGTGCACTACTTCGCCATCGGCATCGAGCTCGGGCAGTTCCTCGCCGTGTCCACGCTGCTCGTCGCCGGGTCGTTCCTGGTCCTGCTCGGCGTGCGGACCGTGAACCGTGTCGCGGTCGCACTCGTCCTCGCCCTGGCGGCGCTGCTTCCGGTCGCGCTGGGCGGGCACGCCGCGGGCGCGGACGAGCACCGCAACGCCGTCAACTCCCTGCTGGTCCACCTCGTCGCGGTCACCGTCTGGGTCGGCGGGCTCGCCGGGCTCGCGCTCCTGCGTCCCCGAGTCGGCACGGCCCTGCCCACGGTCGTGGCGCGCTACTCGGTCGTGGCCGCGTGGTGCTTCGCCGGCGCCGCGTTCTCCGGCATCGTCAACGCCTCGCTGCGCCTGGAGAGCCCTGCTGACCTCGTCACCTCGACCTACGGGCTCCTGCTCACCGTCAAGGTCGTCGCGCTCGTCGCGCTCGGCCTCGCCGGCTGGGCCCAGCGTCGGCGCATCATCCCGCGGCTCGCCGCGCCCGATGGCGGTCGGGCGTTCGCCCGACTGGCCGTCGGGGAGATCCTGGTCATGGCGGTCACGTTCGGCGCGTCCGTCGCCCTCTCACGGTCCTCGCCCCCGGTCCCCCAGGAACCTGTGACCTACGACCCGCGGCACGCCCTGCTCGGCTTCCCCTACCCCGAACCCGTCTCCGCACGGACCATGCTCACCGCGTTCCAGCCGGACTGGCTCTTCCTCGCCGTCGCGGCCACCCTCGCCGGCCTCTACCTGGCCGCCGTGGTACGGCTGCACCGCCGTGGTGACCGGTGGCCGGTCGGACGCACGGCCATGTGGGTGCTCGGGTGCGTAGCACTGGCCTACGCCACCAGCGGCGGGCCCGGAGTCTACGGGTCGGTGCACTTCTCGACGCACATGATCCAGCACATGGCCCTGATGATGTTCGTCCCGCTGCCCCTCGCGCTCGGCGCACCGGTCAGCCTCGCCCTGCGTGCTCTGCCGCCGCGCAGTGACCACTCACGCGGGCCCCGCGAGTGGATCCTCCTCGTCGTGCACTCCTGGTACTCGCGGGTCCTCACCCGCCCAGCCGTCGCGGGTGTGATCTTCGCCGGCAGCCTCGTCGCGTTCTACTACACCGGCTGGTTCCAGTACGCCCTGTTCGAGCACCCCGGCCACCTGCTCATGCAGGTCCACTTCCTGCTCTCGGGCTACCTCTTCTTCTGGGTCATCCTCGGCATCGACCCCGGCCCCACCCGTGCCGCCTACCCCGTCCGGCTCCTCATCCTGCTCGTCACTATGGCCTTCCACGCCTTCTTCGGCATCGCCGTCATGGCCGACCAGCAGATCCTCGCTGCGGACTGGTGGGCAGCCATGGGATACAGCGACACCGAAGACCTGCTCGAGGACCAAGCCGTCGGCGGATCGATCACCTGGGGCGCCGGGGAGATCCCCGTCCTGATCGCCGCGATCGTCGTCGCGGTCCAGTGGGCCCGTGACGACGAACGCACGGCGCGACGCCGCGACCGCCAGGCCGACCGCGACGGTGACGCCGAGCTCGCCGCCTACAACGACCACCTCGCCGAGCTCGCCAGGCGAGGCACCTAGCCGCTGGCGCTCCCTACGGGGTCGGGGTCACGCGGGGACTCCTCGGTCGTCGGCTCGTCCGCACCGCCCGCGGCACGCTCGGCGAGCGCGGCGGCGACGGCGGCGTCGACCGCGCGCTGCTGGGCGGTCCGCGCCCGGCGCCGCGCGCGGACGCGCCAGACGACGAGCAGCGCCACGAGGACGAGGAGGCCGAGCGCAACCCACGGCACGGCCCAGGTGGCGGCGGTCGCGACGACGCCCGGCACGACGACCTCCGGGTCGGGCACCGTCCCGGGCAGCGGCACGACCTCTCCGCCGACCGTCAGCGTCGCGACCTCGCGACCGAGCGGCCAGACGCCGTCGACCTCGACGGTCCGCTCGACGGACGAGCCGGGGAGGAGCTCGGGCACGTCGACGTCGGTCGCGGCCGTCGCGCCGAGCCCGAACGGGCCGGAGACGCGGACGGCGGTCGCGGGGGCGACGCGTGCGTTGCCCTCGTTCGTCACGGTGAACGTGACGGTCGCGCTGCCGGGCGCGAACGGGTTGAGCGTGCCGTCGTAGGCGAGCCGCACGTCGTCGACCGCGAGCGCCGGGGCGAGCTCGCCCTGGACCCGCAGGTGGACGCGCGAGCCGAGCCGCCGGTCGGTCGTGACGCCGTCCTCGGCGACCACGACGAGGGACGACACGACTCCGGCGGCGTAGTCGCCCGGGGTCGCGTCGTCGGGCACGGTGACGGTGAAGGGGACCTCGACACGCTCCTGCGGAGGGATCTCGACCTCGGCCTGGTCGAGGGCGATCCACGACCCGAGCGCGGTCGACTCCTCGCCCGCGGGCAGGAGGTCGAGCGTGCCGTCGTCGGTGAGGAAGCCGTCGGCGGCGTACACGGCGAGTGCGAGCGGGGTGTCGCCGTGGTTCGAGACGACGAGGCTGTCGCGCAGGGAGCCGCCGGGCGTGAGCGAGTACGCGAAGTTGGGACGGTCGACGCCCTGGGCGGTGTCTCCCGGGCGCACGCCCCACTGCACGGTCTGCGCCGGGTCGGGGGCGGGCGCGTCGTCGGTCGCGAGGGACGCCCGCGCGGCGGGCGCGACCTGGCGGGGGGCCGCGGCGGGCGCGGCCTCCCCGGGGAGCGCGGCGGCGGCGGGCGCGCCGAGGAGCGCGAGCGCGAGAAGGGGCCCGGCGAGCGCGCGCAGGGCGTGGGACGCAGGGGCGGGAGAGGTGCGGCGATGGGTCATGCGCTCGGTCCTTCGTCGGTGCAGGTGGGGCGGCTCGGACGAGAGCCGCCGGACCGGCCGGCCACCACGACGCGCGTGGTGGCCGACCGGTCGCCCGGCCCGTGCCGGGCCGGGCTGCGGTGTCCCGCGGGATCAGCCCAGTGCGGTGAGCGTGATCGTCGCGGTGTAGGTGCCGCGCGGGGTGTCGAGCGGCATCTTGAGGTCGAGCTCGGCCCCGACCACGGACGCGCCGCGCGCGTGGCCCTCGTCGGCCCGCGCGAGGGTGCGCGCCTGCTTGAGGCCCTCGCCCTCGTCGAACCCGGACGCGACCGGGGCGCCGGCGACCGCGTCGCCGCCGTTCTCGATGACGCCCGGCGTCCAGCCGAGGTGCTTGCCGTCGACCGTCTGGCCGCCCGCCGTGAAGTCGGACACCTGGCCGGTGACCGACCACGCCGGGTCGCCCGCGCGCGTGTCCTGGACGCGCACGGGGACGAGCTGGCCCTGGGCCTGGTAGTAGCTGAGCTCCTCGTCGGCGACGCCCAGGTCGACGAGGCGCGACGAGCCCTCGAGCGACCACGTGAGCTCGCCTCCGGACTGCTGCGGCACGGTGACGGCCACGGCCTGGTCGCCCTCGGGCGCAGCCCCCGGCTCCTCGCCGGTGTGGTCGCCCTCGACGCCGCCCGCGGTGTTCCCGGGCCCGAGGACGGCGGCCGGGTCGTTGCCCGTCGCACGGATCGTGCCCTGGACCGCCGTGCCCGCGACCCGCAGGTTGCCGGCGTTCCCGCTGAGCACGAGGTCGCCCGCGACCGCGTTGCCCCACTCGTCGGCCTCGCCGGACGCCGTCGCGCCGACGAGCAGGTCGCGCGCACCGTTGCTCACGGTGAGCGTGCCCCCGACCACGGCGCCCGCGACCGTCACGCCGAACGCGGAGCCGTCGAGCGTCGCGTCGCCGCGCACGGACGTGCGCAGCAGGTCGACGTAGCTCGCCTCCTGCGTGAGCAGCCCGCCGGAGACGGTCGAGTCGCTGATCTCGACGTCCACGCCCCCGGCCGCGACGTCGCCCCCGACGGTGAGGTCGTTGAGGTACAGGAACCCGTTCCGGGTGCCCGCCGAGTAGACGCTGACGTCCCCGGCGACGCTCGTGCCGTCGAGCAGCACGCCGTACGCGTCGGTCGCGACGACGTCGCCCCCGACGGTCACGGACGTCGCGTCGAGCCAGCCGCCGGGCTGGACCACGACGTCGCCCTCGACGGTCGCGCCGCCGAGGACGCAGTCCGCGCCCGCCGGGACGACGAGGTCGCCGCTGACGGTCCGGTCGCCGAGGTCGGTCGTGCACTCGACGTCGGCGGCCTGCGCCGCGGGCGCGACCGCCGTGGCCGTGGCCACCGCGAGCAGCGCGGCGGCCGGGACCTTCCACTTCCACTTCATGTGATGCTCCTTGTCAGGTGTGGTCGGTCCGCGTCAGCCGCGGAGCGAGGAGATCTCGCCGTAGCTGCGGCGGGCGTTGCCCAGGGAGTTGAGGGCGTTGCCGGGCTCGGCCACGGTCGCCGCGTTGTCCTGCTCGTACAGCCCGAACCGCTGCCCTCGGTCGCGGAGCTGGGAGAGGAACGCCTGGTAGGGGATGTCGCCGGCGCCGAACTCGATGATGTCGTAGCCGTTGCCGCTGGACTCGTTCGTCTTGCCGTCCTTGAGGTGCAGGATCGGGAAGCGGCGCGGGTCGCGCGTGACGTAGTCGATCGGCTCGAACCCGGGGTACAGGTGGCGGCCCACGTAGGCCCAGTAGACGTCCATCTCGAAGAACACGAGCTCGGGGTCGAGGTTGTCCCACAGCAGGTCGTAGACGCGCTGGTTCGGGTCGTCGCTGGTGAACGCCCACTCCTGGGCGTGGTTGTGCGAGTAGAGCTTGAGCCCCGCCGCGCGGGCCTTCTCGCCCATCTGGTTCCAGGTCTCGCAGGCCTGGAGCCACTGCGCCTTGGGGATGGGGCCGCCGTAGCCGCCCGCGATGGGGCCGCCCTGGCCGAGGTGCGGCATGCCGAGCGCGAGCGCCTTCTCGATCTCGGCGTCGATGTTCGCCGGGGTGAGGTTGACGTGCGCACCGACGGCCCGCAGGCCGTTGTCGTCGAGCAGCTGCCGGATCTCCGGCACGGTGATCGCGCCGACGCTCCCCTGGGTGTAGCCCGCGAACTCGATCTCGGAGTAGCCGATGTCGGCGAGCTCCTCGAACACGGCCCGGAACCCGAGCGAGCTGACCTTGTCCCGCACGGTGTAGAGCTGGATGCCGATGCGGTTCACCGGCACGAGCCGGTTGCGCCCGCCGGACGGCGCGACCGCCGTCGGGAGGGCGCCGCCGAGCGCGTTCGCCGCCGACGGACCGAGGGCGGCCCCCACGCCCACGGCGACCGACGACGCCGCGAGCGCCTTGAGCAGGTTGCGACGGGTCATCGGCTTGGCCGAGACCGTCGGGTGGTGGTGTGAACTCATGTCTCTCCTTCGAGGTGAGCCGCCCCGGGACCGCACCCGGGGACGCCTGGGGGCCGGTGGCCCGGGCGGTTCGCCCGGGCCACCGGTGGGACGGTCAGCTGCGGACCGTGAGGGTGAGGTTCACCGTGCTGGGCGCGACCCCGGCGGACCCCTGGTAGCGGGCCTGCACCTGGTAGGTGCCGGTCGCCGCGAGCTTGGGGAGCGGCACGACGACGTCCCCCGCCTCGTCGAGCGTCCCGGTGAGCGACGCGACGGTGCCGTTGTTCTTGCGCACCGTCACCTGCACGTCGCCCGTGGGCACGACGCCGGTCGACGACTCCACGTGGAGCGTCGCCTTCGCCGCGACGGCGGGCTTCACCGGGTTCGGCGCCACGCTGCCCGTCGTGGTCGACCGGGCCTGGGCCACCGTGAGGCGCACCGTCCCCGCCGACGCCGTGTAGACGCCGTCGGCGCCGTACGTCGCGGTGAGGGTGTGCGTCCCGACGGCGAGCGACGGGTCGATCGCGATCGTCGCCGTGCCGTCCGCGAGCGTCCCGCGCCCGACCTCGGTCTCGCCCGTGGTGAGCACGACCTCGCCCGTGGGCGTGCCGCCCTCGCCGGTGACCGTGACGACGGCCTCGCCCGGCGCGCCGTAGGAGACGCGCGCGGCGCCGACGGAGACCGTCGTGGCCGAGGCGACCGTCGGCTCGTCCGGGGCGTCGAGGTCGATCGTGAACGACACCGCGCCGGACTCGGAGACGTTGCCGCCCGTGTCGGTCGCGCGGTACAGCAGGTCGTACGCGCCGTCCTGCGAGAACGTCACGCCGTACTGCTGGTTCGCCGCGAGGTTCGTCCACGTCGCACCCGCGTCGCGCGAGTACTGCACGCTCGCGACCGCGCCGTCGTCGGTGGCCTGCACGGAGAACCGCACCGGCTCGTTGAACACGCCGCCGACGCCCGTGGGCGTCTCCGGCGCGAGCGTGTGCGCGACGGTCGGGGCGGTGACGTCCGCCGCGCCCGCGCCCACCATGGTGATCGCGTCCACCGCGAGCTCGTCGGACGACGTCACGAACAGCGTGCCCGAGCCCTCGGGGGCGTCGAACGTGATCTCCACGTCCTGCCAGCCCTCGCCCGCGGGGACGACGGCGGTCGCGAACGGCTCGGCGTCGGCCGCGCCCCAGCGGAGCTCGAGCTCGCCGCCGCCGCTCGCGCGGACCACGGCGCCGTCGATCCCGGCGAAGCTCACCGGGTCGTACCGCAGGAAGTCGCCCGCGCCGAGCCCGCGGACGGCGTTGCCGCCCCGTGCGGTCGCGTCGGCGAACACCTCGACGCCCTCGCGGCCGATCGCGTGCTCGCCCTGCTGCTCCTTCGGGTTGAGGCGCAGCGTCGCCTCGCCCGCGGCCGGCGGGAGGCCGTTGTGGCCCGCGTCGGTGTACGTGACGACGACCGCCCCGTACAGGAGCGCGCCCGGGCCGTGCTCGGGCGAGTTGGGGTCGGTGCGCCACGCGCCCGTGCAGCCCGTGCCCGTGGACTCGGGGTGCGCGTGCTCGTCGTGCCCGAGGCCGTACGTCCACGCGACGCGCGAGCACACGGTGCCCGAGCCCGCCTGCGGGTCCTCGAACGCGGCGGCGTACGCCTCGAGCACGTCCGCCACCATCTGCGCGGTGACGGCGCCGCCGGAGATCGCGACGAGCTCGTCGAGGGTGAAGCCGGAGGCCTCGCCCAGCGTCTCGGCGTCGACCCCGAGCGTCTCGACGAGGACGTCGTGCCCGATGGCGTCCGCGAGCCACTCGCCGATCTGGTCGCCCGACGTGAGGTGCGGCGTCGGAGCCTCGCCGCCGCCGAGGTCGTCCTCGGCGTCGGTCGTGGTCACCTTGTACGGGACGGCCTGGCCCCAGTCGAAGAACGCGCCGTCGGCCGGGTACTCGATCGTGACCTCGGGCGCCTGGTTCCCGACGGAGATGACGCGCGACGTGAGGGAGAACTTGCCCGACGCGTCGGTGACGCGCAGGCGCGCGGTGTACGCGCCGATCTCCGTGTACGTGTGCGTCGCCCGGACGCCCTCGGCGTCGAACGTGCCGTCCCCGTCCACGTCCCACGCGTAGGTGAGGTCGTCGCCCTCGGGGTCGGACGACGTCGACGCGTCGAACGTCACCTCGAGCGGCGCCTGCGACGACGACGTGGGCGTCGCCGTGAAGCGCGCCTGGGGCGCCTTGTTGCCCTCGGCGTAGTCGATCCGGTACAGGCCCGCGTCGGGGTTGGCGCGGAAGAAGCCGTCGCCGTAGTCGAGCACGTAGAGCGAGCCGTCGGGACCGAACTCGAGGTCCATCGGGTTGTCGTGCGGCGGCTGCCCCGCCGCGGCGAGCGCGGCGTTCGGCAGGAAGTCTTCGATGTGCGTGACGTCGAAGGTCTCCCAGTCGACCGTGAACGCGGCGAGGTAGTCCTGCGAGAACTCGCCGAAGAACGCCTTGCGGTCCCAGTACGCGGGGAGCTTCGTGGTCGACGGGTTGTCGGCGTCGTAGTGGTAGACGGGACCACCCATCGGCGCCTGGCCGGAGCCGGAGCCGAAGTTCACGAGCTCGTCCCACGGCTGGTCGCCCGGGTTGTCGCCGTACCAGAGCGTCGCGGCGCGGGCCGGCGGCAGCTCGCGCAGGCCAGTGTTCCAGCGGGAGTCGTTGACGAGGTTCTCGGGGTCGAAGAACTCCCCCGGCGTGCCCGTCGCGAAGTCCCAGTCGTTGTAGGCGAAGTTGTCGCCCTGGACGTAGGGCCAGCCGGCGTTGTGCGGGTCGTCGAGCGAGACGACGTTCCACTCCACGAGGCCCATGGGCCCGCGGCCCGCGGTCTCCGCGACCGCCTTCGTCGCGTCGGGGCCGTAGTCGCCCCAGGAGAGCGAGTTCGTCTCCGGGTCGACCTCGAACCGGAACGGGTTGCGCACGCCCATGACGAAGATCTCGGGGCGCGTGCCCTCGGTGCCCGGCGCGAACAGGTTGCCCTCGGGGATCGAGTACGAGCCGTCGTCCTCGACGTGGATCCGCAGGATCTTGCCGCGCAGGTCGTTCGTGCTCCCCGCGCCACGACGCGAGTCGAAGCCGGGGTTCATGCCGGGGGCGTCGTTGTTCGGCGCGAAGCCGTTCGCGCCCGGGGTGCTCGCGGGCGTGTTGTCGCCCGTCGTGAGGTAGAGGTTGCCGTCGCCGTCGAAGTCGATGTCCGCCCCGACGTGGCAGCACTGGCCGCGCTGCACCTCGACGTCGAGGATCACCTGCTCGCTCGCGAGGTCGATCGTGTCGCCCGTCCACTGGAACCGCGCGAGACGGTTCACGCCCACCCAGCGGTCCCAGTAGCTCTCGTCCTCGCCCGCCGGGAGCGAGTTGGGCGCGTTCCCCGTCGGGGTGTCCGCGACGCCGTCGCCGTCCGCGTCGCGCGGCGCGTAGACGAGGTAGACCCACCCGTTGTCCTCGAACTCCGGGTCGAGCGCGACGCCCTGGAGGCCGTCCTCCGAGTTCACGTAGACGTCGAGCGTCGTGACCACGCGCGTGACGCCCGTCGCCGGGTCGGTGAGCCGCACGTCGCCGTTGCGGGCCGTGTGCAGGACGCGCGAGTCCGGGAGGATCGCGAGGTCGATGGGCTCGCCCACGTCCTTCGTCAGCAGCACGCGCTCGTAGTTGGACCAGTCGAGCGCCGCCTCGGCACCCGGTTCCGCGCCGTGGTCGACGCCGTCGTGCGCGACGGCGGGTGCCGTCGCCGCGCCCAGGCCCGTGAGCGCGAGGGCGCCGGCGGCCAGAGCCGCGGTCACCCGCCGGTTCCGGCGCGTACGCCGGTCGATATCCTTCATCTGATGCCGCTCCTGTGAGGTTCAGTCGCCTGTGAGGGGTCATCCGGACCGGGTCGCCCCCGTCGCGCCAACGACGGAATCAGGGCGGCTCGGTCTGTCTGTGCTGGTGGGAGGGCTGCGCGCCCCCTGCCCGGTGGTCCTCCTCGTCTCGTCGTCGAGCGCGATCCCCCCGCACGTCGTCGTGCGGACGGAGAGTGCCACCACGTGCACCGGGGCACGCGCGGAGGCGGTCGGGCCGTAGCGGTCGGGTGAAATTCACCTACCACTCGGTCGTCATCCTACGAGGCTTCTGTCGGGTGTCAATCAAAAGTCGAAAGTCCGCCGATGCACGGACCACAGGCAGGAACGCAGCCGAATCCTGACTGCGCTGTCGGGTTCGCGAACTGACCTCGAGCGCGCAGAGATCCCGCCAACGATCCGTCGTCGAGCACGTCGATGCCGACTGCCTGTCCGCCGCTGCGCCGGGCCTGCCGACGTCCTGTGGGGGAGCGCAGGGCGCGAGCGTGAGAGGGAGCCGATGGCCTTATTGGCTGGAAATTGGGCTACCTACAGGCTAGCAGTTCGGCTAATATGGCCGTATGAAATCCGTAGCGCTGAGCGAGGCGAAAGACAAGTTGTCGGCCCTGGTGGACGAGGCCGACCGTGAGCACGAGATCATCCGGATCACCCGGCACGGGCGCGGTGCCGCGGTGCTGATGGCCGAGGACGACCTCGAGTCGCTGCGCGAGACGCTGTTCTGGCTGTCCCAGCCCGGCGTGCGCGACGACATCGACGAGGCCCGTCGCGCCGCCGCCGAGGGCGCCACGACGTCCGGTGAGGACCTGCGGGCACGGTTCGGGCTGCCGGCGCAGTGACCGACGACCAGACACCGGCGTGGCGGGTCGAGATCGCACCCGCGGCCGAGCGGTCGCTGCTGCGCCTGCCGCACAAGATCGCGGCCGCGGTCGTCGAGTTCGTCACCACGACCCTGCCGACCAACCCCGAACGCATGAGCAAGCCGCTGCGGTACGAGCTCGAAGGCCTGCGCTCCGCGCGCCGCGGCGACTACCGCGTGCTGTTCGAGCTCGACCACGACACCGGGGTGCTGCTCGTCGTCCGCATCGCGCACCGCGCCGACGCCTACCGATAGCCCTCCCCGCCCACCCAGCACGAGGCGAGCACCCCCGTGACCAGGGACCCGGTTCGAGCGTGCCGGGGTTCGCCGTGGTCAACCGCTCGGCGAGGCGCCGCGGAACTCCTTGCTGCAGGAGGGCCCCGCGGTCAGGACCGGTACACCCAGTGCCACGGTTCGCGCGGGGTGTCCTCGACGAAGCCGAAGCGGCCGCCGTTGGTGCGCATCCACGCCTGGGCCCGGTCGTCCAGGTCGAGGTCGACCGCGATCCCCCAGCCGTGCGGGCTGGTCCCCGGCTCGGCGGCGAGCCCGCCCTGGGAGTACAGGCCCTTGCGCGCGGCGACGTCGACCTGCGCGTCGTAGGACCGGTAGGAGTCCGTGATGCCGATGCGGACGCCGTCGCGCGCCGCCTCGGCGAGCAGGCCCTCGAGCGCCTGGCCCGCGGGCGCCCAGAGGCGATGGCCGGTCGTCCCGACCTCCTGCAGGGCGGACCGGGGGATCTTCCCGTTGCCGTAGGCCGCGAGGTCGCCGGGGACGCCGTCGACCGTGCGCGTCCGGTCGGGACCGGTCGCGCCCGCCACCGCGGTGCTGCCGGTGCCGGTCGAGCCCGCCAGCACCGTGCTGAGGAGCTCGTCGAAGCGCGCGCCGGAGCCGCTCGCGACGGCGTCCGCGGCGCGGGTGCCGACGGTGCGGACGTCGACGGTGCGGGCGGGGCTGAGGGTCGCCTCGATGGCAGCCACCCGCTGCGCGATCGCGGTGATGCCGTCCATCCGGTCGTCCTCCTGGGGGGCGGTGCCGGCGGTGGCGTCCACCGGTCGGCACTCCCTATGCACCGCGACGAGCGGTCTGCCGCCTCCCCGCGTCGCAGCGACCGCGCCGAGCGACCGCTCCCGGCTCGACCGCGCGTCCGCTCCCGGCTCGACCGCGCGGGGGTCAGACGGCCGCGCCGGGGCGCGTGGCCGCCTCCAGGAGCTCGAGCACGTGGACGTAGTCCTCGCCCGTGGCGCGGGACATGCCCATCTCGCACGTCCGGTTGCTCGACACGTACGCGTCGAAGCGCCCCTCCGGGAGCCTGCCGGCGCGGTGCGCGACCTCGTCCGCCTCGGCGCGCGTCGCGCCCGCGGTGAGCTCGGGGTGCAGCATCCCGCGGTCGCCCGCGAACCCGCAGCAGCCCCAGGCCGTCGGCACGGTGGCGCGCTCGGCGACGGCCTCCGCCACGGCCCGCAGGTCGTCCACGGCGCCCAGGTGCACGGTCGCGCACGTCGGGTGCACGACGACGTCCCCCGCCCGCGCGACGTCGACCCCGCGCGCCGCGAGGCCGGGCAGCACGTCGGTGCGCACGAAAGTCACGGCGTCGACGACCCGCAGGCGGGCGAACCGGTCGCGCGCCTGCTCGTCGCGCGGGTCCGTCCCGGTGAGGTGGCGCGCCGTCTCGGCGAGGCCGTGGGTGCAGCTCGACGCGTCGCACACGACCGGCAGCTCGCCCTCGCGCGTGGCGACCCACAGCGCGTCCACGACCTTGCGGGCCATGGCGGCCGCGCCGTCGGGCAGGCCCTTGGACGACCACGGGGTGCCGCAGCACAGCCCGCCGATCCCGTCGGGAACCACGAGCCCGACGCCCGCCCGCTCGCACAGCGCCCGGAACGCCGCCTCGGCCCCGACCGGGCGGCTCGCGCCGTCCCCGCCGCACGCGCCCGCGGGCAGGCCGGCCCCGGCGGGCGCGAAGAGCTCACCCATGCACGACGCGAACAGCACCGCGCGCGCGGGGGTGGCGCCGCCGTCGGGCACGACGGCCGTGGTCCCGCGGCGCGGCCCCGGGCCGGGCAGGTCGGCGTCGACGCGCGGCACGACGTCCGTCCCGACGACCCCGCGGGCGACGTCGGACGCGACGCGCACCAGCGGCGTCGGGAGCGCTTCGACGACGCCGAGCGCGGCGCGCAGGCCCGTGACCACGGTCCCCCAGTGCTCGGCGGCGGCCGCTCCCCCGCGCTGCACGAGCCGCGGCTGCGACCGCGCGCGGTGGCCCTTCATGACGACGCCCGTGTCGATGCCCACGGGGCACGCCTCGACGCACAGCGAGTCCGCGGCGCACGTCGCGACGCCCTGGTAGGCGTACTGCCGCTCGAGCTCGCGCCGCTCGGCGGGCGGCGCGGCGGCCATCTCCTTGAGCAGCGCGATGCGCTGGCGCGGCGTGGTCGTCACGGTGCGCGACGGGCAGCCCGGCTCGCAGTACCCGCACTCGACGCAGCGGTCGACGAGCGCCGCGTCGTCCCCGCCCGCCGACGACTCGACCTTGAGGTTCCGCAGGTGCTCGTGGTCGTCGTCGGTGAGCACGACGCCCGGGTTGAGCAGGCCGTGCGGGTCGAGCAGCCGCTTGACCTCGCGCATGACGGCGTAGAGCTCGTCGCCGTACTGGCGCCGCACGAACGGCGCCATGATGCGGCCGGTGCCGTGCTCGGCCTTGAGCGTGCCGCCGTGGCCGAGCACGAGGTCGACGAGGTCGTCGCTGAACGCCGCGTACCGGTCGAGCTCGGCGCGGTCGCCGAGGCGCGGCGTGATCATGAAGTGCAGGTTGCCGTCCTTGGCGTGCCCGAACGTCACCGCGTCGCCGTAGCCCCGGCGCTCGAAGAGCGCGCCGAGGTCGCGCACCGTCGCGGTGAGGTCGGCGACGGGGACGGCCACGTCCTCGAGCAGCGCGGTGCTGCCCGCGGGCCGCGCGCCCGCGACGGCGGTGTAGAGGCCTTTGCGCACGCGCCACAGGCGCTCGCGCGTCGCGGCGTCGGTCGTCACCGTGGCGGGGACGGCCAGGGAGCCGGCGAGCGAGCCGACGACGTCGCGCGCCGCCTCCTGGAAGGGGGCGAGACCCTCGGGGGTAGCGGCCCGGTACTCCACGAGGAGCGCGGTCTGCCGGCGGATCCCCGCCCCGGAGGCGAGCGAGCGCATCGAAGGGTCGGCGGCCGGGTCCGCCGCGGCCACGCGGAGCGACGCCGCGTCGAGCAGCTCGATCGCCTCCGCGCCCGACGCGACGAGCGGCACGAGCGCGTCCGTGGCGTGCTCCAGCGAGTCGAGCACGAGGAGGGTCGTCGCGGCGTGCGCGAGGAGCGGCACCGTCCGGAACGTCACGTCGGCGACCCAGCCGAGCGTGCCCTCGCTCCCGACGAGCAGGTGCTCGAGGATCTTCACGGGCTCGTCGTGGTCGAGGAACGCGTTGACGGAGTAGCCCATCGTGTTCTTCATCGCGAACTGGCGCTCGATCTCCGCGCGCATCGCGGCGCTGCCCCGCACGCGGTCGCGCAGCTCCGCGAGACCGCGGTGGATCGCGGGCTCGGCGGCGCGCAGGCGCGCGTCGGCGTCGGGCGCGCCCGTGTCGACGACCGTCCCGCTCGCGAGCACGACCGTCATCGCCTCGACCGTCCGGTACGCGGTCCGCGCCGTCCCCGACGACATGCCCGACGAGTTGTTCGCCACGACCCCGCCGATCGTGCACGCGATCTCGCTCGCCGGGTCCGGGCCGAGCCGGCGCCCGTGGCGCAGCAGGTGCGCGTTGACGAGCCGCAGCGTCGCGCCGGGCTCGCAGCGCACGCGCTCGCCGCCGTCGAGCACCTCGACCCGGGTGAAGCGCGTGCGCGTGTCGACGAGCACGCCCGCGCCCGACGCCTGGCCGGACAGGCTCGTGCCGCCGGAGCGGAACGTCACCGGCAGCCCCCGACGGGTCGCCTCGCGCATCGCGGCGACGACGCCGTCGCGGTCGTGCGCGCGCACGACGACCTCGGGCCGCAGGAGGTAGTGCGACGCGTCGTGCGCCTGCGCGACCCGCGTGAGGAGGTCCGTGCGCAGCTCGAGGCCGGGCGTCTCGACGGCGGTCACGGGCGCGTCCGGCGGTCGTAGCCGAGGCGGTGGGGCTGCACGGCCTCGTACGTCGCGCGCAGGTTCGCGGTCGTGCGGTCGTACAGGCGCTGCGCGACGCGCACGAACAGGAAGTCGACGAGCGCGAGCTGCGCGATGCGGCTCGACAGGGCGCCGGACCGGAACTGCGTCTCGCGCGCCGTCGTCGTCAGCACGAGGTCCGCGTGCTCGACGAGCGGCGACTCGGGGAAGTTCGTCACGGCGACGGTCGTCGCGCCACGGTCGCGCGCGATGCGCAGGGCGTCGTTCGTCTCGACCGTGAGCCCGCTGTGCGAGACGCCGACGGCGACGGCGCCCTCGGCCAGGAGCGCCGCGGACTGGAGCTGGACGTGCGGGTCCGGCGACGCGAAGCACAGCAGCCCGATGCGCTGGAGCTTCTGCGCGAGGTCCTGCGCCGTGAGCCCGCTCGACCCGACGCCGAACAGGTCGATCCGCGTCGCCTGCGCGACCGCGGCGGTGACCTGCTCCAGCGCGTCGAGGTCGAGCATGCGCGCCGTCTCCTCGATGGTGCGCGCCTCGTGGAACGCGATCTTCGTGACGACGTCGTGCAGCGTGTCGTCGGGGTCGATCTCGCCGTGCGCGACGTTCGCGCGCTCCTGCTCGACGGCGCGACGGCTCGTCGCCTGCGCGAGGTCGATGCGGAACTCCGGGTACCCGGCATACCCGACCGCGCGGCAGAACCGCACGACCGTCGCCTGCGACGTCCCGACGAGCGCGGCGAGCTCCGTGATCGTCTTGCCCACGACGGCCGCCGGGTCAGCGAGCACGGCCTCGGCGATGCGCGCCTCGGCGGGCCGCAGGCTCGGCAGGGCCTGGCGGATGCGGACGAGGCCGTCGGCGGTCATGGGGTCTCCTCGGCGGTGGTCGGGTGCGGGGCGGTGCCGGGCGCGCCCGGCGGCAGGGCGGTCGGTGGCGCGGCGGTCGGTGGCACGGCGGTCGGTGGCGCGGCGTGGTCGCCGAGCGTGAGCCAGGGCGCGTGCTCGACGACGGAGCCCGGCTCGGTCGCGAGGCGCGCGGCGAGGTGCAGCGCGCCGTCGAGCGGCGTGCCCGCAGGGTCGACGAGCGCGACGTCCGGCCGCAGCACGGCGAGCCGCGCCCGGAACGCGTCCGTCAGCAGCGGGCCGATCCCCAGCACCCCGCCGGTCGCGGCGGCGAGCGGCGGGACGTCGTCGACGAGCGCGGCGGCGAGCGTCGTCGCGAGGTGGGTCCCGGCGCCCGCGAGGACCTGCCGCGCGACGGTGTCGTCCGCACGGGCCGCGGCCGCGACGTCGGGCGTGAACGACGCGAGCACCTGGGCGCGGTCGGGGCGCGTGTAGAGCTGCCCGGGCCACGACGGCACCGGGCCGAACCGCGCGACGGCGGCGGCGAGCAGCGCCGGCGAGCCGCCGGAGTCGCGGCCGTCGTGCGCGGCGACCGCGGCCCGCAGCCCCTGCGCGCCGATCCACGACCCGGAGCCCAGGTCGCCGAGCAGGTGGCCCCACCCGTCGACGCGGTGCCACACGGTCCGCAGGTCGGTGCCGAGCGCGATCGCCCCGGTCCCGACCGCCACGACGGCGCCGGGACGGCCGCCCAGCGCGCCGAGGTGCGCGGTGAGCGCGTCGGCAGCGACGGCGGTGCGCGGGCCGGGCCGGACGGACGGGTCGCCGTCGACCGCGGGGCCCGCGGCGGGAGGCAGGCCCGTGCGCAGCGCGGCGTGCAGCTCGGCGGGGTCGCGCACGAGGGACGCGAGGCCGGTCGCACCGACCGCGGCCGCGGCGACGCCGTCCGCGGCGAGAGCGGGGACCGCGGCACGGAGGGCGTCGAGGAGGTCACGCACGACGTCCGCGGCGTCGCTCCCCGTCGGCCCGATCGCGACCGGTCGGCCGGACAGCGCGACGTCGTCCGTACCCGCACCGGACCCTGCCGCGGCGGGCAGGCGACGGGCGAGGAGGCGGCTCCCCGACCCCCCGACGTCGAGCCCGACGACCCACGGCCCCCCGGGCGTGCTGCTGCTCACGGGGCCAGTGTGGCACAAACTTTCACAGCAGAGAGGCAAAAGGGAGATTCTTGCCAGGATGCCCGGACCGCGTGCGCTCACCGTACGCCGCCCGGTCCGCCGCGGGAACCCCCGCCGCGGTCATCCGTGCTCCGGGTCGTTCCGCAGCACGAGGGCGGCGACCTGGGTGCGCGACTCCACGCCGAGCTTGGCGATCACCCGGCTGACGTGCGTCTTCACGGTGGCGAGCGAGATGAACAGCGCCGCGCAGATCTCCGCGTTCGACATCCCCCGGGCGAGGGCGCGCGCGATCTCGCGCTCGCGCGGGGAGAGCGTCGCGAGGGCGTCGACCGCGGCGGCGTCCGGCGGCCGGGTGTTCTCGGCCGCGAGGGTCATCACCCGCCGCAGCACCGCGGGCGCGAGGACGGGCCGTCCCTGGGCCGCCGCGCGGACGGCGTGGGCGAGCTCGTCGGGCGGCGCGTCCTTGAGGAGGAACCCGCACGCCCCGGCACGCAGGGCACGGACGACGTGGTGGTCCGTGTCGAAGGTCGTCAGGACGATGATCGCCGTCTCCGGCCGGAGCGCGGTCTCGCGCGCCGTCGCGACCAGCCCGTCGCAGCGCGGCATGCGCAGGTCCATGAGCACGACGTCGGGCCGGCAGGCCTCGATGACGTCGCGCGCGTGGTCCCCGTCGACCGCCTCGCCCACCACGGCGATGTCGGGCTCGCCGCCGAGCATCAGGCGCAGCGCCGAGCGGACCTCCGGCTGGTCGTCGACGGTGACCACCCGGACGACGTCGGATGACGGGCGGCTCACGCGGCCGGCCAGGGGATCGTCACCGACACCACGTGCTCGTCGACGCCCGGGCGGACGCTGACGGACCCGCCCACGGCCCGCGCCCGTTCCTGCATCCCGATGACGCCGAGGCCCGGTCGGGGCGCGCCCTGCCGCGGCCCCGCGAGTGCGTTGCGCACGACGATCGCCAGCTCGCGGCCGGGAGCGCCGCTGATGGCGACGTCGACGCGCTGCCCGGGGGCGTGCCGCCGGGCGTTGGTCAGGCACTCCTGGACGATCCGGAACGAGTGCCGGCTGACGGTCGGGGGCAGGCGCTCGAGGTCGACGGCGCAGTCCGTCCGGGCGAGCGGCGTCTCGGACACGAGCTCGTCGAGCCGGTCCAGGGTCGGCTGGGGCCGGTCGTCGTCCGACCGGCTCGGGCCCCGCGCGTAGGTGAGGAGCTCGCGCAGGTCGGCGAGCGCCTGACGGCTGCTGTCGTGCAGGGCGGCGACGGCCTCGTCCCGGTCCGCGGCGTCGAGGTCCGTCCGGTGCCGCAGGACGCTCGCGTGCATCGCGGTCACCGAGAGGCGGTGTGCGAGGGCGTCGTGCATCTCCCGGGCGATCTGCGTGCGCTCCTGGTGGCGAGCTCGCTCCTCGCCGAGGCGCTGCTCCTCCGCGGTCAGCCGGACCCGCTCGTGCAGGGTGGCGACGAGGTCCCGCCGCGCGCCGACGGCGATGCCCGCGGCGAGCGCGACGGCGAGGACGACCGCGGTCGCGCCCACCGCGACCACCACCTCCCACCACGGCAGCGCGACGCCGACCAGGTCGATCCCCAGGGCGGCCACCGTCAGGACGCCGACGAGCCAGACCGCCGCGACCGGCGCCAGCTCGCGCACCCGGCGCCGGGTGGCGAGCGACCCGAACGCGAAGAGGGCCGCCGGCACCGCCGCGGTCGAGACGACGGCGAGCACGGCGAGCAGCAGGGCGACGAGGAAGGGCGCGCTGCGGCGCCAGAGCACGACGACCCACGCGGCGACCCCGAACGCGAGGTCGAGGAACAGGAGCGCGGCGAACCGCACGGGGTCGTCCTGCGCTCCCGGCGTGTCGACGCTGAGGGCGAAGTTGCCGAGGAACAGCAGGGCACCCGACAGGGCGACCGCGGCCAGGAGGCCCGTCTCGCGGAGGACCCGACGCCACGCCGGGCGCTGCGCGAACATGCTCACCGGAGCACTGTAGGCACCGACGAGCCCGGCGCCCCGGCTGAGGACGGGAAATCAGACCGATGACCGATACCGCGGCCCGAGCCGCCCGACCAGGCTCGACGCATGCACCCCTCGCTCGACGAGAGCCCCGTCCCGACGGCACCCGTGCCCGGCCCGCCGCTCTTCGGTCCCGTGTCCCAGCCCACGCTCGACAGCACGACCGCGACCACCTTCCCCTACCACCGGGCGGCCCACGTCGACCTTCGCCCCGCACGGTGGTGGACCCCGCTCACCACGTTCGGCGCGACGGCGCTCCTCTACCTCGCCTTCCTCGCCCCGGTCGCCGTCGTCGCGGTCGCCTACGCCGTGCTGGTGCCCTACCGGCCCGGGCTGCCGATGCCCACCGACGACTTCTCCGACCCGCTCAACCCGCTGGACTGGGCGATCGGCCTCGGGCTCATCGCGCTCCTGCTGCCCGCCGTCGTGCTCGGCGTGCGCTGGGGCGGTCGGCGCCGCGGCACGATCCACTCGGTGACCGGGAGGTTCCGGTGGGGGCTCGTCGGCAGCGCGGTGCCGCTCGTCGTGCCGCTCTACGGCGTCGTCACCGTGGGCGGGTTCCTGCTCCGGCCGCCGTCCGACCTGGCGGCCCCGGCCGTGACCCCGGCCCTGCTGCTGAGCCTGGGGTGCATCCTCCTCCTCGGGCCGCTGCAGTGCGCCGCCGAGGAGTACGCCTTCCGCGGCCTTCCCCAGCAGATGCTCGGCACCTGGCTGCGCTCACCGGTGTGGGGGATCGTCCTTCCGGTCCCGTTCTTCGTCGTCGGCCACGGGTACGACGGGGTGGGGCAGATCGGCATCGCGGCGTTCGCGCTCTGCACCGGGTTCCTCGTCTGGAAGACGGGCGGGCTCGAGCTGGCCGTGCTCGTGCACGTCGCCAACAACCTCTTCCTGTTCCTCCTCGCGCCCTTCAGCGCCTCGTCGATGGAGCAGGGCGCGATCGAGCCGCTCGTGCTGCTCGTCGACCTCGGGCTCCTCGGCAGCGCCACCGTCGTGCTCACGGTCTGGTTCTCCCGCCGCGAAGGGCTGCGGTTGCGCGAGCCCTTCTGCGGCCGGGTGCCCGCAGCGGGCGCGGGGTCGTCGCCCGGCCACTCCTCGGGGACCCCTTGAGGCGGCTCCCCTAGGATGCGGGCGTGCCCCGACGACGCCGTCCCGACCACGCGCGGATCACGTTCGCGCTCGACGACGTCGCGGGCGACGCGGGACCGGACCGGGACCCGGAACCGGACCCGAGCCCGGGCCCGGCCCCCGAGGAGGCCACCTCGTCTCGGACGATCGGCACCGGGCGTCGGCGCCTGCGTCTGGCGCTCGCGGGCGCGACCGCCGTCGGGCTCGTCGTCGCCGGGATGGCGGTCGTGGACGCCGCGTCGTCGCGCGGGTCGCTGGAGACGCTGCGCCGCTCCGTCGGGGGTGTCGAGCCCGTCGAGAGCACGCCGCGGGAGCTCTGGTCCACGGACGCGCAGACGAGCGGCGCCCTCGCCGCGCTGCCCGGCCTCCTCGTCGTCGTGCGCGACGACGAGGCGGTCGCCCACGACCTCGACTCCGGCGCGGTCCGCTGGACCGTGCCCCTCCCGCGCACGTCCCGCTGCGGCGGCGAGCTCGAGCTCGCGCTGACGTCCCCGGTGCCGGACGAGACGCTCGTGTGCGTCACCGACGACGTCCCCTCGCCGCTCGCGAGCCGGACGCTCCTCACGACGACCACCGGCGAGGCGGTCGACGGGACGGCGCCCTTCCCCGCCCCGCAGGTGACCGTGATCGACGCCGACGGCACCGCCACGACCCGGCCCCTGGACGCGTCGCGCGGCTGGTCGGCGCCGGGACCGGACGGCACGGTCGCCCGCTTCCGTCGCGTCGGCGACACGCCCGCCGCCCCGGTGCCGACCGACCCCTCGACGGGCCTGCCCACCGACCTGTCCGGGGGGCGCGCGGCCGTCGTCACGCTGGAGGACGCCCGGACCGGCGCCGTCCGCTGGGAGCACGAGCTGCCCTTCGTCGCCGAGGAGGGCGGGTGCGACCAGTACTCCGTCGCCGAGGACGCCACCTACGCCGACCTCGACGGCGGGACCGTCGTCCGCTCCGCCGGGCTCGTGGCCGTGCGGGGCTGCGGTGTCGACGCCCGGTTCACGCCCGAGGGCACCCGCGTCGACGACCCGGAGAAGCCCGCGGACGTGGTCGCGCAGCTCCCCGACGGCGCGCTCCTGCGCGCGGTCGGCCGCGGCTGGGCCGCGCCGGACGGTACCGGCGCGGCAGCCGTGCTCGAGCCGGACGGTGCCCTCCGGTGGGAGCCGACGGGCGAGGTGATCGTCCCGACCGCGACGGACGGGACCGCGGGCGACCTCGTGCTCACGCGCCAGGTCACGGACCTCGTCGCGCACGACGCGACCGGGCGCCCGCGCTGGGAGAACGCGGAGGTGAACTCCCCCGAGATCGCGTACGTCGTCGCGGACGGCGTCGCCGTCGTCCTCCAGGGCATGGGTTCGGTCCTCGTCGGGGTCGACGTGGAGACCGGGCGCACCCTGTGGACCCGCACGATCGACGAGCTGGTCGACGACGGCGCGGGGCCCGCCGTGGGCCCCGGGATGCTGCACGTCGGGCAGGCGTTCACCGACGGCGCCCGAGCACTCCTCGCCGTCTCGGCGTGGGAGGACGAGGAGCACAGCACGACACGGCTCGTCGCGCTCGACCTCCGTGACGGCGAGATCGGCTGGAGGAGCGACGCGGCGTCCAGCACCCGGTACGCCGCGGTCCAGGGCCGGCTGCTGCGGCTCGACCTGGGTGACGACCCGACGGTGACCCGCCTGGGCTGAGGCGCCGGACCGACGCTCAGCGCGCGAGCCACTCCTTGCGCTCCGCGGGCGGCAGCTTCTCGACGGCCGCACGCAGCACGTCGCGCGACATCGTGGCCGCCCGCTCCTCGAGGAACGCCCGCAGCCGCTCGGGCTCGACGTCGCCCGCGTGCCGGAGCATCCAGCCGACACCCTTCTGGACGTACGGCTCCGGGTCGTCGAGCAACATCGCCGACAGCCGGAACGTGTCGTCGACCTGGCCGCGCCGCAGGAACGCCGCCGTCGCGACGACGGCGGAGCGACGGCGCGGCCAGTCGGGCGCGCGCGCCAGGTCGTCGAGCACGTCGCGGGGTCGGTCGAGCAGCCACGTCCCCAGCACCTGGGACGCGGTGAGGTCCACGAGGTCCCACGTGTCGATGCGGTCGTGCCGGCGCAGCAAGAGCTCGACGAGCTCCGCGTGCCGCTCGACCGTCACGCGCCGGGCGGTCGCCGCCTTGCCCATGATCGAGCACCCGCCGGCCCGCACCTCGTGGACCCGGTCCTCGAGCAGCAGCTCGATCTGGTCGACCGGCAGGTCGAGGGCGTTCTTCGCGAGCACGAACACGTCGCCCATGCGCACCCCGGCGACGGTGCCGTCGCCCGAGAAGCTCCGGGCGGACGCGCGGCGCTGGGCCGCCGTCGCGCGGGCGAGCAGGTCGGCCCGGAAGTCGGTCGCCGTCGTGTACGGCGGCATCGTCCCTCTCCTCTCCTCCGGGCGCGAGCCCGGGGTCCTGTCGGCGTCGGGCGGCCCGTGGCCCCCGGCGGTCCTGCGGCTCAGCGCGGCGCCATGCGGATGGCGCCGTCGAGGCGGACCACCTCGCCGTTGAGCATCGGGTTCTCCACGATCGCGCGCACGAGGTGCGCGTACTCCTCCGGGCGCCCGAGCCGGCTCGGGTGCGGCACCTGCGCCCCGAGCGACTCCTGCGCCGCCTCGGGGAGCGACGCCATCATCGGGGTGCGGAAGATCCCGGGCGCGATCGTCATGACGCGGATCCGGTGCTGGGCGAGGTCGCGCGCGAGCGGCAGCGTGAGGCCGGCGACCCCGGCCTTGGACGCGGCGTAGGCCGCCTGCCCGACCTGGCCGTCGAACGCCGCGACCGACGCCGTCTGCACGACGACGCCGCGCTCCTCGCCGTCGGGGTCGGGACCGTCGGGACCGAGCGGGTCGAGGGCGAGCATGCGCTCCGCCGCGAGCCGGACGACGTTGAACGTGCCGACGAGGTTGACGTCGACGACGCAGCGGAACGCGTCGAGCGCGTGCACCCCGGACCGGCCGAGGACCCGCTGCGCGAGCACGATCCCGGCGCAGCTCACGACGACGCGCGCCCCACCGAGGGCGTCCGCGGCGTCCAGGGCCCGCGCGACGTCGTCCTCGCTCGTCACGTCCGTGGGGACGAACCGCGCCGCGTCGCCGAGCCCCGCGGCGACCGCCGCGCCGTCGGACGACGCCAGGTCGGCCAGCACGACGCGCGCGCCGGCAGCCACCAGGCCCTCCGCCGTCGCGCGCCCGAGGCCCGACGCCCCGCCCGTCACCAGCGCGACCGCGCCCTCGATCCGCATCTCTCATCCTCCGTCAGCCGTGCGGGCTCCGTCGCCCGCCCCGCTGACCGTACCCAGGTGGAGCCGCAGGTCGCGAGATCGACCCGCCCGGCGGCCTCCCGGACCACCCGGGCCGGGCCGCGCGGCCGCGGGCGCCCGGTGCGAGGCGCTCAGTGCGCCGGCATCTCCAGGCAGCCGCCGTCCGCGATCGGGCCGCCCGCCTCGAGCGTCACGGCGTCGGGCGCGACACCCCCGAACACGCAGCCGCCGGGCACCGCGACGCCCACGCCGACGGTCGTCGCGACCTCGCCGGACGCCGTCGTGCCCACGACCTGCACGGTCTCGAACCCCGCGGCGGCGAGCGCCGCCGCGACCTCGTCGGCGTCGACCGCCGAGCCGTCCGCGACCGGGTCGAGCGCGGCGCGGACGGCGGCCACCGAGCGGGCCGCCTCGGCGTCGCGCTCGGGCGTGCCCTGGCGCTGGCGGTACGCCTCGTTCGACGCGTCGAGCGTCGTCTCGCGCCCGGTCCCGGTGCCGGCCGACGCGCTCGCCGGGGCGCTCTCGACCGACCGCTCGGCGGAGGCGCCCCGCTGGTCGGCCCACGACCGCATCCCGACCGTCACGACGGCGAAGTACCCGACGACGCCCACAAACGCGAAGATCGCGATGCCCACGACCACGCCGACCACCGCCCGGGTCACGGGCGAGGTGGTGTCGGGGCCGTCGTCCGGTCCCCCGTCGTGTCCGTGGCCCGGGCCGTCGTCCGGCAGCCGCGTCGTCATGCCCCGAGTCTGTCCCGCGCGGGCGCGGGAGGCCACCGAGATTCCGCCGCTCCTACTGCTCGCGCGCGGCGCGGACGCCCTCGAGCCAGCGGTCGAACTCCTCCGCGAGCTCCTGCGGGGACATCCGGAGCGCCTCGGCCGGGCTCGTCGCCTCCCGGCCTGCGACGTACAACCGGCGCACCATGTCGGTCTTCGGGGTCCACGGGCGCATGGAGGCGTCCCTTCTCTCGGCTGCTGGCATCGCGCACATACTTCAGCACGCCACGGGCAGGCTCGCGCGCGCTCGACCGGGGTCGGGACGGGTTCCGCACGACGTCACACCCGCGGTGCGAGGATGGGACGGGCCCGGACGCGCCGGCGCCTCGCCCGAGGAGGTCCCATGAGCCTGTACGACATCCCGTTCGACGCCATGGACGGGACGACGCACACCCTGCGCGAGCACGCGGACGACGTCGTGCTGGTCGTCAACGTCGCGTCGCGGTGCGGGCTCGCGCCGCAGTACGCGACGCTCGAGGCGATGCAGGAGAAGTACCGCGACCGCGGGTTCACCGTGATCGGGTTCCCCAGCAACCAGTTCCTGCAGGAGCTCGGCAGCAACGAGGCGATCCAGGAGTTCTGCTCGCTCACGTACGGCGTCACGTTCCCCGTGGTGGACCGCGTGCGCGTCAACGGCCGTCACGCGCACCCGCTCTACGCGGAGCTCAAGAAGACGCCCGACGCGGACGGCAAGGCGGGGCGCGTCACGTGGAACTTCGAGAAGTTCCTCGTCCTGCCGGGCGGCGAGGTGCACCGGTTCCGGCCGCGCACCCTGCCCGACGACCCGGCGATCGTCGAGCTCGTCGAGACGCACCTCCCCCGCTGACCGCGCCCGCTCCGGCCCGCCCCGCCAGCGGTGGCTCAGCGGACCACGAGCGCCGGGTGCCGCGGGTCGTCGACCCGCACGACGACGTCCGCCACGTCCTCGGGACGGACCTCCTGCGCGTACCGGCCGTAGGCGGCGAGCGTCCACGCCGCGCCGGGCGCGGTGCGGCGCGCGAGCGTCGCGGGGCGCAGGGCGAGGTGCACGGTGAGGTCGAGCGCGAGGCCGAGGCCCAGGCAGAGCGCGCCGTCGAGCACGACGACGAGGCCCGGCTCGGCCTCGACGTACGCGGCGCGCGTCGACCGGCTCGTCGCGGGGTCGCGCAGGCTCGGCAGGTAGCGGCCGGTACCACCCGGCCCGACGGCGTCCAGCACCTCGCGCCGGAGCCCGGCCACGTCGACCCACTCGTCGAGAAGAGCGTCGGGGTCCTCGCGCCCGCGCTCGAGGCGCAGCGACGCGGGGCGCCAGAAGTCCTGCACGCGCACGCGCGCGACCGGGCGGCCCGCCGCGCGCAGCGGCGCGACAAGACGATCCGCGAGGTCCTCGGGCCGCGTGGAGGGGTGGCCGTCGACGAGGAGGCGGACCGCCCGGGGCTGCTCACGCCCGACGGCGAGCACGCGCTCGACCACCCGGTCCACGAGGACGTCCTCGCTCAGCGGCTCGACGCGCACCGGCTCGACCCGCCTCGGTTCGGCCCGCACCGTTCGACCCGCCCCTTCGACCGCACCGCGTCAGGATGCCACGGGCGGCGCGACCGGGTCCGCGCGCTCGGCCAGCCACGCGCGCGGCGAACGGCCGACCCGGTGGCTGAACGCGCGCGAGAACGCGGCGGGCGTCGCGTACCCGAGCTCGGTCGCGGTCCGGCTCACCGAGGCACCCGCCCGGAGCCGGTCCTGCGCGACGGTGAGGCGCCACCCGGTCACGTAGTCGCCGGGCGGCTGCCCGACGACGGCGGTGAACCGGGCCGCGAACGCGCTCCGCGACAGGTGCGCCGCGCGCGCCATCGACGCGAGCGTCCACGGCTCCCCCGGCGCCTCGTGCACCGCGACGAGCACGGGCGCGAGGCGCTCGTCGGCGAGGCCGGGGAGCAGCCCCGGCGGGAGCGCGAGGTCGTCGGCGTGGTCGAGGATCCACCGGAAGAGCTGCACGAGCACGACCTCGAAGAGCCGGTCGGCGAGGACGCGACGGCCGCAGCGGACGTCGTCGATCTCGCGGAAGAGCAGGTCGAGCGCGGGCTCGAGGCCCGCCACGTCGTCGAGCGGCAGCACGAGCACGGGCGGCAGCGTGCGCACGAGGGGGTGGGTGGCGCCGCCCTCGACGTCGAGCGTCGCGCACGCGAAGTCGGAGTCCTCGGTGGGCGCGTTGTGGAACGCGTGGTCGAGCGGGCGCGGGTAGAAGAGCAGGCTCGGGCGGTCGACGCTGCGGCGCTCGACCCGGCCGTCCGCGCCGACGTGGGTCATGTCCATCTCGCCCCGCCGGAGCACGTGCAGGAACCCGCGCCCGGGCCGCGCGTCGAACGTCGTGACGCCGCACAGCGGCCCGGTGTGGAAGAGGTGCGTGCGCACGCGGAACCGCTCGAGCAGGTGCGAGAGTCGGTCGACGGGAGCCATCGCCCCAGGATGCCAGACGATCGGACACGTTCCGAGGACGATTCGTTCCCCGTCGTCCGACGCGACCGACCAGGCTGGACGGCGTCGGCCCCGCCCGGGACCGGCGTCCCCGCACCCGGAGGAGATCACCGTGTCCCGTGTCCCCCTCGTCAGCCCCGAGTCCGCCACCGGCCCCGTCGCCGACGGGCTCGACCAGATCCGTGCCGCGTTCGGCGGCGTCCCGGCGATGTTCCGGGCGGTCGCGAACTCGCCCGCCGCCCTGCAGAGCATGTGGGGTGCGTTCGGCGCCCTCGGCACCGGCACGCTCGGCGCGGCCGTCGGCGAGCAGATCGCCGTCGCCGTCGCGAACCGGAACGCGTGCGCGTACTGCCTCGCCGCCCACACCGCGCTCGGGCGCAAGGCCGGCGTCGCGCGCGACGACCTCACCGCCGCGCAGGACGGCACCGCGTCCGACCCGCGCGTCGAGGCCCTGCTGCGCTTCGCGCTCGCCCTCGTCGACGCGCGCGGTCACGTGACCGCGCAGGACGTCCAGGCGGTGCGCGACGCGGGGTGGACCGACGAGCAGGTGGTCGAGGTCGTCGCGCACGTCGCGCTCAACCTGTTCACCAACTACGTCAACGTCGCGCTCGACGTCCCCGTCGACTTCCCCGCCGTCGGCCTGCGCCGCGCCGCCTGAGAGGAGCCACCGTGCCGTCCCGCCCCGCCGCACCGTCCCGCCCCGCCGCACCGTCCCGACCTGGCGACCCGCGCTCCCCCGTGCCAGCCCCGGGGCCCGCAAGCGCCGTCGTGCTGGAGGTGCGCACCGGCGAGGTGGGCACGGTGGCCCACCGCGGGCGCGACGTGCCGACGGCGTTCCGCAAGCAGCCGCGCCTCGGCCCCGTCGCGGTGGGGACGGAAGGGCTGGAAGGCGACGCGCAGGCCGACCGGCGCGTGCACGGCGGCCCCGAGAAGGCGTTGTGCGTGTACCCGGTCGAGCACTACGCGGCGTGGCGCGACGAGCTCGGCGCGGACCTCCCGCCCGGCGCGTTCGGGGAGAACCTCCTGACGCGCGGGCTCACCGAGGGCGACCTGCTGCTGGGCGACGTGCTCACGCTCGGGACGGCGACCCTCCAGGTGAGCATGCCGCGCCGCCCCTGCTACAAGCTCGCGGCGGTCCACGGCCTCGTCGACCTCCCGGACCGGGTCCAGGCGTCGGGCCGCACGGGCTGGTATCTGCGCGTGCTCACGCCCGGCACGGTGCGGGCGGGCGCGACCGCCGTCGTCGTCGACCGGCCGGCCCGGAGCGCGACGGTGCGGGAGGTCAACCGGGTGATGAACCTCGACCGCGACGACCTCCCGGCCGCCGCGGCGCTCGCCGCGCTCCCGACGCTGCCCGCGCGCTGGCGCGACACGCTCGCGCGCCGGCTCCGGGGCGGGACCGAGGACGACCGGGCGCGGCTGCGGGGGCCGCTCGCCGAGGGTCCGTAGCGCCCGCCGCTCAGGCGTGGGGCGGCGCACCGCCGTCGGATGCCGCGGCCTCGTCCCCGCGTGGCAGGCGGACGACGAGCAGGCACGTGTCGTCCTCGTCGCTGCGGCCCCCGGCCTGGTCGAGCAAGTGGTCCCGGACGGCGGCAGCGTCCGCGTCCGCCGGGGCGCGGCCGAGGGCCCGCGCGAGCTCCGCGACGCCCTCGCGCTGGCCCCGGGCGCGGGACTCCACGAGGCCGTCGGTGTACAGCACGAGAACGCTCCCGGCACGCGGTCGCAGCCGGGCGGCCGTGACGGGCCGGGGCGTGACGACCCCGATCGGCGTGGTGAGCGACTCGTCGAGCGGGCGGACGGCGCCGTCGGGCGTGCGGAGCAGGGGCGGCGGGTGGCCGGCCCGGCAGTAGACGAGCTCGCGCCCGCCGTCCGCGTCGGGCGGCCCGAGCGTCGCGACGACGCACGTCGCGACGTCCGCGAGGCCGAAGCGCTTCACGAGCCCGTCCAGGCGCTCGACGACCTCCTCGGGCGTCGTGCCGTCCGCCGCGACGGTGAGGAGCGCCGACCGGATCTGACCCATCGCGGCGGCGGCGTGCATGTCGTGCCCGACGACGTCCCCGACCACGAGCAGCACGCGGCCGTCGGGCAGCTCGATCGCCTCGAACCAGTCGCCGCCGACCGCCGCGGCTCCCACGGACGACCCACCTCCCGCGGGCCGGTAGACCACGGCCACGTCCAGCCCGTCGAGGGATCCGAGCCGCGGCAGCATGCGCGCCTGCAGGGTGTGCGCGGCGTCGCGCTCGCGCTCGTAGAGCCGCGCGTTGTCGAGCAGGAGGCCGATCCGGTGGCCGAGGTCCTCGAACATCACGGCGTCCTCGTCCTCGAAGAACCCGGGCTGCGCGCTGACCACGGCGAGCACGCCGACGATCCGGCCGCGGGCCCGCAGCCCGACGGACATCGCGGAGCCGAGCCCGAGCTCGTGCATGGCGGCGAGCTCCTCCTCGTCCGCGTGCGGCGAGACGAGGTCGGGCGTGACGTCGAACGGCCGCGCGAACCGCGCGCCGCCCCCGAGCACGTCGACCGCCGCGAGCGAGCGGTCCGCCCAGCCCGGTGTCCGGGACAGGCGCCGGGCGGCATCGGCGAGCGCCGGGTCGTGCGACGCGACGTCGGTGCGCGAGCGCCCACCCGGGTACGTCACGACGACCGCCCAGCACGAGAACACCTCGGCCACGGCCTGTGCCGCCTCGGCGAGCACGTCCTCCGTGCCGAGCAGCTCGCCGAGGCGCTCGACGATCCGGGTGGTCGTGGTCAGCCGATGGTTCGCGGAGATCGCGGCGTCGAGCGCCGCCTCGCGCGACCTCTCTGTCTCGACCCGGGCGGTGACGTCGGCCTGGACGCCCACGAAGTGCGTGAGGGTGCCGAGCTCGTCGTGCACGGGCGAGAGGGTGAGCTGGTTCCAGAACGGCGTGCCGTCCTTGCGGTAGTTGAGCAGCGTCTCGCCCGCCGTGGTGCCGCCGTCGACCGCGGCCCGGATCCTCGCGACCGCGTCGCGGTCGGTACCCGGGCCCTGGAGGAACCGACAGTTGGTGCCGAGCACCTCGTCCGCGGCGTAGCCGGTGGTCGCCGTGAACGCCGGGTTGACCCAGACCAGAGGCACCCCCGGGGCGCGGGCGTCCGCGATGGTGAACGAGACCTCGCTCGCAGACATCGCGCGCCGCTCGAGCGCGGCGGCGAGGCGCTCCGCCTCGGCCGGTGCGAGGGCGGCGCGCGCGGGGTCGGAGGGTGCGGAGGACGCGACCACAAGACGCCTCTCGGCTCGACGACGGGCGTCCTGTGCTCGAACGCCCGGAACACTGTCGCACGTCGCGACCGTCCGTGAGGACCCGCTCCGGGCGGGCGGCGGTGCGTCGGCCGCAGTTGTGCCCGACCGCCCGGCGGTCAGAATGGACACGTCCGGGAGACGAGGCGGAACCGCATGACAGTCGAGGCACGGGTCCTCGTGGTCGAGGACGACCGCATGCTCGCGGACATGCTCGTGGAGCTCCTCGGGAGCGAGGGCTACGCCGTCGAGGTCGCGCACGACGGCCAGCGCGGGCTCCACCTCGGCCTCACGCGCGAGTACGACCTGCTGCTCCTCGACCGTGGCCTGCCCGCCGTCGAGGGGCTCGACCTGCTCGCCCGGCTGCGCTCGCGCGGCGTCACGGCGCCCGCGCTCGTGCTGTCGGCGCTCGGCAACCCGGCCGACCGTGTGGCCGGCCTCGACGCCGGGGCCGAGGACTACGTGGGGAAGCCGTTCGACGTCGACGAGCTGCTGGCGCGGCTGCGCGCGCTGCGCCGGCGGGGCCAGGCGTCCCCGGCGGCGGGCGCGATCCGCCTCCCGGGCGGCACGCTCGACCTCGGGACCCGCCGCGTGACGACGGACGCAGGCACGACCGCCGACCTCTCGGCGCGCGAGGCCGCGCTCGCCGAGGTCCTCGCCCGGCACCCGCACCAGGTCTTCGGCCGGGACGAGCTGCTGGAGCGCGTGTTCCCCGAGGCGTCCGACCCGGGGGTCGTGGACACCTACGTGTACTACCTGCGCCGCAAGCTCGGCCGCCGCGCGGTCACGACCGTGCGCGGGCTGGGGTACCGGTGGGGCGCACTGTGATCACGGGCGCGGAGCGCGACCTCCTGCGGCGCACGAGCCGGCGCCTCGCGGTGCAGACGGGTCTCCTCGTGCTCGTGAGCCTGCTCGTGGTGGCGGCGGTCGTCCTCGCCGTGGTGGCTCGCGCGCTCGGCGAGGCGGACGACCGTCGGCTCGAGTCGGCGGCGTCGGCCGACGAGGTCACCGACGCGGGCCCAGGGATCTGGGTCGCCGTGGCCTCGCCGCGCGGGGTCGACGCGTCGCCCGGGATGCCGGCCGGCCTGCCCGACCTCGGTCTCGTCGAGCAGGTGGCACGCACGGGGACGAGCGCGCGGGAGCGGGTGACGACCTCGGCAGGCACGTTCGAGGTGCTCACGGTGGAGCGTCGGGACGGCGTCGTCCAGGCCGTCCTCGACCCGTCCGAGACGCGCGAGGAGCTGGCGCGCCTCCTCCTCGCGCTCGGTGTCGCGACGGCCGTCGGGGTCGTGCTCGCCACCGTCGGGGGCTGGTGGCTCGGGCGTCGCGCCGTCCTCCCCACGGCGCAGGCCCTCGCGATGCAGCGGCGCTTCGTGGCGGACGCGAGCCACGAGCTGCGGACCCCCCTCACCCTGCTCTCGACGCGCGCGCAGCTCCTGCGTCGCCGGCTCGAACGACCGGGCCCGGGGACGGCGGAGCAGGTGGCGCGCGACGTCGACGGGCTCCTCGAGGACACGGCCGCGCTCAGCGACGTGCTCGACGACCTGCTGACGGCCGCGGACACGCGGTCCGTGGACCTCGTACCCGTCGACCTCGCGGCGCTGGCCGACGCCGTCGTGCGCTCGGCCGAGGCGCGCGCGGCGTCGCGCTCCGTCGCGCTGCGGCGCGCGGGGACGGACGACCTCACGGTCGCGGGGGCGCCGGCCGCGCTGCGCCGCGCGCTCACCGCGCTCGTGGACAACGCGGTCGACCACGCGACGCACGAGGTCGTCGTCACGGTGCGGCGCGCCGGGTCGGCCGCGCAGGCGCTCGTCGACGACGACGGACCCGGGCTGGGCGAGGACGCCGGCGACCTGTTCGCACGCTTCGCCTCGCGCCGCCCCGGGCCGGCACCCGACGAGGGCGGGCGCCGCCACTACGGGCTGGGGCTCGCGCTCGTCGCGGAGGTCGCGGCCCAGCACGCGGGCACCGTGGAGGCGACGAACCGCCCCGACGCACCGCACGGGGCCCGTCTCGTGCTCACGCTGCCGCTCGGCCCGCCGGCCCGTCGCTGACGACCGTCCCGTCCGGGAGGACGGCGAGCACGAGGGCGGCCCCCTGGTCCACCGCCCACGCGACCCCCTCCTCGCCCAGCGCGAGGACGCTCGTCGCGAGGACGTCGGCGGTCGTGAGGTCGGGCGCGACGACGGTCGCCGACAGGAGCCCGCGCGCGGCGGCACCCGTGCGCCCGTCCCACACGTGGAGACCGCGCTCGTACGTCCCCGACGTCGCCACCGCGCCGTCGTGCAGCTCGACCCGCGCCACGAGCCCGTCCACGCGCGCCGGGGAGCGCACGCCCACCACCCAGGGCCGGCCGGGCTCCGGCCCGCCACGGACGGCGACGTCCCCGCCGGCGTTGAGGCACAGGTCGGAGAACCCCGCGGCGACGAGCCGGTCCACCGCGCGCTGCGCGGCCCAGCCCTTGACGACGCCGTCGGTGTCGAGCGTGCCGTCCGGCCGGTGCACGTCGAACGCGCCACCGCTCGCGACGCGCGCGGCCTCCGCGAGGTCGAGCACCTCGCGCAGGTCCCGGGAGGGGCGCGCGACGAGCCCGCGCCGGTGGCGGGACAGCTCGCTGTCCGCGCGTCGCCCGCTGAACCGCGCGTCCGCGGCGTGGAGCACCGCGAACGCCGCGCGGGCGGCAGCCTGCGCACGCTCGTCGTCGGGCGCGCGCAGGTCCAGCGACATCGGCAGCCCCATGACCGTCTCCGTCCGGCGCACCGTCAGCCCCGCGCGTCGATCGCGGCCTGGAGGGACTCGCGGTAGCCCTCGGAGGTGTAGGTCGCCCCGGAGACGGTGTCGATGCGCGCGGACTGCGCCCGCACGGCCTCCTGCGCGAGCAGCGGCGTGGCGCGCGCGGAGATCTGGGAGCTCTCTCCCCCGCTGGGCGACCGCACGGTCTGCACCGCGTCGAGGTGCGTCCCGGTGAACGTCACCGCGACCTGCACCGGCCCGTACCGCGTCTGGACGACCGGCCCCGTCACGGTCGCCCGCGTCGGGTCGGGCGTGCCGGTGCCCGGGCTCGCCGGGGACGTGCCCGGGTCCGTCGAGCCCGCGGTGGAGGGGGCCGGCGTCGGGGTCGTGGGGGTCACGGGCTCCGACCCCGCGACGACGGCGGCGGGACCAGCCGACGTCGCGGACCCGTCCCCGGCGAGGCCCGGCACCCCGCCGTACCGCGCGAGCGCGGCGGCCCCGAGCGCGAGCACGCTGCCCGCGTAGACGATCGTCCCTCTCCAGCGGCGTCCGGTCATGACAGGCTCAGCTCCTCGTGGTGGACGGCGGACCGCGGCACGCCCGCGCGGCGTGCCGAGTCCTCGACGGTGGCGACCATCGCGGGCGGACCGCACACGAACACGTCGCGCGACGCGATGTCGGGGACCAGGGCGTCGAGCCGCCCCGGGCCCAGGGGGTCGTACCCGAGGTCGGCCCGGCGGCCCACGACGGGCAGGTACGTGAGCGGCGCGTCGGCGAGCTCGTGGCCGAGGCCGAGGTCCGCCCGGGACCGGGCGCGGTGCACGACGACGACGTCGTGACCGCGCGCGACCAGGTCCTCCGCGAGCGCCCGCACGGGCCCGACGCCCGCGCCCCCGGCGACGAGCAGCACACCGCGGCGTCGCGCCCGGGCGGCGGTGAAGCGGCCGAACGGTCCCTCGAGGAGCACGCGCGTCCCCGGCCGCAGGTGGGCCACCGCGCGCGAGTGGTCGCCCAGGCCACCGACGGTGAAGCGCAGGTGCTCGCCGTCGGGCGCGACGGAGACCGAGTAGGGGTGGGCGGTGACGACGTGGCCCCGCGCGAGGAAGCGCACGAGGAAGAACTGGCCCGCCCGTGCCCCGGCGTCCGCGAGCGCCGGACCCGACACCCACACGCTCGTCATCCCCCCGGCTTCCGGCACGACCGCGCTCACCCGCGGCGCGTCCCGGAGCACGCCCAGGAGCGGCAGCACCACGCGCCACGTGAGCAGGGCCGCGGCGGTGCCCGCGTAGAGGAGCACCCAGGCGGCGCGGGCCGTCGGGTCGGCGACGAAGTGCGCGCCCGCCGTGACCTGGTGCGCGAACGTGAGGTACACCCCGGCGTAGATCGTCAGGTGCACGAGGAACCACGCCTCGTACGACAGGTGCCGCCGCACGAGGCGCGCGCCGGACACCCCCACGACCACGAACAGGCCGGTGCCGACCAGCGCCGCCGTCATGTCCGGCTCCGCCAGCACGAGGGTGAGCGCCTGCCACCAGGACGCGGCCTGCGCCGGCAGGGCGGTCCCGGCCACCATGAGGAGCGTGTGCGTGAGGACGAGGAGCACGACGGCCGTCCCGAGGACGCGGTGCCACGCGACGAGCCGGTCCAGGCCCACCGCACGCTCGAACCAGGGCACGCGCCCGACGAGGAGCAGCTGGGCGCAGACCAGCACCGACGCGACGAGCCCCACGAGCTCCCCCACGCCGGTGAGCGCGCCGGCCGGGGGCGCCCCGGCGGACGGCGGCGTGCCCCGCCACCAGAACGCGACGACGAGCACGAGGACACCGACCAGCGCCGCCCGCAGGACGACCGCGCCCGGAGCGGGTGCGCCCGCTCCGCGCCGTGCCCGGGCCGTGGCCCGGTCCTGGGGCTGCGCCTGCTGGGCCGACGTCCGGCGCGTCGTGAGGATGCTCATGCGAGACAGCGTGCCCGCCGATTCTCAGAGCATTCTCGGAGACGGTGCCGGGGGTCCGGGGTCCGATCCTCTCGTCCGCCCGTGGGCGGGTGGACGCCGGGTCTCAGCGGGACGACGCCGCCGGCACGAGCGGCTCGCCGACCTCCGCGGCGGATGCCGACCGGGACGGTCCGGGCGGCGTCTCGTCCCTGCCCGGGCGGGTGGCGAGCAGCGCCCACAGGATGCACGCGAGGTCGACGACCTCCTGGAGCCACGCCCCCGCGAGCGCGGGGAGCCGCCCCGTCGCGGCCACGACCATGAGCAGCCCGGACAGGGCGACCCCGATGCCGATGGCCTGCCACGCGACCCGCACGGTGCGGCGGCCGATCCGCACGGCGCCGACGGTGCGCGCGAGGTCGTCGCGGACGACGACGGCGTCCGCGGACTCGGTCGCCGCCGTCGAGCCCCGTGCGCCCATGGCCATGCCGACGTCGGCCACCGCGAGGACCGGGGCGTCGTTCACGCCGTCCCCGACCATCATCACGGGGCGGTCCGGCAGCGCACGCACCGCGTCGACCTTGCCCTGCGGGAGGAGGCCGGCGCGCACGTCGTCGATGCCCACCTGGTCCGCGACGTGCCGGGCGGTCGCCGCGCCGTCGCCGGTGAGCATGACGGTGGTCCGCACGCCCGCGGCGTGGAGGGCGGCGACGGTGGGGCGGGCCTCGGCCCGCAGCTCGTCGGCGAGGAGCACGGTCCCGGCGTACGCGCCGTCGACGCCCACGTGGACGGCGCTGCGGCCCGCGCCGGGCACGGGGACGCCCGCGGGCGCGCCCGCGGTGACGAAGGCCAGCCGACCGACCGCCACCGCGTGGCCGTCCACCGTCGCGCGGGCTCCCCGGGCGGTCTCCTCCGTCGCGTCCCGTGCGGCGGGCAGCGCGAGGTCCCGCTCCTGGGCCGCGCGGACGATCGCCGCCGCGAGCGGGTGCACCGAGTACTGCTCGACGGCGGCCGCGAGCGCGAGCACGCGGTCCGGCGTGCGGTCGCCCGCGGGCAGGACCTCCACGACGACCGGCGCCCCGTGGGTCAGCGTGCCCGTCTTGTCGAACGCGACGGTGCGCACGCGCGAGAGCTGTTCGAGCGTGCCCGCCGACTTCACGATGATCCCGTTCCGGGCCGCGCGGGACATGCCGGACATGAAGGCGACCGGGGCCGCGATGATCAGCGGGCACGGCGTCGCGACGACGAGGACCTCGGCGAAGCGGGTCGCCTCGCCGCTGAGCGCCCACGCTGCGCCCGCGAGCGCGAGGGCGGCGACCGTGAACGGCACCGCCACCCGGTCGGCGAGGCGCACGAACGGCGCCTTGGACTCCTGCGCCTGCTTCACGAGCTCGACGATCGCCTGGTACTGCGATCCCGCGGCCGTCGCGGTCGCCCGGACCTGCGCCGCTCCGCCGCCGTTGACCGACCCGGACAGCACGGTGTCCCCGCGCCGGTGCTCCACGGGGAGCGACTCCCCGGACAGCGACGACTCGTCGAGCGTGGCCGCCGTGCTGAGCAGGACGCCGTCCACCGGGACGACCTCACCGGGCCGCACCCACACCTCGTCGCCGGGGCGCACGTCGTCGACGGGGACGTCCTCGAGCTCCCCGCCGGGCCCGGCCCGGTGGGCGACGCGCGGGGCGCCGGCCAGCAGGCTCGAGAGCTCGCGCCGCGCGCGCCCGTTCGCGTAGTCCTCGAGCGCCTCGCCGCCCGAGAGCATGAGGCACACCACGAGCGCGGCCCAGTACTCCCCCACGAGCACCGTGGCCGTGACGGACAGGACGGCCAGCAGGTCGACGCCGTACGCGCCCGCCCGCAGGTCCGCCACCATCCCGCGCGCCCGGACCACGACGAGAACGAGCGCGAACGCCGAGACCACGACCTGGGCCGAGCGGTCCGGACCCCAGGCCTCGAGCACGCCGCCGAGACCGCCCACCGCCACCGTGGCGACCACCCACGGGTAGCGCCGGGCGGCCTCCGTCACGCGGTGGCCCGGTCCGGTCATGCCTCCAGGGTGGGCAGACGCCGAGACCTGGCGGTAGGGCCGAACGGCCGCGACCGCAAGGGACCAGCGGGCACCGTCCGGCGGGTCAGCGGGTCAGCGGGTCAGCGGGTAAGTGGTCAGCGGTCAGCGGGTCAGACGACCGGCAGGCGCAGCGCCTCCCCGAGCGGGACCGACGGGCCCTGGAACGGCACGACGTCCTGCTCGCACGTGGCGCCGTCGGTCGCGTCGAGGTCCACGAGGTACCGCGCGACGGCGTCGTCCGCGCACGCGCTCTTGCCGATGATCGTGTGGCCCCAGCCCTCGACGGTGAGCACGCGGGCGTCGGGCCAGCGGTCCGCGTAGGGCTGCGTGAACCCGTACGGCGTCGCGGGGTCGAACCGGGTGCCGACCACGAGGACGGGGGCGTCCGTCGTCTGGTCCCACGGGCCCGTGAACGCGTCGCGGTCCTCGACGGGCACGAACTCGCACTGGACGCCCACCCAGCCGCGGAAGCGCCCGAAGTGCGGGTACTGCGCGTCGAGCGCGTCGACCTTCGCGGGGTACTGCCACGGCCGGCCGGGGGTCGTCGTGTCGACGCACAGGCTCGCGAGCGCGCCGCCGACGGACGCGTAGTCCTCGGCGAAGCCCGCGCGGCGGAGCAGCTCCCCCAGCGAGGGCAGCGCACCGAGCGTGCGCTGGCGGTCCGCAGCCGCGGGCGGCTCGACGGCGCCGCTCAGCACGGCGAGCGACGCGAGCGTGAGGTCGAGGTCGCCCCACGCGGCGGGCTCGTACAGGTACTGGAAGACGAGCGCCACCGTGTCCGGGTACCCGACGCGCACGCTCGTGCCGTCGGGGAGCGGCACGTCGACGGGCGCCTCGCGGAGCGCGGCGTAGGTCGCCTCGACGACGTCGGCCGGGTCGCCGAGCGACGCGAGCGCGCACGCCGACGGCCCCGTCTCGGAGCACAGCCGCGTGAACTCGCCGAACGTCTCGGTCGCGCCGGCGGCCTGCCCGATCCGGGCGCCGATCAGCTCGCGCGACCCGACGCCCGACCACGCGTCGACGTCCATCGTGCCGTCGAGCACGAGGGCGCGGACGCGGTCCGGGAACAGCGCCCCGTACGTCGCGCCGAGCACCGTGCCGTAGGAGTACCCCACGTAGCTGAGCTGCTCGTCGCCCACCGCCTGGCGCAGCAGGTCCATGTCGCGCGCGACGTTCGCCGTCGACGCGTGCGCGATCCGGTCGCCCGAGAACAGCGTGCAGGACGCCCCGAACGCCGCCATCTGGCCGAGGTAGCGCGTCTCCTCGCGGTCGGTCACGGGGAACGCGGGCAGGCCCGCGAGGAACGCGTTCTCCCGCTCCTGGTCGCGGAAGCACGTCGCGGGGTCGGACGTCCCGACGGCGCGCGGGTCGAACCCGATGACGTCGAACCGCGCGAGCACGTCGTCGTCGAAGAGCGATCCCCCGAGCAGGTGCAGCGTCTCGACGCCCGGACCGCCGGGGCCGCCGAAGTTGGTGAACAGGCTCCCGATCCGCTGCTCGGGGTCGGACGCCGGGAGCCGCGTCAGGCCGATGGTCGTCGTGCGGCCGTGGGGGCGGTCGTAGTCGGTCGGCACCTGCGCGGTCGCGCACTCGAACGCCTCGAGGCCGTCGCCGTCGCAGGGGCCCCACGCGATCTCGGGCACGGGTGCCTCGACCTGGGCGGCCGTCGTCGTGGCGGGTCCGGTGCGGGCCGACGCCGTGGCGGCGTCGGTGCGGGCTGGCTCACCCCCCGGGCCCGCGACGGCCGCGGCGGGTACCCCGCCGAGCAGGAGGACCGCCGCCAGCGACGAGGCGGCGGCGCGGACGGTTCGTGTCGTCATCGATCGCGAAGTCATCGCTCCCCATCCGACCACGGGCCCGCGAGGAGCGCACCCGGGCCGACGCGCGGCACGGTCACCGGTCCTCCCGGGAGCGGTGGCAGGGATTTCCGTTGCCCTCGGTCGTGCGCCCGTCGAGAGTGTCGGCATGCTGATCAGACGCGAGCGCCCGTCGGACGTCCAGTCGATCCGGGCCGTCACCGTGGACGCCTTCTCCGCGGTCGAGCATGCCGCGCCGTCGGTCGAGCCCGACGGCGCACCCGGCGAGGCCACCCTGGTCGGGTGGCTGCGGGAGGACCCGGGGTGGATACCGGAGCTGTCGCTGGTCGCCGAGACCAGGTCTCACGACCCCCAGGTGGTCGGGCACGTCGTCGCCACGCGCGGGCAGCTCGGGGGCCGGCCGGCGCTCGGTCTCGGACCGCTCAGTGTCCGTCGCGACCACCAGCGGCGCGGCGTGGGTTCCGCGCTGATGCACACGATCCTCGGTGCGGCGGACGCCCTCGGTGAACCGGTCGTGGTCCTGCTCGGGGAGCCGGCGCTCTACTCCCGGTTCGGGTTCGTGCCCGCGAGCGCCCTGGGCATCGAGGCTCCCGAGCCGGCGTGGGGGGACTACTTCCAGGCGCGTGCCCTGAGCGCCTGGCGCGGCGAGCACGCCGGGCGGTTCACCTACGCCGCCCCGTTCGACCGCCTGTGAGACAGGTCCACGAGGCGATGGTCAGGATCGAGGCCATGCACGAGGAGAACGACCCCTCAGAGGAGGAGAAGTGAACGCCGCCGAGCACTACAGCTACCGCGTGTCCTGGTCCGCAGACGACGGAGAGTTCGTCGGTACGGTTCTCGAGCTGCCCTCTCTCTCGTGGCTGGAGCCCGAGTCGGCCGCCGCGTTCGCCGGGATCCGGAAGCTCGCCTCCGAGGTGGTCGAGGACCTCCCAGCCTCTGGCGAAGAGGTCCCCGAGCCCCTGTCCGAGCGCCACTACTCCGGCGAGTTCCGCGTGCGGATCCCCCCGGCCATGCACCGCCGGCTCGTCGAGGAGGCTGCCGCGCAGGGCATCTCCATGAACCGTCTCGCCAACCACAAGCTCTCAGCCTGAGACAGCACGGAGCCCGCGTCCGGAGATCTCGTCTCGTCTCCTCGCGCGGGCTTCGTCATGGCGCTCGGCCGTGATGCCGGGTCACCTCGGCCAAGTCAGCGCCACGACGGCGACCCCCGCCGCGACGGCGAGGGGCGCGAGCACCAGGCCCTGACGGATCACGTGCCACGCGGGCGGCGGCTCCTGCCCGAAGGTGTGACGGCGGTACTGCTGCCACCACAGCACGGTCGCGAGCGACGCCCACGGCGTGATCAGCGGCCCGGCGTCGACCGCGACGAGCAGGGTCGCGAGCCGCTCGACGTCCTCGCCCGCCGCGGGGAGCAGCGCGAGGAACGCGGGCAGGTTGTTCACGAGGTTCGCCGCGACGACGCCCGTCGCGGCGAGGCGGGCGAGGTCGCCCGGCCCGCTCCCCGTGCCCGCGACGGCGGCGAGGAGGTCGCCGAGCCCGTGCGCGTGCCAGGTCTCCACGACCACGAACAGCGCCGCCACGACCACCGCGGACCTCCACGGCAGCATCTCCCGCACCGGCACGAGCGGGCGCACGCGCCGCCACCACGTCGCGAGCGCGAGCACCGCCGCGCCCGCGAGCGCCGTCGGCGCGACGGGCAGTTCGAGCGCGAACGCGACCGCGAGGAGCACGACGACGGCCCCGGTGACCCGCAGGAGCACCCGGTCGGGCGGCGTCGGGCCGGGACCCACGAGGTCGAACCGTCCCCGCAGGTGGCGACCGTGCAGCGCGAGCAGCACGACGACCGTCACCACGAGGACCGCGAGCGCCGGCGCCCACATCACCCCGACGTACCCGGTGCCGAACCGGTCCGCGGCGAGCAGGTTGGTGAGGTTCGAGACCGGCAGGAGGAGCGACGCCGTGTTCGCGAGCGCGAGCACGGTGAGCGCGAGCGGCAGGGGCCTGGTACCCGTGCGCCGGGCGAGGGCGAGCACGACGGGCGTGACGAGCACCGCCGTCGTGTCGAGCGACAGCACGACGGTGCTGGCCGTCGCGAGCAGCACGACGAGCACCCACAGCACGATCCGCCGACCTCGGGCGAGCCGCGCCGCCCGGGCGGCGACGGCGTCGAACAGGCCCGCGCCCGCGCACAGCTCCGCGACGACCGTGATGGCGAGGAGGAACACCAGGACCGGCCCGGTGCGCACGAGCAGGTCGCGCGCGTCCGCCGCGGGGAGCAGACCCGTCGCGGGGAGCGCGACGACGACCACCGCGGCGAGCAGCCACGGCGGCAGACGACGGCGGCGTCGCCGGTGAGCCGTGCCCGCGGCGGCGCCGGAGTCCGCGCCGACATCAGGGGGAGGCTCGGTCGTCACGGCGGTCACTGTACGACCGGTGCACCTCGCTCGGCGGTCGAGGGCTCGTGTCGGCAGCAGTCGCAGGACGGGGCGGCGGCGTCCGTGGGGGCGGCGTGCGCGACGGCGGTCGGGGCGCAGCACGCGTCGCCGCGCCAGGCCTCGACGCCCTCCTTGACCGCGACGGCGGCGATGACGAGCGCGGCGAGCGGGTCGGCCCACGACCACCCGAGGGTCGCGTCGAGGACGAGCCCGACGAGCAGGACCGCCGACAGGTACGTGCACAGCAGCGTCTGCTTCGAGTCCGCGACGGCGGACGCCGAGCCGAGCTCGCTTCCGGTGCGGCGCTCGAACCACGACAGGAACGGCATGACGGCGAGGCTCACCGCGGCGAGCCAGATGCCGACGACCGAGTGCTCGGGTTCCGCCGCGCCGAGCAGCGACCGGACGGCGTCGACGGACACGAACACCGCGAGGCCGAGGAACGAGACCGCGATGACTCGCATCGCGGCCCGCTCGCGCCGGTGGGGGTCGGGCGCCGCGAACTGCCAGGCGACCGCGGCAGCGGAGAGGACCTCGACGAGCGAGTCGAGCCCGAACCCGACGAGGGCGGCCGACGACGCGACCCGTCCTGCCGTGATCGCGACGACGGCCTCCACGGCGTTCCACGCGATCGTCGCGGCGACGACCCACCGCACGCGCCGCTCGAGGACGGCGCGGCGCGCGGCCGTCAGGGCGGGGGCGGACGGCGGTGCGCCGACGGGGACGGAGGTCATGAGCACGTGCACCCGTCGGGGCCGCAGCAGGTCGGGTCGACCTGGACGACGAGCCGCAGCAGGTCGTCGAGCGCGGGCGCGAGGTGCGGGTCGGCGAGGCGGTACCAGGTGCGGCGCCCGTCGGGGATCGCCTCGACGAGCCCGCACCCGCGCAGGCACGCGAGCTGGTTGGACATGACCTGGCGGGAGACGCCGAGCGCGTCGGCGAGGTCGGACGGGTAGGCGGGCGCCTCGCGCAGCGCGAGCAGGACGCGGGCGCGCGTCTCGTCCGACAGGGCGTGCCCCAGCCGCGCGAGCGCGGCGGTGTGGGTGAGGGTGACCGTCTCGACCATGGGTGCGACAGTACACGGACTCGTGTATTCACAAAAGGATGTACCGCGGAGGGGCGCCCGGCGGGCGGGGCGTGGGTGGTCGGCGTGAGGATGGGGCATGCTGCTCGCCGAGGTCGCCGCCACGTCCGACGCCGTCGCCGCCACGCGTTCGCGCCTCGCCAAGCGCGCGGCCATCGCCGACCTGCTGCGGCGCGTCGCGGACGACGCCGAGGCCGGGAGCGCGGAGGTGGAGATCGCCGTCGCGTACCTCGCGGGCGAGCTGCGCCAGCGCCGCACCGGGCTCGGGTGGCGGTCGCTGCGCGACCTCCCCGCCCCTGCCGAGGAACCCGGCCTCACGCTGACCGACGTCGACGCCGCGTTCGCCCGCATGGCGGACCTCTCCGGCCCCGGGTCGTCGACCGCGCGCCAGGCCGAGGCCGCCACCCTGTTCGGCGCCGCGACGGCGCGCGAGCAGTCGCTCCTCGCCGGGCTCGTCTCGGGCGAGCTGCGCCAGGGCGCGCTCGACTCCGTGGTGGTCGACGCCGTCGCCGAGGCGGCGGGCGTCCCCGCCGACGCGGTGCGGCGCGCGGTCATGCTCGCGGGCGCGACCGGGCCGGTCGCCCGCGCGGCGCTCACGGCGGGCGGCCCGGAGGCCGCGACGGAGGCGCTCGCGACGTTCCGGCTCACCGTCGGCCGCCCGGTGCGGCCGATGCTCGCGCAGTCCGCACCCGACGTCGGCGCCGCGCTCGACAAGCTCGGGGCCGCGCCGGGCGGCGAGGACGCGTCGGGCACCGCCGTCGCCGTGGACGTCAAGCTCGACGGCATCCGCATCCAGGTGCACCGCGACGGCGACGACGTGCGCGTCTTCACGCGCTCGCTCGACGACATCACCGAGCGCGTCCCCGAGATCGTCGCGGCCGTGCGGGCGCTCCCCGGCCGGGCGCTCGTCCTCGACGGGGAGGCGCTCGTCGTCGGGCCCGACGGCGTCCCCCGCCCGTTCCAGGAGACCGCCGCCCGCTCCGCGACCCAGGGCGAGCGCAGCGCCGCCGAGGAGGCGGAGCTCGCGGCCTCGCTCGAGCTCTCCCCCTTCTTCTTCGACGTGCTCCACGCCGACGGCCGCGACCTGCTGGACGAGCCGCTGCGCGACCGGCTCGCCGTGCTCGACGACCTGCTCGCCGACCTGCTCGCCGACGCCGCCGGGCCGCTCGCCGTGCGCCGGCTCGTGACCGACGACGCCGCGGCCGCGACCGCGTTCTTCGACGCCGCCGTCGCGGAGGGCCAGGAGGGCGTCGTCGTGAAGTCGCTCGACGCGCCCTACGCGGCCGGGCGGCGTGGTGCGGGCTGGGTGAAGGTCAAGCCGCGGCACACGCTCGACCTCGTCGTGCTCGCCGTCGAGCGGGGCTCCGGCCGGCGCAGCGGGTGGTTGTCGAACATCTGGCTCGGCGCGCGCGACCCCGAGGGCGGGTTCGTCATGCTCGGCAAGACGTTCAAGGGCATGACCGACGAGATGCTCGCGTGGCAGACGCAGCGCTTCCGCGAGCTCCAGACCGCCGACGAGGGGTACGTCGTGCACGTGCGTCCCGAGCAGGTCGTCGAGATCGCGTTCGACGGCCTCCAGCGCTCGACGCGCTACCCCGGCGGTCTCGCGCTGCGCTTCGCGCGCGTCGTCCGGTACCGCGACGACAAGACGGCGGCCGAGGCCGACACGATCGACACGGTCCGCGCTCTCGCACGCCCGCTCGGGGGTGGCGCGGCGGAGGCGCCCGACGCGGAGGGCTGAGCGGGCGGCGCGTCGAGCGCGGCGGGAAGTCGTCCGGCGGTGGGTGCATCCGCGGGCGGCGGTCCGGGTGAAGGAGAGGTGGACGCCGCCCGGCGTCCGACGGCGCACCGCCGTCCCGTGCACGACGAAGGGACTCGACGATGAACCTCCGACGCACGCTCACCGCAGCAGGAGCCGCGCTCCTCGCCCTGACCGCCGCGACCGCACCGGCCGTCGCGGCACCGGCCCCCACGACGGCGCCGCCGACGGGCACCGCGAGCCTCGCCTCCGTGCTCGCGGCCGACGGCGACACGTTCGACCGCAACTGGTACGACTTCGACATCGTCGACCAGGCCGTGGCCGCGGTCCTTGCCGCCAAGCCGGACAGCCCCGTGGCGGTCCTGGCCGACGGCACGGTGCCGCTCACCGCGTTCCTGCCGAACGACCGGGCGTTCCAGCTCCTCGCGTTCGACCTCACGCACCGCTGGCAGCCCACGGAGGAGCGCGTGCTCACCTCGCTCGCCGGGGCGGTCGGCATCGACGCGATCGAGCAGGTGCTGCTCTACCACGTCGTCCCCGGCGCGACGATCGACTCCGGCACCGCGCTGCGGTCCGACGACGCCGTCCTCACCACGGCGCAGGGCGCGACGTTCCGGGTCGACGTGCTGAGCAAGCGCCTCGCCCTGGTCCGCCTCGTCGACCAGGACCGCAACGACCTCGACCCGTTCCTCGTGAAGAGCAAGCTCGACCTCAACAAGGGCAACGTCCAGATCGCGCACGGCATCAGCGCGGTGCTGCGGCCCCAGAACCTCTGACCGGTACCCGTGCCCGGCCCCGCACCGCGGGGCCGGGCACTTTTTTTGATGCGTGTGCATCCAGATCCGCACCTGCGGGGGAAGAGGGGGTGTCAGCAGATCGAGCGCCCGGGACGGACCGGGCTCGACCACCGGAGGACACCATGCACCGCACCGCACGACGCACCGCCGCGCTCGCGGGCGCAGCGACCCTCGTCGCGCTGGGGGCCGTCGCGCTCCCCGCCCAGGCCGCCACCGACGACGGCGCCTCGCTCTCCGTCCTGCACGGCGTGCCGGACACGCCCGTGGACGTCTGGGTGAACGACGAGCTCACCCTCGACGACTTCCAGCCCGGCGACCTCGCGGGTCCGCTCGATCTCCCCGCCGGGACGTACACGGTCGCGATCACGGCGCCCGACGCGACGGACACGAGCTCCCCGGTCATCGGCCCGGTCGACCTCCAGCTCGCGGGCGGCACGAGCTACACCGCCGTCGCGCACCTCGACGCGGGCGGCCAGCCGACCGCGACGCTCTTCACGAACGACACGAAGCCCACGGCCGCGGGCCAGGGCCGGCTCACCGTGCGCCACGTCGCCGCGGCGCCCGCGGTCGACGTCCTCGCCGGCGGGACCGCCGTCGTCACGGGGCTGGAGAACCCGAAGGAGGCCGTGCTCGACCTGCCGGCCGGCACGATCTCGGCGTCCATCGCCGCCGCGGGCACCACGGAGCCCGTGCTCGGCCCGGCCGACCTCACGGTCGCCGAGGGCGTCAACACCATCGCGTACGCGTGGGGCAGCCTCGAGGACGGCAACCTCGCCCTCGCGACGCAGACGGTCGAAGGCCTGCACTCGTCGCCGTCGGGCGTCCCGGCCGGGCTCTCGGGCCTCGCGGCCGACGCGCCGAGCAGCACCGCGACGGGCGTCGCCATCGCGTTCGGTGCGTCGCTGTTCGGCCTGCTGCTCGTCGCGGCCACCTTCATGCTGGCGCGCGCGTGGCGCCAGCAGCACGCGGCCCACGCCGTCCGGAGCGACCGGACGGCATGACGCAGCGCACGACCGCCGGTCCCGCGCGCCCCGCCCGGGGCGCGCGGGCCGGCCTCCGGACCCTCCTGGGGGCGGTGCTCGTCACCGCAGCGGTCGTCGGCGGATGCTCCCTGCCGTCCGCCGACGGGTCTGCCGACGGACTCGGACCGTCGGCCGACCCCCTCCCCACCCCGGCCCCCCACCAGGGCGGGGAGGCGACCGCGGGGACGCCCGGGCCGGCCCGGGACGCACCGGTGCCGGTGCGCCCGGCCCGGGACGTCCCGTCTCCCCCGCCGCCGGCACCCGCACGGGTCGTCGTCGGTGATCTCGGGATCGACCTGCCCGTCGAGCCGGCGGGCGTCGACCCCGAGGGGCGGATGGCGCTGCCGGGCTCCGGCGACGTCGCCGCGTGGTACCGGTTCGGACCGGCCCCGGCGAGCCCCACCGGGACGACCCTGGTCGCGGCCCACGTGGACGACCCGGACGGGGTCGGGCCGTTCGCGCGGCTCCGCGAGATCACGACGGGCGCGAGCGTCGACGTCGTCGACGCGACGGGCACCTCGTACACCTACACAGTGACCGACATCAGGAGCATCGCGAAGCCCGACGTCCCGCTCGACACGCTGTTCGACCGCTCCGGCGAGCGCCGACTCGTGCTCGTGACGTGCGGCGGCCGCTGGGACGCCGAGCGACGCTCGTACTCGGACAACGTGATCGTGACCGCGGTCCCGTCGCGGTGACGGCCCGCACGGGCGCTACGATCGCTGCTACCCGCTCGCCGCTGCCGCTCCGGGCGGTCGGCACCGACCCTCGAGGACCCGCCCTGAACGTGACCGAGACCGGGACCACCGACCCGGACCTGTGGCGCCTCGGCCGCGACTTCGCCGACGGCGACGAGCAGGCGCTCGCCGAGGCCTACCGGCGCTGGTCCGCGCTCGTGCACACGATCGCGCTGCGCTCGCTCGGCACGCGCGCCGACGCCGAGGACGTCACCCAGCAGGTGTTCGTCGCGGCGTGGCGCGGCCGGGGCCGGTTCGACCCCGACCGGGCCCGGCTCCCGGCCTGGCTCGTCGGGATCACGCGGCACACGGTGGCCGACGCGCACGAGGCCCGGTCGCGGGTCCGCCGGTCGGAGGAGGCCGCGGCCACGACCGCCCCGGACCCGGGCCGCGCGGCGAGCGAGGACACCGACGTCGGGCGCGTCGCCGACCGCGTGCTCCTCACCGAGGAGCTGCGACGGCTCGGCGACCCGGGGCGGACGATCCTGGAGCTCGCGTTCTTCCGCGACCTGACGCACGTGCAGATCGCCGAGGAGCTCGGCCTGCCGCTGGGTACGGTCAAGAGCCACGTACGACGAAGCCTGATCCGGCTGCGCGACCGATTGGAGGTGGACGGTGCAGCACATCGATGACGAGACCCTCGCGCTCCTCGCGCTCGGCGAGGACGTGCTCGACGACGACGCGCGCGCGCACCTCTCCTCCTGCCCGGAGTGCGCCGACGCCGTCGCCCGGCTCGCGCGCGTCGTCGACGCGTTCGACGGCGCGGACGCGGCGGACGAGCTCGTCGCCCCCGACGCCGCGGTGTGGTCGCGAATCCAGGCCGAGCTCGGCCTGACGAGCGCCACCGCCGCTCCGCCCGTCGTCGCCCCCGCGGCGGTCACCGACGCTCCGACCGTGCCGACGCTCCCGCGGGACGCGGCCGGGACGGGTGCGGAGGCACCGGACAGCACGACCGGCACGGCCGTCGTCGTGCCGCTCGCGTCGCGGCGCCGGCGGGTCTGGGTCCCGGTCGCGGCGGCGGCCGCCGCCGCGCTCGTCGTCGGCGGCGTGGGCGGCATCCTGTGGGAGCGTCGCGAGGTCGAGCCGCCCGAGACGACGGTCGCGAGCGCGACGCTCGACCCGCTGCCCGACTGGCAGGGCGCGAGCGGCGACGCACGCGTCGAGGAGCGGCCCGACGGGCGGCGCCAGGTCGTCGTGACGGTCGACGCGCCGGTGCCCGACGGCACGTACCGCGAGGTGTGGCTGCTCGCGGAGGACCTGAGCGGCCTCGTGAGCCTCGGCGTGCTCGACGGCACGGAGGGTCGCTTCGACGTGCCTGACGGCCTGGACCTCGCCGAGTTCCCCGTGGTCGACGTCTCCGAGGAGCACTTCGACGGCGACCCGTCCCACTCGGGCGACTCCGTCGTGCGGGGACCGCTCGACGTCTAGGCGCACGGTCGTCACGGCGGGACCGGCGCTCACGCCCGCGCGTACTCCGCGAGCGTGACGCCGGAGCGGAACGTCTGCGTGCCCGTCGATCGCCAGGAGAGGGGCGCGTAGTCCCGCTCGCCGAACAGCGGGACCCCGGCGCCGAGCATCACCGGGTTCACCTTGAGCGCGAGCCGGTCGATCTCGTCGACGAGCACGGCGGCGAGCGCTCCCCCGCCGCACAGCCAGATCCCCCGGCCGTCCTCCCGCTTGAGCGCGCGGACCGTCTCGACCGGGTCGGCGCCGGTGAACAGCACCCCCTCGCTCCCCTCGGGCGCCTCGTGCGTGCGGGTGAAGACGATCTGTCGCAGGTGCCGGTAGGGGTTCGGCAGGTGGTGGTCGGGAAGGCCGACGGCGTAGGTGTTCCAGCCCATGAGGACGGTGTCGAAGGGGCCGTCGGCGACCGGCAGCCCGGCGGCCCCGGCCAGGTCCGTCGGCGCCGTGCCGCGGTACCGGGACCAGATGGGCGCCATGTGGTCGCCCTCGGCGAGGAAGGCGTCGAACTCGCCCCCCGGCCCGGCGATGTACCCGTCGAGGCTCACGGCGACGTAGTAGGTCAGCTCACGCATCATGTCTCCTGACAACTACAGATGAAGTGGTTGGCTGTGAGACTACACCAGGTGCAGTGGTTGCGATAGCCTCGGCGCATGGCGAAGAACACCGCACGGCGCAGCGCCCTGGCGGACGCCGGGATCGCCGTGCTCGCCCGCGAGGGGTCGCGCGGCCTGACGCACCGCGCGATCGACGACGAGGCCGGGGTCCCGACGGGCACGACGTCGAACTACTTCCGGAGCCGAGACGCCCTCGTCGCGGGGCTCTTCGAGCGCATCGGAGAGCGGCTCGCGCCGGCACCCGAGGACCTCGCCCGACGCGCGGCCCAGACGCCCGACCGCGCGCTGTTCGCGGACTACCTCCGCGACATCGTGCGCCGGTTGTCGACCGACGCCGACGTCACCCGAGCCCTGTTCGAGCTGCGGCTCGAGTCCGGCCGTCGGGGCGAGCTCGCGGCCGTGCTCGGCCCGTGGCTGCGCGCGGGATTCGAGGCCGACGTCGCGTTCAACCGGTCGGCCGGCCTGCCCGGCGGACGCCGGGAGATCGCCCTGTTCCACTACGCGATCGACGGGCTGCTCCTCGACCGTCTCACCACGCCGATCGACCCCGACATCCCGACCGACGACGTCGTCGACGCGCTCGTGGCGGGGTTGCTCCCGGAGCGCTGAGCGGCCTCACGCCCACCCCGGACGGCCGCTCCTACGACGCGCGGCGCCCGTCGAGCCGGTCGAGCCAGCCGCGGACGGGCCCGAGCGAGACCAGGCCCGACCCGGCCCCGGCGAGCTCGTCGGGGGTGCGGGCGAGCGCGCGTCGGGCCTGCCCGGCGAGGGAGCGGTCGCCGAGCCGCAGGGCGGTCTCCGCGCGCAGCGCCCACAGCAGCTCGCGCAGGTGGTCGGCGGGCGGCTCAGGCGCCGCGCGCGCGAGCCGGGCGGCGGCGTCGGGGTCGCCCGCGTCGAGCACGAGCAACGGCTCGGCCCACGGCGCGTACGGGCCGAGGTCGGCGGCCTCGATCCCGGCGAGCGGTCGCCCGTGCCGCACGCGCACGGTGAGGAGCGCGAGCGGGAGCAGCCCGTCGCGCACGCCCGGCATGCGCACGCCGGCGAGCCGGTCGTCGGCGGCGCGGTACGCGCGCGCCGCGGCGTCGGGCGGGGCGGTCTCGGCGTCGCGCATCGCCCGGTACCAGGCGGTGAGCATCGGGACCACGGGCGACTCGTAGCCCGCGGCGACGTCCTCGGCCGCGGCGGCGTGGGCGTCGGCGTCGGCGAACCGGCCCGCGCCCGCCGCCGCCTGCATCCGGACGAGGTGGCCGAGGATCGCGAAGGTCGGGAGGTCGTGGTCCTCCGCCAGGGAGACGAGCTCGGCGCCGGTCCGGTCCCGCTCGGGACCCGCGCCCGGCCGCTGGAAGGACTGGAGGAACCGCGCGTTGAGCGCGAGCGCGAGCGTCGCCGGGTCGCCGAGGTCGCGCGCGATCCCGACGGCGTCCTCCGCCGCGGCCCACGCCCACGCGTCGCGCGTCCCGCGGTGCTCGACGCCGACCACCGCGAGCAGACGCGCGCGCAGCACCGGCGCCGCGTCCGGTCCGAGGCGCCCCAGGGTCCGCCGCGCGACGCCGACGAGCGCGTCCGCGGCCGCCGGGTCGTCGCTCCGGGTCCAGACGGCGGGGACGTCGTACGCGGTGACGGTCCGGGCGGCGAGCACCGGGTCGCCGGTCGCCTCGGCCGCGAGCGCCGCGGCGACGCGCTGCTCCTGCGCGGTCGCGAGGTGGTCGCCCCCGGCGACGGCGAGCGTGCGCGCGACGTCGACCGTGGAGCGCAGGTGCGTGCGCGAGCCGGTGGGGGCGGTGACGGCGAGGCGCGGCCCCGGCGTCGGGCCGTCGAGCGACGCCGCGTGGCCGAGCACGTCGCGCTCGAGCCGGACGAGCTCGGGGCCCGGGTCGAGGCCGAGCTCGTCGGCGAGGCGGCGGCGCGCGCGCCGCAGGACGTCGAGCGCGTCCGTCTGCCGCCCGTCGCGGTACAGCGCGAGCGCGAGCAGCGCCCACGCGTGCTCGCGCCACGGGTGCGCGGCGGCGTGCGCGCCGAGCACGACGACCGCCTCCGCGGCCCGGCCCTCGCCGAGCAGCGCGTCCGCGAGCAGCTCGACGGCGCGCGCGTGCACCTCGCCGAGGTGCCGGCGCTCGGCCCGGACCCACTCCCGCTCCGGCAGGTCGGCGTACGGCTCGCCGCGCCAGGCGGCGACGGCGTCCGCCAGCGCGCGCGTCGTGCCCGACGCCGCGTCCCCGGCCCCGGGAGACGCGCTCGGCCGGGCGACGGCCGCCTCCAGGCGCGCCGCGTCGAGCGCGTCGTCCGGGAGCCGCAGCGCGTAGCCGCCGTGCGCGGTGACGAGGACGCGCGGGGGCGTGCGCGGCGCGCGCCCGGGCTCCAGGCGCCGCCGCAGGTCGCCGACGAACGTCGCGAGCGCGCCGCGCCGGTCGCCCGTCCCCGCGCCAGGCTCGTCCCACAGGTCGTCGGCGAGGCGGTCGAACGGCACCGGGCGCCCGCGCGCGGCGGCGAGGCGCGCGAGGAGCTCGCGCTGGCGCGGTCCGCCGGGGTCGACGTCCGCGCCGTCGCGCAGCACGCGGACCGGCCCGAGCACCTCGACGCGCAGCTCCACCACCCCGCCATTGTCGCCGCGCCGGGGCACTGATCGGACGGCACTGATCGGACGCTGATCCGCCGCTCGGAGGATGGCGACGAGCCGGCCGGGCACGACCCGGCACGGCCGAGAACCGCCCCGAGAGAGGACACCCCATGCACATCCCCGGCTTCGAGACCCGCACCGTCGAGGTCGCGCCCGGCGTCGCGCTGCGCGCCGAGACCGCGGGCGAGGGCGCGCCCGTCGTGCTCCTGCACGGCTTCCCGCAGACGCGCCACATGTGGCGGCACGTCGCGACCGACCTCGCGCGCGACCACCGTGTCGTCGTGCCCGACCTGCGCGGCTACGGCGAGAGCGCGAAGCCCGCCTCCACGACGCCCGACGTCTACGCCAAGCGCACCATGGGCGCCGACGTCGTCGCGCTCGCCGACGCGCTCGACGTCGACCGGTTCGTCCTCGTCGGCCACGACCGCGGCGCGCTCGTCGCGTTCCGCGCGGCGCTCGACCACCCCGACCGCGTGAGCCACCTCGGCATCCTCGACGTGGTGCCCACGCTCGACACGTGGGCCGTGCTGCACGGCGTGGACGCGGCCGTCGCGTTCCACCTGTACCTCATGGCGCAGCCTCCGGGCCTGCCGGAGACGATGATCCGCAACAGCGCCGACGCGTTCTTCGGGTCCTTCCTCGACGCGTGGACGCAGGACCCGGCCGCGATCCCCGCCGACGTGCGCGCGCACTACCTCGCGTCGAGCCGCGACGCGGTCGACTCGATCGTGGCCGACTACCGCGCGACCGCGACGATCGACGTCGAGCACGACCAGGCGTCGCTCGACGCGGGCGACCGGCTCGCGATGCCCGTCGCCGTGGTGCAGCAGGACTGGGGCGCGCAGCTCGGGTACGACGCCGCGGGCGTCTGGCGGCGCTGGGCGCCCGACCTCGAGCACCTCACGACGACGGCCGGCCACTTCCTGGCCGAGGAGGCGCCGGGAGACGTGGCCGCGGTCGTCCGGTCGCTCGCGCGGCGCTGACCGCCCGGCCCGGCGCCTACCGCAGGAGGGACACGACGCGCCGGGCCCGGTCCGGGCTCGGCGCGGTGCCCTCCTCGACGACCCGCCGGGCGAGCTCCCGGAGACGCACGTTGCGGTCGTTCGAGACGCGCTTGAGGAGCCCGAACGCCTGCTCCGTCCCCACCCCGAGCGCGGCGGCGACGACTCCCTTGGCCTGCTCGATCGGCCCGCGGCTGCGGGCGGCGGCCGCGATGTCGCGCTCGGCCTGCCGCTCCGCCCGGTCCCGGACGGCGACCGTGACGTCGACGAAGCTGCCCATGAGCTCGACGAGCCGGCCGGTGTCGCGGTCGCGACGGCCGTGCCCGACGAGCACGAGGACCCGCTCCGCGCCGCGCGCGTCCATGATGCGGTGCAGGCTCGAGAACGGCTCCCCGTCGAGGCGGGCCCGCTCCAGCAGGTCGCGGACGCGGTCGCGGTCGTCGGGGTGCTTGTGGGCGAGCACGAGCGACGTCGTCGGCACGACCTCCCCGGGCTCGAAGCCGTGCAGGCGGTACGTCTCCGGCGACCACCACCAGGCGTCGGTCGCGAGGTCGACCCGGAACTGCCCGGGCGTCGTGCCGTCGCCGAGCGAGACAGGGTGCAGCGCTGCAGGGTTCTCCACGGACATGGGTCGTCTCCGTCGTCGTTCAGCGGGGTGGTGAGCCAGGTCCAGACTCGACTCCGGGGACTCTAGCCCGGCGTCGGTTTCCTGCAACCGGTCCGGGGACTGCCCGTGACGGACCGCGTCGGAGCGTCGGCCCGCCGCCGACGAGCGAGTGCGGGGTGCGCTGTCAGACTGACCGTGCGCGAGGTAGGGAGGCACACCGTGGGCGCCGCGCCGGATCTGCTGGAGCTGCTCTCGCGCGCGCTCTCCCGGGCCGACCGCAGCCTGCCCCTGGCCACGCGGTTGTGCCAGGCGTCCGCGACCGTCCTCGGAGCCAGGAGCGCGGCGCTGACGGTCGCGCCGACGGCGGACGACCGGCTCACCGTGTCCACGGCGGACGGCCTCGCGGCCCGGATCGAGGGGCTGGGCGAGGTGATCGGCGAGGGCCCGGTCCAGCGCGCCCTCTCGGAGGACCACATCGTCGTCAGCGGGGCCGACGACGGCCGCGACGAGCACGACTTCCCCGTCTTCTCCCACGCGGTCGAGGCGATCACGGGCCCGGGCGCGTACCACGCCGTGCCGATGCACGCGGGAGGGCGGGTCGTCGGCGTGCTGAGCCTCGTCACCTCCTCCCGGACGCTGGCGCGGGGGCCGGAGGACGTGCAGCTCCTCGCCGACACCATCGGGCTCTCCCTGCTGGGCGACCTGGACTCGTTGGACTGGGCGCCCCGCGCGGAGGTCCACCAGGCGACCGGCATGGTCACCGCCCAGCTCCGCATCCCGCCCGGCGACGCGCTCGCGGTGCTCCGGGCGCACGCCTACGCCCGGTCCACGACGCTCGACGACGTCGCCGAGGAGGTCGTCACGAGGCGGCTCAGCTTCGCCTACGACGAGGAGCACGCCGTCCAGACGCTCCGGACCGACGACGGCTGACCTCAGGCTCTCGACAGCCGCACAGGCCCCGCGCCACCGGTCGCCGTAGGCTCGACGACGTCCCGACCGCCACCCGCCCAGCCCGAGGAGCCCCCGTGCGCGCGACCGTCATCCACGCCCCGTACGACGTCCGCGTGGAGCAGCGCGACGACCCGCGCCTGCTCGCGCCGACCGACGCGATCGTGCGCGTCGAGGCCGCGTGCGTGTGCGGGTCGGACCTGTGGACGTACCGCGGCGTCAACCGGGTCGAGCACCCCGTCGCGATGGGGCACGAGTACGTGGGCACGGTCGAGGAGGTCGGCGCGGACGTGCGGACCGTGCGCCCGGGACAGCTCGTCGTCGGGTCGTTCTTCGCGTCCGACAACACGTGCCCGATCTGCCGGGCCGGGTACCAGACGTCGTGCGTGCACCGGGAGCCCGTGCGCGGCGCCCAGGCCGAGCTGCTGCGCGTCCCGCTCGCGGACGGGACGCTCGTCGCGACGCCGGAACGCCCCGACGACGACCTCCTGCCCGGGCTGCTCACGGCGTCGGACGTGCTGGGGACCGGCTGGTTCGGCGCCCGGGCGGCCGAGGCCGGCCCGGGGAAGACGGTCGTCGTGGTGGGCGACGGCGCCGTCGGGCTGCTCGCGGTCCTCGCCGCCGCGCAGCTCGGCGCCGAGCAGGTGATCGCGATGAGCCGGCACGCGCCGCGCCAGGAGCTCGCGCGCGCGTTCGGCGCGACGGAGGTCGTCGCGGAGCGGGGCGACGAGGGCGTGGAGCGGGTCCGCGAGCTGACCGACGGGCTCGGCGCGCACAGCGTCGTCGAGGCGGTGGGCACGCCGGACTCCATGAGCCAGGCGCTCGGTGCCGTCCGTGCGGGCGGGCACGTCGGGGTCGTCGGGCTGCCGCACGGCGTCGACCTCCCGGCGGTCGACATGTTCTACCGGCACGTGCACTGGTCCGGCGGGCCCGCGCCCGTGCGCCGGTACCTGCCCGAGCTGCTCGACCTCGTGCTGGAACGGCGCATCGACCCCGCGCGCGTGTTCGACCTCGAGCTCTCGCTCGACGACGCGGCCGAGGGCTACGCCGCGATGGACGAGCGGCGCGCGATCAAGGCGCTGCTGCGCCCCTGACGGTGGGCGACCGCGGCTGCTAGGGTGCCCGCGTACCGCATCGCGTGGCGGCCTTCCCAGCTCATCACTTCGCCTGGAGGCAGCCGCATGTCTGCACGTCCCCGTGTCCGGACCTTCCGTCGCGACGACCGCGACCAGCTCACGGACCTCGTCAACTCCCACCTCTCCGCCGTCGTGCCGGGAGCGCGGCTCTCGGTCAACAGCGTGCTCGGGAGCCTGGAGCGCCAGCCCGACGAGCACGTCGTCGACCCGTGGGTCGTCGAGCGCGCGACGTTCGTCGTCGAGTCCCGGCACCGGGTGGTGGGCGCCGCGCACCTGCACCGGTTCACGGCCGGGCCGGAGGCGAGCGACGACTACCGCGACGCCGGCCTCGTGCAGTGGCTCCTCGTCACGCCGCCCGACGACGAGGACCCGGAGCAGTCCACCGAGGCCCGCTCGGCCGCGGACGCGCTGACGGCCGCGTGCCACGCGCAGCTCGCGGCGTGGCAGGTGCGCGTCGCGTACGCGGACGGGCAGCTCCCGTTCGCGGGCGTCTACGGGGTCCCGGAGCAGTGGCCGCACGTCCGCGAGGCCCTGGTGCGCGCGGGCTTCCGTCCCGGAGAGCACGCCGAGACGGTGCTGCTCGCCCCGACCTCGGCGCTCCCCCACGCCCTCCCGGTGCCGGACGACGTCGCCCTGCGGCGCACGCTCGGCCCCGGCGGGGGCGTGCGGTTCACCGCGCACCGCGGCACGGAGACGGCCGCGTACGTCGAGATCGACACGACCCTCGGCCGCGCCGAGCGGCAGGCCGCGACGGGAGGCACCGCCGAGCTGGTGGACCTCTCGCCCGGCCCGGGTGCCGACGACGCCCTGCTGGCCGGGGTGCTGGCCGAGGCCCGGGCGTGGCTCGAGCTCGCCGGGGTGCACCGTGTCCTGGTCGGCACGAACGCGACGGACCACGAGGAGATCGCGCAGCTTCGCGCCTGGGGGTTCCGCGAGCTGACGACCGTGAGCCGCGGCTGGCGGCTGGCGAGGCGGAATGTGGTACGTTAGTACCAGAGTTGCGTCGAGGTAGCTCTGCGGACGAGGGAGCAGTACCCGCACGGACAAGACTGACTCAGAGGGGTTGCTTGTCATGGCTTGGCTCGTCCTGGTCCTCTCGGGCCTGCTCGAGGCGGTGTGGGCCACCGCGCTCGGAGCGTCGGAGAACTTCCGCCGCTGGCGCCCGACCGTCGTCTTCTTCGTCGCCATGTCGCTGAGCATGGTCGGTCTCGCCTGGGCGATGACCACGCTCCCCACCGGGACCGCGTACGCGGTGTGGGTCGGGATCGGCGCGACGCTGACCGTCGTCTGGGGCTTCGTCACGGGCAAGGAGCGCGCCACCGTGGCGCGCGTCGGCCTGCTCGTGCTGCTCGTCGGCTCCGTCATCGGGCTCAAGGCGGTGAGCTGACCGTGCCGTGGATCATCCTGCTCGTCAGCGCCGTCTTCGAGGCCGTCTGGGCGACGGCGCTCGGCAAGTCCGACGGGCTGTCCGTCCTCGGGCCGTCCGTCGTCTTCTTCGTCGCGCTCGCGCTGAGCATGCTCGGCCTCGGCTGGGCGACCAAGCACATCCCGATCGGCACCGCGTACGCGGTGTGGGTCGGGGTCGGCGCGGCGCTCACCGTCACCTACGCCATCCTCACGGGCGACGAGTCCGTGAGCGTGGGCAAGGTGGTCTTCATCGCCGGGATCATCGCGGCGGTGGTGGGCCTCAAGCTCGTGCCGTCGCGCCCGGGGCGGGCGGCCGAGAGGGCTTCCGGCCCGGAGGCCGACGCGTCGGCCGACTCCGCGCAGGCGCCCGCGGGAACGGCCCCGGACCGCCCGTAGCGCGGCGTCGAACCGCTCCGCCGCGCCCCTGAGCACGGGATTCGTCGCTCGGGGGCGCGGTGCGGGAGCATGTGCGCCGGGGCGACGGGGTCATGCAGCGGCCCGGACGCCGCCCTCGAGGCCGCAAGGAGCAGAAGTGAACGGTTCGGCCGACGCCGCCCTCTCGACGTGGGTGCCCTCTCCCGGCGCCGTCGCCGCCGGGGAGTTTCGGTACTACCCGGAGGAGGACCGGTGGTGGTGGTCGGACCCGCTCCTCGAGCTCTTCGGCTACTCCCCCGGTGAGGTCGTCCCCACGACGGAGCTGCTCCTGTGGCACCACCGGGCCACGGGCAAGGACCGTGCGCAGACGCTCACCGCCATCGCGCGCGCCGTGTCCGGCGAGGCGCCGGTGCAGGTGCAGGTCATGCGGGACGCGAGGGGCCGGGAGTGCGCGGTCATCGTGCTCGTCGACGTCGCCTGGACCGACCCGACCGGCGTACCCGTCGCCCGGGGCGTCGTGCTCGACGTGACGAGCGTCGTCGGCGTCGGCGCACGGGCCCAGGCGAACGAGCAGATCGGCCTGTGGGCACAGTCCCGCGCCGCGATCGAGCAGGCCAAGGGCATCATCGCGCTCGCCTACCGCGTCACCCCCGACGCCGCGTTCGCGTCGCTCCGCCGCTCGTCGAGCCTCGCCAACGTCAAGGTGCGCGACATCGCCGAGTCGATCGTCGCCGTCGCGCAGGACCTGCCGGCCGGGGTCGACCCGCGACCGGCGCTCGACCGCGTGCTCGCGGGCGTCCAGGCCGCCTGAGGCGACGCCCGGCCACGACGACGCCCCGGCCCCGCACCGTGTCGGTGCGGGGCCGGGGCTTCCTGTCGAGGACCGGTCGACCGGGGTCGTCGCCGGGCTCAGCGGGCGTCGGGCGACCGGCGGCGGGAGGCCAGGACCAGGCCGGTGCCCGCCAGGACGATGAACGCACCGGCGGCGAGGACGCTCGCGTCCGTCCCCGTCGTCGCGAGGGCGTCCCGCTGGGCGGCCTGCTCGACGTCCGCGACCGGCTGCGTGCCCGTCAGCCCGAGGTTCGTCGGGTCGGTCGTGTCGGCCACCTCGACGACCGTCCCCGTCGAGCCCGCGTAGACACCGTCGGTCGGATCGGCCGGCTGGACCGGGTCGGTCGGGTCGACCGGCTGCACCGGGTCCGTCGGGTCCGTCGGGTCGGTCGGGTCCACCGGGTCGGTGGGGTCGACCGGTGCCTCCGGCTCGTCGGCCAGCGTCACGCCGATCCAGTCCCACGCGGTCGACGGGCGGTCGAGCTCACCGAGCCCGATGAACCAGTGCTGGAACGTCGACGGCGTCCAGAGCCCGGTCTCGGGGTCGACGGACCCCTCGCCGTGGTTGTTGTGGTCCCAGCCCGTGTAGAAGTGCGGGCTGCCCTGCTGCGTGCCCTGGGCCGAGCCCCAGAGCTGGAACTGCGGCAGGTCGGCGACGCTCGTCCCGGCCGGGACGCGGACGAACACCTTCTGGCCCGGCGTCACGCTGTCGACGACCCGACCCTGGGCGTCCACGAGCACGACCCCGGCCGGCATCGCCGAGCCGTCCGCCGTGCGGAGCTCGACGTGCACGCTCCCGGAGCCCCCGACCAGCGAGGCCGTGAACCCGTAGTCGGTCGAGCCGTCGGCGTTGCGCACGAACCCGTTCGAGACGAAACCGGGCTGCGGCATGACGACGTTGGTCGTGAGCGCCTTCTCGATGAGCCACGCGGCCGTCTGCAGGGTCGCGCCGCGGTCGCTGGAGTAGCCGTTGCCCGAGGAGGCGAACTGCTGCTGCGCGAAGTCGCTCACCGTCACGTGGTTCGACGCGTCGACGTCGAAGAACAGGCCCATGACGTCGTGCCCGGTCGAGAAGTACCAGACGGCGAACTGCGTCGCCTCGTAGGCCGTGTAGTCGAGCCTCCGCTGCTCCTGCTCGTCGTACATCGCGCGCACGTCGTCGACCGTGTACCAGCCCTGGTCGACGGAGTACTGGTACCAGCCCAGGAACTCCTCCCAGGGGGTGCCGACGGTCGTCACGCCCGCGCTGTCGAGCAGCGCCCGCGCGTCCGCGGCCCGGGCGGCCGCGTCGTTGCCGCCCTTGTAGCCGTTGACGAGGATCGTCTGCTGGGCCGACGTGTTCTGCCAGTGGATGCCGTCCGGGTCCGGGGCGACCGACTCGTCGCCGGACCACGCGTGGTACCAGTACCCGGCGATGTCGCGGTCGTAGACCATGTGCAGCGCGCCGTCGTCGTCCACGAGCGTGTGGTGGAGGATGTGGAGCTGCGGCTGGCCGTTCCAGCCCGACCAGTCCTTGCCCGAGCCGCCCTCGGCCGGCTCGGTGAAGTACCAGTAGTCGCAGGGGTAGCCGTGGTAGTACCCGTCGTGCCAGTGCGGCTGGTACTCCGCGTCGGGGTACGCGGCCTGCGTCGCGCCGAGCAGGCCGACGCCCAGCGCCGCCTGGAACGTCGCCGTCAGGTCGGACGTCGCGAGCTCCTCGGCCGGCGCCGCCTCGTCCGGCACCACGGCCTCCTTCCGCGCCTCGGCGGCGCCGTCCTCGACGACGGTCTCGGGCGCGGGTGTCACGGCGTCGTCCGTCGCGGGAGCCTGCGAGTGCGCAGCCTCCGTGGCGGGCTCGGCACCCTCCGAAGAGGCCTCGACGGCGGGCTCCTCCGGCGCGGGTGCCGCGGTCGCGGGCGCCTCGGGTGCGGACGCCTCGGGCGCCGGGGCGACGACCGGGTCGGTCGGTGCGGGCGCCTGGGCGGCGGGAGCCTCGGCGGGTGCCGACGCCTCGCTCGCGGCGGGAACCGTCGCCTGGGCCGTCTCGGGGGCCTCGGGAGCCGTCGCCTCGGGCGCGGCCGCCTCGCCGTCGTCCGCGAACGCGGCGAGCGGGGCGCCCAGCAGGAGCGCGGCGGAGACGGCGGTCGTGGTGGCGGTGCGAAGAACCTTCATGGTGGAGCTCCTCTTGTCCTCGTGGCGGGTGTTTCCCGATGACTCCACGCTCCGCCCCGGGAGGGGTCCTCCGGCACGCCCGAACGGAGGCGACCGCTACCGCCGAAAGTCGACTCCTCGCGCTCGCGCCCCCGGGCCGGGACGGCGGCCGGTGGCTAGCCTGAGCGGCGTGAGGGTCCAGGTCTCGCGGGCCGACGTCCTCGTCGCGGCGTCCAGCGCGGTCGCCGGGGCGCTCCTCGTCGTGCTGCGGGCGTGGTCCGGCCTGGGCTGGGCGTCGTGGGGCGCGGAGACCGCCGCCCAGCTGGTGGCGTCCGGCGTGCTCCTGGCTCGGCGGCGGTACCCGATCGCCGTCCTGGGCGCGTGCGTCGCGCTGTCGTTCGTCTCCCCCGCCGTCGCGACGCTCGCCGCTCTCTACGCCGTGGGGACCGAGGTCCGCTCCGCGCGCACCAGCGGGGCCGCGGTGCTCGGCGTCGTCGTCGCGACCTGGCCGGTCTGGCGCACGACGGCGGAGGGCTCGGGGCCGACGACGCTCTGGGTCGCGACGGTCATGGCCCTCTTCGCTTACCTCGCCGGGCGTGCGGAGCGCGCGCGCGCCGAGGCCGACCGTCGGGCGGCGACAGCCTCCGAGGAGGCAGCCCGGGCCGCCGAGCGGGCCCGGCTCGCGCGCGAGCTGCACGACGTCGTCTCGCACCGCGTGAGCTACGCCGTCGTCGAGGCCGAGGTGCTCGCGACCACCACGCACGACGACGAGGTCCGCCGGGTCGCGGACGAGATCGGGGCGAGCGGCCGCGCCGCCCTGGCGGAGATGCGGCAGGTGCTCGGCGCGCTCACCGCAGCGGGTCCCGCCACCGCCGCCGCATCCCGGGCGCCGGACGGCGGCGAGGTCGACACCCTCGTCGCCGAGGCCCGCTCGACCGGCCAGCCGGTCGAGACGCAGGTCGAGGTAGGGCCGTCGTCGCCGCCCGACCTCGTCGACCGGACCGTCGTGCGCGTCGTCGGCGAAGGGCTGACGAACGCCGTCCGGCACGCGCCCGGCGCGCGCACGGTCGTGTCGGTGACCCCCGTGCCCGACGGCGTCGCGGTCGCCGTGGACAACGACCCTCCGGACCGTCCCCCGACCGGGCTGACGACCGGTGGCTACGGGCTCGCGGGCCTGCGCGAGCGCGTCGGCCTCCTGGGCGGCACGCTGGAGGCCGGGCCCACGCCCGCGGGCGGCTACCGCCTCCGCGCCACGCTCCCCAGGAGGACGACATGATCCGCGTGGTCGTCGTCGACGACGAAGCGCTCCTGCGCACCGGGATCGTGCGGCTCGTGGAGACCGCGCCGGACCTCGAGGTGGTCGGCGAGGGGGCCGACGGCGCCCGCGCCGTCGAGCTCGCCCGCGAGCTCGACCCGGACGCCCTGCTCCTCGACATGCAGATGCCCGTCATGGACGGGCTCGACGCGCTCGTCGCGATCCACCGGGAGCGGCCACGCACCGCGGTCGTGGTCCTGACGAGCTTCCTCGCGGACGAGTACGTCCTCCCCGCGCTGCGAGCCGGAGCCGCGGGCTACCTGCTCAAGGACTCGACGCCGGAGGAGCTCCACCACGGCATCCGCGCCGCGGTCGCCGGCGACTCGATCCTGTCCCCCGCGGTCGCCCGGCACCTGCTCGCGGCCGCAGGAGGCGACGGGACCGCGCGCCGCGCCGACGCGCGACGCCGTCTCGCGCGCCTGGCGCCGCAGGAGCAGGAGGTCGTCGCCGCGCTCGCGGGCGGGCTGTCCAACGCCGAGATCGGGCGCCGCCTCTTCCTCGCGGAGTCGACGGTCAAGGCGTACCTCGCGCACGCGATGACCAAGCTCGGCACGACGAACCGCACCCAGACCGCGATCCTCGCCCACGAGGCAGGCCTCGGCGGCGGGTGAGCGTGGACCACCCGTCCGGGTGCGGGCCCCCCGGAGCAGCGGCACCATCGCTGACGTGGGACGTCGTGCGCGCATCACCCGGTCCGGGGCCGCGCTCGGGCTGCTGCTCGGGCTCGCGCTCGGCACGACGGCGGGCTGCACGGCGAGCCGGCAGGAGCCCGGCCAGGCGACGGCCGCCGTCGCCGACGCGGTCGCCCAGGCCGGGTCGGCGGTCGAGACGACGCGGCTCACCGTGCGCCTGCTCGACACCGACCGCGTGACGACGCCCGTCGCGGACGCCGCGGTGCTCGACCAGGTCCGGGTGCTCGAGGAGTCCACGACCGCCCTGACCACTCTGGTACCGCCGGACGACGTCTCGTCCGCGCAGCGCGACGCGGGCCTCGCGGCCGTCGCCGACGCGACGGCCGAGGTCGTCACCGCGCGCGCGTGGGTCGCGCGGGAGGCGGGCGGCGACCTGTCGGCAGCCGGGGCGGTGCCGCTCACGGCGTCCGAGCTCCAGGCCGACCTCGCGCGCGCGGCCGACGACCTCGACACGGTGCTCGCCCTGGCGGGTGGCGCGTGAAGCAGCTCCTCGGTGTCGCGCTCGGCATCCTCACGGCGATCGGCGGGTTCGTCGACATCGGCGACCTCGTCACGAACGCCGTCGTGGGGTCGCGGTTCGGCCTGTCGCTCGTGTGGGTCGTGGTCGTGGGCGTCGTCGGGATCTGCCTGTTCGCGTCGATGTCGGGCCGCGTCGCGGCGGTGAGCGGGCGCGCGACGTTCGAGATCATCCGCGAGCGCCTCGGCCCACGGGCGGCGGGCGCGAACCTCGCGGCGTCGTTCGCGATCAACCTCCTCACGCTCACCGCGGAGATCGGCGGCATCGCGCTCGCGCTGCACCTCGCGAGCAGCGTCGAGCCGCGCCTGTGGATGCTGGTCGCGGCGCTCGCCGTCTGGCTCGTGCTGTGGCGCGTGAAGTTCCAGGTGATGGAGAACGTCGCGGGCCTGCTCGGGCTGCTGCTCGTAGGGTTCGGGGTCGCGCTGTTCCTGCTGGGACCGGACTGGGGCGAGCTGCTGCGCCAGGCGGTGCCGCCGTCGCCCCCGGAGACGGAGCACGTCGGGACCTACTGGTACTACGCCGTCGCGCTCTTCGGAGCCGCGATGACGCCGTACGAGGTGTTCTTCTTCTCCTCGGGCGCCGTCGAGGAGGGCTGGACGGCGAAGGACCTCGCGCAGAACCGCGTCAACGTGCTCGTCGGGTTCCCGCTCGGCGGGCTGCTGTCGGTGGCGATCGCGGCGTGCGCGGCCGTCGTGCTGCTGCCCGCGGGCATCGAGGTGTCGTCGCTGTCGCAGATCGTGCTGCCCGTCGCCGAGGCCGGGGGGACGCTGCTGCTCGCCGTGGTGATCGTGGGGATCGTCGCGGCGACGTTCGGCGCCGCGCTCGAGACGGCCCTGTCGAGCGGGTACACGCTCGCGCAGTACCTCGGCTGGTCGTGGGGGAAGTTCCGCCGCCCGGCGCGCGCCGCGCGCTTCCACCTGACGATGGTCGTCGCGCTGCTGCTCGCCGTGGCGATCCTCATGACGAGCGTCGACCCGGTGGCGGTCACCGAGATGTCCGTCGTGTTCTCCGCGGTCGCGCTGCCCCTCACGTACGTGCCGATCCTCCTCGTGGCCAACGACCCGGAGTACATGGGCGAGCACGTCAACGGGCGCGTGACCAACGCGCTCGGCATGGTCTACCTGGTGATCGTCGTCGTCGCGGCCGTGGCGGCGATCCCCCTGATGATCGCGACGGGAGCAGGGTCATGAGCCGGGACGCCACCCCGCCGACGGGGGTGCGCGTCGTGGACGCGCGCCTGCACCTGCTGAGCCGTCAGGTGCTCGACGTCGACGGCGAGCCGGTCACCACCGTCGACGACCTGGAGCTCGTCGCCTCCCCCGCCGCGGACGACGGCCCGCGGGACGCGGTGCCCGGCGAGCCGGCGGAGGTCGGCGCGGTCCTCACCGGGCCGGTGCTCGTGACGCGCCTCCTCGGCGGCCGCCCGCCCGCGTCGCGCTGGGAGCGCGTGCCGTGGTCCGACGTCGGGCACGTGGGCACGGCGCTCGAGCTCACCGTCCGTGCGGACTCGCTCGACCTGCACTGGATTGAGGACTGGCTGCGCGAGCACGTGGTCGGCCGCATCCCGGGCGGCCGACACGACCCCGAGGAGGAGTCGTGATCCTCGGCGACCTGCTCGACGCGCGCGTCCTCGGGCCCGGCGGGGAGGACCTCGGGTTCCTCGTCGACGTGCGCCTCGCCCTCGACACGCTGCCCGACGACGGCCCGCCCGCGGGCGGGACCGACCCCGACGACGCGCACCCCGAGGACCGCGCGCTGGCCGAGACGGTGCGACGGCGCAGCCGCGTCGGGCGCGCGCGGGTCGTCGGGATCCTCGTGAGCCCACGGACCGGGACGTCGTTCCTCGGGTACGAGCGCACGGACGTCACGGCGCCGTGGCCGGTGCCGCAGCTCGTGCGGCGCCGGCACCGCGGCACGTTCCTCGTGCCGTGGGACGACGTCGCCGCCGCCGGGCAGGGCGAGGTCCGGCTCGCGCGCGGATACCGGCGCCAGGACGCCGCCCTCCCCTGACGACGCCGCGCGTTGCGAGCGACGCGCGGCCCCGTGACGCTGGACGGGACGGTGGAGCCAGCCGCCGCCGGCCGTCCCGGGCGGCACGACCGCCCGGCGCCACGGGAGGACCCCATGAAGGCGCTGTTCGTCAGCTGCACGCTCAAGAGCTCTCCGGAGCCGTCCAACACCGAGGCGCTCGGGCGCGTGGTCGCCGAGGCGCTCCAGGACCGCGGGGTCGAGGTCGAGCACGTCCGCCTCGTCGACCTCGCCGTGCCGCCCGGCGTCGTCACCGACGTCGGGGAGGGCGACGAGTGGCCGCGCGTGCACGAGAGCCTGCTGGCGTCGGAGATCCTCGTGGTCCTCACGCCCACGTGGCTCGGGCGCCCGTCGTCGCTCGCGCAGCGCCTGCTCGAGCGCATGGACGCGATGATCTCCGAGGAGGGACCCGACGGGATACCGGTCGCGTACAACCGGGTCGCGGGGGTCGTGGTCACGGGCAACGAGGACGGCGCGCACCACGTCATCTCGGAGGTGAGCGGGGCCCTCGCGGACATCGGCTACACGATCCCGGGACAGGCGTGGACCTACTGGAACCAGGGCCCGGGGCCCGGGCCGGACTACGTCCAGACCGGCCACGGCCACGAGTGGGCGCGCGAGACGGGGCGCCTCATGGCGCACAACCTGCACGCCGTCGCGTCGGCGCTCGCGGCGCACCCCGTCCCCGCTCCCGGCTCCTGACCGACGACGGCTACGCCTCCGCGATCCGCTTGATCGCCGCGAGCCGACGGTCCCACGCCGCGCCGATGGCCTCGAGAGCGCGCGCGGTCTCGCCGAGCCGCGTCCCGACGGCCCGGTGCCGGACCTCGCGCCCGACGCGCACCGACTCGACGAGCCCGACCTCCGCGAGCACGGCGAGGTGCTTCGCGATGGCCTGCCGGCTCACGGGGAGCCGCTCGGCGAGCGCGGACGCCGAGAGGTCCGCGCTGCCGAGCTCCTGGAGGATCCGCCACCGGGTGTCGTCCGCGAGCGCGGAGAACACGGGGGCGAGCTCCGTCGCCGCTGCGCTCACGCGTGCCCGCCCTCGGCCGCGAGAGCGCCCTCGAGGAGCTCGACGAGCTCGTCGAGCTCGCTCGTCCACCCCTGCCGGTGGCTCTCGAGCAGCTCGTCGGGGTCGGCGGTGCGCTCGAACCCGGTCTCGACGACGCGCAGGACGGTCGTCGGGCCCTGCGGCTCGAGCGTGAAGCGCGCGACGGTGGACGTGGTCTCGTCCAGGGGCTGCCCCACCGGGGTCCCCCACCGGAAGGCGAACGTCGTCGTGGGGTCGTACTCCTCGATCCGCACCTGGACGTCGGGGACGTCGGGCCAGCTGAACACGCCCTCGCCGCCGACGCGCAGGTCGGGCAGGGAGGTGCGCTGCCCGAACCAGCGGCTGATGAGGTCCTCCTGGGTGAGCGCCGCCCAGACGCGGGCGGCCGGGGCGTCGATCGTCACGGTGCGGGAGACGATGTACGACGCCGGGTCGACGACGGCCGGCTCGTTGGTGGTGGTCATGGTGCGTCCTCTCCGTGGGGAAGGTCTCGCTGTGCAACTCCACAGTTGCACAGCGCCCGATCGAGCGCAACCCCCGGGTTGCACCGGGCCCGCGACGCGTCACCCGCCCCCGAGCGCGATCCCCGCGACGGCGGCCACGAGGCACACGAGCAGCATCCCCAGCGCGTGCACGAGCGCGACCGCGCCGCGGCCCGCGAGCAGGAGCCGCGCCCCCTCGACCGACGCCGTCGAGAACGTGGAGTACCCGCCGAGGAACCCGACACCGAGCACCGCCACGACGTCCCCCCGGCCCGGGTGCGTCGCCCCCCAGCCCGTGAGCAGCCCCAGCAGGAAGCACGCCGTCACGTTGACCACGAGCGTGCCGAGCGGCGTCGACCAGCGGTTGTGCCGCGCGACCACCGTGTCGAGGAGGAACCGGGACGCCGCGCCGAGACCGCCCGCGACGGCGACGAGCAGCAGGTCGGGTGCCCCCGTCACCGCGCGCCACCGCCGCGGGCGACGCGCCGCCGTCGGGCCGCGGCCGCGAGCGCGACGCCGCCCACCGCCGCCGCGACCCCCAGCGCGACGCTCCCCAGCGCGTAGGCCGCGCCGAGGGCGGCGTGCCCGCCGCTCGCGAGGCGCTCGACCTCGACGACGAACGTCGAGTACGTCGTGAAGCCGCCGAGCACGCCCGTGCCGCACCCGAGCCGGACGGCGCGGCGCCGACCCGAGTCGGGGCCCGCGCGCAGCAGCGTCTCGAGCAGCGCACCGAGCACGAACGAGCCGACGAGGTTGATCCAGAACGTCGTCCACGGCCACCCGCCCGGCACGGGCGCGAACGCCTGCTCGAGCAGCGCGCGCGCCGTCGTGCCGACCGCTCCCCCCGCCGCGACGAGGCCCGCGAGCGCGAGCAGCGGGGCCCGGCGCGTCACCTCTCCCACGGGGTGCGGATCTCCTTCCAGTCCACGACGGCGAGCGGGACCGTGAGCACGGGGCGGTGCTGGTGGTGGGCCAGGTGCACCGCGACCGACCCCTCGACGAGCTCGCGCACGTGCGCGAGCGAGCCCGGCGCGCGCGACCCGACGACGATCACCGCCGCGTCGACGGCGCGCGCGAGGTGGGTCAGCGCGCGGTCGGGCCGCCCCGCGAGGTAGCGCAGCTCCCACGGCACGCGTGCGCCCGCGAGCTCCGCACCCACCTCGGCGCGCAGGCGCTCGGCGGTGCCCTGCCACGCGTCGTCGGCGGAGTCCGGGTCGAGGGACGCGTGCGTCACGGACCCGTCCGGGTGCTCCTCGACCACGGCGCGCGACGCGTCGGCGTACGCCGCGACGAGCCGGGACCCGGCGGCGTCCGCCCAGGCCGCCGCCGTGCGGACGACGAGCGGGTCACCGCCCGGGACGACGCCCACCACCACGGCGTGCCCCGCGAACGGGACCATCCGGTCGAGCGCGGGCTGGGGCACCGGCCCCGCGTGCGGCCGTGCTCTCATGCGGCCTCCTCCCGCGGGCAGCGTCCTGCCCGCCGACGTGCGACGAGTCAGGAACCATCAGCCCTGGCGGCGGTTCGGGCGGCTGCGCCCCGGCGGGATCCATCACCGCTCCCCAGCGTAGCCAGCGCCGGGACCGTCCGCTCAGCCGGCCTTGGGCTTCGCGAACTTCTTCTCGTCGAACGACTTCGCCAGCTCGTGGTCGGTGACGACGAACCCGACCGCCTGCGCGACCGGGAGCACCTGGTCGCGCTCCAGGCCGTCGTCGATCCCGAGCCGGTACATGATCACGACGGTGCCCGTGCTCAGCATGACCGACGGCGCGTCCCCGTCGTCGAGGATCGCGTACGAGCCCTGGAACCCGGGCTGCGGGACGGCCGCGGCCAGGGTCGGGTGGGCCGGGCCGGTGGTGTCGGCCAGGGGGTCGCCCTCCGGCGCGTCGTTGAACGCCGCGGCGGCGCGCTCGGCCTCCTCCTTCGAGCCGACGTCCAGCACGACGACGTCGAGCGCGACGGTCGGGCCGTCGTCGGACACGACGCGCGCCTCGAACCCCGCCTGGCACGAGCCCGCGAGGGCCTGGATCGCGGGGATCGCGGGGACGTCGTCGCACGCGAAGTCCCGCCGCGCCACGAGGGCGATGCGGTCGTCGTTGACGAGGTAGTCGTTGTCGGAGAAGTACGCCCACGACATCGGCGCGAGCTCGGGGCCCTTCTCCGGGTCCATCTCCGCGCCCGCGCGGTACTCCTGCGCGAGCCACGGCTCGTCGTCGGTGACGTCGGTGTCCGCGGGGTCCTCGGTCTCCTCCGGCTCCGGCTCCGTCGGCGCGTCCGACGTCGCGGGCGCCTGCTCGGCCGTGGTCGGCCCGGGGTCGGGCGCGGAGTCGTCGCGCAGCCCGAGCCACACGCCGAGGGCGCCCGCGACGAGCCCGAACGCGCCCAGGCCGGCGAGCACCGGCACGAGCCACGGGCGACGGCCGCGGCCCGGCGGCGTCGCGTACGGGGAGAAGCCGTACGGGTCCGACGGCGGCGCGGTCGCCGTCGGGACGACTGTCGCGTCGTCGGGCGCGCCGTAGCCCGGGCCCGACGGCGCCCCGTACGGCGCGGACGGGCTGCCGTACGGAGCCGTGGGGTGGGTGCCGTGCGGCGGGGCGCCGTAGGGCGCGCCGGGCGCGCCCGCGTACGCCCCGGGCGGCGGCGGTGCGGTGTGGCCGGACGACGTCGCGGCGGGCGGCCACGTCGCGCCGGTCTCCGCGGGGGGCCAGGTCGCGCCCGTGTCCGCCGGCGGGATCGTCGCGTGCGGGTCCGGGCCGCGGTACCCCTGGGGCGCGGGCGGCGCCCCGCGCTGCCCGTACGGGTCCGTGCCGTACGGGACCTGGGCGTGGGGCTGCCCCGGTCCGGGCGGGGGCGGCGGGGGCGGCGTCCCGCCCGGGGTCGCGGCGCCGTCGTCCCCGTACCGCCGCGGCGGCCGCATGACGGTCTGGTCGTCGACCGGCTCGTACGGCTCGGTGGGGTCGGACATCGGGCGGGTCCTCTCGTCGTGGGCGGCTCGTGCAGGGTATCCCGGGAGCCGCGCCGCGCCGGTGGTCCGCCGGGCGGCGTCTCAGTCGAGCGGGTCGCGCGCGACGGGGCACGTCATGCAGTGCCCGCCGCCCCGGCCGCGCCCGAGCTCCGCCCCGACGATCGTCACGACCTCGACGCCCGCGCGCCGCAGCGCCGCGTTGGTCAGGGTGTTGCGGTCGTAGGTGACGACGACGCCCGGCTCGATGGCGACGGCGTTGTTCCCCGAGTCCCACTGCTGCCGCTCGGACGCGTACGCGTCGCCCGCCGTCTCCACGACGCGCAGCGCGGGCAGGTCCAGCGCGCGCGCCACCACGTCGACGAAGGGCGTGTCGCCCTCGTCGGTGATCTCGACGCCCGGCGCGCGGTCCGACGGCCGCAGCGTGAAGGTGTGGATGCCGTCGACGATCGCCGGGTGCACCGTGACGAGGTCGCGGTCCGCGAACGTGAACACGGTGTCGAGGTGCATCGCCGCGCGCAGCCGCGGCATGCCCGCGACGACGACCTGCTCCGCCGCGCCCGCGTCGAACAGCGCCTTCGCGAGCTGCGAGATCGCCTGGCGCGACGTGCGCTCGCTCATCCCGACGAGCACCGCGCCGTTGCCCACCGGCATGACGTCGCCGCCCTCCAGCGTGGCCTGGCCCCAGTCCTGCTCCGGGTCGCCCCACCACACCGTCGACTCCCGGTACTCGGGGTGGAACGCGTAGACCGCCTTCATGAGGAGCGTCTCCTCCTGGCGCGCCGGCCAGTACAGCGGGTTGAGCGTCAGGCCGCCGTAGACCCAGCACGTGGTGTCGCGCGTGTACAGCGTGTTCGGCAGCGGCGGGAGCAGGTACTCGAACCCGCCCGTCGACTCGCGCGCGAGGTCCACGTAGCCGGTGCGGTAGTCGTCGGGCAGGTCGGTCGTCGCCAGGCCGCCCACGAGGAACCGCGCGAGCTCGCGCTCGCTCAGCGAGTCGAGGTAGGCCCGCGTGCCCTCGACGAGCCCCAGGCCCACCTGGTTCGGCACGACCTTGCGGTCGAGCACCCACGCCCGCGCCTCGGGGATCGCGAGCGTCTGCGCGAGGAGGTCGTGCAGCTCGACGACCTCGACGCCCCTGTTCGTCAGCTTGTTGACGAAGTCGAGGTGGTCGCGCTGGGCGGCCTCCACCCACATGACGTCGTCGAAGAGGAGGTCGTCGGAGTTCGTCGGGGTCAGCCGCTCGTGCGCCAGCCCCGGTGCGCAGACGAGGACCTTGCGCAGGCGCCCCACCTCCGAGTGGACGCCGTGCTGCACGGGCGGGACGGTGGACGGGACGGCGGACGCGACGCTCATGGGTGCTCCCTCTCGGTGGTGCGGTCGGTACGGTCCGGTGGTCTCACAGCGACACCCAGCCCGCCGCGAGGCCGACGACGGCGAGCACCGCGAGCGCCACGACGACGCCGAGCAGCGCGAGCTCCGCGGGCCCGAACGCACGCCGCCCCTGCTCGCGGCGCGTCATGACGAAGAGGACGGTGACGGGCGCGTAGAAGACGAACGCGAGCAGCGCGAGGTCGAGCCCGGCCGCGAAGAGCAGGAACGCGGTGTACGCCGACGCGAGGACCGCCACGACGAGGTCGCCCGTCAGGGTGCGGGCGGGGGCGCCGTCGTACGTCTCGCGCGTGAGCCGCAGCCGCAGCGCGTAGAGCGCGGCCAGCAGGAACGGGATGAGGGTCATCGACGCGGTGAGGTCGAGCGCGAAGTCGAACGCGTCGTCGGAGAAGTACGTGACGACGAGGACCACCTGCGAGAGCGCCGTGCTGAGCAGCAGCGCGTTCACCGGGACGTCCTCCCGGCGCGTGCGGGTGAGGAACCGCGGCATGTCGCGGTCCTTGGCCGCGACGAACAGGACCTCCGCCGCCATGAGGGTCCACGCGAGGTAGGCGCCGAGAACCGAGACGATCAGCCCGACGCCCACGAAGACGCTCCCCCACGGCCCGACCGCGGCCTCCAGCACGCCCGCCATCGACGGCTGGCGCAGCTCCGCGATCTCGGCCATCGGCAGGATCCCGTAGGACACGATCGTCACCGACGCGAAGATCGCGAGCACGCTCGTGAACCCGAGGATCGTCGCCCGCCCCACGTCCTCGCGGCGGCGCGCGTGCCGCGAGTAGACGCTCGCGCCCTCGACCCCGAGGAAGACGAACACGGTGACGAGCATGGTGTCGCGCACCTGGTCGAACAGCGACCCGGTGTACGAGGCGCCGTGGAGGTTCTCCGCGAAGACCGCGGGGTCGAACGCGAGCACGGCGAGCAGGACGAAGACGAGGATGGGCACGAGCTTGGCGATCGTGACGATCCGGTTGATCGCCGTCGCCTCCCGGATCCCCTGCCGCACGAGCGCGAAGAAGAGCCACAGCCCGACCGACGAGAGCACGAGCGCGAGCACCGTGTCCCCCGCGCCCAGCGCGGGGACCCACGCCCCGAGCGTCGACATGATGAGCACCCAGTACGTCACGTTGCCCACGCACGCGCTCGCCCAGTACCCGGCGGCGGCGTAGAAGCCCGTGAACTCCCCGAAGCCCGCCTTCGCGTACGCGTAGACCCCGGCGTCGAGCCCGGGCTTGCGGACCGCGAGCCGCTGGAAGACGAGGGCGAGCGTGAACATGCCCGCGCCCGCGACGACCCACGCCACGAGCGCGCCCGCGACGCCCGTCTCCTGCGCGAAGCGGCGCGGGAGGGAGAAGACGCCCGCCCCGACCATGGAGCCCACGACCATCGCCGTGAGGGTGAGCACGGTGACCTTCGTGGTGCCGGACGTCATGCCCTGCGCCGTGCCCTCAGCGGTCATGCCCCACGCCCCTCGCGCTCGCGCGCCGGCCCGCGCCGCGCGGGTCGGCGGCGCCGTGCTGACCCGGTCGATGATGGCAGCGTCGGGGTCGGGCCGCGCGCCGGGCGGTCGGCGCACGCCGGCGGGGCGGGCCGTCGGCGACGACCCGCCCCGCGTCGGCGTCCGGGGAGCGCGGCCGGCTACCCGGCCGCGTCGTAGGCGACGGTCCGGGACGACGTGACGTCCTCGCCGTCGACCGTCATCGTCGCCGCGACGGTCACCTCGCCCGCCTCGATCGCGGCCCGACGGGTCGCGAACGACCGGTACGCGCTCCGGCCGGGTGCCACGTCGGCGAACGTCCGCTCGCCGTACGGCGTCGTCACCGTGACGTCGACCGGGACGTCCTCGTCGTTCATGACGCGGACGGCGAGGTAGACCTTCCCGGCCAGGGAGCGCGGCTGCGCCTCGGCCGAGAACGCGACCTGCGGGGCGTCGTCGGCGCACGCGAACCGGGCGTCGCCCCACACGCCGTGCGCGCCGTTGATCGACCCGGGCGCCTCGACGACCAGGTCGACGTACTGCGCGCCCGTGACGTCGAGGTCGATGTGCTCCGTGGGGAAGCCGGCCTGGAAGGTCGAGCCCTGGTAGCGGTTCACGTCGTCCACGTCGACCTTGAAGACCACCGACCCGGTGAAACCGTCCTCGAGGCCCGTGTCCGCGGTGAACCGGGTGCACCGGCCGCCGAGGTAGTAGGTGACCTTCGACGCAGCGTGGACGCCCAGGCCCTTCGCGTACGTCTTCTTCAGCGCGGGCGTGGTGTTGATGACGAGGGGCACGTCGGGCGAGGACGCGGAGTCCTTGTTCGCGACGTCGATCCCGATGACGCCCCACCCGTTCGTCGCCGCCGTCCACTCGAGGTCGGACGCCCACACGTCGCCCGACGGCGCCTCGGGCAGGGCGAGGTCCACGGGGCGCACGTCGAAGAGCTTCGCCGTGGTCCCGGCGGGGAACGTCACCGAACGCAGCTCCTTGGTGGGGTTGAGCGGCACCGCGTTCGCGTAGACCGAGTACGTCCCGTTCGGGTACTCGTACCCGTCGGGGTTGGCCTTGTTGTTGCGGCCCTTGCTCCCGACGGCGACGACGGAGTCCTTGAGCGGGCCCGAGGGCTGGATGATCCAGTTCGGGAAGTACACCGACTGCTCCGACGTCGTGCCGTCGGCGTACGTGATCACGACGCGCTGGTCGACGCCTGCGGCGCTCGCCGCCGACCCGAGGAACGCGAGGTGGGTGCCGCTCCCGCCGATCGCGACGGTCTGCCCGCTCGGCGCGAGCGAGTTCGGCACGCCGGGCGCGGCGTCCGGCCACCGCATCTCGAAGGTGTCCTCGCCGCGGCGGACCGTGACGGGCTCGCCCCACGTCGCCCCGGCAGCCGCGAGCGCGTCCTCGGAGAACGACGCGCCGCCGCCGTCGAAGTTGCCGGCGTCCTTGGTCGCGACCGACGTGATCGAGACGTGGTTGAGAGCCGCCGCGAGGCTGCCGTACGCGACGTCCACCTGGCTCGTGCCCGTGACCGAGCGCTCGCCGCCGGACGCGTCGCGGTACGTCGCCGTGCCGCCGACGCTCTGCCCGCCCGCGGCCGACCCCGCACCCGGGGACACGACGAACGTCGCCGTGAGCGAGCCGCCCGGCTCGACGGACGCGGCCGTCGTGCCCTCGCCGTGCACGACCGTCCAGCCCTCGGGGACCGTGGGCGTGATCTCGACGTCGTCCTTCGCCCGCGTGCCCGTGTTGTGGAACGTGACGCGTGCCGTCGTCTCCTCGCCCTGGAACACCTGGTCACCCGCCGCGACGGACACGTGCGCGCGCTGCGCGTCCGAGTCCTCGCCACCGACGGCGCTCGTCCCGGTGAGCGTGATCGTCGCCGTCGCGTCGGACCCGACGGCGGCGATCTTCACCCGGACGACCCCGCCCCGGTCCTCGGCGTCATAGAACCAGCCGGTCTCGGCCGCCTCGAACGCGGCGGCGTCCGCGACCTCGTCGAGCGGCGTGCCGTCGACACCCACCGCGTCGGGCGCCGAGCCCGTGTGGACGTCGAGGGCGTACGGGCGTGCGTCGGCCTTGCCGCCGTAGTCGCCCGCGCGCTCCCCGATCGTCACGGCGACGTCGCCGCCGTCCTGCTCGGGCGCGGCGACGGAGAAGACCTGGCGAGAGGACGCGCCGTCGGCGTAGGCGCGCGTGACCTCGTCGTCCTCGTAGAGCTCGAAGGAGCTCGCGCCCTGCGGGTAGACGTCGAGCGTGATCGGCGAGTCCTCGGGGACGAGGGACGCGTTGCGGGCCTCCGCACCCTGCGGGACGACGGCCCCGGCCCGCACGAACAGCGGGAGGGTGTCGAGCGGGGCGGCGTACCCGTCGACCACGCGGCCGCCGTCGTACAGGGCACCGGTCCAGTAGTCGAGCCACTGCCCCTCGGGCAGGTAGATCCCGTCGCGCACGTCCGAGTCGGTGAAGACCGGTGCGACGAGGAAGTCCTCACCGAGGAGGAACTCGGCGTTCGCCTCGGCCCCGTAGGAGTACGGGTCGTCGGGGTGCTCGAGCGCGAGCGAGCGCATCATCGGCGTGCCCGACGCGTGCGACTCGGCGGCGAGGGTGTAGACGTACGGCATGAGCCGCTGACGCAGCCGGAGGTACTTCCGGTTGATCTCCGTGGCCTCCTCGCCGTAGAGCCACGGACGCTTGTCGACCGACGCCCAGCCGCTCATCGAGTACAGCGCGGGCGCGAACGCCTTCCACTGCAGGTCGCGGACGTAGGACTCGGTCGAGCCGCCGAAGATGCCGTCGACGTCGCCCGTCGTGAAGGCCTGGCCCGAGTTCCCCGAGCTGAGCAGCGCGGGGACCTGCCAGCGCACCGCGTCGAGGTTCCCCGCGTGGTCGCCCGTCCACTGCATGCCGCAGCGCTGCGAGCCGGCCCAGCCCTCGACCATGAGGGCCGTGCCCCGCGCGTCCGAGTTCGCCTCGATGCCGTCGTGCGCGGCCTCGCAACCGGTGAGGGCGAGCCGGTAGCCCGACCCGACCCACGCGACGTCGAGCTTGCGCAGGCGGATGCCCGCCTCGCCGACCTCGAAGGCCTGGTTGGTCAGCGAGCGCTCGGTCCACAGGCCGGTCTTGATCCCGGTCTCGGCCTCGATCTGGGCGACCGTCTCGGGGAGCTCGACGTACTCGCAGCCGTAGCCGTCGTTGACGAGCATCCAGCCGCCCGGCATGTCGTGCTCGACGAAGTCGCGCGCGACCTCGAGCGCGTCCGGCGTGCGCAGCTTGCCCGGGACGTTCCACGAGCCGGGGTTGCGCGACTTGTAGCTCTCGGACGACCGGTTGTAGCAGTCGGCGTCGCCGTACTCGAGCGCGTAGACCGGCGGCATGTGCGGCCGACCGGTGAGCTGCGTGTAGCCGTCGAGCGACTGCTTGTAGTCCCCGACGAAGTAGTAGGCGTCGAAGCGCCGCTCCTCGTGCGTCGTCGTCGCGTCCTGCGTGAACGCGTACGTGCCGCGCGCGAACGTGTTGCGCAGCACGCCGTAGCCCGCGCTCGTCATGTAGTACGGCACGGCGTTGGGGTAGCCGTCGTCGTCCCAGTCGTACGAGCGCGCGACGTTGATCGTCGCGCCCGTGTGGATCGAGCGGCCGTTCTGCATGCCGCCGCCGAGGAACTGCTCGCCCTCGCGCGGGGTCAGGTGCTGGGTCGCGCTGTTCGCTCCGAAGGTGATCGGCGCCGACTCCTCCCACACGACCGAGCCGTCCGCCCGCGTGAGCGTCATGCGGCTCGTCGCGCGGTCGACCGTGAGCGTCACGGCGTCGGTCGTGAGCGCGATCGTGTCGCCGTCCTCGACGACCGGCGTCGCGCCGGGGAACTCGTCCGCCCCGACGACGATGTTCGCGGTGCGGGCGGGGTCCCCCTGCGGCGTGTTGGCCGGGTCGGTGAACGACCCGCTCGGGTCCGCCTCGACACGGAGCGTCGCGTCGTCGAGGAACGTCACGCGCGCCACGCCGTCCGCGGCGCGCAGCGTGACGACGTTCCCGTCCTGCTCGACGGCGGTGATCCCCCCGATCGGCGTGCCGTCCGCCGCGACCGGGACCTCCGGCGTGACGGGCTTCGGCGTGACGGGCGTCGGACCGTCGGCGGCGGCCGTCGCAGCGGGGCCGGATGCCGGGTCGGTCCGCGTGCTCTCCGCGGGCGCGGCACCCGCGGGGGGCGCGAGCAGACCGGTGAGGAGGAGCGCGGCGGCGGCCAGCCCGGCCGCCGTGGCTCGTGCGTGCGTCCCGCGAGCGCGGCTCGCGGCGTGTCGCTGACGTGCTGGCTTCATGGAGCTCCCTTGCCCGGGTCGCCCGTCGCAGAGGTGCGGCGCACGGGCGAACGGTGGTCGGTGATCCGGCAGACTCTGCATGATTCTGCGCGATTCATCGTTGAATCACGCAGCAAGCATCACCCACTCGCGGCGCGAGCACAAGAGGGCTGGACGAAGTCGTCCGTGCTGCGGACCCGTCCGCCGTCGGGGCCGACCGGCGGGCGTCCGGGCGCGCCGAGCGGGCGGTCCGGGTGCGGCCGCCAGAGCGCGACGCACCGGACCGCCCGCTCGGTCGGAAGGGCAGGAAGGGTGGGGCGGGACGCGAGCCCGGTGGCGGCGGTCGCCGGCCCCGGGTCAGGCGGCGCGGAGGACCCCCAGGAGCCGGACCACCTCGTCGCGCATCGCGTCGCGGCCGGCCCCGAGGTACTTGCGCGGGTCCACGACGGCAGGGTTCTCGTCGAGGAACGTGCGCAGCGCCGTGGTGAGGGTGCTGTTGAGGTGCGTGGAGACGTTGATCTTCGTCATCCCGGCCTCGACGGCGCGCGTGAGCTCGGCGTCGGGCACGCCGGAGGAGCCGTGCAGCACGAGGGGCACGGGGACGGCGGCGCGCAGCTCGGCGACACGGGCCAGGTCGAGCGACGCGGTGCGGTCCGTCATCGCGTGCGACGACCCGACGGCGACGGCGAGGGCGTCCACCTCCGTGGCCTCGACGAACGCGACGGCCTCGGCGGGGTCGGTGCGCACCCCCGGGGCGTGCACGCCGTCCTTGCCGCCCACCTTCCCGAGCTCGGCCTCGACGAACGCCCCGACGGCGCGCGCCTGGGCGACGACCGCGGCGGTCGCGGCGACGTTGTCGTCGTAGTCGAGCGCGGAGCCGTCGTACATGACGGAGGTGAAGCCGAGGTCGAGGGCCTCGGTGACGAGGTCGCGGTCCTCCGCGTGGTCGAGGTGCACGGCCACCGGCACCTCGGCCGCGCGTGCGACCGCGAGGGTCGCGGCCGCGAGCGGCTCCAGCGCGCCGTGCCAGCGGGCGGCGTTCTGGCTGATCTGGAGCACGACGCCGCAGCCGACGCGCGTGGCGGCCGCGACGAACGCCTCGGCGTGCTCGATCTGGATGACGTTGAAGGCGCCGACGCCGCGGTGGGCGGCGCGCGCCGGATCGAGCAGACGGTCGGTGGTGACGAGGGGCATTCAGGACTCCGGTTCGGTGAGGACGTGGGCGAGCAGGCGGTCGACGTCGGCGCGGTCGACGGCGCCCGCGACAGGCTGGAGGACGGCCGCCGCGGAGGTCGCGGCGGCGAGCGCGAGCCGGCGCGCCCAGGGCTGGTCGGGGTCGACGGCGAGCGCGGCCATCGCCGCGTCGCCGGCCCCCGTCGGGTTGCCCGCGACGGGCGTCCCCAGGCGAGCACGGCCGACGACGACGGGAGCCCCGGCGTCAGGCCCGGGCTCGTACGCGGTGAGCCCGCGCTCGCCGTCGGTCACGACGACCGCTCCCGCGCCCCGGCGCAGGAGCTCCGCGACCGCGAGCGACGGGTCGTCGACCCCGGTGCCCTCGACGAGCTCCGAGCGGTTCGGCTTGAGCAGGTCGGCGCCGGCGTCGGCGGCCCAGAGCAGGCCGGGGCCGGACACGTCGACGTGGACGCGTGCGCCGGCCTCGCGCAGCGCGGCCACGAGCCTGCCGACGCGCTCGCGCGTGGTGCCCGGCGGCAGCGAGCCCGACACGGTGGCCACCACGGCGCCCTGCCCGCGGTCGGGCGACCCGGGGGCGACGTCGGGCGCGCGGACCTGCGCGACGCACGCGGTGACGAGCGCGGCCCACTCGGCGTCGTCGAGCGCGGCGCCCGGCTCGTTGAGGACCGTCGGGTGCCCGCCGTCCTCGCCCCCTGCCTCGGCCGGGACGACGGCGACGGACTGACGCACGGCGCCGGCGACGGGCACGACGGCGGACGGCTGGCCGTCCGCGTCGAGGTCCGCGGCGAACGGACCGGCGAGGGGCCCGCCGAGCGGGCACACCGCGACGCTGGGCGCGCCGAGCGTGCGAGCGACGCGCGCGACGTTGACGCCCTTGCCGCCCGCGCGCGCGACGACGCTCCGCACGCGCAGCGACGCCCCGGGCAGGAGCCGGTCGACCCCGTAGGTGACGTCCCAGGCGGGGTTCGGCGTGAGGGCGACGACGCGGACCGGGACGAGACCGGTCCGCGGGCCCGCCGTCACGGCACGACCCCGTCCGCCGTGACGAGCCCGCGCGGCCCGGTGCCCGTCGGGACCGGCACCGCGTGCTGCCGCGGGGCGTCGACGCCCGCCGCCCGCGCAGCGTCCCAGCCGAGCAGCGCGGCGCCGTGGACGCCCGCCGCGGAGCCGAGCTGGGCCGGCACCAGGCGCGGCGCGGGGTGGATCGTCAGGTACGAGCGCACGGCGGCGTCGAGCGGGCGCAGCAGCGCGTCGCCCGCGCGGACCAGCCCGCCGCCCACGACGACCGTGGGCAGCGCGAGCAGCCGGGTCATCTCCGCGACGAGCTCGCCCAGCCGGTCGACGCCGCGCTCCCAGACGTCGCGCGCGACCGCGTCCCCGGCCTGGGCGCGCGCGAGGACCTCGCGCGCGCCGGGCACCGCGGTGGCCGGCACCCCCGTGCGGCGGCGGTACGTGCGGGCCATGCCCGCCGCGGAGGCGAACGTCTCCGCGCAGCCCCGGCCGCCGCACGGGCACGGCTCGCCCTCGCGTGCGCCGCCGTGGCCGACCTCGCCGGCCCAGCCGTGCGCGACGTACGGCTCCCCGCGCAGCACCACGGCGGCGGCGATCCCGGTCCCGACCGCGAGGAAGGCGTGGTCGTGCGCCCCGCGGGCGGCTCCCAGGCGCCACTCCGCGAGACCGCCCGCCCGCACGTCGTGGCCGAACCCGACCGGCAGCCCGGTCGCGTCCTCCACGAGCGCCCGCACGGGCAGGTCGACCCAGTCGAGGTTCTCGGCGCTCCGCACGACGCCGGTCTCCTCGTCGACCGTCCCCGGCACCGCGAGCCCGACCGCGGCGACCCGGCGCCCCGCCGGGACCTGGTCGCGCACGTCCGCGACGGCCGCGAGCACGGCCGCGAACGACGTCCTCGGGCCCTCGGCGGCGCGCGTCGGCGTCACGCGCTCGAGGAGCACCCCGCCCGCGTCGAGGAGCGCCGCCTTGATGTCGGTGCCGCCGACGTCCAGCGCGACGACGACCGGGCCGTCCGTCTCGCCGTCCCGCCCGCCGACGGTCGCGTCGGCGGGCGGGACGGGCAGGGTGGTCCGCTCGCTCACGGCGCCGGGGCGTCGAGGATGATCGAGCGCGTGAGGTTGCGCGGGGCGTCCGGGTCGAGGCCCTTGCGCTCGGCGTTGGCCACGGCGAGCCGCTGGAGGCGCACGAGCGTGACCTGCGGGTCCTCGTCGAACCGGACGGCGAGGGCGCCGGTGCGCTCGACGTCGTCGACGAGCCCCGGGACCTCCTCGCCGAGGAGGTACACGACGCTCGTCGGGTCGGAGATGCTGATCGGTCCGTGGCGGTAGTCCATGGCCGGGTACGACTCGGCCCACGCCAGGGACGCCTCGCGCATCTTCAGCGCTGCCTCGTTCGCGAGGCCCACGGAGAAGCCGCGGCCGAGGAACGTGAACTGCGAGCGCTCCAGGTGCTCGGTCGGCACCTCCCACGTCACGGCCTCCTCGGCCGCGAGCGCGAGCTTCTCGACGTCGTCCCCGAGGGACGCGCGGAGCAGGCTCAGCGCGGCGGTCGCGAACCGGGTCTGCACGACGGAGCGCTCGTCGGCGAACTCCATGACGACCGCGTCGTCCGCGGCGCTCGCTCCGGGGGAGCCCGGGTCACCGACGATCGCGAGGGTGCGCTGCTCACCGCGGACCGCCTCGAGGAGCTGGAGGATCTCCGTCGTCGTGCCGGAGCGGGTGATCGCCACGACGCGGTCGTAGCGGCGGTCCACCGGATACTCGCTGCCCGCGAACGCGTCCGTCTCGCCGAGGCCGAGCGCCTCACGGCGGGCCGCGTACGCCTGCGCCACGAACCACGAGGTCCCGCAACCCACGACCGCGACGCGCTCACCTGCCTGCGGGAGGACGTCGGTGCTGGAGGCCGCGAGCTCGGCCGCCCGGCGCCACACCTCCGGCTGGCTCGCGATCTCTGCGCTCACGTGGGTCGTTCTCATGGTGCGTACGTACCTTTCTGCGATGCCGCGGCCGGCGGGTGCCGGCCACGCGTGCCGACGCCGCTACACGACGACGACCTCGACGCCCGCCTCGCGGAGGGGGTCGAGGGCGTCGGCGGTCGCGCCGCTGTCGGTGACGAGGGTGGTGACCTGCGAGAGCTCGCAGATCTGGGCGAAGGACCGGGTGCCGACCTTGTCGGACGTGCCGACCGCGACGACCGAGCGCGACCGCTCGACGAGCGCCGTCGTGACGCCCGCCTCGTCGGGGTCGCCGCACGTGAGGCCGGCGGTCGCGTCGATCCCGAGCATCCCGAGGACGAGGACGTCGAGCCAGAGCGTGCGGGCCATCTGGATCGCGGCGGGCCCGGTCAGCTCGTAGGACTGCGCGCGTGCCGTGCCGCCGAGGCACACGGTGCGGACCTGCGGGCGGAGCACGAGCTCGGTCGCGATGTTCAGCGCGCTCGTCACGACCGTGAGCGCGTGCCCGCTCTGCTGGAGCGCGTCCTCCGACGTCTCCTCGGTCTGCTCGCCGAGCGCCTTCGCGACGAGCGTCGTCGTCGTGCCGCCGTTGAGCCCGACGACCGGCGCGGTGAACCGTTCGAGCACGAGCGCGGCCGCCGCGGCGGCGACTCGCTGCTTGTCCTCGACCTGCTTGCTGTACCGGCGCGGGAGCCCGTACGCGACCGACGCCGCGACGACTCCGCCGTGGGTGCGGTGCGCGAGCTGGCGCGCGGCCATCTGGTCGAAGTCTCGCCGGACGGTCGACTCGGAGATGCCGAACTCGTCGGCGACCTCCGTCACCGACAGGCGGCGCCGGTCGGCGAGGAGCGCGAGCATGCGCTCCCACCGGACGGACTTGCTGAGGCCGGCGAGCCCGACGTTGTCGGCGAGGTCGTCGTGGGTCGTGGTCATTTGATACTCCCTGCGGTCAGGCCTCCGACGAGGCGCTTCTCGATGATCGCAAAGAGGACGACGACCGGGACGATCGCCACGATGGAGACCCCGAACACGTACTGCCACGCGGAGTCGTACTGGCCGATGAACTTCGTCAGCGCGACCGACAGCGGCTGGTTGCCGGCCGTCGACAGGATGACGAGGGAGGCCGCGAACTCGTTCCACGCGGCGACGAACGTGAAGATGACCGCGGTGACGATCCCGGGCCACACGAGCGGGAGGTTGATGCGGAACAGCACGGTCCAGCGACCGGCGCCGTCGATCTGGGCGGCCTCGTCCACCTCCCGGGGGACGCTCGCGAAGAAGCTGTGCATGATCCACACGGCGAAGGCCAGGTTGAACGCGGCGTTGACGAGGATCATCGCGAGCCAGGTGTCGACGATCCCGAACGCGAGGAACTGCCGGAACAGGCCCGCGACGAGCACCGCCGGCTGGAGCATCTGGGTGACGAGCACGAGGAACAGGAACGCGAGCCGCCCCGGGAAGCGGAACCGCGCCGTGTAGTAGGCCGCGGGGACGGCGACCACCAGCACGAGCAGCGTCGCCGCCACGGAGATGACGACCGTGGACACGAGGTTCTGCGGGAGCGGCGTCTCCGGCGTCGACCACATGGTCACGTAGTTCTCGAGGTGCCACTCGTCCGGGAGGTAGGTCGGCGGGATCCGCAGGATCTCGGGCCGGCTCTTCAGCGAGCCGAGCAGCATGACGAGGTACGGGACGAGGAAGACGGCGGCGACGAGGAAGCCGGCCACCGTGCGCCCGACGACCGACCCGTGGGCACCGGGCCCGCCCGTGCGGTATCGCGACGGCTTCCGCAGGGGTCCGGGCGTCCGGGTGGCGGCGGGCGCGGCGGACGCCGCCGGCCCCCGCTGGGTCGTGGCGCTCACTCGTCCACTCCCTTCATCGGCCTGACGATCCGCAGGTAGGCGACGATGACGAGCACGACGATCGCGAAGTTCACGACCGACAGGGCGGACGCGAGGTCGACCCGGCGGTCGGACTGGATGAGCTTGAAGATGAGCGTCGTCGTGGTGTCGGCGTCGTAGCCGGGGATGGACCCGGTCATGATCCGCAGGATCGGGAGGGAGTTGAAGACGTTGATGATGTTGATGAGCGCCGCCACGGACAGCGCGGGCTTGAGCTGCGGCAGGATCACCGAGAAGTAGGCGCGGGCGCGGGAGGCGCCGTCCATGCGGGCCGCCTCGACGATCTCGTGCGGGACGGCCTGGAGCCCGGCGAGGATCGTGTACGTCGTGAACGGCAGGGACACGAACACCGCGACGACGATCGCCACGAGGAACGCCGACGTCGCGTTCTTCGTGAACCCGTAGTCGGCGACCTCGAGGATCCCGACGTCCGCGAGGAGCTGGTTGAAGATCCCGTAGTTGGGCTGGAGCCCGTAGTACACGACCGTCGTGGTCATGACGACGCTCGCCGCCCAGGGGACGATGACGGCGAGGCGCACGAGCTGGCGACCGGGGAACTGCTTGTCGAGGAGGTTCGCGAGCGCGAGCGAGATGACCACGGTCAGCCCGACGACCACCACGACCCACACCACGGTGTTGAGCAGGACGCGCGGGAGGGCTTCGATCGCGAGGACGTCGGCGTAGTTCTCGAGCCCCGCGCTCCCCCGGTCCACGCCGGACTGGGAGATGTCGCGTGTCGAGTTGACGATCATCACGCCCGCCGGGAAGAGCACGATCAGGGCGATGAGGGCGAGGCTCGGGCCGATCCACGGGAGGGCGGAGAGCGTGCCGCGCCAGGTGCGGCGCGAGCGGTCGGCCGCACCGGGCGGCGCGGCGTGCTGGTCCGACGGCGGCGCGGGGCTCGCCGTCGCGGCACCCGCCGGGGTGCCGGTCGTGTCGGTGGTCATCGGGGTGTCCTCCGGGTGCCGGGGAGAGGTCGCGGACGGGAGCCGACGGCGGCCGAGCGGCGGGAGGGTGTCCCGCCGCCCGGCGGCGGTCAGCGCGTCGTCACTGGTCGGCCTTCGCCTGGATCTCCGTCAGGACCGCCTGGGCGTCCTTGCCCTGCGCGACCTGGCCGACGAGGGACTGGACCGCGCCCTGCGTCGCCGACCACTGCGGGTTGGTCGACGGGTAGAACTGCGCGTCGGGCAGCAGGTCGAGGAACGGCGCGATCGACTCCTTGGTGGCGAGCTCCTCGCCGCCCGACTTCGTCACCGGGATGAAGCCCTCGGCGTCGACCCACGGCACGTAGACCTCGGGCGAGTAGAAGTAGTCGAGGAACGCCGTGATCGCGTCCTGCTTGTCGCCCTCGTTCGTGAAGGCCATGAGGTGGTCCGCGACGCCCAGCGTGACGGGCGAGCCGTCCTTCGTCGGGACCGGTGCCGTGCCGTAGCTCAGCTCCGGGTTCTTCTCCTCGATCTGCCCGATCGTCGGCGGGAGACCGACGATCATGCCGATCTTGCCCTGGATGAAGACGTCGATGAGCGGCGTGCGGTCGGTCGCCCCGGCGTCGGGCTGGGTGAGGCCGTCGACGGCGAGGCTCTGGAAGAACTGCGCGGCCTCGACGTTCTCGGGGGTGTCGACCGTGATCTCGGACGCGTCGCCGTAGCCACCGCCGTTGCCGAAGAACCAGATCGCCGTCTCCGCCTGGGCCTCCTCCGAGCCGAGCGGGAGCCCGTAGCCGTACGTGCCGCCGCCGAGCGCGGAGATCTTCGTCGCGGCGTCCTTGAGCTCGTCCCACGTCTTCGGCGGCGCCTCGGGGTCGAGGCCGGCCTGCGTGAACAGGTCCTTGTTGTAGAACATGGTGCGCGCGGACGCGATGAGCGGGAGGCCGTACTGCGTGCCGTCCATCGACGCGTTCTCGACGAACGACTCCTGGAAGTCGGCGATCGTGTCGGGCGAGAGCACCTCGTCCGCGGAGTACAGCAGGTCGTCCTCCACGAAGCCGGCGAACGCGTCGATGTTGAGGATGTCCGGCGCCTGGTCGGACTGGACCTTGGTGCGGACCACGTCGTTGATGTTGTCCCAGGACTGGACCTCGAGGTTGACCGTGATGTCGGGGTTCTCGTCCTCGAAGCCCGCGATGACGTCCTCCCAGAGCGACTTCGTCTGGTCCGAGTACGTGGGGACGAGCAGGTCGATCGTCGTGCCGTCGCCCTCGCTCTCGCCGCCGCCCCCCTGGCCGCCGAAGCCGCACGCCGAGAGCGCCAGCCCCGCCAGCGCCGTGAGAGCCACCAGACGCAGGGGCCGGCTCGCCGTCGAGGTCGTGCGCCGCGTGTTCGGGTCCTTCATGTCCTTGTCCTCCGCTTCGTTGCCATGAGGTCGATCGGTCCGGTCCGCGTGAGGCACACGGCCGGCAGGAGCGACCGGATCTGTCATCACCATTGATAGATCACGATCATTTCCCGCTCGTTACGATCACATAGAAGCACGTTACGGCAGATTGCGTCCAGAGTCGATCAGACTCCGTCATCGAACCGTCACCTTCGAGCAACTGCCTCGCCGCGGGCATGACGACGCCCCGGGCCCGCCGTTCTCCACGGGTCGCCGGGGCGTCGTCGGCGGCGGTGTCGGCCGCCCGTCGTCAGCAGCTCAGCGCGCCGTACGGCACCACCACCCGCGTGCCGGCCACGACGACCGCCGCCTCGCCCGCCACGACGGACGAGGAGCGCGTGCTGAAGGACCCGGACGCCGCACGGCCGGGCGCGACGGCCGCGACCTCGCGCGTGCCGTGGGCGGTCTCGATCGTCATGTCGACGGGCGCGTCGCCGTCGTTGTCCGCGCGGACCGCGACGTACGCGGTCCCGGCGAGGCACCGGGACACCGCCGTCGCGGTGACGGGGACGTCCCGGACGGGCACGCCGCCCACGGCGATCTCGGCCGCTCCGCCGAACGCGTTCCCCGAGACCGAGCTGAGGCCCACGAGCCGCAGGTACCGGCCCGTCCCCGTGAGGTCGACGGTCTGCGGCGCGAGCGTCGCGGTGAAGGACCCGCTCGCGACCGGGTCGCCCCACTCGACGCCGTCCGCCGAGACGTAGACCTCGTACGCCGCCATCCGGCCGTTCGCCGCGTCCTGCCGGGTCGTGTACTGCAGGCCCGTCACGTCGTACGCGGCCCCGAGGTCGAGCGTGACGTGGTGCGGGTACGGCTGCGCCGCCCCGGACCACCTCGTGTGCCAGAACGTGTTCGGGTCCCCGTCGATCGCGTTCGTCGCCGGAGCCTGCTCGGCCGCGGTCTCCTCGCTCGAGACGTCGTGGACCCGCAGCGTCGACCGGTCGATCGGGTTCGCCAGCGGCCGCTGGTCCGAGTCGACGACGCGCGTGGTCGAGACCTCGCGCTCGCCCTGCCGCGCCGTGAACACCCGGTCGCCCGCGAACGTCGCCGCGGGGACGGGCACGTGCCCGGTGAAGGTGCCGTCGGCGAGGGCGCGCACGGTGAACTTCACCGCGCCGTCCACGAGGAGCTCGACGTGGCCGGGGGCGAACCCGGTGAGCGCGAGCGACTCCCAGGCGCCGGCCTCGACGCTCGCGCCGGAGCCGAGCGACACGGTCGGGTCGCCGGGCTCCGCCGTCGGGCCCGGCGGCAGCGGGTGCCCCGGGTCGACGTCGACGCGCACCCTGCCCCCGTCGCCGCGGGACGTGACGAGCTCGCACTCGGCGTCCACGTCGAACGCCGCCGCGACCGTCGCGGTGTACACGCCCGCCGGGTGCAGCGCGTCGCGCGGCGCGTCGGTCGTGAACGTCACGGGCAGCGTCCGCGCCGGGCAGACGAGCTCGGCCGTGAGGGGCCCCGTGAGCACGCTGCGCGTGGCGGGGTCGCCGTCGGCCGCCGTCACGTCGGGCGCGATCCGCGCGCCGTCCGCGGCGAGCTTGGTGCCCGGAGCGGCGACGTAGCCGACCGGCCATGCCGCGGTCGCGCCCGAGCGCGCGTCGACGTCGGCCGAGACGCTGGTCGCCGCCCACGTGGTGCGGGGCGACTCGTAGAAGCCGTGCCCCTGCACCGTCAGGCGCGGACCGAGGTCGCCGAGACGCTGCATGAACGAGGCGACGTCCTTGTCCTCGCGGGCGGTCCACCCGGTCTCGAGGACGGACGCGGCGCGCGGCAGGAGCAGGAACTCGAGCTGGTCCCCGCCACGGACGGTCTCCGACCACAGCGGAGCCTCGACGCCCAGCACGGACTCCTCGTCGATGCCGCCCGGCACCGTGGTCGTGGGCTCCCAGTCGTAGTAGCGGTCCGCGTCGCACGTGCCGCCGCACGCCCAGCTCAGCCCGATCGGGGTGTCCGAGGTGTACTTCTGGTCGAGGTAGGCGCCCGTGGCGTTCGAGACGATCGCCTTGCCGCCCTTGGCCACGAAGTCGCGCAACGGGTCCGCGGAGCCCACCCAGTACTGGGCGATCGAGCCCTCCCAGAAGTCGTCCGGCTGCCCGGCGCCCGCAGCGGCGTACTCGTTCCAGCCGATGACGCCGCGGCCCGTGACCTCCTGGACGTCCGGGACGGCGCGCGTCACGAAGTCCACGAAGCGGTCGTGGCCCATGGCGTGGGTCTCGTCGCCGCCCATGTGCACGTACGGCCCGCCGGTCATCTCGGCGAGCTGGCGGAACACGTGCCGCACGAACGTGTACGACGCCTCGTTCCGCTCGTCGAGCGCGGAGTAGCCCACGTTGCCCGTGCCGTTCCACGGCACGACCCCGGTCGCCGGGTCGGGCGCCGGGAGCGAACGGCTCGTGTTGAGCTCGGGGATCGCGTGCAGGGCGGCGTTCGTGTGGCCCGGGACGTCGACCTCGGGGACGACGGTGACGAAGCGCTCGGCGGCGTACGCGACGATGTCGCGGTACTCGTCCTGCGTGTAGTAGCCGGTGCGCCCGACCTCGTCGCGGTAGCCGCGGCTGTCCATCGCGGTGCGGCCGGAGACGTCGACGAGCCGCGTGTAGTCGATCGTGTCGCCCTCGACGCGACCCTCGTTGGTGATCTCGATGCGCCAGCCCTGGTCGTCGGCGAGGTGCAGGTGCAGGACGCTGAGCTTGAGCTGCGACAGGACGTCGATCTGGCGCTTGATCGCCTCGACGGTCTGGAACGACCGAGCCGGGTCGAGCATCACGCCGCGGTAGGCGAAGCGCGGGGCGTCCTCGACGTGGATCGCGGGGACGGCCCAGTCGGCGGCGACCGGGACGTCGGACTCGACCCATGCCGGGAGGAGCTGGCGCAGCGTCTGCACGGCGTTGAACGCGCCGTGCGCGGTGGTGGCGACGATCCGGACGCCGTCCTCGTCGACGTCGAGCACGTACGACTCGTCCGCCGCGGGTCCGCCCTCGACGGTGTAGCCCGCCTCCGGGTCGACCGTGACCGCGATCGCACCCCGGTCGTCGCCGCCGTCCACGACGGGCAGGGCGTAGCCGGTGGCGGGACGCAGGAGCTCCGCCACGAGGTCCGCCGTGCCGCGCCCGGCACCGTGCGCGACCACCGCGGTCTCCGGGGTGATCCGGAACGCCGACGCCGTGTCGCCCTGCTCCACGAGCGCGGGCCGCGGGACGAGGGCGGGCTCGCGCTGCGGGGTGGGCTCCGTGCCGTCCCAGACCTCGAGCTCCCAGAGCGACACCCCGTACTTCTGGTTCCCGACCGGGGTCCGCTCGATCGTCTGCATCCGCACGAACCGGTAGGCGGCCGCCGGGTCGGCCTGCGCCCCGACGGTCTGCCGGTCGAGAGCGCCGCACGCGGGCGACACGGTCGGGGTCGCGTCCGTCCACGAGGTCCCGTCGTGCGAGACCTGGAGCACGTACCTCGCCGCGCACGCCGTCTCCCAGTAGATGTTCACGTGGTCGATCACGGTGGGCTCGGCGAGCTCGACCGTGAGCCAGGCCGCGTCGGAGGCGTCCGAGGACCACCGGGACGTGTGCTGCCCGACCGGTCCGCTCGTGATCCCGTCGATCGCCTTGTCCGGCGTCCAGCCGTAGGTGCCGCCGCCCTCGCTCCCGGACGCCGTGACGACGCCGCCCGCCGAGGCGAGCGCGACGTTCGACCCCGGCGCGGCAGCCGTCGCGGCGGCCGCGTCGTCGGGCGGGGCGACGGACCCCGTCGCCGGGGTGGCCGTGGCGAGCGCGAGCGCCGCCCCGGCGAGGGCGACGAGCCGGCGTCGGGCCCGGCCTCGGTTCGCTGGTGAAGGACTCGCTGGTGAAGGTGGCACGGCGTCGCTCTCCTCGTCATGGTGCGGTCGTGGTCCCGCTGCCTCGGGGGCCCGGCACGCCGTGCGGCGTCCCGGTGCGCGGCTCGTCGCGCGGGTCGTGGTTGCAGCGCCGTCGCTCCCCCTCCGATGTCCGGCAGCGCCTCGTCGCGCTCCCGTCCACGGCCCGTGCGTCCCTGGCAGACACCCCATCGTGGCATTTCATGATGTATTTGGGAAGGATCCAGCCAAACTCTTTCAGAAATCCTGCCGGGGAGACGGCAGAGCCCTGCCCCGCCGTCGCCGGCGGGACAGGGCTCCGGCCCGACGACCGTCAGGCGCAGCCCAGCGCGTCGTACGACGCCTCGACGCTGCGGGTGACCTCCCGCCCGCCGACCGTGCCGACGACGTCGACCGTCACGCTGCCGGCCTCGACCGCGCCGGCGCGGGTCGCGAACGACTGGTAGGCGGCCTTCCCCGGCTCGACGGCGTCGAACGCCTTCTCGCCGAAGCCCGTCACCAGGCGCGCCGACACCGCGACGTCCGCCCCGTTCGTCGCGCGCACCGCGAGATACGCCTTCCCGGCGAGGCACCGCGGCTGCGCCGTCACGTCCACGGGCAGCTCCGGCTCCGGCTCGCCCCCGCCCGAGCACGTGACCCGCGCGGACGCCCAGTCGGCGTGGTCGTTGCCGTTGCCGTCGCCGCCGTCAGTGACCTGGAGGTCCAGGTAGCGCACCCCGGTCACGTCGAGCGCGAGGTCCTGCGTCGCGCCGCCCCCGCGGAGCACGGGGGTCCGGACGAGCGACGTCCCGTCGCCGAGCACCTCGAAGGCGACCGAGCCCCGCGTCCTCTGGACGTCGTCGACGCCCACGGTCGCGGTGAACGACTCGCAGCGCTCGCCGAGGAAGAGCCGCACGGTGCTCGTGGCGTGCGTGCCCAGCCCCTTCTCGTGGACGGTGCCGCGAAGCGTCAGCGGCGTGCCGTCACCCTCGCCCTGCTCCCCGTTGGACAGGTCGCGCTCGACCGGCCCCCACCCGTTGCCGGACGACACGAACGGCAGGTCGGAGACCCAGTGCTCCCCCGCGGACGGCGGCACGACGACGTACACGTCGCGGGACGCGTCGACCGAGCGCCCGCCGACGGGGTCGGCGGTCGTGGCGTAGGTCGCGCCGGCGTCGAGACGGTAGGCCTGCGCGGACAGCTCGCCGCGCGGGGTGACCTGCCACGTCGTGGTGAGCACGCCGCCGGACGGCAGGCTCTCCGCGGTGGTCGCGCCGGTGGCCTCGACCTCCCAGCCCTCCGGCACGTCGAGCCGCACGACGACGTCGCGCACCTCCGCGGGCTCGAACACCTGGAGCCGCGTGGTCACGGTGTTGGCGGTGTCCGGCTCGAGCGCGGACGTGCCGCCCGAGACGGTGAGGGACGCGCACGCCGGGACCGTGCCCGCCGGGCCGAGGTCCTCGACGAGGAAGTCGTCGACGACCAGGTCGGCCTGGTCGCCGCCGCCGCTGCCCTTGCGCAGACCCACCCAGGTGTCGCCGCACGAGCTCGCCACGACCTCCTCGGAGAACCGTGCCGTGGTGCGCTGCTCGCCCAGCGGCGTCGCGCGCGTCTCGACGGAGACGGGCGTGCCGCTCGCCACCGAGTCGTAGCCCGTGACCCACGTGTAGAGGCCTCCACGCCCGCTCTGGTGGTCGAAGCTCACCCGGTAGCGGTGCCCCGCCTCGAAGCGCACGGTGTGCGGCACCGTCCGGTACACGAGGCCCTGGTTCTCCTCGTGCGCCTTGAGCGACCGGTCGCCGGTGATCACGTCGTCGACGAGCTTCCCGTTCCAGCCCGCCTGCGTGTACGGGGCGTTGCGCTTCGCGAGGTGGGTGCGCGGGTCGGTCACGCCGCCCGCGTCACCCTTGACGAACGGCCCCCAGCCCTGCGGGACGGACTCGAAGTCCTCGAACGCCACGACGTCGGCGCCCTCCTCCAGGAGGTCCGTCGGCACGTCGGCACGCACGGTCGGCACCACGCGCAGGTCGTCCACGCGCACGACGGCGTCGCCCGACCCGGCCTCGACGCTCAGGACCGGTCGGGTCGTCGCGGTGACGTCCACCTCGACCTGGACGCGCTGGAAGTAGCGGCTGTGCTTGTCGTCGGCCGCGACGAGGTTCTTCGCCGTCGACCGCTCGACGACGACGCTCGCCTCGACCACACCGTCGCCCCTCACCCGCAGCGTCGTCGGGCGGGACGCGCCGGGCGCGACCTCGACCCACGCGCTCGCGGCGTAGGTGCCGGGCTCGAGCTCGCCGAGCTCCTGCGACAGCGTCGCCTCGCCCGCCCCGAGCGCTGCGACGTGCTGGCCGTTGGAGAGCCGCTCGACGCTCACGGCGCCCGTCGTGCCGTAGGCGTCGAGGTCGCCCGCGTTGAAGCCCGGGTCGACGATGCCGGTCCCCTGCCCCCAGCCCGCGTCGACCGCGTCGGCCTGCGGCACCCCCACCGGGTAGAGCACGTACGGCTGGCCCGCGTCGGCCTGGACGGTGACCTCACCGTCCGCGACCGGGACGGACCCCACCTCGACGCGACCCGTGTCCGTGAGGCGGTACTGCACGAGCGAGGTCGCACCCGCGAGGGACGCCGGGAGCGTCCAGGTCGTCGCACCGCCGGTGGGGTTGTAGTGGTAGAGCTTCTGGCCGTCCGCGGCCTCGCCCTCGACGCCGGGAGCCTCGGCGGCCGACCACGGCAGCAGGTACGTCCCGCCGCGCGCGACGACCGCGTCGCCCACGAGGATCTCGCGGTCCGCGGCGCTCGTGCCGCGCGCGGTGACGTCGTCCGTGAAGGCGATCTCGTCGTCGGCCCACCGCAGGATCTCGTGATGCTGGAGGAACTTCGTCGGGACGTTCGTCTGCCACACGTTGCGGTAGAACGCGTTCCAGTCGACCTGGCCCGTCCAGCCCTCGAACTCGACGATGCGCGCGTTGCCCAGGAGCGGGTGCGGGTTCCACGTGTCCTTCTCCGCGTTGCGGACGAAGCGCACGATCTGCGAGTTCAGGCCCTTGTTCGTCGCGCCGCCGTAGTTCTCGTCCGCCGACCAGTGGCTCCACAGCGAGTCGGCCTCGAACTTGTCCGACCACTCCGTCGCGAGCTGGAAGTCGTTCGCCCGCGCGGTGTCCGCGAGCGCCCGGGCCTGCCAGCCGTAGTTGTAGTAGACGTCGACGTACAGCAGGTCGAGGTCGCCGCCCGTCTCGTCGGCGAGCTGCCCGATGCGCGCCGCGAGGTCGCCGCTGGTGATGTCCCGGCGCTGGTCGATGTAGTACGACTGCCCGAGCCAGTTCCAGCCCTTCGCGCCCGCGTCGACGAGCTCGTCGGAGAACGCGTCGGCCTCCGCGTAGGCCTCGGTCGCGTTGACGTGCACGCCGAAGTCCGCGTTCCACGCGCCGCCCTCGGCGAGCAGCTCCCGCAGGTCCTCGAGACCGCCCGCACGCTCGTTGTAGTTGCCGCCGTAGTCCGGGTGCGCGGAGTCGTGCCCCTCGGAGCCGTAGCCCTTGAGCAGCGCCATCTGGCCGAGGCCGTCGGTCGCGAGCGAGATGCGCTTCACGTCGTCGAGCGTGCGCAGGAACGGGTGGGTCGCCTGCGACGCGAAGTTGAACGGGATGTGCGACACGACGCGGTCCGGGACCTGGTCGGCCCCGAGCGCCTTCGGCGCCACCGTCCGGTAGGCGATCGCGCCGTCCTGCCAGTCGACGGCACCGTCGCCGTTCGCGTCGGGCGTCACGACGACCGTCGCGCGCGGCAGCTCCTCCGTCGTCGACGAGCCCTTCGCCCGGTAGGTCCACGCCCCCGACCAGACGCCGACGCGCACGCCGTCCGCGGTCGCGAACGCCTGCCGCTGGAGCCGGTTGCCCTCGTTGGCGGCCTTGCCGGACGCCTCGTCGTACACGCTGTTCGTGACGACCGACGCGGCGAGGCCTGACGTCGACACGATCGCGTACGCCGAGCCCACCGGGTTCGCGTTCGTCGGGGTCTGCGCCGACACGGGGGTGAAGGTGTCGCCCACGGTGTTGCGGTTCGGGCTGATGACGGCGCTCGCCACGCTCGCGCCTGCGTCGGTCGACGCGACGGAGAGCAGGTCGTGGCCCGGGATCTCGAGGCTCGCGACGCGGAACGTCTCGGTGTCCTCGATCCCCGTGACCTCGAACGTCACGGTGCGGCCCTCGACCGTGAGGGACGCGTCGAGCGTCACGCCCGGCAGGTCGGCGAACGTCAGGCGGTAGGACGTCGCGGCGTCGGACTGCGCGACGACCTCCCCGGTCACGGCGTGCGCCGTGCCGTTGAGGAGGACCTGCGTCACGGGGCGCGTCGAGCCGGCGAGGCTCGCCCCCGTCCCGCGGTCGGTGTAGGTGAGGACGCGCGGGAAGTCGTCCGCGACCTGGACCTCGAGCTCGTCGGACGCGATCGTGACCGCGCCGTCGACGGCGCCCTGCACCGCGAGCGCCGCGGCGGCGAGGCTCGAGCCCGCCGAGGCCGTGCCGGGCAGGGCGTGCGCGGGCAGCGCGACGAGCGGCAGGCCGAGGACGGGGACGGCGGCGAACGCGACCATCCCGCGCACACCGAGCGTGCGCCGTCGGGGCGGTGGCCCCGGGACGGGGGGTGGACCGGACTGTCGAACCATCTGAGCTCCTTCGATCAGGGCAGGCGGCACCGTGCCGCCGGCCGGTGGTGGTCGTGCGGTCGTGGGACGTTCTGGTGGCAGCGGGGTTCCGGTGGCAGCGGGGTCAGAGGACCTCGACGTACTCCTCCCGCTCGCCCAGGTCGGGCTCCGCGCGCAGCTCGACGTGCTCGCCCGGGGCGTGCTGCTCGAGCACCGTGACGGTGTTCGCCCCCGTGCGCAGCAGCGGCGCGGGGACGTAGAGCGTGCGCTGCGGTCCGCGGCGCCAGTACCGGCCGAGCAGCACGTCGTTCACCCAGACGAACCCCTTGGTCCAGCCGGGCAGCGCGAGGAACGTGTCGGCCGGCTCGTCGACGTCGAGCTCGAACGTCGCGATCGTGTCGGCGGGCCGCCCACCGGTCGTGGGGGGTGGAACCGCCCCGCGCCGCAGCTCCCCCGCGTCGAGCAGGTCGAGCGGGAGGGCCCGCGACTCCCAGGTGTGGACGATGCGCCGGTCGACCAGCACGTCGCCGAGGATCCCCTTGTGCTCGCCGAGACGTGGCCCGTAGTTGACGCGGCCGAGGTTCTCGACCAGCAGCTCGAGCACGACCTCGCGGCCGTCGCCGCGCACGCGCACGCCCTGCTCCGCGGTACGACGCTCGAGCGTGCCCACGAGGACACCGTCGACGTACACCGTGGCGCGGTCGTGCAGGCCGAGGACGCTGACCGTCGAGTCGCCCGGCGGCAGGACGGGGCGCGCCCGGTGGAGAACGAGCCCGGCGTCCTGGCCCAGCTCCTCGAAGGTGAGGGGGCCGGGCGCGGCGACCGCGTCCCCGAGCGTCCGCAGCACGGGCAGCGCCGGTCGTGCGGACGCGACCGCGAGGGTGCGGGGGGCGAGTCGCGGAGCCGGGACGGTCCAGCGCTCGTCGAGGGCGTCGGGCGGCAGGTGCGGCGACGGGTACCGCGAGAAGACGTCGCGCAGCGCCCGGAACTTGGGGGTCGCCGTGCCGTCCTCCGCGACGGGCGCGTCGGAGTCGTAGCTCGTCACCGTCGGCTGCAGGTCGGTGCCGTCGTGGTTGGCTCCCGCGGTCAGGCCGAAGTTCGTGCCGCCGTGCGCCATGTAGAGGCTCACCGAGCCGCCGAGCTCGAGGAGGCGCTCGACGTCGCGCGCGGCGTCGAGCGGGTCGCGCACGTGGTGGCGCTCCCCCCAGTGGTCGAACCAGCCGTTCCAGAACTCGGCGCACAGGAACGGCTCGTCGCGGCGCTCGCGGAGCATCTTCAGCGCCTGCTCGGGGCGCGACCCGAACGTCGCGGTCGTCAGCGCGCCGGGCAGCGTGCCGCCGTCGAGCATGAGGTGGGTGGGTCCGTCCGCGGTGAACAGGAGCTCGTCGACCCCGCGCGCCACGAGCGCGTCGCGGACCCACGCGAGGTAGGCGTGGTCGTCGCCGAAGCTGCCGTACTCGTTCTCGACCTGCACCGCGACGACGGGGCCGCCGCGGTTCGCCTGCAGCGCCGCGAGACGCGGCACCACCTCGTCGAACCAGCTCGCCACCGCGTCGAGGTACACCGGGTCCGACGAGCGCAGCCGCACCCCGGGCGTGCCCGTGAGCCACGCGGGCAACCCGCCGTTCGACCACTCGGCGCAGATGTACGGGCCGGGACGGACGATCGCGTCCATGCCGAGGTCGCCGACGAGGTGCAGGAACCGCTCGACGTCGCGATCGCCGTCGAACACGGTGCGCCCGCGCACGGCCTCGTGCCAGTTCCACGGGACGTAGGTGTCGACCGTGTTGAGCCCCATCGCCCGGACGCGCCGCAGCCGGTCCGCCCACAGGTCGGGGTGCACCCGGAAGTAGTGCACCGATCCCGAGAGGACGCGGTGCTCCGTGCCGTGCCGCAGGAGGCGGAGCCCGTCGGGGACGAGCGTGGGCCGTCGCGCCGGGCCGCTCACTTGATGGCCCCGGCCGCGAGGCCCGAGCGCCAGAAGCGCTGGAGGCAGAGGAAGGCGACGACGAGCGGCACGACGGCGACGAACGCGCCCACGATGACCATGTGGCGCTCGATCTGGCCGGCCTGGACGAGGGCGTTCCAGCTCACGAGCCCGACCGTCACGGGGCGCAGCTCGCCCGAGATGAGGACCTGGGACGGCAGGAGGAAGTTGTTCCAGATCTCGACGAACTGGAACAGGAAGATCGTCACGAGCGCGGGCGCCATCATGCGCAGGCTCACGCCGAAGAAGATCCGGCCCTCGTGCGCGCCGTCGAGGCGTGCCGCCTCGATGACCTCGTCCGGCACGGAGCTCGCGGCGAAGATCCGGCCGAGGTAGACGCCGAACGGGCTCACGACGCTCGGGAGGAGGACCGCGAGGTAGGTGTCGATGATCCCGGTCTGCGAGAACATGAGGAACAGCGGGAGGGTGAACAGGACCTTCGGGACGAGGACCGCGCCGAGCACGACCGCGAACAGCAGGTTGCGCCCCCGGAACTCGTACTTCTCGAGCGCGTACCCGCACGCGACGGCGACGAGGGTGCCTACCCCCGCGCCCACGAGCGAGTAGAGCGCCGAGTTCGCCATCCAGATGCCGAAGATGCCGTTCTGGTAGCCGAAGAGGTCCTGCAGGTTACCGACCAGGTCGAAGTGCGAGAACCACAGCGGGCTGCCCGCGAACGTGTAGCCGGCGTCCTTGGTCGCCGCGACGAGCAGCCACCACAGCGGGAAGAGGAAGTAGACGGCCGTGAGGACGAGGACGGACGTGACCGCCCAGCGGCTGCGCGCCGTCGTCTCGAGCGTGTCGGGGCGCAGGCCGGGCGTCCCGGCCGTCCGGTGCCGACGCGGGCCGACGGTGGCGGGCGCGGTCGTCTCGGCCTCGACGGGGAGGCTCCTCGTGGTCATGAGGCCCTCCGGGAGGTGAGGCGGAAGAACAGGACGGACAGCACGGCCACACCCAGGGCGAGGATCACGGACTGTGCGGCGGCGTAGGGGTAGTTCGCGGACTGCAGCGACGCCTGGGCGGCCATGATCGGCGTGAAGCTCGCGTCGATCGCTCCGGTGCTCTGCTTGAGCACGAACGGCTCGTTGTAGAGCTGCGCGGACCCGATGATCGAGAAGATCGTCGTGAGCAGGATCGCCGGCCGCACGAGGGGGATCTTGACGCTCCACGCGGTGCGGAACGCGGACGCGCCGTCGAGCTTCGCGGCCTCGAGCACCTCGCCCGGCACCCCCTGGAGGGCCGCGTAGATGATGATCATGTTGTAGCCCGTCCAGCCCCAGGTCACGACGTTCGCCACGGCCCACAGCGCGAGGTTCTCGCTGAGGAGGTTCACGTCGAGCCCGAAAAGCCCCAACGCTGCGTTGAGGGGGCTGCTGTCGGACGCGTAGAGGAACGACCACACGAGCGCGGACAGCACCGTGGGGACGGCGTACGGCGCGAAGCTCGAGAGCCGGAAGAAGCCCTTCCAGCGGGCCGACGCCGAGTCGACGAGCAGCGCGATGCCGAGCGCGAGCACGAGCATCACGGGGACCTGCACGACGCCGAACAGCAGGACCCGACCGATCGAGGCGAGGAACGCGCTGTCGCCGAACGCGTACGCGTAGTTGGCGAGCGGGTCGAACACCTCCTGCGTGCCCCCGAGGCCCAGCGCGTCGCGCTGGATGCGGAACAGGCTCTTGTAGATCGCGAACCCGATGGGCGCGACGTACATCGCGAGGAACAGCAGGACGAACGGCCCGACGAACCAGACGGCGTAGCGCGCCGTCCTGCTCCGCGGTCGGCGCAGCGGCGGCGCCTGCCGGTCCGGGTCGTCCGTGCCGGCGGCCGCCGGCAGGGTCTCAGTGGTCATGGCTCTTCCTCGCAGGTGACGTTCTCGTGGAGGGGGTCCCGGTGCCGCGCCCGGGTGCTGCGGGCACCCGGCCGCGGCACCGGCCGCGGTCACTCGTTGACCGCGATGCCCTGCTGCGCGAGCTCGGCGGCGGTCGCGTCGCCGGCCGCGGTCAGGGCGGCCTCGACGGTCGCCCCGGGCTCCTTCGCGAAGGCCTTCTGCATGTTCGTCGCGAGCGTGCCGACGAGCGTCGAGACGCCCGGGCCCCACGCCCAGTCGGGGTTGACCTGGCCGGAGGCGGTCTTGAAGACGTCCGCGACGACCTGGCCGCCGAAGTAGTCGTCACCGGTCGTCAGGAGCTCGGACTCGAGGCCCGCGACGGACGCCGGGTACGTCCCGGCCGCCTCGATCTGCGCGTCGACCGCCGCGAGGTCGGTGCTCAGCCAGTGCGCGACCTCCCACGCCGCCTCGGGGTCGTCGCAGCCCTTGAGGACCGCCGACAGCGACCCGCCGACGTTGCCCGTCAGCTCGTCCCCGGCCTCCCACTGCGGCAGCTCCGCCACGGCCCAGTCGCCGGCTGACGCCGCCGCGGAGTCCTTGAGGATGCCTGCGAACCAGGCGGCACCGACGATCGTCGCGATCGAGCCGTCGCCGAGCCCGGCGGACCAGTCGTCGCTCCAGATGTTGGACCCGATGAGGTCGGCGTCGATGAGGCCCTGCCAGTAGTCGGCGACCGCGACGTTCTCCGGGGAGTCCGGCGTGATGGACCATGCGCCGTCCTCGACGGCGTACCACGGGGCACCGGCCTGCCACGCGAAGCCCGTGTAGTCGTAGTCCTCGTAGGTGCCGGTGAGCTTCACGCCCGCGGCCTTGAGCTGCTCGCCCGCGGCCTGGTACTCGGCCCAGGTGGTCGGCACGGCGACGCCGTTCGCCTCGAAGACGGCCTTGTTGTAGAAGAGGACCATCGGACCCTGGTCCTGCGGCGCGCCGTACACCTTGTCGCCCACCGTCACGCCGGCCCAGCCCGCCGCGGTGTAGGCGTCCTTGTCCGGGGAGGCGTACTCGGTGACGTCGACGACGTTCCCCTCGGCCACGAAGCTCGGGAGCGTCTCGTAGCCGACCTGCGCGAGGCAGGGCGCGTTGCCCGCGGCGACGGAGTTGCGGATCTTGTCGTAGCCGCCCTTGTTGCCGGCCTCGATCTGCGTGTACTCGACCTGGACGTCGTCGTGCGCCGCGTTGAACGCCGCAGCGGCCTCGTCGTAGCCGGCGGCCCAGGTCCAGAGCTGGATCGTGGTGGGCTCGCCGTCGGAGGACCCGTCCCCGGAGCCGCCGCCGTCCGACGAGCTGCACGCGGTGAGGCCGAGGGCGAGGGCGACGACGGACGCGACTCCCGCGGACCGGACGATCGATGACTTCATGACACTCCTTCTGACGACGCTGTGCTGAGGGGGGGCGACCGTGCCCGGTTGCTCGCCACACTCTGGCACAGGTTGATATCCATAACAAGCCTCAGTTGCGAACGCGCATCGCGAGCACGGAAACGTGCACGTTTCTCGTGTTCGTGCTGACTGTTATGGTCAACAACAGGCGCCGGGACGCGCGCTCGTCACCCGGAGAGCACGTGCGGGGACCGGCCGGCACCGGCCCCCGCACGTGGTCCGTCAGCCGCAGCGCAGTGCGGCGAACTCCGCGCGCGCCGTGCCCGACGCGGACGCGACCTCGGCGCTGCCGGCGTCGACCGCCGTCGTGCGCGAGGCGAACGACTGGTAGGCGGAGGCCCCGGGCGCGACACCCGTGACGGTCCGCTCACCGAAGGCGGACCGCAGGGTGAGGTCCGCGGGTGCGCTCCCGGTGTTCCGAGCCGTGACGGCCACGTAGGCCTTGCCCGCGAGGCAACGGGCGCTCGCGTGCGCCGTGATCGTGGGCTGGGCGACGACGGGCGCGCCGTCGACCGCGATCTCCGCGGCCGTCGTCCACGGGTTCCCGTTCACCTCGCGCAGCGCCACGAGCTTCATGTACCGGCCGACGGTCGGGGCGAACCCGATCGTCGAGGGGGTCGCGACGTTCGGGAGCGACCCGGCCGCGACCGGCTCGCCCCAGCTCTCCCCGTCGGTCGACACGTAGATCTCGTATGCGCCGATGCGTCCGTTGGCCGCACCCGTGCCGGTCCCCGTGCGCGGGGTGTACGTGAGCCCGAAGAGCTGCTGCTCGGCGCCCGTGTCGAGCGCGACGTGGTGCGGCGGCGTGGGGGCGGACCCGCTCCAGCGCGTGTGCCAGAACGTCGCGGGGTTGCCGTCGATGGCGTTGGCCGCTCGGCCGTCCTCCCCCTGCGTCTCCTCGCTGTCGACGTCGATCACCGCGACCGGCCGCGACGGCTGGGCGGTGCTCACGGCGACGAGGTCCACGGTGGCGCCGGCGGAGCGCTCCTGCCCGCCGACGGTCCACGTCACCGCCACCGGCACGCGGCCGAGGCCCCACGTGCCCGTCGCGGGTGCGAGGGCGATCGTCACGGTGCGGTCGGCACCGGGCGAGAGGTCGCCGACCTGGGTCGCGGCCGGGGCCGTCCAGCCCGCGGGCGCCTGCGCCGCGACCGCGACGCCCTCGAGCGTGGCGTCCGTCGTGTTCTCGACGGTCACGGTGGCCGTCGCCGACGCGCCCGGCAGCACGCGCCGGGTGTCGACCGCGACGTCGACCGCCACGGCGGGCTCGACCGTCCAGACCGTGCCGGTCATGTCCGGCGGGAGCTGGACCACGGTGCCGTCCTCGTCGACGGAGAGCAGCTGGCGCGTCGACGCGTTGACGACCGCGAAGCCGTCGTCGGTCGCGAGGAGCTGCCACTTCTGGATGTTCGACGAGCCGCAGGCCGAGGCGACGACCGGCACGCCGATCTCGACCGGGACACCCAGGCGGCGCTTGCCGTCGACCACGTCGAGGCACAGGCCCGTGGCCGTCGAGCGAACCGTGTGGTACCCGTCGGCCGTCGCCGTGAGGACCCAGCCGTCGCGCACGTCCGGACCGGCCGCGAGGGACCCCGCAGGCGTCGCGCCGAGACCGTCGCCGTCCGTCGTGGTGAGCGTGTACGCCCCGTCCTCGACGGGCGTGCGGTCGACGTTCTCCCAGCCGGCGGGGCGGCCGATGGAGCGGGCCAGCGCCTCGAACTCGGCGTACGTGCTCTTCGCGTACCCCGCGGTCCACGTCGTCTGCGCGATGAAGCGCAGCGGCATGAACATCTCCTCCTCGACCGAGTTCTCGGTCTGCGCGGCGGCGCTGTCCGGCCACAGGCTCACCTTCGCGCCGGTGAGGCCGGGGTGCGCCGGGTCGACGGTCGAGCCGTAGAACCGCCCGACGTCCCAGCGCTGGTCGTACAGGTTCCTGGTGTTCATCTTGAGCCCGCCGCGCACCAGGTAGAGCGCGTAGGACGAGTTCATCACCAGGTGGCCGGCGTCGAGCAGCGCCTGCGGGCTGACCGGGGTGCCGAGCCAGTGCTCGACGACGATGTCCGTGTCGACCGGCTGAGTGTTGCGGCCCACGAGACCGTCGTTCCAGATGCGCAGCGTCTTGCCGTGCGTCTCCTTGACGTACGCGTTGACCTTGTTCACGAAGGCCACGAACGCGTCGTCCGGCGTCGCCGACGGGCCGTACAGGGACTTCGCGTACGCCTCGATCTGCGGGAAGTTCTGGAAACCGGTCGTGATCATGTACTCGTCCGCGCCCATGTGCCAGTAGTCGGACGTGAACACGTCGAGGTACTCGTCGAGCAGGTCGGTGTAGAAGTCGAAGGCCTCCGGCCGGGTGATGTCGAGCCGCACCTCGTCCCGGACCCCGTTGCGGTCGACGAGCTGCAGCTCCGGCTTGTTCTCGAGCCAGATCTCCATGTGCCCGGGCGAGTTGATCTCCGGGATGACGTCGATCCCGAGCGCGTCCGCCTTCTCCACGACCCGGCCCAGCTGCTCCGGGGTGTAGTAGCTCCAGGTCGCCGTCTCGGGGTGCGCGGTGCTCTTGAGCTTGAGCTCGACGAGCAGGTAGTTGAGCTTGAGCGAGGCCATCTCCTCGAGGAGCCGGTCGATCCACTCCTCGGAGACGTTGATCTGGCAGGCGCACAGCGTCACGCCGCGCTCGGCGTACCGCGGCACGTCGACCGTCGAGCCGGCCGGCAGCACGGTCTGCTGCGCGAGCATCTGGGCGAGGGTCCGGGTCCCGTAGAAGGCGCCCTGCGGTGTCGCGCCGACGATGGTGACGCCGCCCGCGTGGACGGTCAGCGCATACCCCTCCTTCCCGAGGTCGGTGCGGCCGTCGTCGACGGCCAGGTCGACGACGCTCGCGGCGGTGGGGTCGGCCACGACCGGGACGTCCTCGTCCAGCAGCGCGCCGAGCTCGTCCGCCAGGACGTCCGCCGCGCCGGCGAGCCCGTCGTCTCCCCCGGTGGCGACCTGGGTCCCGGCCGCGAGGCTCCACGACCCCGCGGCGTCGGCCCAGTCACGCAGCGACGGGATCACGTCCGGCAGCGGCGGGTCGGCGGCCGCACGCTCGACCGCAGCGGGTGCGGACGCAGGCGCCCCGGTGGGCGCCGCCGACGCGGCCGGGACGGTGAGCGCCCCGACGAGCGCGACCGCGAGCGCCGCCGACACGGCGACCCTCCTCGGCCGCTGATGGTGGGTTGGTCGGTGCATGTGTCGATCTCCTTCGATCCGGTGAGGCCTCGGCCGCGTGCGCGGCGAGGACGGTAGGGCGTCGGGAGGGTTATCTGACGTCAGACAACCTAGCGCCGACTGCGGTGTGGACGTCGTGCGGTGCGAGCAAGGATCGGGGCAGGTGCCGATCAGGGCGAGCCGGTGCCGGTCACCCCCAGTAGTGACCGGGACCGGCCCCGCCGGGACCGCGTGCGGTCCCCGTCCCCGGCACCCAGCGAGCCGGTGACGACGTGCGACGGCTCCTGGACGGAGCTCGGGGCGGCGCACCCTCGCCCCGCGACGCCCTCGATCCGGGTGGCCCGCGGAGCAGTCATGGCACTCCTTCTGACGACGTCGTGCGGAAGGGGGCGTCCGTGCCCCGAGTGCGCGGCTCACTCTGACACAAGGTGATATCCATAACAACCCCCGCAGCGAACCAAGAGACCGCGACCATCCGCCCAGCGACCTCACCCGAGCCCTCGTGCCTGTTATCGTCAACACGAGATCTGCGCGGCGTGCGGTGGCGCGGCGCAGAGGCACGGTCCACCGCGTCCACTACGCTGCCGGGCACGCGCCCGTGCACCGACGAGGAGGTCCCGTGGTCCCAGCGTCACCGCCCGAGCCGTCGCCCCGCGGCCGCGGGCCTGCGATGGCCGACGTCGCGCGCGTCGCCGGCGTGTCCGCGCAGACGGTGTCGCGCGTGCTCAGCGGGCACCCCAACGTCAACGCGGTGACCCGCGCCCGGGTCCGCGCCGCGATCGAGGAGACGGGCTACCGGCGCAACAGCCTCGCCCGGGCGCTCGTCACGGGCCGCACCCGCACCCTCGGCGTCATCACGCACGAGACCGACTTCTACTCCGCGAGCGCGCTCATGCTCGGCATGCAGACGGCCGCTCGCGCGGCCGGGTACTTCGTCAGCACGGCGTCCACCTCGTCCCTCTCCTCCGCCGCGATCGAGCAGGCCGCCGCACGTCTGCTCGACCAGGGCGTCGACGGCCTCGTCATCGCGGTGCCCGTGCGGGACGAGGGCGCGCTCGCGCAGGTGACGCGCGACGTCCCCACGGTCGTCGTGGACGGCATGCGGTCCCTCGCGACCGAGATCGTCGCCGTCGACCAGGTCGAGGCGGGCCGCGTCGCGACGGAGCACCTCCTCGGCCTGGGGCACGCGACCGTCTGGCACGTGTCCGGGCCGGAGTCGTGGAACGACGCGCTCGGCCGGTCCACGGGCTGGCGCACCACCCTGGAAGAGTCGCGTCGCGACGTCCCCCCCGTGCTCTACGGGGACTGGACCCCGGAGTCCGGCTACCGCAACGGGCTCCTCCTCGGTCGCCTCCCCGAGGTCACTGCCGTCTTCGTGGCGAGCGACGAGATGGCGTTCGGCGTCGTCCGCGGGCTCACCGAGCTGGGCCGACGCGTCCCCGAGGACGTGTCCGTGGTCGGCATGGACGACATCGCGCTCGCGCCCTACGCCGCCCCTCCCCTGACCACGGTCCGTCAGCCGTTCCACGACATGGGGCGGCGCGCCGTCGAGCACGTGGTCGCCCTCGTCACCGACCCGCAGGCCGTGCACGAGCCGGAAGTCGTGCACCCCGAGCTCGTCGTCCGGGCGAGCACCGCGCCGCCCGCCTGAGGGCACGGCCCGACGCCGCCCCCACCCGAGCGGGCTGTCGGGCGCGTCCGTCGCTCGGCCTACGCGGACGCCGTACCCGCCACCCGATCTCCTCCTCAGGGTGGACACGCGCGCGCGATCGGTACGCGTACGCTGCCCGTGGGTCGCCGGACACGGCAGGGGGGGAACTGCTCGACCGACGAGTGACCGACCGTCGTCCGACCCACCTCACCGCACATGAACATGCTCACCTGGACCGCCGTCGACCACCGGACCTGGCGTGCCCGCAGCGCCTCGCGCGAGTACGTCGTCCGGCGCGACGACACCGGCACCTGGACCCTCGACGGCCCCGGCCGCACGTGGGGCGCGCTGCCGAGCCTCGAGATCGCCCAGGAGGTCGCCGCGCTCGCCGACGAGGTCCACCACGACGACGACCGGATGACGAGCTATCGCGTCGTCACCGCCACGGGTGCGCGGCGCGGCGAGCCGTTCGGCGCGGAGACGGACGAGGAGGCGCTCGACGTGCTGCGGGCCCGGCGCCGGGCCGGCAACCTCCCGCTCGCACCGTTCCGCCTGGAGACCTCCGACGGCCGCCTGGTCGGCGCGTGGGACAAGGCCGTCCAGATCCCGGCCCGGTCGGTCGGCGACGGGACGTCCGGACCGGTCTGACGCGCCGGTCCGACGCGCGGTCCGACGCGCCGGGCCCGTCGGGTGCCGGGGAGGGGGCGCCCGAGGGTCAGGCCCGCGACGCGGCGCGACGCGCCGCGAGGGCGGCCCGCCGCCGTCGGCTGCTCTCGACGTGGGCCGCGGCGAGCTCCGCGGCCCGGTCGCCGTCCCGGGCACGGACCGCGTCGAACAGCGCCACGTGCTCGTCGGTGACGTCGGCGAGGTCGTCGTGCTGCGACAGCGCCCAGCGCATCCGGCTGCGGATGCCCTGCATCATGCCGTCGAGCAGCCGGTTGCCCGCGAGCGCCGTGACGATCTCGTGGAAGTCGGCGGCCGAGCGGCGCGACCCCACCGGGTCGGCCGCGCGCGCGCCCTCCTGCTCGCGGTCGAGCGCCGCGCGCAGACGCTCCAGCCCCGGCGGCTCGTGGCGCTCGGCGGCGAGGCGGAACGCGAGCGGCTCGAGCACGGTGCGGACCTCGTCCAGGTCGGCGAGGTCGGCGTCGGTGAACGCCCGCACGACGGCCCACGTGTGCGGGCGCAGCGCGACGAGCCCCTCCCCCTCCAGGACCTTGAGCGCGTCGCGCACGGGGATGCGGCTCACGCCGAACCCGGCGGCGAGGTCGCGCTCGACGAGGCGCGAGCCGGGCTCGCGCACGCCGTCGAGGATCTCGTCCCGCAGCCGGGACGCGACCCGCGCGGACTCCAGCACTCGCTCCTCGGCTCCGGCCACGCGTCGATTCTCGCACCGGCCCGGGTGCCGTTGAGAGCCCGCGCGGACCGTGCGAGGGTGGACGGGACCGCGTCGAACGAGGGAGTTCCGATGACGAGCACCACCCGTACCCCCGCCCGCGCGACCCAGGGCAGGGTGCGCAGCGCCCGGCTCGCCGGGGCGACGGCCCTGGCCGCGGGGATCGCGCTCGCGGCGCCCGCCGCGGCGGTCGTGCCCGCCGCGGCACCCGCCGACGACGGCTACGAGGTGATCCTCGACGGCACCCCGGAGTCGTTCGACGCGTGGGAGTACGCGGGCGACGGCGGGTTCGACCGTCTCGACGACGGCACGGTGCGCAGCCGCGCCGGAGCGGGCGGCGGGTTCGGGACCCTCTGGTACCCGGTGCGTCAGTACGGCGACTTCTCGATGGTGGTCGAGCTCCGCGACGACGCCCCCGGTGACGCTCGCGCGAACAGCGGGATCCAGGTGCGGTTCCCCGACCCGTCCGGTCCGGTCGAGGGCTGCCCCACGACGTTCAACGGCAACGAGACGGGCAACCTGTCGTGGATCGCGGTCAACTGCGGCCACGAGATCCAGGTCAACGACTCCCCCGAGGGCGGCTCCAACGACCCCCGCAAGACGGGCTCGGTCTACGGGTTCGCCGACCTCGGCCTCGACGAGGCCCGGCCCACCGCGAAGGGCACGTGGAACGAGCTGGAGGTGCGCGTCGTCGGGCAGCACTACACGGTGATCCGCGACGGCGTGGTCATCAACGAGTACGAGAACCTGCCGGGCGTGCCGTTCCCCGACCGCCCCCTCGACCCGGACTCGAGCTCGCGCGGGCTCGTCGGGTACGTCGGCCTGCAGGCGCACGGCTCCGCGCCGGACGTCGTGTCGTTCCGCGAGGTGCGGGTCCGCGAGCTGCCGCCCGTCCACGTCGAGGCCGACGCGCGGTGCCTCGGCGGGACGGCGCACGTCGCCGTCCGCGCCGAGAACGTCGGGAGCGTCCCGCTCGACGTCACGCTCGGCACGCCCGCCGGCGAGCGCACGTTCGACGCCGTGGCGCCGGGGCGCAACGCGTACCGCGCGTTCAGCGCCCGTGCGGCGTCGGTCGACGCGGGGACCGCGACGCTCACGGTCCCCGGCGCCGACGGCCCGGAGGTCGTGGAGACGCCGTACGAGGGCGTCGACTGCTAGCTGCGGGACGTGCGCCCGACGAGCGCGCGGAACGCGAGCGTGAAGCTGACCACCGCGACGAGCGCGATCGCGGCGACGCCCTGCCACAGCGCCGTGGCGTCCCAGCCCTCCATGATCAGCGAGCGCAGCGCGGCGAGGAGGTAGGTCACCGGGTTGTACCGCGCGATCGTCGCGAGCCATCCCGTGAGCGCGTCGAGCGGGAGGAACGTCGTCGTGAGGAAGGCGAACGGGAAGAACAGCAGGAAGCTCGAGTTCACGGCAGCCGGGTTGCCGGTGCGGAGCGCGATCGCGTAGGGGAAGCCCGTGAAGGCGAGGCCCCAGAGTCCGGCGAGCAGCAGGAAGAGCAGGACGCCGGGCACCCCGGTCGCGAACTCGACCCCCAGCGCGAAGCCGAGCACCAGCACGGGGACTGACAGCGCCACGACGAGCACGAGGTCGGCGACCATGAGCCCGAGCAGGAGCGCGGTGCGGTGCATCGGGGTGAGCAGGAGCCGGTCGAAGTACCCGTCGGTGATGTCGGTGACCAGCGCGCTGGCACGGGACACGCCGGTCACGGCGAAGACGATGGCCACCGGGATCTGGAACGCCTGGAAGTCGCTCACCCCCGTCGCGGTGGCGACGTCGGACAGCGCGCCGACGTTGACGACGAAGAAGAACAGGGGGATGACGAGCGCGGGGACGATCGCCTCCGGCTCCCGCGGGATCTGCCGCAGCGCGCGGATCGCGACCGAGGTCAGGTCGCGCCAGAACCCGGCGGGTCGCCCCGTGATGGTGCGGGCGGTGGTCGCGGCGCGCGACGTCGTCCCGGTCATGAGGGCTCCTCCTCGCCGTCGAGGATGCGCTGACCGGTGACACGGAAGAAGACGTCGTCGAGGGTGGGGCGGCGCAGCGTGAGCCCGTCGACCGGCACCCCTGCGCGGTCGAGCGCGAGGGCGACCGGGCTGATGGCCTGCGCACCGTCGGTGACCGCGACGACGAGCCGCCGCTCGTCGACGTCGATGGAGTCGATGCCGCCGAGACCGTCGAGCGCGGCGCGGGCGCGGTCCGGGTCGGCAGAGGTCTCGACGACGACGAGGTCCGTGCCGACCGTGCTCTTCAGCTCGGTCGGCGTGCCCTCGGCGACGATCCGACCCCGGTTGATGATGCCGACGCGGCGAGCGAGGGCGTCGGCCTCCTCCAGGTACTGCGTGGTGAGGAAGACCGTCATGCCGAGCTCGCGGTTGAGCCGGCGGACCTCCTGCCACACCGCGGCGCGGCTCGTGGGGTCGAGGCCCGTCGTCGGCTCGTCCAGGAAGAGGACCTCGGGGTTGTGGACGAGCGCGAGCGCAAGGTCCAGGCGGCGCTTCATCCCGCCCGAGTACGTGCCGACGCGCTCGTCCAACGCGTCCCCGATGTCGATGAGCTCGCGCAACGCCGCCACCCGCTGGTCGACCTCCCGGGAGGTCAGCCCGTAGAAGCGTCCTTGGAGGCGCAGCATCTCGACGCCGGTCTGCTTGTCGTCGAGCGCGGCCTCCTGGAGGGCGGCACCGATCCGCAGCCGGACGGCGGTGGGGTCGCGCGCGACGTCGTGCCCGGCGACGACCGCGGTCCCGGCGGTCGGGGCGAGGAGGGTGCACAGGATCCGGGTCACGGTGGACTTCCCCGCCCCGTTGGGGCCGAGGAACCCGTATACCTCCCCGGCCGCGATCTCGAGGTCGACGCCGTCGACGGCCTGGTGCTGGCCGAAGCGGCGCTCCAGGCCCCGCGCGGCGATGGCGGCGTCCGGCATGGTCTCCTCCTCCGTGCCCGGCGGCGGCCGCACCACGGACCCCGCACATCCCTCAGTCTGCTGAGGAATGTGCGGGAGCGCTCGGGGAGCGCACGGCGCGCGCGCCCCACGACCCCGGGTCAGATCTCCGAGCCCGCACCCACCGAGACCTCGACGTGCGCGGCGTCCCCGAGGTCGCGCGTCGCGACGACGACGCCGCGCTGCCGGTAGTCACCGGTGCGCAGGGTCGCCGGCACGGGCGCGAGCGCGTCCGGGCCGCTCCCGGCGCGCACGTGCACGCCGTCCCCGGTCGCCGTGACGCGGTAGACCACGCGGCGCGTGCGGCCACCGAGGTCCAGGTCGACGGCCAGGCCGTCCGCCGCCGCGGGCAGCACCGGGTCGACGACGATCTCCCCGCCGCGCTCCGTCAGCCCGAGGACGCCCTGGACGAGCTGGCGCAGGTAGATGCCCGGGCCGCTGGAGTACACGCGCCACCCGCCGCGCACCCCGACGCTGCCGTCGCGGAGCCCGTCGAAGTCGCGCGCGAAGCTCTCGCGGTCGGGGAAGTCCGCGTCGCTCGACGAGAAGTAGGCGTTGCGCTGGCGCGGGGCGGCGTGCGCGAGGCGCCGGCCGAGGTCGACCGGGCTGATGCGCAGCAGCTCGTCGAGCGCGCGGCCGCGACCCAGGGCCGCGAGCGCCTCGACGTAGCGGATGTGCGCGTGCACGTACATGAGGCCGATCTCGCGGCCGACGTTCGCGGCTTGCTCGGCGCGCAGGAACGTGCGCGGCACACCCTCGTCGAACGCGGCCGGGTGGTCCATGAGGCGCACGCCGTCGGGGAAGTGCAGGTGCTCCAGCACGAGGCGCTCGTGGTCCGCGGCCTCCTCGGGCGTGAAGATGCCCGCGATGATCGACTGCGTCATGGGGATGAGGCGGTACCGCATCCCGGAGACGGTGTCCGACGGGTGGATGACGAGCTCGTCGCCGTCGGCGCCGTGGCGCACGTACCCGGCGAGGACGCCGTCCACGAGGGCGCGCTCGCGCAGGTCCGCGCGGACCTCCGCCGCGAGCGCGCCCGCGCGCCCGGAGAGCGCGGCGAGTTCGTCGCGGCCCGCGGTCGTGCGGGCGAGCAGCTCCGCGGCCTGCACGAGCAGCGCGGAGGTCCACGTCGACGCCAGGTCGGTGCGCATCCGCGGGTCTGCGGGCTGCAGCGTGTCGTCCCAGTCGCCCTCGCCGTAGGCGGGCAGCGCGGTGCCGGGCAGGCGGTCGCGGTCGAGGTGGTCGAGCAGGCGGGCCACGTGGTCGCGGACCGTCGCCGCGGCGTCGGGCCCCGAGGCGGCCGGGCGGCGCTGCTCGTGGTCCCAGAACGGGACGTGCTCGTCGAGCACGGCGAGGTCGCCGCTCGCCTCCAGGTACTGGGCGAGCGCGAACAGCGGCCACACGACGACGTCGCCGTGCGAGGAGTCGTTGTACCGCTCCGCGTAGGCGTCGAACATGAACCACTGCGGGAACTCGCCCCACGTGTGCTGGTGGGCCAGGACGCGCAGCACGATCTCGCGCGCGACGTCGTGGCGCCCGCCCGCGAGCGCGAGCTCGAACGGGCCCTGGCACACGTCGCGCGTGCCCCACGCCGCGCCCGAGTACTGCTCCAGGCCGTGCGGCACGAGGAAGTGGATCAGCGCGTCGTGCGCGTACCAGGGCACGAGGAGGTCGAGCTCCTGCGTCTCGACCGTCGCGTGCGGCGCGAACCGCAGCCCGCGCACGACGCCACGGACGGTCTCGACGTGGCGCGCGAGGGTCGCGTCGACGTCCGCCAGGGGGTCGAGCGCGCCCGCGAGGAGCCCGACCGCGGCGTCGGTCCCGCGCAGCGAGCCGGTGAGGGCGAGCGTGAGCGACCCGGTGCCGGTCGTGCTCGTCAGGCGGCGGGTCGTGCCGGACGCGGCGTCCCCGGCGCCCGCGTCCTCGACGACGAGCCGCGCGGACGACGCCAGGGCGTACCGCAGGTCCGGGTAGTGCGCGTCGACGTCGCCGCCCGGCACGGGCCGCACCACGACGGCGTCGCCCGGGGCCGCGGGGACGTGCTCGGCGAGCCAGCCGCCGGCCTCGTCCTCGAGCTCGAGGGTCGCGGTGACGTGCAGCGGGCGCTCGCAGCGCACGGCGACGTCGATGCGGTTCTCGCGGTCGTGCGCGACGGTCCGCACGTCGACCCGCCCGAGCGGCGTCTCGTAGCGCCAGCGGACGCCGCCGACGTCGAGCACGAGCGCGGACGGCAGGCCGAGGAGCCGGGGCCCGCGGCCGTCGTCGACGAGCACGCGCAGGCCGCTGCTGCGCATCAGGTTGAGGTGGTGGCGGTGCACGGTCGCGAGGCGGTTCGCCGTGGTGTTGCCGAGCACGACGTGCGACGCGAAGACGCCGGGCGCGAACGCCGTCGTGGAGAGGACGTCGTCCGTGGGCAGCACGTCGTCGCCAGCCTTGAGCACGTGCCCGTGCGAGCGCTCGGTCACGGTGTCCTTGCGCGCGTCGACGACGTGCGTCCCCGTCGCGGTGAAGAACGACAGGAGCGTGCCGTCGGCGTCGCGCTCGGGCAGGAGCACGTCGTCGGCGGCGAGGCCGACGGCGGCGAGCAGCCCGGCCTCGTCGAGCTCGTCGCCCGCGAGGAGCGGCGCGTCGCGCAGCGCGGAGGCGGTCGGCGTGAAGGGCGCGGTCGGGCGGTCGGCGGCTGCGGCCGCGACCGCGGCGGCGGCCCAGCCGGCCACCTCGTCGAGGTGGGCCGCGAGCGGCCCGGGGGCGTCGGCGTCGACCACGGTCACGGCGTGCACGACCGCGGTCCCGGCCGTGAGGTCGAGCGGGTGCGAGACGAGCGTCGGCATCGCGTACTCGTACTGGAGCACGCCCGGCTTCACGGGCCCGAGCAGGCCGTGCGGCAGCCCGTCGCGGCGCGAGCGCGCGGTGAAGACCTGGAGCGAGTCCGTGAGGTGCGCAGCGGCGCCCTCGACGAGGAACGTGACCGCGAGCGGGAGGCGCGGCTGCGCGGACATGGTCTGCCGACTGACGAGCACGGTCCCCGCGTCGGGGTGCTCGAGCGCGCGGTGCAGCAGGTACTGGCACACGTACGGCTCGCTCGACAGCGCCGCCGCGGGCGGCGCGAGCGCGAGGTCCTGCGCGTGCACGACGTCGTAGCGCGTGCCGTCGTCCGTCGCGGGGCCGACCGTGAGGTCGACGCGCCAGACGAGCGCGCGCCCGTCGAGCGTGAGCGCGACGCGCGTGGCGAGCCCGAGCGCGGCGCCCGACCACACGACGCGGTCGGCGCCGACCTCGACCGCCGTCACAGCGGGGGCCGAGCCGGTGAGTCGCGCGACCTCGACCGTGCCGTCCGGGCGCGTGGCGCGCAGCAGGATCCCGCCGGGCATGCGGTCGTGCTCGCTCGGCAGGTACTGGTTCACGAGCAGTCCGTCCGTGCTGACGGCGCGCACGTCGCCGCCGCCGGTGAGCTCGACGGTCAGGCCGCCCGAGGTGAGCGTGGCGCGGGCGGGGGTCTCGGTCGCGGTGAGGGTCACGCGGTCTCCTGCTCGGTGGTGCGGGGCTCGGGTGCTGCGGGCGACGTGCCGTCGGGGCGCAGCAGCGCGAGGAACTGGTCGAAGAGGGCGACCATGTCGACGTTGTCGGGGTCGAGCAGCCACTGGAGCTGCAGGCCGTCCATGACGGCGGAGAAGAGCTGGCCGATCGCGGCCGGGTCGACCTCGGGGCGCAGCTCGCCCCGGGCGACGGCGTCCTGGAAGCGGGTGTCGTCCTGGTGGCGCAGCGCGCGGTAGCGGTCGCGGACGACGTCGTGCGCGGGATGGGTCGCGTCGGTCGCCTCGGCGGCGACCACCACGTGGAGGGACACGAGGCCGGGGGTCTCGGCGTTGCGGCGCACCTGGTCGCGGATGGTGGTCAGCAGGTCGGCGCCGGCCGCCTCGTCCTCGCCGCGGCGCACCCGGTCGCGCCGGTCGCGCTCCTCCAGGGTCGCCGTGAGGAGGCCGGCCTTGCTGCCGAAGTGGTGCAGCAGCCCGGCCTCGGAGATGCCCACGCGGGCCGCGATCTCGCGCAGCGAGCTCCCGCGGAAGCCCTGCTCGCCGAACACCTCGACCGCCGTGCGGAGGATCTCGCGCCGGCGCTGCTCGCCGCGGACGATGCGGCGGTCGGGGAGGCCGGCCGCCGTCGTGCCGCGAGCGCCCGTCGCGGTCGTCGTCCCCGGGCCCCCGGCCGTCCCCGTCGTGGCGCCACCACCTGCGGGGTCGCTCTCGTTCATCACCGTCTCCTTCGGCAGGTCTGTCGGCGCCAACGGTACGGCCTGGACGCCCCGGTTGAAAATACTAACCGAGCGCACGCTAAGGTAGTTTCCACAGCGGCTCACACGGACGAGCCGACTGCTCGATGAGGAGGATTGCTCATGAAGCTCGGACGCAAGGCGGTCGCCATCGGCGTCGTCGGACTCCTGGCCCTGACCGCGTGCGGTCGCGCGGACGACGACTCCACGGGTGGTGAGACCAGCGCCGGCTCCACCACGACGGTGGACGACGCGCCCGCGGAGGGTGACATCACGATCTGGGCGATGGGTGAGGAGGGCGAGAAGCTGCCCGACTTCGTCCAGGGCTTCACGGAGGAGAACCCCGACGCGAACGTCGAGGTCACCACGATCCCGTGGGCCGACGTCATGACGAAGTTCCAGACCGCCGTCGCCGCGGGCACCGTGCCCGACGCGATCATGATCGGCTCGTCCTTCATGCCGACGATGGTCGCGACCGGCGGCCTCGCCCCCGTCCCCGAGGGCCTCGTCGACAACGACGACTTCGTCGAGGGCGCCGCCGCCTCGACCGTCGCCGACGGCGTCGCGTACGGCGTGCCGTGGTACGTCGAGACGCGCGTCCTGTACTACCGCTCCGACCTCGCCAAGGCCGCGGGCGTCGAGGCTCCCACCAGCTGGGAGGAGCTCACCGCGTTCGCGGAGGCCATGAAGGCCAACGGCTCGACCTACGGCCTCCAGCTCCCGATGGGCGACGCCGAGGACTCGACGCAGGTCATCCTGCCGTTCTACTCGCAGGCCGGCGGCTCCGTCCTCAACGAGGCCGGCGACGGGTTCGACCTCGACAACCAGGCCATGGTCGACGCGCTCGACTACTACGCGTCGTTCTTCACCGAGGGCCTGTCGCCGCTGTCCGGCTACGGCGACTCGCAGAACAGCGCGTTCGTCGACGGCTCCGACCCGGCGTTCATCTCCGGCCCGTGGATGGTCAACGTGCTCGCCGACCTCCAGGGCGAGGACTGGGTCGAGCAGAACGTGGCCACCGTGCCCGTGCCCGCCGGCTCCGCCAACAACGACTCCTACATCGGCGGCGCGCACCTCGGTGTCTTCGCCGAGGCCAAGAACGCCGACGGCGCCTGGAAGCTCATCCGCTGGCTCTCCGAGCCCGAGACGCAGCAGGCGTGGTTCGACGCGACGAGCGACCTGCCTGCGCTGAACAGCGCGTGGGACTACGAGGCGCTCACCTCGAACCCCCGCACCCAGGTGCTCCAGGAGCAGCTCGAGAACACGATCGCCCCGCCGACCGTCCCGAGCTGGGACGAGCTCTCGGCCACCATCGAGACCGAGGCCGAGAAGGTCGCGAACGGTCAGGTGACCTCCGAGGACGCGGCGAAGGCCATCCAGGCCAAGGCCGACACGCTCGGGCTCGGCTGGTAACAGGGCCCGTCAGTCATGACCACCACCACCGAGGGACGGCGCCGGCGTACGGCCGGCGCCGTCCACCGGCGACGGCAAGCGCTCGTCGCCTGGCTGTTCGCGCTCCCGTTCGTCGCGGTCTTCACGGTCTTCATGCTGGGGCCGCTGCTCGCGTCGTTCGGGATGTCGTTCTCGGACCTCACGATCCGTGACATCAAGACCCCGTTCGCGGTGAACTTCGTCGGGATCGAGAACTTCACCGGCGTCTTCCAGGACGAGCTGTTCCGCAAGGCGCTGGTCAACACCTTCTACTTCGTCCTCGTCGGCATCCCGCTGACGATGGTGCTCGGCCTCGCCCTGGCCGTCGCGCTCAACTCGGGCATCGAGAAGTTCCGCAGCGTCTTCCGCGTCGGCTTCTACACGCCCGTCGTGACGTCGATCGTCGCCGTGGCGGTCGTCTGGCGGTTCATCCTCCAGGACTCGGGCCTCGTCAACACCGTGCTCGGCTGGGTCGGGATCGACGGTCCCGACTGGCTCAACGACAGCACGTGGGCGATGCCGTCGATCATCCTCATGGCCGCGTGGCGCAACATGGGCACGCTCATGATCATCTTCCTGGCCGGGCTGCAGGCGATCCCGCGCGACGTCTACGAGGCGGCCGAGGTCGACGGCGCCGGCTCGTGGCGGCGCTTCCGCTCCATCACGGTCCCGCTGATGCGCCCGACGCTGCTGCTCGGCGCGGTGCTGCTGTCGGTCGGCTTCCTCCAGGTGTTCGAGGAGCCCTTCGTCATGACCAAGGGCGGCCCGGTCAACTCGACGCTGACCATCAGCTACTACGTCTACAACCAGTTCGGGTACGGCAACTACGCGTTCGCCTCCGCAGCCGCGTACGTGCTCTTCGCGCTGATCGCCGCCCTCGCCGCCGTCCAGTTCCGCCTGCTGCGGTCGAAGGAGGATTGACATGACCGTCACGTCCTCGCGGACCCCCTCCGCGACGTCGGCCCCCCAGGACGCGCCGCGCCGTCGGGCACGACGCCCGATCCGCTGGTCGCGCGGCGCCACCTACACCGCGCTGGTCGTCGGGCTGCTCCTGACGCTCATGCCGTTCATCTGGATGGCGCTCGGCAGCTTCAAGACGCAGGGCGAGCTCCTGCAGCGGCCCATCACCTGGTGGCCCGAGAACCCGACGCTCGACAACTACGAGCGGTGGCTGTCCCAGCTCAACTACGGGCAGTACTTCACCAACTCGATCGTCGTCGCCGTCGTCGTGGTGCTCGGCAACATCGTCTTCTGCTCGATGGTCGGCTACGCCCTCGCGAAGATGCAGTTCCCCGGCAAGAAGGTGCTGTTCGCGCTCGTCATGCTCACGCTCATGGTCCCGGGCGTCGTCACGCTCGTGCCGATGTTCGTGCTCGTGTCCAACATGGGGCTCGTCAACACCTACCCGGCGCTCATCCTGCCGTTCCTCGCCGGCCCGCTCGGCGTGTTCCTCATGAGGCAGTTCATGCTCGGCATCCCGGACGCGCTCATCGAGGCCGCCCGGATCGACGGCGCGGGCGAGTTCCGGGTCTTCTTCCGGATCGTGCTCCCCCAGTGCGGGCCGCCGCTCGCGACGCTGAGCATCCTCACGTTCCTCGGGTCGTGGAACAACTTCCTGTGGCCCCTGGTCGTCGCGCAGACGGAGAACATGTACACCCTCCCCGTCGCGCTCTCGCTGTACTCGGTCGGCTCGAACGGCACCTACTACGGCCTGCTCATGGCCGGGTCCGTGCTCGTCGTGACGCCGATCCTCATCCTGTTCCTGTTCCTGCAGCGCTACTTCGTGCAGGGCATCGCCATGACCGGCATCAAGTGACCGGCGACCGACGAGGAGTGCCTGTGTCGATCACCTTCCCCGAGTCCTTCGTCTGGGGCGCCGCCACGGCGGCCCACCAGATCGAGGGCAACAACGTCAACAGCGACTGGTGGGCGCGCGAGGTCGACCCGGCCTCGACCCTCGCCGAGCCGTCGGGCGACGCCGCCGACTCCTACCACCGGTACGCCGACGACATCCGGCTGCTGGCCGAGTCCGGGCTCACCTCATACCGGTTCTCGATCGAGTGGGCGCGGATCGAGCCGGCCGAGGGCCGCTTCTCGCGGGCCGAGGTCGACCACTACCGCCGCATGATCGACTGCTGCCTCGAGCACGGGGTCACGCCGCTCGTCACGCTGCACCACTTCACGTCGCCGCGCTGGTTCGCGGAGGACGGCGGCTGGACCGACCCGCGGTCCGTCGAGCGGTTCGCTCGGTACGTCGAGCACGTGCTGCCGCTGCTCGACCGCGCGTCGCACGTGTTCACCATCAACGAGCCGAACATCCTCGCGATGATGATCACGGCCGCCAAGGGCACCGAGCAGCTCCAGGCCGGCACGATGCACGCGCCCGACCCGGTCGCGACCGAGCACCTCATCGCCGCGCACCGCCGGGCCGTGGAGCTCGTGCGGACCGTCGGGGTGCCCGTCGGGTGGCCCGTCGCGCCGCAGCAGTTCTTCGCCGACCCGGGCGCCGAGGAGGTCCTCCGCGAGTACGCCTACCCGCGCGAGACCGTCTTCCTCGAGGCCTCGCGCGGCGACGACTTCGTCGCCGTCCAGGCCTACACGCGCACGCGGATCACCGTGGACGGGCCGCTGCCCGCCCCGGAGGACTCCGAGAAGACGCTCACCGGGTGGGAGTACTACCCGCCCGCCATCGCGGAGGCCGCGCGCCTCGGGCACGAGATCACCGGCCTGCCGGTCCTCGTCTCGGAGAACGGCATCGCGACGGCGGACGACGCGCGCCGCATCGACTACACGCGCGACGCCCTGCGCGCGCTGCACGCCGAGATGGAGGCGGGCCTCCCGCTGCTCGGCTACCTGCACTGGTCGCTGCTCGACAACTACGAGTGGGGCTCGTTCGCCCCTACCTTCGGGCTCGTCGCGTGGGACCCGGAGACCTTCGAGCGCACGCCCAAGCCCAGCCTCGGCTGGCTCGGCGGCGTCGCGCGCGGGACCGTCTCGCTCGACGACTGACCGCACGCACGGCGGCCCGGTCCGGACCTCGCGGTCCCGGCCGGGCCGTCGTCGTCCGTGCCAGGCCCGGTCGCGACCCGGGGCCTCGCTACGATCCGAGGTCGGGGCACGCTCCCCGGCCGGACCGGCCGCGGGTCGCACGACGGACGGAGGGCTCGGATGGCAGCGTCGCGGCCGGGTCGGCAGGGCGTCCCCCTCGCCCGGGTCGCGGCCGACGCCGGGGTGTCCGTCCCCACGGTGTCGAAGGTGCTCAACGCGCGCCCGGACGTCTCGGCGGCGACGCGCGAACGGGTCGCGGCCGTCCTGCGGCGGCACGGCTACGAGATCCGGCCCCCGACGTCCCGGCGGACGGGGCTCGTCGACGTCCGGATCGTCGACTTCGAGGGGCCGTGGTCCGAGGCGGTCGTGCGCGGGGCGGTCGCCGAGGCGCGGCGCCTCGGGCTCGACGTCGTGCTGTCCGTCGAGCTGGACCCCGACGACTGCGGCGCCTGGGTCCGGCACGCGCTCGCCCGGGGCACGGACGGTCTCGTGAGCGTCGTCGCCGTGCCCGACGCCGAGGCGCGCGCCGCGCTCGCCACGGCCGGGGTGCCTCTCGTCGTCGTCGACCCGCGCCGCCGTCCGCCCGAGGACGTGCTCAGCGTCGGCGCGGCCAACTTCCAGGGCGCGCTCGAGGCGACGGCGCACCTGCTCGCCCTGGGGCACCGACGCATCGCGACGATCACCGGCGTCCCCGAGCAGGACAACGCGCTCGCCCGCCTCGCGGGCTACCGCGCCGCGCTCATCCAGGCGGACGTGCCCGTCGACGACGACCTCGTGCGCCTGAGCACCTACGGGGTCGCCGCGGGCTACGAGGAGACGCAGCGGCTGCTCGCCCTCGACGACGCCCCGACGGCGATCTTCGCGTGCAGCGACGACACCGCGCTCGGCGCGCTGCGGGCGCTGCGCGAGGCGGGTCGCTCCGTGCCGGACGACGTCTCGCTCGTCGGGTTCGACGACCTGCCCGTCGCGCCCTGGACCGACCCCCCGCTCACCACGGTGCGTCAGCCGCTCGTCGAGATGGGCGCCTCGGCCGTCGCGCTCGTGCACCGGGCACGCAGCGCGAGCGGCCGCACCCTGCGCACGGAGCTCGCGACGAGCCTCGTCGTGCGCGCGTCGACCGCCGCGCCGCGCGCCTGACGCGCGCGGCACGGCGGTCGGCCGCGGTGCGTGGGGTCAGCCGCAGGAGACGCCCGCGTAGCGGTACGGCAGCTCCTGGACGGTCGCGCCGTCGTCGGACGTCACCGTCACGGTCGCGGTGCCCGACGGGATCTCCGCCGTGCGCGCCGAGAACGCCCGGTAGGTGCTGCGGTGCGGGGCGACGTCGTCGTACGACCGCGTCCCGTACGGGGTGGCGAGCTCGACGGTCGTGCGGCCGTCGGACGTGCTGGTGGCGCGCACCGCGACGGCCGCCCGGTTGCCGAGGCAGCGCGCCTCGACCTCGACGTCGGCGCCCACGCCGGGCGTGAGGTCGGCGACGGCCGTGAAGGTCTCCGCCTCCATGAGCGGGCGCAGCGCCTGCTCGAGCCGGTCGTCGACGAAGTAGTCCTTGAGGCGCGAGTCGTCGAGGACGTTGCCGATCGCGGCGACGATCATCGCCTGGTCGAGCGACAGGTAGCGCTCGGCGACCGTGCCCGAGCGGACCGCGACCGAGTCGTAGAACCCGCCCGGCCCGTACGCGTCGAGGTCGTCCGCGAGGTGGGCCAGGTTGTCGAGCACGCCCTCGGTGTCGTACGCGAGCCCGAGGAACGACGCGTGCGGCGTCACGACGCCGTCACCGAACTCCGGCGCCGGGTTCGTGGCCTCGCGGCAGCCCTCGAAGCCGAGGTCGACGTCGGTCTCGCCGTCGGACAGGTAGCCGTCGGATCGCAGACCGATCGCGTCGACGCCGTACTCCGCGTACCCGCCGAAGGGGTTGCTCGCGGGCGAGAAGCCCCAGGCCCCGTACCCGGCCTCGTCGAGACCGTGCTCCTTGTGCGCGCGCACCACGAGCGGGTGGTTGACGCCCCACGACGTCGGGCCCCACTCCGCCTCGGGGACGAGCATGTCCGGCATGAGCGCCTCGAACATCGATCCGCCCCAGCCCGGCACGACCGCGAGGTCGCGGTAGCGGTACGCCCCCTCGAACACCGGGACGCCCAGGTGCTCGCGCGTCTCGCCGACCGGCTTCTGCTCCTGCCAGGACCAGTCGCACGTGTCCGGGAACGTCCGATAGCTCGCGTAGTAGGCCTCCGGCGGCACCTCGCCCTCGGCGATGCCGAGGTAGGTCGCGATGCGCGTCTCCGAGACCGTCGTGTCGTAGTTGTGGCACGTGTAGTAGACGTCGGTCCCCGTGCCGAGGTAGTCCCCGGCGACCGAGCACCCGGGCGGCTCCTCGTCCCAGAACCCGCCGCGCAGCAGCCCGACGCCGAGGTCCGGGCGCGCCTCCGCGTTGTAGAACGCGCCGAAGTGCATGCCGTCGTAGACGGCCAGCGCCTCCTCCGCGAGGCTCGGCTCCGCCTCCGCGACGACGCGCAGGCCCGCGGCGAGCCAGCCGTTGTCCACCGAGCTGAGGAACTGGTGCACCGGGTTGCCGTCGTCCGGCCACGTCTCCACCCGGTCGCCCGTCGCCGGGTCGTACCAGTTGTAGAACATGCCGCTCGCGTCGTGCCGGTCGAGGGACGCGACCGTGTCGATCGTCGTCGCGAGGCGGTCGCGCGCCTCGGCCTCGTCGACCAGGCCCAGGTCGCGCGCCACGACGGTGGACCACAGCCAGCCGCCGATGTTCGTCGGCGACGTGTACGCGCTGCTCGACGCCGGGTCCAGATCGCCCTCGATGTTGTCCGCGGGCAGGCCGGTCTCCTCGTCGGTCATGGCCTCCAGCGAGGTGTAGGTGTCCTCCAGGTACGTCTCCAGCGTCGCGCGCTGCGCGCCCGTCAGGGCGGGCTGCCCGACAGCGGGCGTCGCCGTCGCCGGGACGCTCGCCGTGCGCGGGGCGCCCTCGGCGGCGGCCGGGGCGCTCTCGGCCGCGGCCGGGACGGCGAGTCCCGCTGCGAGCGCCAGCCCGCCGACGAGCCCGCCGGCGACGAGGCCCGTCGCCCTGCGTCGGCGCCGTACGCCCTCGCACGCGCGGTCGGTCGATCCATCCATCAGGCACTCCTTCGTGTCGCGGCCCCGAAATTTCGGCCGAACTTTCCGAATGGGGGCGGAGAGAGTAGCCCTCGGTCGAGCAGGGGTCAACGGCTCGCCCGGAGCCGGCGCACGACCACGGAGGCGTGGCGGACGACGGGCCGCGCAGCGGGTACACGAACGTATAACGCGGGGTATACACGCCCGAAACGCGGGCGCGACAGGATCGCCGCCATGCACTTGACGCCCGCCGACACCGAGAAGCTGCTGCTCGCCGTCGCCGGCATGGTCGCCCGCGACCGGCGCGAGCGCGGCGTCCTGCTCAACTACCCGGAGACGGTCGCCCTCCTGACGACGTGGGTGATCGAGCGGGCCCGCGAGGGGGCCGCCGTGGAGGAGCTCATGGTCTCCGGGCGCGCCGTGCTGGGTCGCGACGAGGTGATGGAGGGCGTCGCGGAGATGCTGCCCGACGTCCAGGTCGAGGCGACGTTCCCCGACGGGCGCAAGCTCGTCACCATCCACCAGCCCATCGCCTGAGCCGGTCCCGGCGACGCGACGCACGACGAGAGGACGGCGAGGCATGGCAGGCATCAGCACCTCGGGACCGGGCGCGATCCGGCTCCGGGAGGGCGCGGAGGACGTGCCGCTCGTCCTCAACGCCGACCGCTCGGACGACGAGCGCGCGACCCTCGTCGTGACGAACACGGGCGACCGGCCCGTGCAGATCGGCTCGCACCTCCACCTGCCCGACGCCAACACGGCGCTCGACCTCGACCGCGCGGCGGCGCACGGCTTCCGGCTGGACGTGCCGTCCGGCACGTCGCGGCGGTTCGAGCCCGGCGCGTCCGCCGAGGTCCAGGCCGTGGCGCTGCGCGGCCGACGGCGCGTCCCCGGGCTCCAGCGCGGCAAGCCCGACGGCGGCGCCCTGGACCCCACCGCACCCGAGGAGGACTGACGCATGGTCGCGATCTCCCGCGAGCGCTACGTCGCGCTCTACGGCCCGACGACGGGTGACCAGGTGCGCCTCGGCGACACGGACCTGTGGATCGAGGTCGAGGAGGACCGCACCTTCGGGGGCGAGGAGGTCGTGTTCGGCGGCGGGAAGTCGATCCGCGAGTCGATGGCCCAGGGCACGACGACCCGCGCCGAGGGCGCGCTCGACACGGTGATCACCAACGCCGTCGTGCTGGACTGGTGGGGCGTCGTGAAGACGGACGTGGGGATCCGCGACGGGCGGATCGTCGCGCTCGGCCGCGCGGGCAACCCCGACGTCGCGGACGGCGTGCACCCCGACCTCCACATCGGCCCGAGCACGGACGTCGTGAGCGGCGAGGGCAGGATCCTCACCGCGGGCGGCATCGACTCGCACGTGCACCTCATCTCGCCGTCGCAGGTCGTCGAGGCGCTCGCCACGGGCATCACGACGGTCGCGGGCGGCGGCACCGGCCCGAGCGAGGGCACGAAGGCCACGACGGTCACGCCCGGCGCCTGGCACCTGGAGGCGATCCACCGCTCGCTCGACCGGCTCCCCGTGAACGTGCTGCTGCTCGGCAAGGGGAACACCGTGAGCGCCGAGGGTCTGCGCGAGCAGGCGATGGCCGGCGCGGGCGGCTACAAGGTGCACGAGGACTGGGGGTCCACGCCCGCGGCGATCGACGCCGCGCTCCGGGCCGCCGACGACTGGGGCCTGCAGGTCGCGCTCCACTCCGACTCGCTCAACGAGGCGGGGTTCGTCGAGTCGACCCTCCGGGCGATCGGCGGCCGCTCGATCCACGCGTTCCACGCCGAGGGCGCGGGCGGCGGGCACGCGCCCGACATCCTCACCGTCGCGAGCCACCCGAACGTCATCCCCGGCTCGACGAACCCCACCCTCCCGCACACGGTGAACACCGTCGCCGAGCACCTGGACATGCTCATGGTGTGCCACCACCTCAACCCGCAGGTGGCGGAGGACCTCGCGTTCGCCGAGTCGCGCATCCGCGGGACCACGATCGCCGCCGAGGACGTGCTGCACGACCTCGGCGCCATCTCGATCACGTCGTCCGACGCTCAGGCCATGGGGCGCATCGGCGAGGTCGTGACGCGGACATGGCAGGTGGCGCACGTCATGAAGGCGCGGCGCGGCCCGATCCCCGGCGGCGCCCCCGGGCCCGTCCTGCCGGCCGACAACCTGCGCGCCCGGCGCTACGTCGCGAAGTACACGATCAACCCGGCCGTCGCGCACGGGATCGACGCGCACGTCGGGTCCGTCGAGCCCGGCAAGCTCGCCGACCTGGTGCTGTGGGAGCCGAAGCTGTTCGGCGTGCGGCCGAGCGTCGTCATGAAGGGCGGGGCGCTCGTGTGGGGCGCGCTGGGTGACCCCAACGCGTCCATCCCGTCGCCGCAGCCCGTGCTCATGCGGCCCGCGCTCGCCGACGCGATCGGGGCCGACGTGTCCGTGTCGTTCGTGTCGCCCGCCGCGCTCGACGACGGCCTCGCGGAGCGGCTCGGCCTGGCCCGGACGCTCCTGCCCGTGGCCGGGACGCGCGACGTCGGGAAGGCGCAGATGCGCAACAACGACTACCTGCCCCGGATCGACATCGACCCCGAGTCCTTCGCGATCGAGGTCGACGGCGAGCTCGTCATCCCCGCCCCCGCCGACCGGCTGCCCCTCGCGCAGCTCTACTCGCTGTTCTGACATGGACGGCCTCCCCCGCCACGACGCCGACGGGCGCGCCGAGCTCATGCTCGCGCTCCTCGCCGACGCGCGGCTGCCGACCGGCGGCCACACGCAGTCCGCGGGCCTCGAGCCCGCGCTGCGCGCCGGGATGCCCGCCGCGCGCGTCCCCGACTACGTGCGCGCCCGCCTGGCCACCGTCACGCGCACCGAGGCCGCGACCGCCGTCGTCGCGCGGCACGCGGCGCTCACGCCCGACGACGACCTCCCGCCCGCCGCGGTCGCCCTCGCCGACACCTGGGTCGCGTGGGCGGCGCGGACGCCGTCGCCCGCGCTCCGCGAGACGTCGCAGCGGCTCGGCCGAGGCTACCTCCGGCTCCTGCGCCGCCTGTGGGCGGGGCACCCCGCGGTCGCCGCGCTCGACGCGGCGGCGGCGCTCGTCGCCGCCGCGCGCCCCGCGGACGAGGGCCGCGGCGGTCCGGGCGGCCGACCGCCGTCGGGCCGCCGGGCGCCGCAGCCCCCGCGCCCCCTGGTGCTCGGGGTGACGGCCGCCTGCGCGGGGCTGTCCGCGCTGCAGGTCGCGCGCCTCGTCGGGTACGAGGACGTGCAGACCGTCGCCGCGGCCACGCTGAAGCTCGAGCCCGTCGACCCGGTCGTCGCGACGGGCTGGGTCGTCGCGTCGCAGGCCGCGATCGACGCGCTCGCCCACGACGTCGCCCCCCTGACCGACCCCCGCGCGATCCCCGCGCACGGCGCACCGCTCGTCGAGCAGTGGGCCGAGACCCACGCCCGCACCACCGAGAGGCTGTTCAGTGCCTGAGAACCTGCCCGACGCTCCGACCGCCACGACCCCCACGACCCGCTCGCTGCGCCTCGGCGTCGCCGGCCCCGTCGGCACCGGCAAGAGCTCGCTCATCGCGCTCCTGTGCCGCGAGCTGTCCGAGGTGCTGCGCCTCGGGGTCGTCACCAACGACATCTACACGGACGAGGACGCGCGGTTCCTGCGCTCCGCGGGCGTGCTCGACCCCGAGCGCATCCGCGCGGTCGAGACCGGCGCGTGCCCGCACACCGCGATCCGCGACGACGTCACCGCCAACCTCCTCGCCGTCGAGGACCTCGAGGAGGACTTCGCGCCGCTCGACGTCGTGCTCGTCGAGTCCGGCGGCGACAACCTCACCGCCACCTTCTCGCCCGCGCTCGTCGACGCGCAGATCTTCGTGCTCGACGTCGCCGGGGGCGGCGACGTCGCGCGCAAGGGCGGGCCGGGGATCGCCCGGGCGGACCTGCTCGTCGTCAACAAGACCGACCTCGCGCCGTACGTGGGGGTGGACCTCCCGCGCATGGTCCTCGACGCGACGGCCGCGCGCGACGGCGCCCCCGTGCTCGCGCTCTCGCGCCTCGACCGCGAGTCGATCGACACGCTCACGACGTGGGTGCAGACGCTGCTCGCGGCGCACCGGGCCGGTGCGCACGTGCCGCAGGACCCGGGCCCGATGGCGCCCCACTTCCACGCCGACGAGGACGGCGGCGGGCTCCTCCACACCCACGGTGAGGGCGACGCCCCGCACGACCACTCGCCCGCCCACGACGACCGCTCCCCCGCCCACGTGCACGACGCCGCAGCCGCGGAGCCGGTGACCGCGCCCGGGCGCGGCTGACCCCGGGCGACGGGCCGCACGTGGACGACGTGACGCGCGTCGGGGCGTACCGCGAGGGCGGCCGCGTGCGCTGCGACCTGCGCCCCGGCGCGCTGAGCCCGCGCGTGCTGTCCGCGAGCCCCACGAGGGTGCGCGTCGCGCTCGTCGCGACGCGCGCGATGCTCCTGGGCGGCGACCGCGTCCGGGTCGAGGTGCACGTCGGGCACGGCGTCGAGGTCGAGCTCGTCGAGGTGTCGGGCACCGTCGCGTACGCCGGGCGCGGCCGGTCCGCGTCCTGGGACGTCGCCGTCCGGGTCGACGACGACGGCCTCCTCGTCTGGGACGCGCTGCCGTTCGTCGTCGCGGACGGGGCCGACGTCGACCGGCGCACCGACGTGCGCCTCGGCAGGAGCGCCGTCGCGCTGCTCCGCGAGACGCTCGTGCTCGGCCGGACCGGGGAGCGGGGCGGGCGCCTGCGCTCGCGCACCCGGGCCACCGACGAGACCGGGGCCCCGCGAGAGTCACCAGATGCAGGGGGCACGCCCCGGCAGGCGCGCGAGCTCTTCGTCGAGGACCTCGACCTCGGCGACGACCGGGCGCTGCCCGGGATCCTCGGTGACGCCCGCGTCGTCGACTCGGTGCTGTGCCTGGGCGCCCGGCCGCCCGCGGCGCACGCCGCCGCCCCGTCCGGCCCCCTGCGGCTCGACCTCGACGGCCCGGGCGCCGTCGTCCGCCACCTGGGGGCGAGCACCCACGACGCCGGCACCGACGGCGTCGTCACCGCCTGGGCGGCGGCCGTGCGCGCCACGCGCGGCCTCCCCGACCTCGGCCTCCCCGACCACCGCACCGCACTGCTGACGACAGGAGCCTGACATGCACGTCCCCGACCACTTCCTCGACGACCCCACGTCGGCGACCACCGCCGTCGTGTCCCTCGCCGCCGTCGCGTACGCCACGTACCGGGCACGCGAGGACCTCACCCCCCGGCGCGTCGCGCTCACGGCCGCGACGACCGGGTTCGTCTTCGCCGTGCAGATGCTCAACTACCCCGTCGCCGCCGGCACGAGCGGGCACCTCATGGGCGGGGCGCTCGCGGCGGCGCTCGTCGGGCCGTGGCTCGGCGTGCTGTCCGTGACCGCCGTGCTGCTCGTGCAGGCGCTCGTGTTCGCCGACGGCGGGCTCACCGCCCTGGGCACGAACGTGCTCCTCATGGCCGTCGTCGGGACGCTCGTCGGCTGGGCGGTGACGCGCGGGGTGCTCCGCGCGACGCGCGGCCGGGGCGCCGCGGCCGCCGCCGGCGCCGGCGCCGGCGCGCTCGTGAGCGTCCCGGTGTCCGCCGCGGTGTTCGCAGGCCTCTTCGCCGTCGGCGGGACCGTGCCGGTCCCGGTCGGCGAGCTCGTCGGCCAGATGCTCGGCGTGCACCTCCTCGTCGGGCTCGGCGAGGCGCTCATCACCGCCGGCGTCGTCGGCCTCGTGCTCGCCGTCGCGCCGGGCGTCGCGGCCGTCGAGGACCGCCGGGCCCCCGCGCTCGCGCCGTCCGCCCCCCTCGCCGCGGTGCGGCGCGCCGTCCTCGCCCTCGGCACCGGGGCGCTGCTCGCCGCCGTCGTCGTGTCGTCGTTCGCCGCGGCGACGCCCGACGGGCTCGAGGCGACCGCCGAGTCGGTCGGGTTCGCCGACGCCGCACGCGACCACGCGTTCGCGGGCGCACCCCTCGCGGACTACGGCGAGGTCGGCGGGATCTTCGTCGGCGTCGCAGGGCTCGTCGGCGTCGCGCTCGTCGTCGCGCTGACCGTCGGCGTGCTGGGCGCGGGCCTGCGCGCCGCCGGCCGTCGCACCGCCCGGGCCGGCGTGACCGGATCGTGACTGCCTGACACGCCCCGTTAACAACCCGGGCAGAACGCCCGAAACACGCCGTCACTAGCGTCGACGACCGTGGGCACCGCGCAGGGCGCACGGCCGTATACGCGCCCGTACCCGGAGCCCGCGAGGAGCGGCCGCCCGTCCGGCAGCCGTCGGCACCCGCCGAGAACCCCGCTGTGAGAACCCGCTGAAAGGACCCTCGTGACACCTTCACGCGCCACGACCCGTCTCGCCCCGGCCGCCGCCCTCGTCGCGCTCGCGCTCACGCTCACCGCGTGCGGCGCGAGGACGGAGGCCGGCGAGGGCGGGGGCTCCACGACCAGCACCGCCGAGAGCTGCGTCGACACCTCCGGCGACACCGTCAAGATCGGCTTCCTCAACTCGCTCTCGGGCACGATGGCGATCTCCGAGCAGACCGTCGCGGACTCGCTCGCCCTCGCGGCGGAGGAGATCAACGCCGACGGCGGCGTGCTCGGCAAGCAGCTCGAGATCGTCCAGGAGGACGGGCAGTCCGAGCCCACCGTCTTCGCGGAGAAGGCGGAGAAGCTCATCACGAGCGACTGCGTCGCCGCGGTGTTCGGCGGCTGGACCTCCGCGTCGCGCAAGGCGATGCTCCCCGTCTTCGAGGCGCAGGACTCGCTGCTGTTCTACCCCGTCCAGTACGAGGGCCTCGAGTCGTCGCCGAACATCTTCTACACCGGCGCGACGACGAACCAGCAGATCGTCCCCGCGCTCGACTACCTCAAGGAGCAGGGCGTCACGTCGATCTTCCTCGTCGGCTCCGACTACGTCTTCCCCCGCACCGCGAACAAGATCATCAACGCCTACGCGGAGGCCCACGGCATCGAGGTCCTCGGCGAGGAGTACGCGCCCCTCGGCCACACCGACTTCTCCACGATCGTCAACAAGGTGAGGTCCGCCGGGGCCGACGCCGTGTTCAACACGCTCAACGGCGACTCCAACGTCGCGTTCTTCAAGGAGTACAAGAACGCCGGGCTCGGCCCGGACACGATGCCCGTCGTGTCGGTGTCGATCGCCGAGGAGGAGGTCGGCGGCGTCGGCATCGAGAACGTCGAGGGCCAGCTCACGGCCTGGAACTACTACCAGACCATCGACAGCCCGGAGAACACCACGTTCGTCGAGGCGTTCCAGGCGAAGTACGGCGCCGACCGCGTGACGTCGGACCCGATGGAGGCCGCGTACACGTCGCTCTACCTGTGGAAGGGCATGGTCGAGAAGGCCGAGTCGTTCGACGTCGCCGACGTCCAGGAGGCCGCCGACGGCGTGACCTTCGACGCGCCGGAGGGGTCCGTCACCGTGAACGGCGACAACCACCACGTCGCGAAGACCGCCCTGATCGGCAAGATCGGCCCCGACGGCCTCATCTACACCGAGTGGAGCTCGGGCGAGCCGATCGAGCCCGACCCGTACCTCGAGGGCTACGACTGGGCCGAGGGCCTCTCGTAGGTGGGGAGGCCCGCCGGGCTCGAGCCCGGCGGGAACCGGGGTGTGAGCGCCGGGTCTACCATCCGCCCGCTCGTTCCTCGCGGGCTCCCGCCAGACCCGCCACGACCCGGCGCTCACACCCCGCTCCCCGCCTCTCCCGTCACGTCGCCGCACGCAGCACCCTGCCCACCTCGCACGCACCCACCGGAAGGCGTACCGCCCATGGACGTGCTGTTCTCGCAGCTCTTCGCGGGCCTGAGCCTCGGCTCGGTCCTGCTCCTCGCCGCCCTCGGGCTGGCGCTCACGTTCGGTCAGATGGGCGTCATCAACATGGCGCACGGCGAGTTCATGATGGCGGGCGCCTACACGGCGTTCGTCGTGCAGGGGGTCGTCGGGAACGCCGGGCTCTCGCTCCTCGTGTCGCTGCCGCTCGGGTTCCTCGTCGGCGGGCTGCTGGGCCTGCTGCTCGAGGCGACGCTCATCCACCGCATGTACAAGCGGCCGCTCGACACCCTGCTCGTGACCTGGGGCGTCGCGCTCGTGCTCCAGCAGGTCGCGCGCGACGTGTTCGGCGCCCCGAACGTCGACGTGCGCGCCCCCGCCTGGCTGAGCGGCGCGGTCGACCTGTTCGGCCTCGCCGTCCCGAGGACGCGCGTGTTCATCCTGGCGCTCGCCGTCGTCGCCGTCGTCGCGCTGGCCGTCGTGCTCAAGGTGACGCCGCTCGGGCGGCGGATCCGCGCCGTCGTGCAGAACCGGGACCTCGCCGAGGCGAGCGGGGTCTCCACCCGTGCGACGGACCGCCTCACGTTCTTCGTCGGCTCGGGCCTCGCGGGGATCGCGGGCGTCGCGCTCACCCTGCTCGGGTCCATCGGGCCCACGCTCGGCACGAGCTACGTCGTCGACGCGTTCCTCGTCGTCGTGGCCGGCGGCATCGGGCAGATCAAGGGCACGGTCGTCGCCGCGTTCGCGCTCGGGCTGCTCCAGGCCACCTTCGAGTACTCGACGACGGCGAGCATCGCCAAGGTGCTCGTGTTCGTCGTCATCGTCGTCTTCCTCCAAGTGCGACCCCAGGGCCTCGTGTCGGTCCGGACGAGGAGCCTCGCATGACCGCCGTCACGACAGGCAGGCCGTCGCGGCTCGCCGCCCTGTACCGCTCGTCGCGCGCCCGCGTCGTCGTCGGGTTCGCCGTCGCCGCGGTCCTGCTGTTCGCCGTCGCGCCCGCGACGCTCTCCACGTTCCGGCTCGGCCTGCTCGGGAAGTTCCTGTGCCTCGCCATGGTCGCCGTCGGCATCGGGCTCGCGTGGGGCCGCGGCGGGATGCTCACGCTCGGCCAGGGCGTGTTCTTCGGCCTCGGCGCGTACCTCATGGCGATGCACCTCAAGCTCGCGGACGCCGGGCCGGACGGCGTCCCGGACTTCATGATGCTCTACGGCTCGGGCGAGGTCCCGGGCTGGTGGGAGCCGTTCCGGTCGCCCGTCGTGACGATCCTCGCCATCGCGGTCGTACCCGCGGGCCTCGCCGCGCTGCTCGGGTTCGCCGTCTTCACGCGACGCGTGCGGGGCGCGTACTTCGCGATCCTCTCGCAGGCGCTCGCCGCCGCGTTCGCGATCCTCCTCGTCGGACAGCAGGCGACGACGGGCGGCACCAACGGCCTCAACGGGTTCCGCTCGTTCTTCGGGTACGACCTCGCCGACCCCGTGAACAAGCGGATGCTCTTCTTCCTCGCCGCCGGGGCCCTCCTCGTCATGGTCGCGGTCGCGCGCCAGCTCATGGTGTCGCGCTTCGGCGAGCTGCTCGTCGCCGTGCGCGACCAGGAGAACCGCGTGCGGTTCCTCGGCTACGACCCCGCGAAGGTCAAGGTCGTCGCGTACGCCGTCGCCGCCTTCATGGCCGCCGTGGGCGGTGCGCTGTTCGTGCCGATCGTCGGGATCGTCTCGCCCGCCGACGTGGGGGTCGTGCCGTCGATCGGCTTCCTCATCGGGGTCGCGATCGGCGGCCGGGCCACCCTGCTCGGGCCGGTGCTCGGGTCCGTCGCCGTGAGCTGGGCGCAGACGAGCCTGTCCGAGACGTTCCCGTCCGGCTGGATCTACGCGCAGGGCGCGCTGTTCATCCTCGTCGTCGCGTTCCTGCCCGGCGGCCTCGCCGAGCTGTTCACGCGACGGCGCCGGTCGCGCGCCACCCCCGTGCCCGACGACGGCCCCACCCCGGCCGGCGACGCCGCCTCGGAGGACGCTCGCCCGGGCGGCGGCACCACCGCGGGCGGGTCGGCCACCGCGGGGACGACCGCCGTCGACCACGACCCCGCGACCACCGGGAGGACCGCATGACCACCCGACCCACCGAGCCCACCGCGGACGCGGCGAACGCGGCGAACGCGGCGACCGACCTGGAGACGCTCGGCGCCGCCGTCCTCGAGACCGGCGTCGCGGGCGACGGCCTCGACCTGGAGGCCGCGCAGGCCGTCCTCGGCGTCGACGACTCGCGCTTCCGCCACGACTACCTCCAGGTCCGGGGGCTGCGCGTCGAGTTCGACGGGTTCGTCGCCGTCCAGGGCGTCGACCTCACCGTCACCGCGGGCGACCTGCGCTTCCTCATCGGGCCCAACGGCGCGGGCAAGACGACGATCGTCGACGCGATCACCGGCCTCGCCACGGCGTCCGGCTCGGTGCAGTTCGGGGGCGTCGAGCTCCTCGGGAAGAAGACGCACCGCATCGCGCGGGCGGGCGTCGGGCGCACGTTCCAGACCGCGAGCGTCTTCGAGGAGCTGAGCGTGCTGCAGAACCTCGACATCGCGGCCGGCGCCGGCCGGGGCCCGCTCACGCTGCTGCGCCGCCGGTCCTCGACCCCCGCGGCCGTCGAGCAGGCGCTGGAGACCGTGGGGCTCGCCCACCTGCGCGACGTCCAGGCGGGGATCCTCGCGCACGGGCAGAAGCAGTGGCTCGAGATCGGCATGCTGCTCGTCCAGGACGCGCGGCTGCTGCTCCTCGACGAGCCCGTCGCCGGCATGAGCCAGGCCGAGCGCGAGCAGACGGGAGAGCTGCTGCGACGCATCGGCGCCCAGCGGACCGTCGTGGTCGTCGAGCACGACATGGAGTTCCTGCGGGCGTTCGCGTCCTCGGTGACCGTGCTGCACCTCGGGCAGGTGCTCGCCGAGGGCACGTACGCCGAGGTGCAGGCCGACCCGCGCGTGCAGGAGGTCTACCTCGGCAGCGCGGGCGCGACCCGCGGCGCCCGACGACGGGGCGCTGCGCCGACGTCGTCGGCCCCGACGACCGACGAGAAGGAGGCGTGATGCTCGAGCTCACGGGCCTGCACGCCGGCTACGGCCGGACCATGGTGCTCCACGGCGTCGACGTCACCGTGCCCGCCGGTGGCGTCGCCGCCGTGCTCGGGCACAACGGCGCCGGCAAGACGACGCTCCTGCGCACCGCGCTCGGGCTGCTCAAGGCCCGGTCGGGGAGCGTCGTGCTCGACGGCGAGGACCTCACCCGCCTCCCGACCCACCAGCGCGTGCGGCGCGGTCTCGCGTACGTGCCGCAGGGGCAGCAGTCGTTCGGCGACCTCACGGCGCGGGAGAACCTCCAGCTCGTCGCCGACACGTCGCGCGAGGGGCCGCGCCGCCTCGACGAGGCGCTCGACCTGTTCCCCGCCCTGCGCGGGCTGCTCGGCCGGCGGGCGGGGCTCCTGTCCGGCGGGCAGCGCCAGCAGCTCGCCATCGCGCGCGCCCTCCTCACCGGCCCGCGCGTGCTCGTGCTCGACGAGCCCACCGAGGGCATCCAGCCGTCCGTCGTCACGGAGATCGAGGACGCGATCCTCACGCTCACCGACGCGGGCGGGCTGTCCGTGCTGCTCGTCGAGCAGCACGTCGGGTTCGCGCTCGGCGCGGCACGCGACTACGTCGTCCTGCAGTCCGGGCGCGTGACGAGCCGCGGCGCGGGCGGCGAGGCCGCCGAGCACAGCGTGCGCGCGGCGATGGCGGTGTAGGCACCGTGCTCGCGGGGCGGTGGGTGGCCACCGGCGACCGACGGCACGGCGCGTGCGGACGGTGAGAGCACGGGCCGGGGCCCGGGCCGACGACCCGGGCGCCCGCACGGACGTCGTCACCGCGTCGGAACGGGCCACCACCTCGCTGCGTGACGCCGTGTACGGACGCCTGCGGGGCGAGATCCTCGACGGGCGCGTCGACCCCCGCGAACGGCTCACCGAGCCCAAGCTCGGCCGACGGTTCGGCGTGTCGCGCACCCCCGTGCGCGAGGCGCTGTCCCGCCTGCTGTCCGACGGCCTCGTCGAGCGCACCGACTTCGGGTACGCCGTCGTCGTGCCGAGCCTTGCCGAGCTGCGCGACCTCGACGAGCTGCGCGCGACCCTCGAGCTCCGAGGCCTCGACCGCGTCATCGAGAACCCGGGGCTGCGCCACGACACGGACGTGCTGCGCGCCGAGCTCGCGCGGTGGGTCGAGCTCCGCGCCGCACCTCCCCGGCCGGACCCCGGCTTCGTGCTGCTCGACGAGCAATTCCACACGGCGCTGTCCCGCGCGGCCGGGAACGAGCGGATGACGCAGGCGCTCGTCGAGGTCAACGAGAAGGTCCGCGCCGTGCGGCGGTACGACTTCGTCGAGGACGAGCGCGTGCGCAGCACCGTCGACGAGCACGTCCGGATCCTCGAGCTCGTGCTCGCCGACCGGCTCCCCGAGGCCCGCACCGCCCTGCACCACCACGTCGGCGCGTCGCTCGCCGTCGTCACGGAGCGCGCCGCCCGGGCGCTCGCGCGCATGGCGGTCGCGGGCTGACGGCGGACGACGACCCGCCGTCCCGACCGCACCTCGTCCGCAGCAGCGACCGGACGGCCGCGCCCACCGACGACGTGCGGCTGTCGTCCGGGCCCCTCGCGCCGACGTCGAGCCGCGCTCCTGGACGAGCGGCGTCCGCCTGCGGTGCCGGCCCTATCGTTGCGGGGTGACGGACGCACGGATCGCTCGCCAGTTCGTGACGCTCACGTTCCTCATCGCCTACGGGCTCTCCGGCGGTCTGATCGTGGCGGCCCGCTCCGGCTACGAGGTGCACAACGTCGTCACCACGGTTCCCGAGCTCCTGGCGAACGTGCCGTTCGCGCTCTACATCCTCTCGCCCGCGATCGCCTCCTACGTCGTCCTGCGAGCGAACCGGAGGATCTCAGGCCTCCGGGAGTGGCTGCGGCTCGTCTTCGCCGTCCGTGGCCGTCCCGCGGGGTTTCTGCTCGCCCTCTCCGCGCTCGCCCTGTACTTCGCGCTCCACCTGCTGGTCTCCGGACCGTCAGCGCACGCGCTCCCGTGGTTCATGTTCTTCCTGTCCCTGCCGGGCAACCTCGTCATCGGCGGCATGGAGGAGGCCGGCTGGATGACCGCGCTGCAACCCGGGCTCGATCGGCGGTGGGGGTTCGTCCCGTCCTCGCTGGTGGTCGGGATCGTCTGGCTCCTCTGGCACGTGCCGCTCTTCTTCATCCCCGGCACGAACCACGAGTCCGGTCAGATCGACTTCTGGATGTTCGCGGTCCAGGTCATGGCGTTCCGCTTCCTCTACGGCGCGGTCTTCCGGGTGGCGGGCACGAACGGGGTGCTCCTGTGCATCCTCACCCACACGGCGTTCAACGCCGCCAGCTTCACCCTCGGCATCCCGCCGACGACCTGGGCGGGCACCCTCGCCGCCAACGCGGGGGTGGTGATCCTTGCCCTCGTGTCGGTGACGCTCTCCCGGAGGGCTCAGACGACTCGTCGATGGCGCGTCGAGCCCTGAGCGGCACTGTGGAGAGGCAGCCCAGCGACAGAACGCCACGGCCGCGGATCGCCGATCTTCTCTCGAACCACCGGCTTGAGCCCGCAGGTTGCGTCGAGAGGCGCCCTCGTTGTCGGTAGCTCCCGGCTGTGTTCTCCCGAACGAGGCGGAGCGGTGTTCCGACGAGCTCCATGGCATCTCGACACCCGGGAGCATCGGAGCGGCGGGAGGGTGTACTCAACGCAGGATCGATCAGAGTGGCCTACATCTCGGCAATGTCGACGTGCGGCGCAGATTGCACGGACACGCCGCTGTACCTTGCATGATCTCGGGCGCGGCGCCCGCGCCGTGAAAAGTTGGGTGGCTCAACATGGTGGCGCTTCGACAAGACTGCGAACGGGAAACAGCGCCGACCGCAGAGGCCATCGTCGACGTTCCGGGAAGCTACCTGGCCGGGCGAGTCCCTGCCGGTCGTCATCAACCGCAGGTCCGGGCGGTGGCCTCGGAGGGCCTGGCCGACGTCGGCGCGGTCGACTGAGCGGTCAACACCTGCGTACGGGTCTGCGCGTCGCACGCGGTCCGCGCCTCGCCTGGACCACGGCATCGACGCGTGCGCGCCTGGGAGCAACCGTTCGTCGCACACGTCTGCACTCGGGACGCAAGCGCCACTGGCCGTCGGTCGACGGCATCGAGAGCTCGACCCTCACCGACATGCCGATGGACGTCATGATCGCGAATCGCCCGTCATCGGTTGACCTCAGACGTCATTGCCTAGCAGCGTGCGCATGTGCTCGCGAAGCACAGTGACCGCATCCTGTACATCGGTATGTGTCGCGGTTCCGGCCACTCTGGCGGTCGGGTTCCAGCCCCAAGACAGCAGGTAGACCTGGTCTCGCAGCGCGCTGCCCACGGCGCCAGACGCATCGGGAACCTGGATCGAGAACTCCGCGAATGCGAGGTCCACATCGTTCTCGCTCATCTCCTCAGGGAAAAGATCCCCAAGTGAGGCACCGCCATGCTCGACCTCGAACCTTACTGCCGCGTCCGCACTCTTGAGCGCCGCAGCGATGAGGCGTGAAGCCGCGTCTGCGCGGCCTTCACGACGGGCTTCCACCCGATCAAAGTCTCGTTGGAGCGCGGCCTCGCGGCGCTGTACCCGGGCATTCTGCATACCGAGTGCGTATGCCAGCAGGCCGGTCAAGACCGTGCCGACGATGACGCCGAAGATGCTGGTGTCCCACCAGGGCAAGCTGGACTCTGCGGCTGCTTCGAGGATCACGACGATTAACCTACGGGATTGCCCCAGCATCGGTTGACTCTTCGAGTCAGGCTGACCTCTCAGTGTGGGTGCCGTCCATGACACTTGCCCCATGAGCTCTCGCGAGGTAGTTCTCGATCCGAAGGCGGTCGAGACGAAGTGGGCCGAGATGGCACCGCTCATCGACGTCATGATGAGGCGGGTCGGTACACGGGGCGAGTTCCCGGTAGAGGCCGGTTCGTCGCTTGCCGACGATGACCGGGCCTCGGATCCGTACCATGTCTCCTACGTTGTGATGCAAGGTCTGACGGCCGGTGTGGACCACATGCACGCCGTGAAGACGCTGGTCGTCGACCAGCAGGTGCTCCATCTGGCCGCGCCCTCGTCGCTGTCGCGTGGCGCCCTGGAGAACCTCGCCACTGCCTACTGGGTGCTTTCGCCCAACGGGCGGCAGGACCGGGTCGAGCGGGCGCTCCGTTGGCACTACAAGAACTACGACGACCAGCACAAGGCGCTCGACGTGCGCGGGTTGGCCATCGCAACGCGCGAGGAGCACTTCGCCAAGGTCGACCGCGTTGCGCTTCAGAACGGACTCGACCCGAAGAGTCTTCGCAAGGGCTACTTCAGCACGACAGTCGTGAAGTACTGCGAGGAGCAGCTCCCTGACGAGGTGCCCGAGGGGATCCTGTTCCCGTGGCAGTTGTGCTCCGGCTTCGCTCACGGACGGCCGTGGGCCTACTTGGGCGCCAGCAAGCGTGAGGTCGTTGGTGACGACGGCAATGGTGTCGCCAATGTCCGGCTCACAAGCGACCTCAGCATCGCCCTCTTCCCGCTACTCGCGGCGATGCACTTGCTGGAGGCGCTCCTGCGGCTACACCGGCAGCGCGGCCGCCAACCCTAGAGACCAACGCGTCGCCTCTCAGGTGGCACACCGTCGATGAGGTTCATCGGCAAGATCAGCGCGTCCGACTTCTTGTCCAGAACCGCGAGGAGGCCGTCGTCATTGGTGAGGTCCGCAAGGATCCAGCGCACCAACATGCAGGCGACCGCCACGGCGTACGTGACCTGATACGAGTAGGGGTAGTCCTGCTCGTAGTTGAGGTGCACCTGATCCTCATCGCCACCGAGGAAGGACGTGACGGCCGAATGGGTGACGTGCACCTGCTGAGACAGCACGTGGTATGTCGTCTCGAGGAACTTGCCCTCGTCGAGGTCCCTAAGCATATTCATGAATCGCGGGAGCCGCTTGCCTTCTGGCGCCGGCTTGAGCCGCTCAACTTCGGCAAGCAACTCGGCATGGTTGAGCCAGTCCGCGAGCTTTGCATAGTGGTCGCGCCGGTCCTGAACGACCGCCCGGTGATATCGCCCGACGCCGCCCTCCATGATGTACACCCACTGGACGGTGACAGCATGCTCCAGCGCAGCCCTCGCCAACGGGACGGCCTCGCTCATGAACCCGAGCTCGCACAACTTGAGGTATCCATCCGCAAAGCGAACCGTCCGTCCGACGACACCGAAGAGCAGCAGGAACTCATCCTTGTGGGCATCTGGCATCCTGAACTCTCCACGGTCGCGGACGTCCGCGATGCACTCCTCGATCCAGGCGAGCAACTCCCCTTTGGCAGGTCGGGCGTGCGCCGCCGCGGTGACGGCTTCGCCGTCGGTACCTCTCTCGCTGGGGACAGGCGTGGCTGCGTCGAAATCGAACTCGCGGCTGAACATGGCGCGATCGTGGTCGCATCTGCACGGCAAGTCAAAGCCTCGCGGGAGACAGGTCGCTCCCCGACATCGGCTGGCCGCGCGTAATCACGCGATTCTGCGTAGTGCGTCGGCATTCTTCGCGGCGGAGCTCGACCGCCCACAACGGTCATCGTGGACTACACCGACGCCCATCGTGGCGAGTTCCGGGTCGAGCCGATCTGCAGCCAGCTGCAAGTCGCTCCGAGCACGTACTGCGCGGCCCGGTCCCAGCCACCGTCGGCCCGCTCGATCAGTGATGCGGCCAGGCTGGAGACGATCCGGCAGGTCCACGCCGACGACTGGCTCTTCGCCGATCCGGTGGGGAGTGATGGCGGCGGCGTGATGGGCTGGGCGTAGGGGTCGAGGTCCCCGATGATCAGGAGCGACCAAGCAACCTGATCGACTTTCGAGGACCTCGACGTTGTCCAACGCTACGGGGTGCGCTGTCGCGCCCACCACCACTGACCCCTGTTCACGCTGTGACATCCTCCTCGGCCTGCCCGAGATCCACGTCGAGATGGTCGAACGTGACGAGGGTGTGATGACGGTGACGGTCTCTTGGTCTCTACGCCCTGGCGGCTCGAAGGCTGTCCGGACTGCGGGGTCGTGGCTCCGAACCGAGGACGTCGCCGGCGGGTCCTGCACGACGTCCCGCATGGTGATGCCCGGGTCCGACTGGTGCGGCGTCAACGCGTGTGGCGGTGCCCGGAAGCGGCGTGCTCGCGAGGGGCGTTCGCCGAGCAGGTCCCGGAACTGGTCGCTCCGCGCGGCTCGATCACCGGCCGGGCGGTGGCGTGGGCGATCGGGCAGCTGCGGCGTGAGCACGCCACCATCAGCGGGCTGGCGCGCCGCCTCGGGGTGTCCTGGTGGGCGCTGTGGCGGGCCGTGAAGCCCGAGCTCGAACGCCTCGCCGACGACGAGTCCCGCTTCGCCGAAGTCACGAGCCTCGGGGTTGACGAGCACATCTGGCACCACGGCGACCGGCGCACGAAGGGACCCAAGGAACTGACCGGGATGGTCGACCTCACCCGCGATGCCGACGGGCGGGCGCACGCCCGCCTGCTGGACCTCGTCCCTGGTCGGTCGAAGAAGGCCTACGCCGGCTGGCTCGACGCGCGCGGCGACGACTTCAAGTCCTCGATCGATGTCGCGGCGTTGGACCCGTTGGGGGGCTACAAGTCCGCGATCGACGACCAGCTCGCGTCGCGGTGCTCGACGCGTTCCACGTCGTCAAGCTCGGCACCGCCGTGGTCGACGAGGTCCGTCGCCGGGTCCAGCAGGACATCACCGGCCACCGCGGCCGCAAGGGCGACCCGCTGTTCGCCATCCAGACCATCCTGCGCGCCGGGGCCGAGAACCTCACCGACAAGCAGCGAGCCCGACTCGCCCGCGCGATCGAGGCCGACGAAGCCCACGACGAGGTGTTCGTCGCCTGGCAGTCGCCCAACAGCTCCGCGCCGTCTACAGGTCCAAGGATCTCGCCGAAGGCGCACGGACAGCCGAAACTATCCTCGCCTCGTTCCACACCTGCCCGATACCCGAAGTCGCTCCCCTCGGGCGAACACTGCGCCGCTGGCGCGAAGCGTTCCTGGCCTACGTCACCACCGACCGCGCGAACAACGGCCCCACAGAGGCCATGAACGGCATCATCGAGCTCCATCGCCGCCTCGCCCGCGGCTACCGCAACCGCGAGAACTAACGCCTACGAATGCTGCTCGCCGGCGGAGGACTCACACCCTAATCCCCACCGGATCGGCGAAGAGCCCGGTAATCAGACAGACCCTCGCCTCGACCGTTGCCGCCGCGCTCCGGTGCCCGAGGGGTGAGGTCGCCGGCAGCGATCGCGTGGGGAACTCGCCGGAGAGGCCCACTGCGGCGGCGGCCCTCTCGAGGTCATGCAAGACGGGCGTGATCGACCGATCGACGAACTATCAGATAGGTGTCACATCGGACGACATGATGATTACGCTACGACGACGCAGTCGTCTGAGGACCCTCGAGCGACGCACCCCCCGATGACGGCAGAGTACTGACTCCATCGGGGGGCAGGCGAAAGCCCTGGCCAACGGCCAAGAATCTGGCGGTAAGCCCGAGCGGACTGTTGGGTTGCCGTGCAAGGATCTCCGTCGACTAGTGCAGAGGGCGAGCCTGAACCGCGCTGATGTACGAGATGCCGTTCTGGTTCTCGATAATCTTGAACGCGGCGGTCTCTCCGAGCGTCTGGGCGGCAGCGTGATGGAGGCTCAAGACGTGCTCCTGAAGATCAGGGTCGTCCTCGAGCATCGAAATCTTGAGGCCCAATTCACGAGCCTTCTCGGCGGAAATGTGCCGTTCGTGCGAGAGTGTTAGCGCATGGCTCGCAAGCTCGCTCAACACCGTGTCGGCCGCAGTAGCAGGATCATCCTTACCGGAGAACATGCCCTCGGTGAGCCACTTTTTTACCATGCTGTCCGCCCAGGCGATAGCCTTCTGGCACTCGCCAACAAAGGTGGGCGGGTACTTCGCGATGATCGGCTGCCAGATGGCCATCGTGCTCGGATCGGCACTAATTTCGACGCGGGCCCTCTCGAACTCTTCGACGATGCCGTGGGCCGCCATTCCGCCGATCTGCGGGTCAATAGGTCCCAGGCTGGAGTGCTTGCCCATCACGATTTCCGCCGACGAGAGCGCAATCATGGTGCCAGCAGACATCGCAAGTTGCGGGACGATCACACGGATGTCAGTCCCAAACATCGCACGCAAGTAGTCCACCAGTGACTCGGTGGCCGCCACATTTCCACCAGGAGTGTGGAGGATGAGGTCGAGCCCCTTCGAACGATCGAGCCCATGAATCGTCGCCATGAACCCGTTCTTGTCACCGTCGTTCACTTCTACGCCGGTGAGCCCCTGACGGACCATCGCTTCCTTCTCAAGCCAGCCGGAGTAGTAGATAATGACGTTTCGTCCGGTGTACTCTGCAAGGGCGGCGACATACCGGCGCCGGATGACGTCGTGGACGGTCCCTGCCGCCTGAATCTCGCCCTGAACGTCGTCCCAACTACCCATCAGTGACTGAACGGTTGAGACGTCGTGGTGATCACCACGTCAAAGTGCATCGTGGGACGCGGCGCGAGGTCAAAGCGCAGAAACTGAGCGCGAGACTCCATGGTGCCAAGACCGAGCTGACGGTACGTCTCGTCGATCTCACCCTGCTGCAGAGTCTCGTGGGCGACAGTGTCCACTGTTCCTCCTGTTGGTGTGTCGGACTACAAGAATGCCCCGGCACCAGTGCTGGCGACGGGACCTCGTCACTTGGAGCGTAGCGGAACTAGGGCTCCGCTCCTACCATCTTGAGGGTGATCTCGGCTACGAGCGCGCCGGTGGACGCCGCGGGATCGTCCGGATCACGTCCTCGCACGCAACCAGACGATGAGCTCGTGCTGGTTTGAACGGCGGGGTGAGGGGCTTGATGACGACCATGGCGTGCGTGTCGGTCCACCGGATCGCACGCGCCGGCAGCAGCTCGAAGTAGCGGCCGTCGCCTTCGACCTCCATCAAACCCGGGGCGAGACATTGCGCAGCGCCCTGGCAGGTTCGTTACATGTCGAGGAGCCGGTTCAGGGCGTCGAGCGCGACGGGCAACGGAATACGCTCTTGCTCGACGCGGCGGTGGCTGGTGAGGTCCGTGGATGTCAGGCGCCGATACAAGGCGCGCTCGGCGTCCGTCAGCGCCAGGTCTGGGTTCTCCGGCGACGCGGCCAGCGGGCGTCCGAACTTGTCAAGGTTCGTCCCGTACTTTTCCCAGACCTCGTAGGTGGGCTCGTCCATCAGCATCGAGGTGCGAGCCACCCGCGCCGCCCGGAACTGCGACAGGATCCTAAGCCCGTCAGCGTCCATGTCGCCCCAGTAGATGACCCTTGGCGAAGCAACGATCCACGGCGTCGCAGCGAACGCCGTAGCCCCAGACCCGGCACCCTCGACGGCGACACCACCACGAACCGGCGGGAACCCGACCACCGTGTCCTTGTTCTCGCAGATCACCACCACCTGCACCTGGTACGGGGGCGTGAAGGTGTCCCCGACGCTGTACGAGTCGTGGCGGCGGCCACCACCGGCCAGGTGCTCCGGATCCAGGTAGGTGAAGTGGATGCGTGACGGGTGCCCCGGCGCCAGCCCCAAGGTGTCGCGCCCGGCCAGGTCGGCGACCAATTGGTGGTGGGTGTTCATCCACTTCGCGTGCATGCCCTCGATCGGCACCTGGCGCGGGGTCAGGCCTGTCGCGTCGTGCTCGGCGAAGAACCCGGCTGCGCGAACCAGCATCTGCAGGTTCAGGTCCGACCAGCCGTCCGTCGCCCGCACCGCCCGCGCCAGCAGGCCTAGGTCGGTGCCCGCCGTTGCGGGCAATGCGCCCGTAAGCAGCGAGCCGCGGCGCGCCCCGGCAGTCATCCGGTCCGCCCATGCCCCGCCGACCAGCCGGGCGGCGACGAACGCGTCCGCGACCATCACCGCGAACGCGAACCGCTGCGGGGTGCGTGCCACCTGCCGATCGCGGACCTCGACCAGAACGTCGTGGCGCTGGCCGAACGTGACCCAGTCCGTCGACCAGCGCCCGAACCGGGCGAGATCGCCCGCCGCCTGCGTCGCCGTCGGAGCACCCAAGGTGATCCGCGTATCCCACGCATACGGGGCGCCCACAGCTGCCAGATGCCACACCTTCCCCAGCCGGCCGGTCAGCCGGGCGCTCAGGTCACTCGGCGTCAGCTGCGGCATCGGCCACCCACTTCGCCCGCATGGAGGCCCGCTCGGGGTCCTCGACGACGCGGATGCGTGACTTCTTCGTCGACTGCTTCTTCGAGACCATCATGAACAGGTTCATGTGCGGCTCGAGGGCGCCGTACTTGTCCATCGGGGCGCCCACGATGATCTGGAAGCCCAGGCCGTCCCATGCTTTGACCGCACGGGAGGTGAACTGGGCGTCCGCCTTGATGAAGCCCTCGTCGAGGAACACGGGGGCAAACCGAGGACGCTCACGGTTCTCGTCCCCGAGGCGGAACCGCAGCGCCGCGCCGATGATGAACGCGACCAGCTCCTGAGTCTCCCCGCCGGACTTGTTGCCCAGCGTCTTGTACGTCGCCTCGCGCTTGTCCGACAGGGCAAAGCACTCGGCTAGCACCTCGACATGCTTGCGCACGTCCAGCAGGTCGAAGCGGCGCGACATGCGCGGGTCGAAGCGCTCGTCCTTCGGGGAGCGCAGCAGCGCCATGAACTCTTCGAGCTCCTTGAACTTTGCCTCCATCTGGTGATCCTCGAGCGCGAGGGTCGCCCCCGAGGACAGCGCCTTGAGGCGGGCGCGGAAGCGAGTCACCTCGTCGCGCACGATGCGGCGTGACCACCTCAATACCGCCATCGACAGGAGCGTGACAGCAGGGGAACTACGAGCCGGACCTCTGCACTGCTATGCGCACCACAACTGGACCAGGCTCAGGCAAAGCACTCCCCATGCAGCATAGGTGCAGGATTCTGCAATCTAGGCTGCACGTCGACAGGCAACAACACGTCACTACATCTGCATGTCGGCGAAGCGCTGGTAGTGGCCCTGGAACGCGACGGTGATCGTGTCGGTGGGACCGTTACGGTGCTTGGCGACGATGAGATCCGCCTCGCCCGCGCGTGGCGACTCCTTCTCGTAGGCGTCCTCGCGGTGGAGCAGGATCACGACGTCGGCGTCCTGCTCGATGCTGTTGTGTGCCGCGATGCCGTTCGCGACGAAGTTGTGCCCGTCGAGGACTGTGGCGTCGTAGACCTGCTTCTCCCCCATCGGCTCGATCGAGACGACCTCGTCCCACAGGAGGTCGTTGACCGCCATGATCTCCAGCTCCTCGCTCTCGAGCACAGCCGCGATCTTTCCGAGGCGGTGCCTCGACGGGGAGTTCTTCCACAGCGCGCTGCCGCAGAACTCGGTGCCGATTGCTGCCGCGAACTCGCGGTGCGTCATGCCGCGCTCGACGAGGATCTCGCGGACGTCGTCCCAGACCCGGCGCGGGACGGTGTCGACGTTCGTGTTGGCCCGCGTCTCGCGGATGATCGTCAGCAGCTTCTCGGCGACGTCGCCGCGGTCGCCGTGCACGCCGATCTCCTGGAGGAAGCGGCGCTGGTCATCCACCCCGCTCACGTCGAGCGTGTACCCGGGGCGGTACGACCCCTTGGGTGTCGCCGTGCGCACGCGCGTCGAGATGCCGAAGCGGAGCAGGAGGCGCGACAGCCCGTCGACGACCTCACGGGACGTCGAGGCGTAGTAGATCCGACCGCTGCGCCCGTTCTTGTTGATCGTCACCGAGCCGTCCGTGGCCCAGATGTGCTTGATGAAGAGCGCGATCTGACGCTTGGGCAGGTGGAAGACGCTCGTCGGGATGAACTTCTCGTGGCTGCGCGCCCCGAACAGGCCCAGGTCGTCGAGCCACTCGGCGATGGGGTTCCGGCGGCCGCGAGCGAGACGGTAGGGCGCCGGGAGGCGCAGGGTCGTGACTCTTGCGGCGGCATATTCATCGCGGATCGGGGTGATGCCGAAAGCGCCTGCGGCTTCGGAGACGGTCGCGAGGTTCCGCTCATCGATCGAGGCGTAGCGGATCGGCTGGCGCTTCACGAACGACCCGTCACCGAGGAGGTGCGCGAGCATGACGACCTTGCGGTCGTCCCACTCCAGGTTCCGCTCCGGCCCCGGTACGTGGCGCGGTACACCGATGCGCGAGCCCACCTCCAGGTCCCCGAGCGCCGTCCAGCCGTCGTAGGTGAGGAACGGGTGGTTCGCCGTCGCCTCGATCTCCTTGCCCGACGCGAGGCGCATCCTGAACACCGGCTTCACTCCGGTGGGGAACACGTGGGTGAGGTGACGGCGCACGTACTGGAGCCGGTCGTTGAGCGCCCACACGGGCACGTCCTTGGCGTTGAGCGCGAACAGCTCACCGAGAGTGGTCTCCGCGCCGGTGTCCGCGCGCAGGATCTTCGTGTCCTCGGTGAGGCAGCCCGACTCACGCAGGTCGCTCATCTGCGGCTTCTTGTCGCCACGCTGTTCAGGACCACGGTTCAGCTGCGAGATCGCGATGACAGGAACCTCGAGCTCCTTCGCCAGCAGCTTCAGAGCACGCGAGAACTCCGAGACCTCCTGCTGGCGCGACTCGACGCGCTTGCCGGAGCTCATGAGCTGGAGATAGTCGATGACGACGAGCTTGAGGTCGTGCCGCTGCTTGAGCCGTCGACACTTGGCCCGGATCTCCATGAGCGACATGTTCGGCGAGTCGTCGATGAACAGCGGAGCCTCGGCGACCTTGCCCATCGTCGAGGCGAGCTTCTGCCAGTCCTGCTCGTCCATCTTCCCGGAACGCATCCGCGTGAGCGGCACCTTCGCCTCGGCGGCGAGCAGACGCATCGTGATCTCGTTGCGGCTCATCTCCAGGGAGAAGATGACGGCCGCCATCTGGTGGTGCACCGCGGCGTGCGTCGCGACGTTGATGCCGAGGACGGAATTGTGCGTCGGCACCATCGACCGTCCCGCGAGGTACAGGTGCGACGGGTGGTCCACCTCGACGCAGCGCACCGGCACCGGGTCGACGCGTCGGACGTCGACCACGAACCGCGAGGTGAGCCGCGCCGTCCCAGGGCGACGGCGCTCCTTGTGGACGAGCCGCTTGCGCTCCAGCCAGAAGACGTCGTCCTCGGTCGTGAAGGTGATCGTGTACGCCGTGGACGAGGACTCGGTCCGACCCTGGACGGCCTTCGTCGACCACCCCGTGCGGTATCCCAGGGACAGGACCAGCTCTCGCGTCTGCAACGCGAGGCGCTCGCTCGTCAGCGAGATCTGGACGCTTCCCTGCGGCGTAACCGTCCCGTCGGTGTCGAGCAGACCCGCGAGAAGCTCGCGTCGTTGCGTCTCGCTCGCGCGCAGGTAGGCAACGGGGATCTCGTCGGCCGTCGGTAGGCCGAGCGCGAGCAGGTCGTCCGCGCTCGGCTGTGCGACGTAGCCCAGCCCTTCGATCCGCATCGCGATCTCGGGGTCGGCGGACGTGAACTCGGCGCGCCGAGAGCTACCGTCGCCCAGCCAGACCCCGAGCGCGTAGGGGTGGATCGGGAGGTCCGCCTCAGGAAGGTCCAGCGGTGCCGTCGTGGCGATCGAGTGGTTCGCACGGTTGTCCGCCGTGACACAACGGACCGTGGCTGCGAGCTCCTCGGTCGTACGGACGGACGACTCGGGCGTCTCGCCGGCGCGGACCGCGCGTCGCTGGGCACGGGTCGAGGTCACCCACTGGTGCTGCGCGTCCGCGACGATCACGGTGCCGTCGTCGAGCTCGACCTCGTAGCAGGGGCGGTCGACCATGACCTCGGTCGCGGCGACGACGCGCGTGGGCGTCCCGTCCGCGGAGACCAGGAGATCACCGACCGCGACCTCGCCCATCGTCGTCCAGCCCGACGGCGTGGGCAGCGGCGTGTCGAGCGCGAGGGCCTTGCCGATGGCCGGGCGCGCCGCGACGACGATCATCTGGCCGGGGTGCAGGCCGTTGGTGAGCCGGTCGAAGTCGGAGTAGCCGGTGGGGACGCCGGTCATGCCCTCGCCGCGCCCCTGGGCGGCCTCGATCTCGTCGAACGTGGGCCCGAGGATCTCGGCGAGGGGGAGGTAGTCCTCCGTCGTGCGCCGCTCCGTGACGGCGTAGACCTCGGCCTGGGCGTTGTTGACGATCTCGTCGACGTCGCCGCCGTCGGTCGCGTAGCCCAGCTGCACGATGCGCGTGCCCGCCTCGACGAGGCGGCGCAGGACCGCACGCTCGCGGACGATGCGCGCGTAGTACCCGGCGTTGGCGGCGGTCGGCACGCCGGCCATCAGGTCGTGGATGTAGGGCGCGCCGCCGATGCGCTGGAGCTCGCCGCGCTTGGTCAGCTCCGCGACGACGGTGATGGCGTCGGCGGGCTCGCCGCGACCGTAGAGGTCGATGATCGACTCGTAGACGATCTCGTGCGCCGGACGGTAGAAGTCGGAGCCGCGGATCTGCTCGATGACGTCCGCGATGGCGTCCTTCGACAGCAGCATGCCGCCGAGCACGCTCATCTCGGCGGCGACGTCCTGGGGCGGCGTCCGGTCGAACCCCGACGGCCCCGGTCCCCCGTAGCTCTCCTCGAGCTCCTCGATCGACATGCGCCCCTCGCTCCCCCGGGACTGGAACGGCCCTTGCGGGACCGCACGACCGGGACCACTCTTCGTCGTACACGTGTTCTACCGCGGGCCACCCACACGACTGTCCCGGTGGCCGCGCCCCCCGCCTCCGACAGGCACGACCCCGCGACACTAGATCGCGACCGGACGCCCTGCAAACGGCCCTGTGCACGCCCGGTGGACAGGGACCCCCGTTCCTGTGGACACAGTCCCCCACACTGTGCACACCCGGTGGAAAACGGTGTGGACAACCTCACGATCTTCCTGTGTACATCGCCGTGAGCGGCCTCTGACCAGCCTCATCACTACCCTCAGGGGTGTGGAAGAAAGAAAGTCGGGCGACACGCCGACGACACGCCGGACACCGTCCGGCCACCCCGACGACACCGGGCCGCCGTCCGGCCCCGGTACGTCGTCCACAGGTCGCCGCGCACGGTCCCGGCTCGACCGCGAGATCCTGGCCCTCGCCGTCCCCGCGCTCGGCGCGCTCGTGGCCGAGCCGCTGTTCGTGCTCGTCGACAGTGCCGTCGTCGGCCACCTCGGCACCGCGCAGCTCGCGGGCCTCTCCCTCGCGTCGACACTCCTCGTGACCCTCGTCGGCCTGTGCGTCTTCCTCGCCTACGCGACCACGGCCGCCGTCGCGCGCCGCATCGGCGCGGGCCACACGCGGGAGGCCCTCCAGTCCGGGATCGACGGCCTCTGGCTCGCCGTCGGGCTGGGCGCGCTCCTCGCCGCCGTCCTGTGGACGACGGCCCCGTGGGCCGTCGGCGCGATGGGCGGCACGGGTGAGGTCGCCGAGCACGCCGTGGTCTACCTCCGCTGGTCCGCGCTCGGCCTCCCCGGGATGCTCCTCGTCCTCGCGTCCACCGGCGTCCTGCGCGGCATGCAGGACACCCGGACGCCCCTGTGGGTCGCCGCGGGCGGCGCGACGTTCAACGCGGTCCTCAACGTCGTCCTCGTCTACGGGGCAGGGCTCGGGATCGCCGGGTCCGGCATCGGGACGGCCGTCGCCCAGCTCACCATGGGCGCGGTGCTCGTCGTGGTCGTGGTGCGCGGCGCCCGGCGCCACGGCGCGTCGCTGCGGCCCGCCGCGGGCGGGATCTGGGCCAACGCGCGCGCCGGCGCGCCGCTCTTCGTCCGCACGCTCTCGCTCCGCCTCGCGATCCTCCTCACCGTGTTCGTCGCGACCGGGCTCGGGGAGGTCACGCTCGCGGGCTACCAGGTCGTGAACTCCGTCTGGGGGCTCGCGGCGTTCGCGCTCGACGCGCTCGCCATCGCGGCGCAGGCGCTCGTCGGGCACGGGCTGGGGGCCGACGACGTCCCCCGCGTCCGCGCCGTCCTGCGCCGCACCCTCCAGTGGGGCGTGGCCGCCGGGGCAGGGCTGGGTGTCGTCATGGCTGCGGGCGGCTGGTGGTTCGCGCTCCTCTTCACGTCCGATCCCGAGGTGCGCACCGCCGTCGCCGTCGGCATGGCGGTGTGCGGAGTCCTCCTGCCGATGGCGGGGTGGGTGTTCGTGCTCGACGGCGTCCTCATCGGCGCCGGGGACGGCCGCTTCCTCGCCTGGGCGGGCATGCTCACGCTCGTGGTCTACGCGCCGTTCGCGCTCGCCGTCCGGCACTGGGCGCCCGACGGCGCGGCGGGCCTCGCGTGGCTCTGGCTCGCCTTCGCAGGGGTCTTCATGGCGGCACGCGCCCTCACCACGGGGCTCCGTGCGCGCGGGAGCGCCTGGATGGTCACCGGCACCGCCTGAGGGCTCGGCGCACGCAGCCGAGCACGACGGGGCCGGACGCGACGAAGGCCCGGCCCCTCCGAGGAGGGGCCGGGCCTTCGTGGACTGCTCAGCAGCAGATCAGGCAGCGACGACCTTCACCGCGAGGGTCGCGGAGACCTCCGGGTGGAGGCGGACGGAGACCGTGTAGTCCCCCGTCGCCTTGATCGGCTGACCGATCTCGATCTTGCGCTTGTCGACCGACGCACCGGCGGCCGTCACGGCGGACGCGATGTCCGCCGTCGTGACAGCGCCGAAGAGGCGACCGGCAGCGCCGGCCTTCGCCTCGACGACGACCGGCTTCGCCTGCAGCGAGTCGCGGATCGCCTTCGCGTCGTCGAGCGACGCGATCTCGCGGGCCTTGCGCGCCTTGCGGATCGCAGTCACCTGCGACTCGGCGCCCTTGGACCACGGCGTGGCGAGCTTGCGCGGGACGAGGAAGTTACGGGCGTACCCGTCCTTCACCTCGACGACGTCGCCGGGCTCACCGAGACCGGTGACCTCGTGGGTCAGGATCAGCTTGGCCATGAGTTCTCTCCCTTCCCGCTCAGCGAGCCGTCGACGTGTACGGCAGCAGCGCCATCTCGCGCGCGTTCTTCACCGCACGGGCGATCTGGCGCTGCTCCTGGACGGAGACGCCGGTCACGCGACGCGCGCGGATCTTGCCGCGGTCGGAGATGAACTTGCGCAGCAGCGCGGTGTCCTTGTAGTCGACCGACTCGATCTTGGCCGACTTCAGCGGGTTGGACTTCTTCTTGGGCTTGCGCACCACAGGCTTCGCCATGGTGTTGCTCCTCTACAAGGTGCGATCCCCGCGTGCGGACCGCGCCGACGAGCGGCGCGGCACCCGCGGGGACGGGTGTGTGTTCTGGGAGTGGCGGACGATCAGAACGGGGGCTCGTCGGAGAACGAGCCACCGGACGACGCGGGACCAGCCGTGGCCCACGGGTCGTCGCTCTGCTGCTGACCGCCGCCGGAGCTGAATCCGCCGCCGGAGGCGCCGCCGGAGTTGGCGCCACCTCCGTAGCCGCCACCGCCGCCGAAGCCGCCGCCACCGCCACCCGAGCGCTGGGCGCGGGTGACCTTGGCAGAGGCGTAGCGCAGGGAAGGACCGATCTCGTCCACCTGCAGCTCGACGACGGTGCGCTTCTCCCCCTCGCGGGTCTCGTACGAGCGCTGGACGAGGCGGCCCTGCACGATGACGCGCATGCCCTTCGTCAGCGACTCCGCGACGTTCTCCGCGGCCTCGCGCCAGATCGAGCAGCGCATGAACAGGGTGTCCCCGTCCTTCCACTCGTTCGACTGGCGGTCGAAGGTCCGCGGCGTGGACGCCACCGTGAAGTTGGCCACCGCCGCACCCGAGGGGGTGAAACGCAGCTCCGGGTCTCCCGTGAGGTTCCCGATCACCGTGATGACGGTGTCACCTGCCATGGCCAGCTCCTTCGTGTGTCGTCTGTGTCGTCGACGGCGCCGCGCGCCTCGCTCGTAACGTTCTCGCGTCGCTCATCCCACCACGCGGCGCCCACACGCGCTACGGCGTGCAGCGTCCGGTACGGGCCGGTCGAACGGGGGAGACGGGGAGGATCAGCGAGCGTCCGTGCGCAGGATCTTGGTCCGCAGGACGACCTCGTTGAGGCCGAGCTGACGGTCCAGCTCCTTGGCGGTGTCGGAGGTCGACGTGAAGTCGACGACCGCGTAGATGCCCTCGGACTTCTTGTTGATGTCGTACGCCAGGCGGCGACGACCCCAGATGTCCACCTTGTCGACGGAGCCGCCGTCGGTCTTGATGACCGACAGGTACTTGTCGAGCGACGGGGCGACGGTGCGCTCCTCGATCTCGGGGTCGAGGATGATCATCAGTTCGTACTGACGCATGCGGATAACCCACCTCCTCTGGTCTTCGCGGTCACGGTCTCTCCGTGACAGGAGGGTTCATGCTTCATGCTGCTGCCGTCCGACGGGCGGACGGCAGCTCCCCAGGGTACCCGCTCGGCGCGGGCGCCCGGAAATCTGCGGCCGACGGGCAGGTCAGCCCCGGCCCGGGATGATGCCGCCGACGTTGCCGTTGCCCCCGCCGGCGTTCCCTCCCCCGCCCGGGTTCCCGGGTTCCGTGGGCGACGGGTCCGGGTTCTCCGGGTCCGTGGGATCGGGAGGCGGTTGCTGGCCCGGGTCGGCGCCCTTCGAGACGACGAGCGCGATGGTCGACCCCGGCGGGACCTCGCTCATGGACGACTGGCTGATCACGAAGCCCCGGGGCTGCTGGTCGGAGAACTCCTCGGTGATCCGCACCTTGAGGCCGGCGCCCTCGAGCTGGGCGCGCGCGGCGCGAGCCTCCATGCCGACGACGGACGGGACTGCCACGTTCGCCGGCTGCTGCGGCTCCTCCGGCTCCTCGGGCGGCGCCTCCTCGGTCGGGGTCTCCGTCGGGGTCTCCGTCGGGGTCTCCGTCGGCTTCGGCTTGGGCGGGCTGTAGGGCAGGAACTCGCCCTCCGGGAGGTTCGCCGCCGCGACCTGCATGTAGGACGCCCAAGCCTCGACGGGCCACGAACCACCGGTGATCTCGGGGTTGCGCATGTCGGCCCAGCGGCCGAACGGCGTGATCTGCTCCTCCTCGCCGTTCGGTCCGACCTGGTAGAGGCCGACGACCGTCGCGAGCCCGGGGGTGAATCCCGCGAACCACGCCGACTTGTTCTCGTTCGACGTACCCGTCTTGCCGGCGGCGGGCCGCCCGATCTCCTGCGCGGGCTTCCCCGAACCCTGCTTGACGACCTCCGCGAGCGCGTACTGCGTGGCCGACATGGTCTCCGTGGTGAACTCCTGGGTGCGCTTGTCGGCACCCGGCGCCTGGTACACGAGGTTGCCGCGCGAGTCCGTGACCGACGCGACGATGTGCGGGGTGGACCGCAGGCCGCCCGAGGCGATGGTCGCGTACGCGTTCGTGAGCTCCAGCGGCGTCACGGTCGCGGTGCCGAGGACGTTGGCCGCGTTGCCCAGCACCTCCGTGCGGTCCGAGATGCCGAGGCGGTGGGCGACCTCCGCCGTCTTCTCAGGGCCGGTCTCGATGTTGAGCGCCGCGTACACGGTGTTCACGGAGTTGGCGGTCGCCTTGACCAGGTCGATGTCGCCGTAGGGCACGTCCCCGAAGTTCCGGACCTTCCAGTCCTCGCCGTTGTTGGCGTCGGGGAACGTCTTGGGCGAGTTGCCGTCGTAGCGCTCGTCGAGCGTGTGCCCGGCCTCGAGCGCCGCGATGAGGGTGAACGGCTTGAACGTCGAGCCTCCCTGCGCTGCACCTCGCGTCGCGTTGTTGTACGCCTGGGTGACGTAGTCGGGACCCCCGTACAGGGCTCGGATCGACCCGTCGTTGGGGTCGATCGACACGATCGCGGGGCGCAGGTTGGGCGAGACGGGGTTCTCGTCGCCTCGCGCCTCCTGCGGGAGGGAGTTCGCGGTGTCGACCGCGGCCTGCTGCATCGTCGCGTCGATGGTCGTGGTGACCTTGTAGCCCTTGGTCTGGAGGGCGTCGAACGAGATGTCGTTCTTCGCGAGCTCGTCCTCGACCATGCCGAGCAGGTAGCCGGTGGGCCCCTCGTACTTCTGGGACTTGACGTACGGGATCGCCTCGGGGAAGCCCGCGTCCACCGCCGCCTGGCGCTCCGCGGCGGTGATGTGGCCGTCCTCCTCCATGTTCCGCAGCGTCCGCTTCCACCGCTCCTCGGCCTGGGCGTGGTTGACGGCCGGGTCCCAGTTGCTGGGGCTGGGGATGATGCCGGCGATCATGGCCGCCTGCGAGACCGTGAGGTCGGCGGCGTTCACGCCGTAGTACTTCTGCGCCGCCGCCTGGATGCCGTAGGCGCCGCGACCGAAGTAGATGGTGTTGAGGTAGTTGCCGAGGATCTCCGACTTGTCCTGCTGCTGCGTGATCTTGACGGCGAGGATCGCCTCGCGCGCCTTGCCCGCGTAGTCCGTGACCGAGTCCGTGTAGTACCGCTCGACGTACTGCTGCGTCAGCGTGGACGCGCCCTGACGGCCGCCGCCCTTGATGTTGTTGTAGAAGGCGCGCGCGATGCCCTTGACGTCGACGCCGGAGTTCGTCCAGAACGTGCGGTCCTCGGAGGCGACGACGGCGTTGCCGACGTACGGCGGCAACGTCGCGTAGTCGACGATCTCGCGGTTCTCGACCGCGTACTTGCCCATCTCCGTGGTGCCGTCACCCCAGTAGACGGTGGACGTCTGGGCCCCCACGCTCGGCAGCTTCGTCGGGACCTCGGTCGTGAACCACGCGGCGACGGCGACGCCCGCGACGAGCGCGATGCCCGTCAGCATGGTCCCGACGACCACGCGCCACGACGGCAGCCAGCGGCGGACGCCCTTGACGTGCGAGCGTGGGTAGTTGAAGAACCGACGGCGCCCGCGCGGGGTCGGCCGTCCGTTCGTCCTCGTGGATCGCGCCACGGTCTACCTTCCTCTGGGGGGCATCGAGGAGCCGGCTCGCGTCGACCGCGGGCCTGCCCGTGGGCCGCCGTGCGGGGACCACCTGACCGACGGGACGGGCCCTGCCTCGGGGGCGGGCCGCCGTCGGGCACGAGGTCGGCGCACGCCGGACCACCCTGAACAATAGGGCGTCACCCTGTCCCGACAAGGGTTCAGCGCACCGTGAGCGGGATCGTCCGCCATTGATTCGCCCGGGCGTCCCGCCGCCTCCGCGGGTTCTTCACATGCCCGGCGACGTGTGTCACAGTCCGGTCAGGATTGCACGACACATCGGGACGACCTAACCTGTCGATGTATCGACTCGATACATCGGGTCGGACCAGATCCCAGCGAGTCCCTCCGGGGCTACGCCGAGGAGCGTCAGGAGGTGGGATCGTGCGGAGCAAGACACCTGTGCTCGAGACCGCGATCCTGGGTCTCCTCAAGGAGGCGCCGCTGCACGGGTACGAGCTGCGCAAGCGGCTCAACATCATGCTCGGCTCCTTCCGCGTGCTGTCCTACGGCTCGCTGTACCCCGCCCTCAAGTCGCTGGTGGCCCGCGGGCTCATCACCGGCACGGAGCAGTCGGCCGCGCAGTCGACCCTCGCGCCCGCCCTCTCGGGCAAGCGCGCGCGGATCGTCTACGAGCTGACGGCCGAGGGCAAGGAGCACCTCCAGACCGTCCTGGCCTCCTCCGGGCCGGCGGCGTGGGAGGACGAGAGCTTCGACGTCCGGTTCGCGTTCTTCGCGCAGACCGACGCCGAGACCCGCATCCGCATCCTCGAGGGCCGGCGCACCCGGCTCACCGAGAGGCTGGAGGCGGTCAGGGAGTCCGCGGCTCGCACGCGCGAGCGGCTCGACGAGTACACGCTCGAGCTGCAACGTCACGGACTCGAGCAGGTCGAGCGCGAGGTGCGCTGGCTCGACGGTCTCATCACCACCGAGCGCGACAGGAGCTCCGGGCACGCCCGGGGCGCCGCCCGCGCGCGGTCCAGCAGCACCCCGCATCCTGCGGAACCATCCGAGCAGGAGCCCGACGGCGCGAGGCGTCCCGAGGACCCTGGAACAACGAACACCAAGGAGCGAGGATGACCTCCATCCGCGTCGCCATCGTCGGCGTAGGCAACTGCGCATCGTCCCTCGTCCAGGGCGTGCACTTCTACCGTGACGCCGACCCGAGCAGCACCGTCCCGGGGCTCATGCACGTCCAGTTCGGCGACTACCACGTGTCGAGCCTGGAGTTCGTGGCGGCGTTCGACGTCGACGCGAAGAAGGTCGGCTTCGACCTCTCGGAGGCCATCAACGCCTCCGAGAACAACACGATCAAGATCGCCGACGTCCCGCCGCTCGGCGTGACCGTCCAGCGCGGCCCGACCCTCGACGGCGTCGGCAAGTACTACGCGCAGACGATCGAGGAGTCGGACGCGGAGCCGGTCGACGTCGTCGCCGCGCTGCGCGAGGCGCAGGTCGACGTGCTCGTCTGCTACCTCCCCGTGGGCTCGGAGCAGGCCGCGAAGTTCTACGCGCAGGCCGCGATCGACGCCGGCGTGGCGTTCGTCAACGCGCTCCCCGTCTTCATCGCGTCCGACCCGGAGTGGGCCGCGAAGTTCGAGGAGGCCGGCGTCCCGATCGTCGGCGACGACATCAAGTCGCAGGTCGGCGCGACGATCACGCACCGCGTGCTCGCGAAGCTCTTCGAGGACCGCGGCGTCGTGCTGGACCGCACGTACCAGCTCAACGTCGGCGGCAACATGGACTTCAAGAACATGCTCGAGCGCGAGCGCCTGGAGTCCAAGAAGATCTCCAAGACGCAGGCCGTGACCTCGAACCTCGAGGGCCCGCTCGGCGGCAAGACGGAGGACCGCAACGTCCACATCGGCCCGTCGGACTACGTCGCGTGGCTCGACGACCGCAAGTGGGCGTACGTGCGCCTCGAGGGCCGCGCGTTCGGCGAGGTCCCGCTGAACCTGGAGTACAAGCTCGAGGTCTGGGACTCCCCCAACTCCGCCGGCATCATCATCGACGCCGTCCGCGCCGCGAAGATCGCCAAGGACCGCGGCGTCGGCGGCCCGATCCTCTCGGCCTCGACGTACTTCATGAAGTCCCCGCCGGTCCAGATGGAGGACACGAAGGGCCGTGCGCAGCTCGAGGCCTTCATCGCCGGTGAGGTCGAGCGCTGACCTGGAGCCCTGAAAGCTGAGCGCTCCGCCGAGGTAGAGCCCTGGTCGTCCGGCAGGAGGACCAGGGCTCTACCTCGCTCGGCCGGGTTCGCCGTCGGCCGCGGGCACGCTCGAGGTGAGACGGCACCGGGAGGGCGGGGAGGCGCGCCGCGTCGTGGCGGGCCTGGCGGGAGCCGCGAGGGACGAGCGGCGGATGGTAGACGCGGCGCGCCTCCCCGCCCGACCTCCCAGCGCGACCCGGGCCCCCGACCCTCGCCCCCCCCCCGCGGCGCCCCACGGGGGACAACCGCATGTCCGACCGCACGACGACGAACGTAGGGTGACCGCGTGGGTGTGATCTCCGAGCTGCGGGCGCTGCTGCGCCTGGACGGCTTCCGCAAGCTGTTCGCCGTCCGGCTCGTGTCGCAGGCCGGGGACGGCATGTTCCAGGTCGGCCTGGCGTCGCTCCTGTTCTTCTCCCCCGAGTCGCAGGGCACGGCGGCGGCCATCGCGGGCGCGTTCGCGGTGATGCTCGCGCCGTTCACGATCGTCGGCCCGTTCGCCGGGGTGTTCCTCGACCGGTGGCAGCGTCGTCAGGTCCTCGCGTGGGGCAACGCGGTGCGCGTCGTCATCACGCTCGGCATGGCGGTGCTCATGCTGACGGGCGGGGTGAGCGGCTGGATCTACGCGCTGGGCCTGGCCGCGCTGTCCGTGAACCGCTTCCTGCTCGCGGGGCTCTCGGCGGGCCTGCCGCGGGTCGTCGACGGCCCGCTGCTCCTCACGGCGAACTCCCTCACGCCGACGCTCGGCGCGGGTGCGGCGTTCGTCGGGGGCGGGATCGGCGTGGTGCTCGGGCTGGCGTTCGAGCCGGGCCGGGTCAAGGACTCGTCGGCGCTCGTGTGCGCGGCGCTGGTCTTCGGCGTCGCGTCGCTCCTGGCGCTGCGCCTCGGGCGCACGCAGCTCGGCCCGGAGCGCCCGGCGGAGTCCGCGATCCGCTCGGAGATCGCGCGGGTCGCGCGCGGTCTGGCCGACGGCGCCCGGTACCTCGTCGCGCGCCGCACGCCGGGGCAGGCGCTGCTCGCGATGGCGACGCACCGCTTCCTCTACGGCGTGGTGTTCATCGCGTCGATCCTCATCGCGCGCAACCTCCTGAGCCCCGGCGACCAGGACGCGGGCTTCGTGACGTTCGGGCTCGTCGTGGGGCTCACCGGCGTGGGGGGTGCCGCGGCGGCGGTCATCACCCCGTTCCTGTCGCGCCGCACCGGTCCGCAGGTGTGGATCGCGATCATGCTGCTGCTCGCGGCGGCGAGCCAGCTCCTGCTCGTCACGACGCCGTCGCGCGCGGTGGTGTTCACGGGCGCGACGCTGCTGGGCCTGGCCGCCCAGGGCACGAAGATCGCGGTGGACACGATCGTCCAGCGCGACACGGACGACGAGTTCCGCGGCCGCGCGTTCGCGTTCTACGACGTGCTCTACAACGCGGCGTTCGTGGGCGCGGCGGCTCTCGCGGCCTTCACCCTCCCGGACACGGGCTGGTCGCGCGGCGTGTTCGCCGTGCTGGCGGTGGCGTACTGCGTCGCCGCCCTGGTCCTGTGGACGCGGGGCGCTCGCACGCCGTCCGAGCCGGGCGACGCCGTCGTGCCCGACGCCGGGGCGTCCCCCCGCACGCCGCACGCCTGACGCGCCGTCCCCTCGACCGCCTGCGCGACGCGCGCGGGCCTCCTTCTGCCCTCGGCGTACCGATGAGTCCGGGGCGGAAAAGAGGTCGTCACCGTCGGCGGGAATAACGCAGGATGGTGAATGGTCGTACAGGGTACGGATCTCGCGGCGAGCGCCGCGCGGGCCGTCCCGGGTCGGGTCACCCTGCTCGTGGCCCCGCCGACCGAACCGACACCGTCGTCGCGTGCCCCCGCACGCGACCGTCGCGCTGCCCTGCAGCGCACCCTGCCCCCCGACCGGGTCCGACCCTGCGCCCGGGACGCCACCGACGCGAGCGGAGACACACCGTGACAGCCTCCCCCACCCACGACACCTCGGCCGCCGTCGACCGCCTCCCCCGGGCGGACTTCCTCGTCATCGCGCTGCTGCTCGGCTCGGCGTTCGTCGTGATCCTCAACGAGACGACGATGAGCGTGGCGCTCGCGCCGCTCATGGCGGACCTCGGGATCACCGCGAGCACGGGCCAGTGGCTCACGACGGCGTTCATGCTGACCATGGCCGTCGTCATCCCGGCGACCGGGTTCCTGCTCCAGCGGCTCGGGACGCGCGGCGCCTACCTGCTCGCGATGTCGCTGTTCAGCGCGGGCACGCTGCTCGCCGCGCTCTCCCCCGGCTTCGCGTGGCTGCTCGTCGGGCGCGTCGTCCAGGCGTCGGGCACGGCCATCATGATGCCGCTGCTCATGACGACGATCATGACGCTCGTGCCGCCGGCCATCCGCGGCAAGGTCATGGGCAACATCTCGATCGTCATGGCCGCCGCGCCCGCGCTCGGTCCGTCGCTCTCGGGTCTCATCCTCAACTCCCTGAGCTGGCGGTGGGTCTTCGGCATCGTGCTGCCCATCGGCCTCGTCGCGCTCCTCCTCGGCTTCCTGTACATCCGGGACGTCGCAGACCGTACGCGCTCGCGCCTCGACCCGTTCTCCCTCGTCCTCGCGGCGTTCGCGTTCGGCGGGCTCGTCTACGGGCTCTCGAGCATCGGGGAGGCCGCGCGCCACACGCCCGTCGTCCCGCCGGCCGTGCCGCTCGCTCTCGGCGTCCTCGCACTCGCCGCGTTCGCGTGGCGGCAGATCGTCCTCCAGCGCGAGGACCGTGCCCTGCTCGACCTGCGCGTGTTCACGCACCGCGGGTTCAGCGTGCCGCTCGGCATCATGGCCGTCGGCATGGTCGCGATGTTCGGCTCGCTCATCCTCCTGCCGCTGTTCCTCCAGGACGCGATGGGCCTCGAGCCGCTCGCGACCGGGCTCATCGTGCTCCCGGGCGGGCTCCTCATGGGTCTGCTCGGCCCGACCGTCGGCCGGCTCTACGACCGGGTGGGACCGCGTCCGCTCGTCATCCCGGGCGTGAGCGTCGTCGCGGTGGCCCTCGCGGCCTTCACGACGATCCACGCCGACTCGTCGCCGTGGTTCGTCCTGGCGCTGCACGTCACGCTGAGCCTGGGCCTCGCGTTCATGTTCACGCCGCTGTTCACGTCGGCGCTCTCGTCGCTCGAGCCGCACCAGTACTCGCACGGCTCCGCGTCGATCGGCACGGTGCAGCAGCTCGCGGGTGCCGCCGGGACCGCGATGTTCGTCGCCGTCATGACGTCGCGCTCGATCGCGTACGGCGAGGCGGGCGCGTCGCCCCGGGTGGCGCTGGCCGAGGGCGTCGGCGACGCGTTCGTCTGGGGCACGGCGGTCATGCTGGTCGCCGTCGGCCTGTCGTTCCTCCTGCGCCGCAGCGCGCCGCCGGCGCACGGGCACGGCCCGGCGCAGCCCGGCACGCAGGACGCCCCGGTCGAGGACGCCCGCACCGGGGACTCCCGCGCCACGGACGCCCGCACCGCGGACGTGAAGGTCGAGGCCGCCCTGGCCACCGACGACGTCTGAGGCGACCGGCACGACGTCGCACCCGCGAGCACGGCGAGGGGTGCCGCTCTCATCAGCCCGAGAGCGGCACCCCTTCGGTGTCTTCGCTCCTTCTCACCCCCGAGGGCTCACCCGCGCGCCGGGGGTACGCCACGCTCAGGACGCCGACGACTCCGGCTGCTCGGCCCACCACCGCAGGAGGTCCGCGCGCGCCGTCTCCTCGTCGACGGGGCCCCGGTCGAGGCGCAGCTCCAGCAGGTGCTTGTACGCCTTCCCCACCACGGGCCCGGGGCGGATCCCGAGGATCTCCATGATCTGCTGCCCGTCGAGGTCGGGGCGGACGGCGTCGAGCTCCTCCTTCGCCTGGAGGTCGGCGATGCGGCGCTCCAGGTCGTCGTACGACTCGCGCAGCCGCTGGGCCTTGCGCCGGTTGCGGGTCGTGCAGTCGGCGCGCGTGAGACGGTGCAGGCGCTCGAGCAGCGGGCCGGCGTCGGTCACGTAGCGGCGCACGGCCGAGTCGGTCCACGCGCCGTCGCCGTAGCCGTGGAACCGCAGGTGCAGCTCGACGAGACGCGCGACGTCCTTGACCACCTGCTTGTCGTACCGCAGCGCCTTGAGGCGCTTGGCGACCATCTTGGCGCCGACGACCTCGTGGTGGTGGAAGCTCACGCCGCCCCCGGCCTCGAACCGGCGCGTGGGCGGCTTGCCGACGTCGTGCAGGAGCGCCGCGAGGCGGAGCACGAGGTCGGGCGAGGGGACGGCGCCGTCGGGCCCGGTCTCCTGCGCGATGGCCTGGTCGAGGACCGTGAGCGAGTGCTCGTACACGTCCTTGTGCCGGTGGTGCTCGTCGATCTCGAGCTTGAGCGCGGGCAGCTCGGGCAGCACGTGGTCGGCGAGGCCCGTGTCCACGAGGACCTCGAGCCCGCGCCGCGGCGCGGCGCCGCACAGCAGCTTCGACAGCTCGTCGCGCACGCGCTCGGCCGAGACGATCTCGATGCGCTCGGTCATGAGGACCAGCGCGGCGAGCGTCCCGCCGTCGACGTCGAACTCGAGCTGCGCGGCGAACCGCGCCGCGCGCATCATGCGCAGCGGGTCGTCGTCGAACGACTGCTCGGGGGCGATCGGGGTGCGCAGGACGCGGCGGGCGAGGTCGCCCAGGCCGTCGAACGGGTCGACGAACGTCATGTCCGGCACCCGCACGGCCATCGCGTTGACGGTGAAGTCGCGGCGCGACAGGTCGCCCTCGAGCGTGTCGCCGAACGCGACGACGGGCTTGCGTGACGTCGGGTCGTACTCGTCCGTCCGGTACGTCGTCACCTCGACGACGAGGTCGTCACCGGGGCCGCTGCTCCCGAAGCGCTTCGCGCCGATCGTGCCGAACTCCTTGCCGATGTCCCAGTGCGCGTCGCCCCACCGCGCGAGGATCGCCTCGGTCTCGTCGGGCGACGCGGAGGTGGCGAAGTCGAGGTCGTTGCTCGCCCGCCCGAGGAACGCGTCGCGGACCGGTCCCCCGACGAGCGCGAGCTCGTGGCCCGCGGCCCGGAACGCCTCGCCGAGCTCGATCGCCGCGGGCGCCATCTCGGTGAGCACCGCGAGGGCGCGGCGCTGCAGCTCGAGCGCGTGCGGCGTCGCGGGCGGTGTCGGCTGGGGCGACGGCGAGGGGGACGAAGGCTGGGGCACGACACCCAAGCCTGCCAGATGCGGCGCCCGCGCCGGGGAGCCGGTCCCGGGGAGGTGGGTGCCCACTCGGTAAAGTTGAACCCATGTCCACCCCCGCGCACGCCGACGACCCCCGGAGGGATCCGGCGGGCGGGCGTGGCGACGGCCGCGGGCAGCCCGCCCCCGTCCCGGCCCCGCCGGGCGGCCACGCCCTCCGCATCGACCCGCGCTCGCGACCGGGCCCCGCGCCGGCGCCGCTCCCGGTCGTCGACGAGGTCTCCGCGGGCGGCCTCGTCATCACCGTCGCCGGTGGCTACCCGTGCGCGGCGATCATCGCGCGGCGCAACCGCGGGGGCCGCCTGGAGTGGTGCCTGCCGAAGGGCCACCTCGAGGGCGACGAGACGCCGGAGCAGGCGGCCGTCCGCGAGATCGCGGAGGAGACGGGCATCCGCGGCGCGGTGCAGGAGCCCCTCGGCGTCATCGACTACTGGTTCACGGGCGACGACCGGCGCGTGCACAAGGTCGTCCACCACTTCCTGCTCCGCGCGACGGGCGGGCACCTCACGGTCGAGGGCGACCCGGACGGCGAGGCCGAGGACGTCGCCTGGATCCCGGTCGTGGACCTTCCGGCCCGGCTGGCGTACCCGAACGAGCGGCGCATCGCCGTCGTCGCGCAGGGCGTCCTCGAGGGCCGTCGCACGCGGTTCCACGGGGTGGTCGAGAGTAGGGTGACCCGGACGATCGTCCGCCCGCACGGCCACCCGCACGACGGCCGCGGCGGCCCGGCACCGCCCGCCCCACGGAGCTCGACCGACCACTCATGACGCCCTCCTCCCGCAGCGGTGCGCGCCCCCCCGGCGCCGCGCCGGCCTCGCTCCGCGGTCCGACCGCACGGCTGCTCGTCACCCTGCTCCTGGTGCTGGTCGTCGCGGCCGGCGTCCTGCTCGGCGGCACGACGGCGGCCCCGCCCGCCGCGGCCGACACCGTCCCGGAGGGCGAGGACGCGGTGACGCTCGAGCTCACGTCGTTCGCACCGACCGTCCTCGCGCCGGACAGCACCCTCACCGTCACCGCGCGCGTGACGAACGGGACGGAGCAGACGCTCGGCTCCCCCGCGGTGACCCTCGGCGTCGACCGCCGCGCGCTGCGCACGCGGTCCGCGCTCGAGAGCTGGACGACGATTGGTCTCGACGGGCGTGTCGGCGCCACCGTCGCCGCCGAGGACGTCGGGCGGCCGCTCGCGCCCGGGGAGAGCGCCGACGTGACGCTCTCCGCGTCGGCCGCCGAGCTCGGCCTCGGCACGGGCAACGACCCGGGCCCGCGCGGCCTGGCGGTCGCCGTGTCCGACGGCGGCACGCGCCTCGCCGTGCAGCGCACGTTCGCGCTCCGGGCCCCGGCGGACGACGTCTCTCCCGTGCGGCTCAGCGTGGTCGCGGCGCTGACGGGTCCCCCGGTCGACCCCGACCCGGTCGCGTACGACGACGCGCTCTCGGCCGCGGTGGCGAGCGAGGGACGGCTCGGCCGCCTGCTCGCCGCGACGGGCGGGACGTCCGACGTGGGCTGGGTCGCCGACCCGGCGCTGCTCGCGGCCGCTGCCGTCGCCGCCGACCCGGCGGTGAACGCCTGGGCGGACGCCGTGAGCGGGGCGACCGCCGGGCGCTCCACGTTCGCGCTGCGCGCCTACGACCCGGACGTCGCGGCGTTCGCGCACGCGGGCCTCGCGCTGCCCGAGGGGACGCCGCTGCCGTCGTCGGGCACCTCGTCCGACCCGGCGTCGGGCACGCCGGCCGACGACACGGCCGACGGCGACGACGCCGCGGACACGGGGACCCCCGCTCCCCCGGACCCGACGAACGGGTGGCGCACCGACCTCGCCTGGCCGGCCGACGCCGTCCCCGACCTCGCGACCACGACGCTCGCCGTCGCGTCGGGAGCGACCGCGACGGTCGTCGGTCCGGGCGGCCTCGCGCCGGCCGACTCGCTCACGTACACGCCCTCGGGCGTCGCGACGGTGACGACGTCCGCGGGACCGGCCACGGCGCTCGTCGCCGACCCGGTGCTCACCGCGCTGCTCTCCGCCGGCGACGGCTCCGGCGTCTCCGCGACGCAGCGCCTGCTCGCCGAGACGGCCGTGATCGCGCGCGAGCGCCCCGCCGACCAGCGGCACGTCCTCGCGGCCCTGCCCCGGTCGTGGGAGCCCGAGCCCGGCCTGTTCACGACGAGGCTCGACGCGCTGCGCGACTCCGGCTGGGTCGACCTCGCACCCGTGGACCAGCTCCTCGCGGTCGAGCCACCCGCAGTCGACCGCGCGTCGCTGCCCGAGGACGCGCCCGCCGACGGCGAGATCGGTGCCGCCGAGCTCCGGTCCCTCGACCGGTCGCGCGCGGAGCTCGCCGCGTTCGCGACGGTCGCGGCGGACCCGACGGCACTCATGCGCCCGCTCGAGCCGGCGTTCGTCACGCCGACGGCCGTCGCCTACCGCGCGGCGCCGCCGTCGCGCACGCTCGCCGTCCAGCAGGCCGAGCAGCGGTCCGCCGCGGTGCGGGGCGGGCTCTCGGTGGAGACGCGCTCGTCGTTCTTCTTCGTCGCCGAGCAGGAGGACCTGCCGGTCCGGGTGCGCAGCACCCTCACGCAGGACGCGACGGTCCAGGTCGTCCTCCGGCCGGACGACCCCCGGCTGCGGGCCCCGGAGCGCACGACGGTGACGATCCCGGCGGCGACGCGCGACGCGGACGGCGACCTCGTCCCGACCGAGGCGAGCGTCGGGGTGCCGGTCGAGGGCTTCGGGAGCGGCAACGTCACCGTCGAGGTGGAGCTCGTCAGCGCCGCGCAGCCCCAGGTCCGGGTCGCGGAGCCGCAGCAGTTCGTGGTCCGGGTGCGGGCCGACTGGGAGTCCGTCGGCACGGTCGTCGTCGCCGTCCTGCTCGTCATCGCCCTGTTCGCCGGCATCTGGCGCACCGTGCGTCGTGGTCGCTCGCCCCGCCGTCTGGCCGGCGCCACGCTCGACCAGCCGTCCCCGCAGGACCCGCCGGCCGCGGCGCCGAGCGGGCCCGACGGACCGCCCCGCCGCGACGAGGAGCGCGTCGAGTGAGCCCCGGACAGCCGCGGCACGTCCGTCCCGCGGGTGCCGGGCGAGGTTCTCGCCCGGGGACGACGCGCGACGCCGTCCCCAGGATCGAAGGCGCGCTCCCGGGCGACCCCGCGGCGTCGGGCACCCCCGACGAGACCGCGGAGGCGGGCGCCACCGAGGCCCCGGCACCCCGTACGGGGAGTCTCGGCCGGTCGTCGGCGCTCATGGCGTCCGGCACCTTCGTCTCACGCGGCCTGGGCCTCGTGCGCAACGTGCTGCTGGTCGCCGCGATCGGCACGACGGGCCTCGTGGCGGACGCGTTCGACGTCGCGAACAAGATCCCCAACGTCCTCTTCGCGATCCTCGCGGGCGGCGTGCTCAACGCCGTCCTCGTCCCGCAGATCGTGCGCGCCTACCGCGCGCGCAACACGCAGGAACGGCTCGACAAGCTGCTCACGCTCTCGGGCGTGATCCTGCTGGCGCTGTCCGCGCTGCTCACGGCCGGTTCGAGCATCCTCGTCGCGCTGTACACGGGGCCGGGCTGGACGGCGCCGCAGACGTCGCTCGCCGTCGCGTTCGCGTTCTGGTGCACGCCCCAGCTCTTCTTCTACGGCCTGTACACGCTGCTCGGGCAGGTCCTCAACGCGCGGGGGCAGTTCGGCCCGTTCATGTGGGCGCCCGTGCTCAACAACGTCGTGTCGATCGCCGGGTTCGCGGCGTTCATCGCGCTGTACGGCCCCGCGGCGACCGGGAACGTCGACGACCTCACGCAGTGGGACGGGACCAAGATCGCGCTCCTCGCGGGCACCGCGACGCTCGGCGTCGCCGCCCAGGCGCTCATCCTCGTCGTCCCGCTGTGGCGCGCGGGCTTCCGCTGGCACCTGCGGTTCGGCCTCCACGGCATCGGCCTGCGGTCCGCGGGCCAGGTGGCCCTGTGGACGTTCGCCGCCGTCCTCCTGGAGCAGGTCGGTGTCCTGTTCACGACGCGCTTCGCGAGCGAGGCGCCCCGTGCGGCGCTCGCGCAGACCTTCGGGGCCTACCGCGACGACCCCGGCACCCTGGGCGCCGTCACCGGGCTCGTGACGGGCGCCCCCGGCGCCTTCTCGGACGCGCTGGCCGTCGCGGGCAACGCGGCCTACACGCAGGCGCTGATGATCTACCTCCTGCCGCACTCCCTCGTGACCGTCTCCATCGCGACGGCGCTGTTCACGGGCATGAGCGCGGCCGCACACGCGGGCGACCTCGCGCGCGTGCGGCACGACCTCTCGCGCGGCGTCCGCACCGTGGGGGTGTTCACGGTGTTCGCGACGGCGGTCCTCGTCGTCCTCGCCCTGCCCGTCACCAAGCTGCTCGTGCCCTCGGTGGACGCCGCCTCGGGCGAGGCCGTGTCCATGGTGCTGCGCGCCATGGCGCTCGGGCTCGTGCCGCTCGGCGGCATGGTCCTCATGAAGTGGGTCTACTACGCGTTCGAGGACGGGCGCACGGTCTTCTGGATCCAGGTGCCGGGCACGCTCGTGCTCGTCGGCGTGTCGTGGGTCGGCACGCAGGTCCTCCCGCCCCAGCTGTGGGTCGTGGGCATCGGCCTGGCGATGAGCCTGTCCAACCTCGTGGCGGTCGGGCTGCGCACCGTCGGCCTGCGGCGCACCCTCCACGGGCTCGACGGTGCACGGATCCTCCGCCTGCACGTCAAGGCCGGCCTCGCCGCGCTCGTGAGCGCCGTCGCCGGGTGGGGCGTGCTGCGGGCCTTCGTCGTGCTCTCGGGCGACCCCGCCGACGGGATCTACGGGCTCTCGTGGTGGCAGTCGGTCGTCGTCGTGGCGGTCGGCGGCACCGTGATGGGCCTCGTCTACGCGGGCGGCCTCAAGCTCATGCGCGTGCGGGAGCTCGACCAGCTCGCGGGACCGCTCGTGGGCCGCGTCAGACGCCTCGTCCGCCGGTGACGCGACACGTCTGACGTGCGGGTATCCGGTGATACGGGGGCAATCCGGGCCCGCGTACCATGGGGTCTCGACCACGAGTCCCACACGGAGGAGGTCCGGTGAACGGCGTGGCCCCAGGAACGTTGCTCGTCGCGCGCTACCGGCTCGACGAGCAGCTCGCGTCCGACCTGTCGGACGTCACGGCATGGTCGGCCCACGACCAGATCCTCGACCGACCGGTGCGGCTCTCGGTCGTCACCGGCGCGCACGTCGCCGAGGCGCTCGACTCCGCACGACGCGCGGCGCTCGTCGTCGACCCGCGCCTCACGCGGGTGCTCGACGTCGGGTCCGAGGACGGCGTGGCGTACGTCGTGACCGAGCGCTACACGGGCATCACGCTGAGCGAGGTCGTCGCCGGCGGGATCGTCGACCCGCAGCAGGCGCGCGCCATCGTCGGCGAGGCTGCCGCAGCGCTCGAGGTCGCCCGGCGCCGCGGTGTCCACCATCTCGCGCTGCGCCCGGACGCGGTGCGCGTCGACGGCGGCCGCGTGCTCGTCACGGGCCTCGGGCTCGACGCGGGCGTGGCCGGCCACGACCAGCACGACGCCGAGCAGACCTCGCGCGCGGACGCCGTCGGGCTCGTCGCGCTCCTCTACTACGCGATGACGGCCCGCTGGGCCGGGCCGTCCCTCGACGTCCCCTGGATCGCCGCGGACTCCATCCACCCGCTGCCCGCGCAGCGCGCGGGCGACAGCGTGCTCGCCCTCTCGGACGTCCGTCCCGACGTCCCCGCCGAGCTCGACGAGCTGTGCGCCGAGACCTTCGCCGGCACCCACGGCACCGCGGCGGAGTGGACCGCGACGCCCCGGGGAGAGGGCCCGCGCTCGCCCGCCGACGTCGTGGGTGCGGTCGAGCCCTGGGGCGAGGTCTCCGTCGTCGCGGCGCTGCCCGCGTTCGTGCAGCCCGCCGCCGGTGTGAGCCGCCAGTCGGTGCGGACGGCGTTCGACGGCGCGGCCAGCGCGCCGCCCGGGACGCCGCCGCCCGCGCCGCCCGTCCGCCGTCCGACGACCGGACGCATCCACCGTGTCGGCGCGGTGCCGGGGTCGGCCGGTGCGGGCGCGGGGGCTGCGTACGCCGCCGGGGCGGCGACCGGGGCCACCGCCGCCGTGCCGCCGCCCACCGCCGAGGCGTACTCGGTCCCGCCGCCGCCCGTCGGCTACGACGCGGGCACCGTTCCCCTGCCGTACGACCCGGCGTCCGCGCCGCCCCCGCCCGCAGGTCCCGACGCCGCGCAAGCGTGGAGCGAGCCCGTCCCGTCGCGGCGCGGGCCGCGACGGTTCAACGCGACCCCCATCGTCCTCGTGCTCGTGCTGGCCCTCGTCGTCGGCGGTGTCGTCTGGGCCGTCAACACGGCGTTCGACGGCTTCGGCCCCGCCGTGCAGACCAACGAGCCCACCGCGGGCGGGTCGGAGGCGCCGGCCGAGGGCGGTGAGGGCACGGGCTCCGCGGGCGAGGAGGCACCGCCCGCGCCCGAGGTCCGCCCGATGATCGCGTCCGGCACCGCGCTCGATCCCGAGGGCGACGCCGCCGGCAACAACGACGGCGAGCACCCCGAGCTGGCGTCGCTGGCCTACGACCAGCAGCCGGACACGACGTGGATCTCGCGGCGCTACAACGCGGCAGACTTCGCCGGGCTGCGCTCGGGGATCGGTTTCGCCGTCACCCTGGAGGAGAAGGCGCCCGTCTCGTCGATCGTCATCGACACCGCGACGAACGGCGGCAACGTCGAGATCCGTGCGACGAGCCCGGACACCCCCACCGAGGGCACGGTGCTCGCCTCCGGGCCGCTCTCCCCCGGTGCGACGTTCACGTTCGAGCAGCCGGTCGAGGCCGAGTCCATCGTCCTGTGGTTCACCGAGCTGCCGCAGAACCCGGCCGGCGAGTACCGCGCGGAGATCAACGAGATCCTCGTCTCCTGACATCGTGGGGGGCCCGACGCCGGGTCCCCCACGGCCCGCGACGTTGCTTGCCCCTGTGCTCGTGCCAGCGGTGCGGTGCTCGTCGCGGACACGTGCGGCGTCGCCGCTCACCCGTCGCTCTGGCACCACGGGGCGTGGAGCGCCCGCCCACGGCACCGTGTCGGCGGGCACGGCCGCGGGCCGGCGCCGGGACCATCGCCGCGGCGAGCCGGGTGCCGGTCGGTTCGCACCCACGGTGAGCCGAGCACCCGCCGACCCGCGAACCCCCGTACCGTGGAACAGAAGCCGCCCCGGCGGCGTTCACACTCTCGCGTGGTCGGCCGCCACGCACCGAGCATCCGAGGAGCAGCACGTGACCGAGCAGTCAGCCGTCCAGAACCTGATCATCGTCGGGTCCGGTCCCGCCGGGTACACCGCGGCGATCTACGCGGCGCGCGCGGGACTGTCCCCGCTGGTGCTCGCGGGGTCGGTCACCGCCGGCGGTGCGCTGATGAACACGACCGAGGTCGAGAACTTCCCCGGTTTCCCCGACGGGATCATGGGCCCCGAGCTCATGGACCACATGCAGAAGCAGGCTGAGCGGTTCGGCGCGCGCATCGAGTGGGACGACGCCACGCTGCTCGACCTCGAGGGGCCGGTCAAGACCGTCGTGACGGGCAACGGCGACACCTACCGCGCCCGCGCCGTCATCCTCGCGACCGGGTCCGCCTACCGGGAGCTCGGCCTGGACGACGAGAAGCGCCTGTCCGGCCGCGGCGTGTCCTGGTGCGCGACGTGCGACGGCTTCTTCTTCCGCGACCAGCACATCGCGGTCGTCGGCGGGGGCGACTCGGCGATGGAGGAGGCCACGTTCCTCACCCGGTTCGCCGAGAAGGTGACGCTGGTGCACCGTCGTGACGAGCTGCGGGCGTCGAAGATCATGGCCGACCGCGCGCTCAACGACCCGAAGATCGAGTTCGCCTGGAACAGCGAGGTCGCGGGGATCGAGGGCGACAAGAAGGTCGAGGGCGTGACGCTGCGCGACACCGTGACCGGCGAGGAGCGCGAGCTCCCCGCGACGGGACTGTTCGTCGCGATCGGCCACGAGCCCCGCACCGAGCTCGTCAAGGGTCAGATCGACCTGGACGACGAGGGCTACATCCAGGTCGTCGGGCGCACCACCGCGACCAACCTCGAGGGCGTGTTCGCGTGCGGCGACGCCGTCGACCACACCTACCGCCAGGCCATCACCGCCGCCGGCTCGGGGTGCTCCGCCGCCCTCGACGCGCAGCGCTACCTCACCGAGCTCGCGGACGCGGCGGGGCTCGCGGACCTCGCCGGCACCCCGCAGACGCCGAACCCCGACGAGCTGCCCGAGGCGCTCGCCGAGCTCCAGGCCTGACCCCGCACCGCAGCCACCGACGACCCCAGGAGGTTCACCATGTCGACCGTCCCCGTCACCGACGCCACCTTCCGCGCGGAGGTCCTCGAGTCCGACGTCCCCGTCCTCGTCGACTTCTGGGCGACCTGGTGCGGCCCGTGCCGCCAGGTCGCGCCGATCCTCGAGGAGCTCGCCGAGGAGTACGACGGCAAGATCAAGATCGCCAAGCTCGACACCGACGCGAACCCGGAGACGACCGCCGCCTACGGCATCGTGTCGATCCCGACGCTCAACGTCTACGTCGGCGGCGAGCTGCAGAAGTCGATCATCGGTGCGCGCCCCAAGCGTGCGCTCACGGAGGAGATCGACGCGGTCCTCGCCACGACCGTCTGAGCCGTCGCCTCCGCGACCGCTCGGCACTCGGAGCTCGGACCGGGAGCGACGTCGGACCATGCACGCCGGAGGGCGGGCCACCAGCACGGTGGTCCGCCCTCCGGCGTCTTCACGCGATCCCCCGATCCTCCGTGCCACACTGGGGATCGTGACTGGACCGACGACTCCCTCGCAGCAGCCCGCTCCCAGCGGCACCCGCCTCGACCCGTGGTTCGGTGCCTACGCAGAGCGAGCGCACGGGATGCGAGCGTCGGAGATCCGAGCGCTGTTCTCGGTCGCGAACCGGCCCGAGGTCGTGTCGCTCGCCGGCGGCATGCCGTACCTCGAAGGCCTCCCTCTCGACCAGATCGCCGACACCATGCAGCGCCTCGTCGCGACGCGCGGTGCCACGGCGCTGCAGTACGGCTCCGGCCAGGGCGACGAGACCCTGCGTGAGCGGATTCTCGACGTGGTGCGGATGGAAGGCATCGAGTGCCACCCCGACGACGTCGTCGTGACGACCGGCTCGCAGCAGGCGCTCGACCTCGTCACGCGGATCTTCGTCGACCCGGGCGACGTGGTCGTCGCGGAGGCGCCGAGCTACGTCGGGGCGCTGGGCGTGTTCCGGTCGTACCAGGCCGACGTCGTGCACGTGCCCCTCGACGAGCACGGGCTCGTCCCGGAGGCGCTGGAGGAGACGCTCGCGCGCCTCGCCGCCGACGGGCGTCGCGTCAAGCTGCTCTACACCGTCCCGAACTTCCACAACCCCGCCGGCGTGACCCTCACCGCCGAGCGCCGCCCGCGCATCCTCGAGATCGCGCAGCGGTACGGCGTCCTCGTCATCGAGGACAACCCCTACGGGCTCCTCGGCTTCGACGGCCAGACGCTCCCCGCGCTGCGGTCGCTCGACGAGGACGGCGTCCTCTACCTCGGGTCGTTCTCGAAGACCTTCGCCCCGGGATACCGCGTCGGCTGGGTCGTCGCACCGCACGCCGTCCGCGAGAAGCTCGTTCTCGCGAGCGAGTCCGCGATCCTGTGCCCGTCGAACGCGTCGCAGCTCGCCATCGCCGCCTACCTCGACACGTGCGACTGGAAGGGCCAGATCAAGCAGTTCCGCGAGCTCTACCGCGAGCGTCGCGACGCGATGATCGGCGCCCTCGCCGAGCACCTCCCCTCGGCGCGCTGGACGGTGCCCGACGGCGGCTTCTACACCTGGGTCCAGCTTCCCGACGGGCTCGACGCGCGGTCCATGCTCCCCCGCGCGGTCACCGCGCGCGTCGCCTACGTCCCCGGGACCGCGTTCTACGCCGACGGCACGGGCGCGAGCCACGTGCGCCTCTCCTACTGCTTCCCGACCCCGGAGCGGATCCGCGAGGGCGTCCGTCGCCTCGCGGGCGTCGTGAACGCCGAGCAGGAGCTCGTCGAGATCTTCGGCACCAACGCCGAGCTCGACCCCGACGTCACGGACGTCGAGAACCCCTCGCCGAACCTGGCCTGAAGCCCCTCACCACACGACGCCGCGGCCGCCCCACCGGGCGGCCGCGGCACCGAACAGGAGTCCGTCACCAGTGGACACGACCACGGGCAGCCCCACGACGAGCGGCGTCGCCGACAGCACGACCTCGACGGACGCGCAGCGCCCTGACCAGCACCTTCACCTTCTCCGGCCCGACGACGACGTCCCCCCGGGCGGGCACGTCGCCATCCTCGCCGGCGGCCTCTCGCACGAGCGCGACGTCTCGCTCCGCTCCGGGCGCCGTGTCGCGGAGAGCCTCCGCGCCGCCGGTCTCGAGGTGACCGTGCACGACGTCGACGCCGACCTCCTCCCCTTCCTCGAGTCCGCGCGACCCGACGTCGTCTGGCCGCTCCTCCACGGTGCCAGCGGAGAGGACGGTTCCATCCGCGACGTCCTCGAGCTCGTCGGCGTGCCCTACGTCGGAACCGGTCCGCGTGAGAGCCGTGCAGCCTGGAGCAAGCCCGTCGCGAAGAACGTCGTCCTCGGCGCCGGCCTGTGCACCCCGGAGTACGTCACCCTCCCCCAGAGCCTGTTCCGCGAGCTCGGCGCCCAGCCCGTGCTCGACGCGGTCGTCGCACGCCTCGGGCTGCCGCTCGTCGTGAAGCCGACGCACGGCGGGTCCGCGCTCGGCGTCACGCTCGTCGAGCGAGCCGACCAGCTTCCTCGCGCCATGGTCGACTGCTTCGCGTACGGAGAGGTCGCACTCATCGAGCAGGCCGTCCGCGGTGTCGAGCTGGCCGTGAGCGTCGTCGACCTGGGCCGCGGTCCGGAGGCCCTGCCGCCGGTCGAGATCGTGACGACGGGTCCGTACGACTTCGACGCACGCTACAACCCCGGCCGCACCGAGTACTTCGCACCGGCGCGACTCGACGACGACGTCCTCGGCGTCGTCCGCGAGGTCGCCGTTCGAGCCCACTCCGCGCTCGGTCTCCGCGACCTCTCCCGGACGGACGTCATCCTCGACGCTGACGGGGTCGTGCAGTTCCTCGAGGTCAACGTCGCGCCGGGGATGACCGAGACGTCCCTCCTCCCCCAGGCGGCACGCGCTGCCGGACTCGATCTCGGGCACCTCTACCGGTCTCTCGTCAACGCGCACGTGCGGCACTGATCCCTCCTCCGCCTGGCTGACCGGCATCGCTGTTTCACGTGAAACGGCGGCGCCGTTCGTTTTCGGCCCCCTCCGGGGGGTTCGTTCTCGGCCCACTCCGGTGGCACTGGTGAGCGAGAGACACGGCGATGCCATGACCTGCCGCGACGGAGTTGGCGGTGTGGTGGCCCGACGGGATAGCACCGACTGATGCGACCCATCACGACCGTGGCGCGGATGCTCGTTCCCGGCCCGACCCACGTTCCCGTCATGATCTCGAACGGTGCACCTTCGCGCCCCACCGACAGGTCGGCTCAGGATCGCCGACAGGAGCGTCGTTTCACGTGAAACACGCCTGATGGGACCGGCCGACTTCGCGCGGGGCCACTCTCCGGGCGAACGGCCCCGCGTCGCGAACGCGCAGTCCCCGGCCGGCGTCCCGGGTCCGCGCCCATGGACTGGGCGACGCACGGCGTCGCGCTCGCGAAGCGCGTAGACGTCTGGTTCGCGTGGACGCACCCGTGCTGACTCGTTCTCCGAAGGCAGAGAGCTTTCCCACCCACGGCGACGCGCACGGTGCAGCAGAGCCACGGAGGCGAAGGTCTCGGGTGGACGGGGGTTCGCCCGTACCGATGTGTGATGGCACTGCCCGCCCACGACTGCCGCGGGGCCAGGATGGTCGCGAGGGGGAACAGCGAGCCTCACGCGGCGGGCGTCCCGAACGGCACTCCTGACCTCCCCTGTATCCAGGTCCACTCCCGGTGGTCCTGGCGGCGCATCACGGGAGCCCCTCCCCTCCCCCGGTGCCGGGCTGTAGCCTCCAAAGCCCCGCCGACGCGTCGCGCACCCGAGCGCTTCACATGCGGAGTCCGACGACGCAGTGCGGCGAGTGCCTGGCGTCCGGCACAGCCGCGTCGGGCGCTGCCACGACCTTCCGATGTTCCACGTGAAACAGCCGGTCACGCCGCGCGAGCGAACGACGCCGCGTTGTCAGGCCCCTCCGCGTACGGGCCCACCGCTACGCCGCTGTGTCCGCACAACGGGTCTCCACCGGACCGTCAACCGGCACCCGAGGTCGGCCGGCGGTGCACGGCAGCGGCATCGAAACGCTGTGGCCACCAACCCGAGAGGGTCAGCTCTGCGGCCCATCGTCGAAGGCCCGCCCCGCTCGACGGCCATCCCGTTCTCAGAGAATCCGCATGGTGTCGGGGTGCTCGGCCTCTGCCACAGGGAACAGCCGACACGCCGCCCCGCACATCGACCCGGGGGCGGGGTGACAGAGTGGCGACGTCACACGGGCGCCTTGATCTGCCCAGCGCTTCCGGGCAGCGTCGGCCTCTCCCCCTCCGCGAGCGTCTCTGAGCGGAGAGCGCCGCGGACCTCCGCTGCCTCGACGGTGGACTGGCGCTGCACGCGCATGAGGAGGTCGGCATCAACCGTCTGCTCGCTTGCCGTCATGGAACTCACTGACCAGGGGCCACGTCGTCCCTGACGTGTTCCACGTGAAACACGGCGCGACAACACCATGCTCCCTGCGGAGGGCCTCTGGCCTGCCGTTTCACGTGAAACCCGCCCTTCCCTCCGGGGAGCGATCATCGCAGTCGGGTGCGCGCAGTGCTCGAATGGCGTAGGCGAAAGCCGCTCATCGCGACGCGGCCCTCCTCGGCAGCGAGGCGGTCCGGCACTCGCCGAAGAACCTCGTGCTCCAGACGGCGGTCTTCCTCCTACCTGTCTCGAGGCGGGCCTGCGGCAGATGCACAGCTCCCACACCACGCACCATGGGCACAGCGCCTTGTGGCGACCGGCCGACACCGGGGTTGCTGGTCATGCGACTCAGACGCGTGCCGGTGAGGCCGGCCGGGCGTCTCACCGTAAGAATGCGGAGGAGACGCGGTGCGGTCCGTCCTCCAGACAGGCCAGCGGGGCGGGCGCACTCGCCGTATGGCGTGCGCACCCGCCCCGCTGGGTGATCCCGCGAGCCGACGCTGGTCGCCGCAGATGCGCCGACAACACCGGCACGAGCGTCGTCTACTTCCGCAACAGACCCGGGTCGTCGGGCGCCATGACATCGAGGATGCGGTTGAGGTCCTCGACGGAGGCAAACTCCACAGTGAGACGGCCCTTGTTCTTGCCGAGGTCGACCTTGACCCGCGTCTCAAAGCGGTCGGACAACCGATGTGCGAGCTCGTCGATCGCCGCGGAACGCTGTCCCGCCCGTGGAGTTCTCGGCGCGCGACGCTCGCCGTCAAGACCGCCCATCGCGACGATCTCCTCCGTCGCCCTCACGGAGAGCCCTTCGGCGACGATGCGCTGCGCCAGACGCTCGATCTCCGCACCGTCCGTGAGCCCCAGGAGCGCGCGGGCGTGTCCTGCCGAGAGCACTCCGGCAGCGACCCGACGCTGTACCAGCGGCGGCAGGCGCAGCAGGCGCAGGGTGTTCGAGATCTGCGGACGGCTTCGCGAGATGCGGTCCGCCAGCTCCTCGTGGGTGCAGCCGAAATCGTCCAGAAGCTGCCGGTACGCGGCCGCCTCTTCGAGGGGATTGAGAGCACTGCGGTGCAGGTTCTCCAGGAGCGCGTCGCGCAGCAGGTCGGCATCGTCGGTCTCACGGACGATGGCCGGGATGACATCAAGACCCGCTGCCTGCGTCGCCCGCCAGCGGCGTTCGCCCATGATCAGCTCGTACGCGGCGGACTCCCCTGTCACCGGGCGCACGACGATCGGCTGGAGCACGCCGATCTCACGGATGGAACCGATGAGCTCGTCGAGCTCGCCCTCGTCGAAGACGGTCCGCGGCTGCCGCGGGTTGGGCCGGATGGACGAGGTCGGGAGCTCGGCGAACCGCGCGCCCGGAACGGGCACCAGGTCGTCGGCGGCCCCGCCCGTCCACTCCTCCACGCTGGCCGATTCCGCAGGTGAAGGGCCACCGGACTCCGTTGCTGAGATCTGCTCCGTGCCCGTCTTCGGGCTGGAGTCCGACGTCGTTTCACGTGAAACCGCGGCCGTCGTCGCCGAGTCAGTCGTCGCCGAATCGGTCGTCGCCGAGTCAGTCGTCGCCGAATCGGTCGTCGCCGAGTTGATCGTCGCTCGGTCTGTCTTCGCCTGGTCTGTCGTCGACGAGTCGCGAGTCGGCGCGGAGTTCGCGCTCGAGTGGGCGGTGTCCCCTGCCGCCACAGCGTCCAACTCAGCGAGGTACGCGTCCGAGAGCGACGTGAGCGACGCGAGGTCAGCGGGCCCGGCGTCCGCGTCCGCCACCAGGGTCGTCACACTCGTCGTGGCTGCGTCCTCCCCGGCCTGCTGGTCCACAGAACTCTCTGCAGCGTCGCTCGTCTCGTGGTGCTTCGGCTCGTCCGTGGAGGGGCTCGGGAAGAAGACGTCGACGGGCCGCCTGCCCTCGGAGCTCGTCGGGATCAGGGCACCTAGTCCTCGACCGAGCCCTCGGCGCTTCTCGCTCATCGCTGTTCCTCCTGCCGCAGGCCGGGACCACCGATGGTGCCGGCGAACTCATGATCGTGGTGAGACGTGGAACCGGTGTGTGCTGATGCTGGAGGGTCCTGGGGTGGCGGCGATTCGGCGTTGCGCTGAAGGCCCTCGCTGGTCCCCTCGTCGCTACGGTTCTCCGCGCGTTGCGTGAGTTCGCGGGCCGCTTCGAGGTACGCGAGGGCCCCCGTCGACCCTGGGTCGTAGGTCATGACCGTCTGCCCATGGCTCGGGGCCTCCGAAATCCGCACGGATCGCGGGACCGTCGTGCGCAGCGTCTGCTCCGGGAAGTGCTCGCGGACTTCGCTGGCGACCTGCTGCGCAAGGTTCGTCCTGCCGTCGTACATGGTGAGCAGGATCGTCGAGACATGGAGCCCGGGGTTGAGGTGCGCCTTGATCAGCTCGATCGTCTTGAGGAGCTGGCTCAAGCCTTCCAGGGCGTAGTACTCGCACTGGATCGGGATGAGCACTTCCCGACCGACCACGAAGGCATTCACCGTCAGGAGGCCAAGGCTCGGGGGGCAGTCCACCAGGACGTAGTCGATGGGTTCAAGCCCGTCACGCTCACGCTGGGCGAGATACTCGTCGAGCGCACGACGAAGCCGTGTTTCACGTGAAACGAGCGACACGAGCTCGATCTCCGCACCCGAGAGATCGATGGTCGCCGGGACGCACCAGAGCGTGGGGATGTCGGGACACTGCTGCACCGCGCTCGCCAACGGGTCACCATCGACGAGAACCTCGTAGACCGACGGCGTCCCTGCACGATGCTCGACGCCGAGAGCGGTCGACGCATTGCCCTGGGGATCGTTGTCGATCACCAGGACGTTGAGCCCGGCCATCGCCAGCCCGGCGGCAAGGTTCACTGTCGTCGTGGTCTTCCCGACGCCGCCCTTCTGGTTCGCGACGGTGATGATCCGGGTCGTCACCGGTCGAGGGAAGCGTCGCCCGTGAAGGTCGATCCGACGGCGGGCGTCCTCCGCGAGCTGGGCCGCCAGCGGCGTCGACTCGTCGGCGACGGGAAGACTCGCCATCAGCGCTGCCCGGCGGTCGTCCTCGGTTCCCATGCTCCGTGCGCCCTCCCCGTCGTGGGAGAGCGCCACCTGCTCCTCGGAGCCGTCGGGGCCCACAGGGCTCTGCGTCACGCGTCTCATCCTCTCCGTCGTCGCCTCTCAGCATCCGCCGTGCGCCATGGCTTTCGACGGATCTCGGGGCCGAGAGCGGGCGTGTCGCTCACGTCCTCGGCACCCGTTCCCTAGATCAGCGTGAACCAGTCTGCCGCACGATACGAACGACCGTCGTGGTCTCCACACCGGGGAGCGTCGGTGCCTCGATGATCTCCGGCTCCGACCCCTTGAGCTTGCGCAAGGCCTTCCGTGCCGGATCGATCTCGCGACTCACGTTACGACCCTTGAGAACGATCATCTCCCCGCCTGGTCGAACCAGCGGGAGCGACAGGCGCGCGAGCTTGTCGAGTGCCGCGACGGCACGCGACGTCACCGCGTCGCACTCGAACGCACCGTGATACTCCTCGGCTCGGCCCCGCTTGACCTCGATGTTCGGCAAGGAGAGGTCCTCGGCGATCTCCGTCAGCCAGGCGCAGCGTCGCTCCATCGGTTCGATGAGGTAGACGGTCGCCTCCGGGCGCATGGCGGCGATCACGACGCCCGGCAGACCAGCGCCCGACCCCACGTCAGCGATCAGCCCGGTCCTGGGCAGGAAGGGCACGACGGCGGCCGAGTTCAGGATGTGACGATCCCAGATGCGCGGAACCTCCCGCGGTCCGATGAGACCGCGCAGCTCGCCTTCGTTCCGCAACCGTTCCGCGAACTTCTCGACGGCGACGAACGAGTCACCGAAGTACTCGATCAACGCCTCCCGGGGGATGTCCGGCTCCTCGTTGCCTGCGGCCTCGTGCTGCATCGGGTCGTCTGCCTCCTCGTGTGCGAACGCCTCATCGTTTCACGTGAAACGACGTCGAGGGTGCGCGGCCCACCGAGCGTCGAGCGAGGTTCGACGAGCTTCGACCATGTCGCCAACCGTTCCGGGAATCGTCGTCACACCTCTCCTCGCCGACCCGAAGAACGGCGGTCGTCACGACGTGGCGAACGCCGTCGAGCAGGGCATGCGCACAGGACTGCACGCGCCCCGCCACCCGGCGCTCGTCCCACTCCGCAGCTCCCGTGCGGTTCCCGTACCAGCGAACCCGTCAGCACCCCCGCACCCAGAGTCGCGCGGAACTCCTGGGTACCAGCACCCTCAGCAACGCACTTCGCCCCGTGTTTCACGTGAAACACGGGGCGAAGAAGAAGCGGGGGTTCGTCTCCGGCGGTGTCAGTCTGCCGGGTAGATGACGACGTAGCGCTGAGGCTCGACACCCTCCGAGTCGCTCCGCAGCCCCGCTGCGGCCACGGCGTCGTGGACGACCTTGCGCTCGAACGCGTTGAGCGGATCGAGCGAGACCTTGGCTCCCTCGGCACGCACGCGCTCGATCGCCTCTGCGGCCTGCGCCGTGAGCTCACGACGACGGCCCGCTCGGAAACCGGCGACGTCGAGCATGAGGCGGCTCCGCTCCCCCGTCCTGGCCTGCACGGCGAGGCGCGTCAGCTCCTGCAGCGCATCGAGCACCTCGCCGTCGTCGCCGACGAGAGAGCTCAGCGCGGCGGGGTCGTCCGCAACGATCTCGACAGCGGCCCGGTCGTGCTCGACGTCGATGTCGATGTCACCGTCGAGGTCCGCGATGTCGAGGAGTTCCTCGAGGTAGTCCGCCGCGATCTCCCCTTCTTCCTCGAGTCGGGTGGTCTCCGGGGCGGATTCCTCGGTGGACGTCGCGTCGGACGCGGGCGTCTCGGTAGGCGTCATGCGTTGCTCCTCACGGCACGTGCGCGCTCGGGCGCAGGTCTACTTCTGCTTCTTCTTCTTGGGCGCGGGCTTCGATGCGCCGGTCCCGGACCCGCCCTTCGCGGCACCGCCCGGTGCCGGCTTGTCCGCCGGGGCATCCTCCGCCGGGGCATCCTCCGGGGTAGACGCGGACACCGTCCCGACGGGACGAGGGGCGCTCTTCTGGCGGTCCTTGCGCTTGGGCTGCTGGCGCTGGCCGCGAGGCTGCTCGATGACCGGCGTCGCGTCCTCGACGACGCCCTTCGCCGCGCGCTTGCGCGCCTGGCGCTCCTTGAGGAGGCGCTCCGCCTCCGAACCCGGGGCCGGCATGCGTCGGATCGTGTAGAACTGCTGCCCCATCGACCAGAGGTTCGTCGTGGTCCAGTAGACGAGGACACCGACGGGGAAGTTCACGCCGGAGACGGCGAAGATGAAGGGGAAGACGTAGAGCATCATCTTCTGCGTCGAGGCCATCGGGCCCTCGAGAGCCGCCTTCGGCATGTTCTTCATCGTGAGCTGACGCTGCGTGAAGAACGTCGTCGCACACATCGCGACGATGAGGACCGCGATGACGATCTTCGTCTGCAGGTCATCGGTGCGGAGGAAGACGTCGGACAGCTGCGCACCGAAGACGGACGAGCTCTCGATGTCGGACGCCACGGAGGCGTCGATAGGACCGATCGGCTTCGAGGAGCCGTCGGAGATCGGCACGAGCCCGTTCAGCACCCGGAAGAGCGCGAAGAAGATCGGCGACTGGAGCAGGATCGGCATGCACGAGGCGAAGGGGTTCGTCCCGTGCTTGCGATAGAGCTCCATCGTCTCGCGGCTCATGGCCTCACGGGACGCGGGGTCCGTCTTGCCCTTGTACTTCTTCTGGATCGCCTGCATCTCCGGCTGCAGCATCTGCATGCCGCGCGACGCCTTGATCTGCTTGAAGAACAAGGGGATCAGCAGGATACGGATGATGATGACCAGGCCGACGATCGACAGGACCCACGCCGGGCCCGGGCCGTCGGAGAACCCGAGGAACACGAGACCCTGGTGGCAGAGGTACATGATCCACGCCACGACCCACTCGATCGGGGCGAGGAACGCGAAGAAGTCCATCGGTGACTGCTCCCTCAACTTCAGACAAAGCGTGTGAATCGCCCGGGATCGGGCTACGGACTAGTGCGTGTGTCGTGCCGGCGGAACGTCGTCGACCCCACCGAGGCTCCAGGGGTTGCAGCGCAGCAGCCGCCAGAGGGCGAGGCCCGTTCCGCGCAGGGCGCCGTGACGACGCACCGCCGTGAGGGCGTACTGGGAGCAGGACGGGTAGTACTTGCACGTGGGCCCGGTCATCGGGGAGATCACCGACTGGTAGGCCCTGATCATGCCGATCAGCGTGAGCGCGGGGACCCGGCGCAGCAGGTCGGCGACGCGGCGGACGACGCCGCGCTCGTCGGGTGCCGGCTCCTCGGACGAGGGCGGCGCCGGGACGCGCGGCGGGTGGGTCGTCGTCATCGACGCTCGCCCGCTCGCTCGTCGAGCCGACGGGTCGCACGCACGAGACCGCTGTCGAGGTCGGCGCTGAGCTCCTCGAAGGAGGCGAGCGCCGCGCCGGGAAGCGCGCGGACGACAGCGCGCCCGTGCGCGGGCAGCACGAAGAGACGCGACGCCGTGGCGGCGCGCAGTCGGCGCTTCACGAGGTTGCGGTGCACCGCGTTCCCCACTGCCTTGGAGACGACGAAGCCGACCTGCGGCTGAGCAGCGCCCTCGGGATCCTCCGAGAGGTGCACGACCACGGTCGACCTACCAGCACGCACGCCGCGGCGCACCGCCCGCTCGAAATCGACGGAACGGCGCAGTCGGTGCGCCGCGGGGAGCACGTGCGATCAGGCAGAGAGCTCGGTGCGGCCCTTGCGACGGCGGGCAGCCAGGATGGCGCGGCCGGCGCGGGTCCGCATGCGCAGCCGGAAGCCGTGGGTCTTCGCCCGGCGCCGGTTGTTCGGCTGGAAGGTCCGCTTGCTCACGAGGTACTCCAAGAACGTCGGGGAGGTACACCGTCTATGTCCTCGACGATGCAGTGACAGGCTCCGGTTGGCTCCTGCCGATGGTTCGGGTCGTGCGCCGGACGGTCGCCCGCCCGGTCACCGCTCAGGCGCGCGGACCGGATGACCATTGCTGGGGGCATCGGGTCCTCGCAGGCATATCCTGACGTGAGGCCTCGCGTCGAGTTTCCTCCACGCGGGCGCGCCAAGAACACCTGGAACGGCTGTCTGACGTTACGCTGCGCGACCCCCCCGGGTCAAACCGCGACGGGTGACCTTCACCGCGTGCGACGATGGCGCGGCGTCGTCCCGGATCCCGGCATCCTGCCGGTGAGAGCATCCTCACCCTACAACCCACAGCCTGTGGACAACTATGTGGATGAGGGGTTCCCGTGGCACGATCGACCCCAGCATCACCCCATCCGTGACCTTCTCCTCGTCGGCGCACCCCCGCCCGGCCCGTCAGCGTGCTCGACGGCCGGAGCTCTGCCCGGCGCACGCTGTCGACCCCGTGAGGAACTGCCCGTGGCCAACCCGGACGAGAACATCGCCGACGTCTGGGCGCAGACCCTGAGCATCCTCGAGGCGAGCCCGGACATCACTCCGCGGCAGATCGCGTTCATCCGGCTGGCCAAGCCGCTCGCGATCCTGGACGACACCGTCTTCATCGCGGTCCCCCACGAGCAGACCCGCACGTACCTCGAGACGCGGGTCCGCGACGAGCTGGTGACCGCGATGTCCTCCTGCCTCGGGCGCGACGTCCGGTTCGGCATCACCGTCGACCCGGAGCTCAGCTCGGACCCCGTCCTCGCGCCCGCGTCGCGGCCGGCGGTCGAGCGGCCCTACATCGAGCCCGACGACGTGCTCCTCCCGGACCTGCCGGCGCCTCCCCCGCCCCGTCCCCAGGCCGAGCCGAGCCGGCTGAACCCCAAGTACGTCTTCGAGACGTTCGTCATCGGCTCCTCCAACCGGTTCGCGCACGCCGCCGCGGTCGCGGTGGCCGAGGCACCCGCCAAGGCCTACAACCCGCTGTTCATCTACGGGGACTCCGGGCTCGGCAAGACGCACCTGCTGCACGCGATCGGGCACTACGCCCACAACCTGTACCCCAACGTGCGCGTGCGCTACGTGAACTCGGAGGAGTTCACGAACGACTTCATCAACTCCATCGGCGAGGGCAAGGCCGGAGCGTTCCAGCGGCGCTACCGCGACGTCGACGTTCTCCTCATCGACGACATCCAGTTCCTGCAGGGCAAGGAGCAGACGATGGAGGAGTTCTTCCACACCTTCAACGCGCTGCACAACGCCAACAAGCAGGTCGTCATCACGTCCGACCTGCCCCCCAAGCAGCTCAACGGGTTCGAGGACCGCCTGCGGTCCCGGTTCGAGTGGGGCCTCATCACCGACGTCCAGCCGCCGGACCTCGAGACGCGCATCGCGATCCTCCGCAAGAAGGCGTCGAGCGAACGCCTCGCCGCTCCGGACGACGTGCTGTCCTACATCGGGTCGCGCATCTCGACGAACATCCGGGAGCTCGAGGGCGCGCTGATCCGTGTCACCGCGTTCGCGAACCTCAACCGCCAGCAGGTCGACCTCCCGCTCGCGGAGATCGTGCTCAAGGACCTCATCACCGACGAGGACAGCGCGGAGATCACCCCCGCCGCGATCATCGCGCAGACCGCCGCGTACTTCGGCCTGACGATCGACGACCTCTGCGGCAGCTCGCGATCGCGCGTCCTCGTCACCGCTCGCCAGATCGCGATGTACCTGTGCCGAGAGCTCACCGACCTGTCGCTCCCGAAGATCGGGCAGCAGTTCGGGGGCCGCGACCACACGACGGTCATGCACGCGAACCGCAAGATCACCGAGCAGATGGCCGAGCGTCGCTCCACGTACAACCAGGTCACGGAGCTCACGAGCCGGATCAAGCAGCAGCACCGCGGCTGAGGCGGCGAGGCCGTGCCCGGACGGTACTGCTCGTCGGCTCGACGCCGCGCTGACCGGGGCTCTCCCCCTCACGGTGCGGTCCGGTCCCGGACGAAGCGGGTCGCCCCCGCGCACCGGCGCTTCCTGAGCCCACGGCGGGTGCGCCGTACGGGGAGGCAACCGCACATCCCCGCCGTTCTGCCTCGCACCCGGGCCGGACGCAGCCCTCGGCACGAGCCGCTGTCAGGCGCCTCGGCCGGGCTCTCTCGCGTCGCCCCTCACACCACCGGTGGCCCCCGTCACGCGCCCCGGCGGCCCTCCTCGGCCTGCGTCGAGCTCGGACGATCCATGTCCATCACGTTCCAGGTCTCTGCCCGGGAGATTCTCGTCGTCCCTCGCCGGAGCGCCTCCGAGATCACCGAGATCCCTCGTCGACCATGCCGATCTTCTTCTGGCTGTCCACTCTCGTCGCGCGACGAGACGCCGTCCGACGCCCCGGGACTGACCAGACGCGCCCCTCCCCGAGCGGTCTGCCATCGGGGTTGTCCACCGCCAGTGGACGGTCTCACCAGCTCGTCGCCGACCCCGAAGACCCTTCCCCACCTGTCCCGCGCGCTGTCCACAGGGTTACCCACCGTGGTGCTCTATTCTGTGGAAATCGGCGTCAAGCACCGACGCGCCTCTCCAGCCACGGGCAGGTACGACACTCGTACACAGCTTGTGGGTGGAGTTGTCCACAGTCATCCACAGGACTCCTGTGGGTATTCACATCCGCGGAATGCAGACGACGACGGTGGACCACAGGGTCTCGTGCGGCGCGACAAATCCTGACAACATCATGGTTTTCCCCCCGAAACCTGTGGACGGCGGCCTCGTACACACCCTGTGGACGGCTCACCCGGAGGGGCTCTGTGCACAGTTCTGTGGACAGCTGTGGACGAAGGCCCTCTCAGTGTGGACGGGCCACCCTCGATCAGTGGACGACGTGTGGGGACAGATCGGCCGCCCACAGGCGCCGCGACTTTCCCACACTGGGCCCACCGGTTCGTCCACACGCATTTGTGCCCTCTGACCTGGGCGGACACCGGTTTTCCACGAGATCCACAACCCCTATGACGACGACGAAAGTGTTCTCAGAGGGGAAATTCCACACGCCTTCATCAGGCCCCGGCGGCCGACGGTGCGACCTGTGCTCCACGAGCCCGCTCCCGATCCTGGCCGAGCCGTGGTGAGCGCGCGACGTCGGCGGAGACCGCCGTCGGGCCTCCGTCCCCAGGCCCGCCGTTCCAGTTCCTCCCACCCGCCTCCTCGCGTAGGGTTCATGCACGACACGTGTGCGCGGACCTGCGACCCGGCACCTCGTGTCCACAGCGGCAGACCTGCCCGGTGGACGAGCGAGGACGAGCGGCCCCGACGGCGAGCCCGGCGTCGCGGCGAAGCAGGACGGCACATGTGAAGATCGGGTCCGACCGAGACGTGGGGACGAGAGGGTGTGGGATGAAGTTCCGGGTTGAGCGTGATGTCCTGGCCGACGCGGTGACCTGGACGGCGCGAACCCTGCCGACCCGCCCGCCCGCGCCCGTCCTCGCCGGGGTCCGGCTCGAGGCCGACGCGTCGGGGACCATCGGGCTGTCGAGCTTCGACTACGAGGTCTCGGCCCGTTCGGAGATCCCCGCCGAGGTCAGCGAGCCCGGCACGGTCCTCGTCTCCGGCCGGCTGCTCGCCGAGATCTCCCGGGCGCTGCCCGCGAAGCCCGTGGACGTCGTCCTGGAGGGCAACAAGGTCACGGTGACGTGCGGCGCGAGCCGGTTCACGCTCCTCACCATGCCCGTGGACGAGTACCCGGCGCTGCCCGCGATGCCCGAGCTCTCCGGCACCGTCTCGGGCGACGAGCTGACGAACGCCGTCGCGCAGGTCACGGTGGCGGCGAGCCGCGACGACACGCTCCCCCTCCTCACGGGCGTGCGCGTCGAGATCGAGGGCGAGAAGATCACGCTCCTCGCGACGGACCGGTACCGCCTCGCCCTGCGCGAGCTCACCTGGACGCCCGTGACCCCGAGCTACTCCGCCGTCGCCCTCGTGCGCGCGCGCACCCTCAACGACGTGGCGAAGTCCCTCGGTGGCTCGGGCCTCGTCAACATCGGGCTCAACACGGGCGCCGGCGTGGACCTCATCGGCTTCGAGGCCGGGGGCCGTCATACGACGTCGCAGCTCGTCGACGGCGACTACCCCGCAGTGCGTCGGCTCTTCCCGGACGAGACGCCCATCCACGCCGTCGTCCCCACCGCCCCGCTCATCGACGCCGCCAAGCGCGTGTCCCTGGTCGCCGAGCGCAACACGCCGATCCGCCTGTCGTTCACGGACGGCCAGGTCGTCCTGGACGCCGGACAGGGCGACGACGCGCAGGCGTCCGAGGCGCTGGAGGCGGTGCTCGTCGGCGAGGACATCTCGGTGGCGTTCAACCCGCAGTTCCTGCTCGACGGCCTGGGCGCGCTCGGCACCGACTTCGTGCGCCTGAGCTTCACGCACCCGAACAAGCCGGTCGAGTTCACGGGTCAGGACTCCCTGGACGGCGAGGACTCGTCCCACTACCGCTACCTGCTGGTGCCGATCCGCTTCGCCGGCTGATCCCGACGGAGCCGGACGGCTCGCACCGCACCACCGCACCCCGGAGGACTCGTATGGTCACGCGCATCGGCCTCGTCGGCCTCGGCAAGATGGGCAACAACATGCGGGCGCGCGTCCGCGCCGCCGGTATCGAGGTCGTCGGCTACGACCCTCGTCCCGAGGTGTCGGACGTCGCGACGCTCGCCGACCTCGTCGCGGCCCTGCCCGACGACGGCCCGCGCATCGTGTGGGTCATGGTCCCGGCGGGCGACGCGACCCGCGGCGTGGTCACCGAGCTCGGCGGTCTGCTCGGCGAGGGCGACTTCGTCATCGAGGGTGGGAACTCCTACTACGCCGAGGACCAGGCGCGGGCCGCGGAGCTGGCCGAGAAGGGCGTCGGCTACCTCGACGTCGGCGTCTCGGGCGGCGTCTGGGGCCTCGAGAACGGCTACGGGCTCATGGTCGGCGGGGACCGGACGTACGTCGAGGCGGCCATGCCGGTCTTCGACGCGCTGCGTCCCGACGGCCCGCGCGAGGAGGGCTTCGTCCACGCGGGCGAGGTCGGCGCCGGGCACTTCGCGAAGATGGTCCACAACGGCATCGAGTACGGGCTCATGCAGGCGTACGCCGAGGGCTACGAGCTCCTCGCCGCGAAGAGCGAGCTCGTCAAGGACGTGCACGGCACGATGAAGGCGTGGACCCGTGGCACGGTCGTGCGCTCGTGGCTCCTCGACCTCTTCGTCAAGGCGCTCGAGGAGGACCCGCAGCTCGCCGCGATCGACGACTGGGTCGACGACTCCGGCGAGGGCCGCTGGACGGTCGACGAGGCGATCGACAACGCCGTCCCGCTGCCGGTGATCTCCGCCGCCCTCTTCGCGCGCTTCGCCTCGCGCCAGGAGCAGTCGCCCGCGCTCAAGGCCGTCGCCGCGCTGCGCCAGCAGTTCGGCGGGCACGCCGTCAAGGCGGCCGGGCCCGCCTCCCCGGGAGCCGGGCCGCTCGAACCCCCGGCCTGACCGCTCCCCGCCGACCTCCTCGACCCTCGCCGCACCGATGTACGTCTCGCACCTCTCCCTGGTCGACTTCCGCTCGTACGAGTCCGTCGACGTCGAGCTCGTCCCGGGCGTGAACGCGCTCGTCGGGCAGAACGGGCAGGGCAAGACGAACCTCGTCGAGGCGATCGGGTACGTCGCGACGCTCGCGAGCCACCGCGTCGCGGGCGACGCCGCGCTCGTCCGTGCCGGTGCCACGCGCGCCGTCGTGCGGACGCGCGTCGTGCGGGGCGACCGGGCGAGCACCGTGGAGCTCGAGATCGCGTCGGGGCGGGCCAACCGGGCGCGGATCAACCGGTCCCCGGCCCAGCGGCCGCGCGACGTGCTCGGCATCGTCCGGACGGTGCTCTTCGCGCCGGAGGACCTCGCGCTCGTCAAGGGCGACCCGGACGGGCGGCGTCGCTTCCTCGACCAGCTCGCGGTGCTCCTGGTGCCGCGCGTGGCGGCGCTCCTCGCGGACTACGACCGGGTGCTGCGCCAGCGCGGCGCGCTGCTGAAGTCGGCGACGGCGCTGCGCGGCCGCGGCCGGCGGAGGCCGTCCGCCGTCGAGCCGCCGCCCGAGGACGACGCACCCGAGACCGCGGCCTCGCCGCTCGCGACGCTCGAGGTGTGGGACGCGCGCCTCGCGAGCCTCGGCGCGGAGATCACGGCGCTGCGCCTGCAGCTCGTGGCCGCGCTCACGCCCTACGTCGCGGAGGCGTACGAGCAGGTCAGCGCGGGGCAGGGCGAGGCGCGCATCGCGTACCGCTCGTCCGTGGACGAGGCGCTCGACGCGGACGACGGTCCCGTGAGGCCGCCCGCGGCGGGTGACGCCGCGGACCCGGGCGACGCACCGGCGTCGGGCATCCCCGACGTGGCGGCCCTCGAGAGGCGCATGCTGGAGGCCATGGAGGCCGTGCGCGCGAAGGAGGTCGACCGCGGGGTGAACCTCGTCGGTCCCCACCGCGACGACCTCGTCCTCACCCTGGGCGGCCTCCCGGCGAAGGGCTACGCGAGCCACGGCGAGTCGTGGTCGTTCGCGCTCGCGCTGCGGCTGGCGTCGTACCGGCTGCTGCGCGACGGCGCCCCCGCGGGCCTCGACTCGCTCCTCTGGGCGGACCAGTGGGGGCCCGACGGCGAGCCGATCCTCGTGCTCGACGACGTGTTCGCCGAGCTCGACGTCCGGCGGCGCGAGCGGCTCGCCGAGCTCGTGGCCGACGCGGGCCAGGTGATCATCACCGCGGCCGTGCCCGACGACGTCCCGAGCCGGCTCGACGGCGCGCGGTTCGCCGTGCACGACGGGACGGTGCACCGTGTCGAGGACTGAGCCCGCGGACCGGGATGGGGCGGACCGCCAGTACGACGACGCGCGCCCCGGCCCGGCCGACGACCTCCCGGAGCGACGCACGACGGGGCTGCCCGTCGGCCACGTCGTGGAGCTGACCCCACCGGCGGAGGTGGCGCGGCAGGCCCTGAACCGCGCCAAGGCGGCGGCGCGCGCGAAGGGGCTCCGGCCCGGGCAGGAGCCTCGCCGACGCATCCTCGCGGACCCGCCGACGTCGGGCGCGCGCCCGGGCGGTCGCGACCCGCAGCTCCTGGGCGACGTCGTCGCGCGCCTGCTGCGCGAGCGGGACTGGGTCGCGGACGTGTCGGTGGGGGGCGTCGTCGGGCGGTGGCGGGAGGTCGTGGGCGACCAGGTCGCCGACCACTGCGAGCCCGAGACGTTCGAGGACAAGGTGCTCGTCGTGCGGGCCGACTCGACGGCGTGGGCGACGCAGGTGCGGCTCCTCACGCCGCAGCTGCTCGAACGTCTCGCGCGCGAGGTGGGCGAGGGGGTCGTCGAGACGGTGACCGTCCTCGGGCCGGCGGGACCGAGCTTCCGCCGGGGGAAGAAGTCCGTCCGGGGTCCGGGTCCCCGCGACACCTGGGGCTGAGAAGGTCCGGACCGACGACGAGGCCCGCCGTGCAGGGGGCACGGCGGGCCTCGCGGTGGTGACCGGGGCGTTGGTCACCACGTCAGGGGGTCAGGCCTGGGCTCGGCGGCGCAGCCAGAGCACCAGGGCCCCACCGCCGACGAGCAGCGCGGCGAACGCGGCCGCGCCGGCGACCGTCGCACCGGTCGTGGCGAGCGCGGGGCCGGTCGGCTCCTCGGGTCCGGCGACGTCCTCGACGGCCACGGGGGCGACGGGCGGGTTCGCGCACGCGCTCGTCGCCGGCGGGTACTCGACCACGGTGGAGTACGACGGGTTGACCTCGAACAGCACCTCGGCGCCGTCGCGGGTCCAGGCGTAGTTGCCGTCGGTCTGGGTGTACGAGCCGTCCTCGTTCCGGACGAACCCGGGCCACTGCTTCGGCTCCTCGGCGGAGGCGCCCGGCCACAGGAGGGTCCCGCTGAGCGGCTGGTCCGTCACGACGTAGTCCTCGCCGCCGTTCGGGTGCAGGAAGGTGATCGTCAGCGGGGTCTCCGAGTCGACCGTCACGCCCTCGGGCAGCCCGATCTCGTAGCCGAGGTACGGGACGTCGCCCTGGCAGACGGCGCCGATCTCGCCGGGCACGAGCGCGCACGTCTCGTCGGAGGGCAGCAGATCGACGAGCGGGAGCAGCGCGCTGCGGCCGTTCGTGGCCACGACGTAGCCGAGCTTCGCCGTCTCCGAGGAGAAGGTCGCCGCGGCGCTCTTCGGGACGGCGACGACGCCCTCCGCCGTGAGCTCGTACCGGACGTCCTCCGACTCGGCCGGGAGGTCCTGCTTCGTGAGCTCCGTGCCACAGACCTCGACGGCGGCCGGCACGGCCGGCGTGACCACGTCGACCTCCGGCGCGACCGGCGTGGCGGGAGTGCCGGGCCTCGGGGTGTCGCACGCGTCCTCGGGGAGGAGGTCGGCGAGGTCCTGGTGGTCCCACGCGACGAGCGTGCCCTCGGGGAACTCGCCGAGGTGCTCGCCGTCGGGTGAGTAGCGGATGTCCGTGGGGAGGTCGTCGAGACCGCCGGGGAGGTCCACGAGGTCCTGCTGGACTGCCCACGCGGTGCAGAGGTCGGCCGTGTCGACGTCCGGCTGGATCGCGCGGGCGACCTCGCTCACGTCCTCCAGGTCGAGGGGCTGCACGACCCAGGCCCTGTCCCACGGCTTCTCGGGCAGGGCGACCTCGGTGCCCGTGACGATCTTCTGCGGGCCGGAGTTCTCCCACGCCGCGGGCTGTGCGGGGTCGATCTTGGGGTACACGTAGACGCCGACCTGGACGGGGGCGTCGGGCGTCTCGCAGGCCCGGGTCGAGCCGGACTGGTCGTAGTCGTACTGGCGGCCGTCGGACGCGTCGACGGAGACGGTCCAGGTGTGGTCCTGCGTGGGGTCGAGGTCGTAGGAGCGCGTGAGCTCGCGCTGGAAGGTCGTGGACTCGACCTCCTTGCCGTCCACGGTGACGGTCAGGTCGTTGCTCTTCTTCGAGTAGGCCCAGAGCTTCACCGAGAGCGTCGTGCAGTCGGCCGTGACGACGGGCGTGTGGGCGGAGGCGGGTGCCGCGGTGGCCACGATCAGGCCACCGAGCGCGAGCGCTGTCGCCGCAGCGCTCGCGAGGAGTCTCTTCACTGAGTGGGGTCCCTTCGGGGTCGAGCCGCCCGCGTGCGATCGCTGCTGCGCGGACGACGCGCGAATCAGGATGGTGTGTGGTATTAGACCACTTTCCGCGTGAAACGCCGATTCCCGACTTGTCGGTTGCGGTAGCGCTCCCACCAGGGAGCGCGCGACGGTTGCTGCGGGCACTTTTTCGACGGCCGTCGACGGCCACCTGCGCGTCGTGAACAGAGCCTGTGGACAACCGTGTGGAGAACTTCCGCCGAGACGGCGCGGATCGCGTCGCGGATGTCCTGCGAGATGTCCTCAGGACGGCCGAGATCCGCGGAATTCGGCTCGTGGCGGGTAGACTGGGGAGGTCATTCCGGGTCTTGTCACCACCCGCTCGCGCAGCCCGTCCGCGGCGCCTCCACCAGCCGTCCGCGGCAGGTCGGACGCTCCCTCACGGAGCCGGCGCAGGCGGCGGTGCGGGCCCGGAACCTTTGAGCAGCGGCGGCCGGTCCGGCACGGACACGGCGGCCGCGCGCACGACGACGAGGAGCAGTCCTGCCCGTGGCAGAGCACACCGACACCGCCATCCCCGACCCGACGGCGTCCGCGGAGGCGACACCCTCGGCGGGCGGCGGCTACGACGCGAGCAACATCACCGTCCTGGAGGGCCTCGAGGCGGTCCGCAAGCGTCCGGGCATGTACATCGGCTCGACGGGTGAGCGAGGCCTCCACCACCTTGTGTACGAGGTTGTGGATAACTCTGTGGACGAGGCCCTCGCCGGGCACGCGGACACGATCGACGTGACGCTCCTCGCCGACGGGGGCGTGCGCGTCGTCGACAACGGGCGCGGCATCCCCGTCGCGATCCACCCCACCGAGGGCCGGCCCACGGTCGAGGTCGTCATGACGATCCTCCACGCGGGCGGCAAGTTCGGCGGTGGCGGGTACGCCGTCTCGGGGGGTCTGCACGGCGTCGGCATCTCGGTCGTCAACGCGCTCTCGTCCCGTGTGGTCACCGAGGTCCAGCGTGACGGCTACGCCTGGCGCCAGGAGTTCGCCGACGGCGGCAAGCCCGTGGGCGAGCTGCACCGCGGCGAGGCGACGCAGGCGACGGGCACGACGCAGACGTTCTGGGCCGACCCGACGATCTTCGAGACCACCGAGTACGACTTCGAGACGCTGCGTGCGCGGTTCCAGCAGTACGCGTTCCTCAACAAGGGGCTGCGGATCACGCTCACCGACGAGCGCCCTGCGCACCTCGACACCGGGGACGAGGTCACCGGCGAGGCCGAGGACGGCACGCCCGCGAGCGGCGACGCGACGTCGTCGGGCGCGTCGACCGCGGCGCGCACGGTGAGCTACAAGTACGACGGCGGCCTCATCGACTACGTGAAGCACCTCAACGGCGCGAAGAAGGTCGAGCTCGTCCACCCCGACGTCATCGACATCGAGTCGGAGGACACCGAGCGGCGCATCTCCGTCGAGATCGCGATGCAGTGGACCAGCGCCTACTCGGAGTCCGTCCACACGTTCGCCAACACGATCTCCACGACCGAGGGCGGCACGCACGAAGAGGGCTTCCGTGCGGCGATGACCTCGCTGGTCAACCGCTACGCGCGGGACAAGGGCATCCTCAAGGACAAGGACGAGAACCTCACGGGCGACGACATCCGCGAGGGCCTGACGGCGGTCATCTCCGTCAAGCTGGGCGAGCCGCAGTTCGAGGGCCAGACGAAGACGAAGCTCGGCAACACCGAGGCGAAGACGTTCGTCCAGCGCGTCGTCAACGAGCGGCTCAACGACTGGTTCGACTCGCACCCGAACGAGGCCCGTGACGTCCTGCGCAAGGCGATCCAGGCGTCGCAGGCGCGCCTCGCCGCCCGCAAGGCGCGCGAGGCCACCCGCCGCAAGGGCCTGCTCGAGTCCGGCGGCATGCCGGGCAAGCTGCGCGACTGCCAGTCGAACCGCGCGGAGGAGTGCGAGATCTTCATCGTCGAGGGTGACTCCGCGGGCGGCTCGGCCGTCCGCGGGCGCAACCCCCGGACGCAGGCGATCCTGCCGATCCGCGGGAAGATCCTCAACGTCGAGCGCGCGCGCCTCGACCGGGCCCTGTCCAACCAGGAGGTCCAGTCGATCATCACGGCGTTCGGCACCGGCATCGGCGAGGACTTCGACCTCGCCAAGCTCCGGTACCACAAGATCGTCCTCATGGCCGACGCCGACGTCGACGGCCAGCACATCGCGACGCTCCTGCTCACGCTGCTTTTCCGGTACATGCGCCCGCTCATCGAGAACGGGCACGTCTACCTCGCGCAGCCGCCGCTCTACCGGCTCAAGTGGTCGAACGCCCCGCACGACTACGTGTACTCCGACAAGGAGCGCGACGCGTTCCTCGCCGCCGGGCAGGCCGCCGGCAAGCGGATCCCCAAGGAGAACGGGATCCAGCGCTACAAGGGTCTGGGCGAGATGGACTACTCGGAGCTGTGGGACACGACCATGGACCCCGAGCACCGCACCCTCAACCAGGTGACCCTCGACGACGCCGCGGCGGCCGACGAGATCTTCTCCGTCCTCATGGGAGAGGACGTGGAGTCCCGCCGGAGCTTCATCCAGCGCAACGCGAAGGACGTGCGGTTCCTTGACATCTGAGCCGCTCCTCGCGGAGCCGGGGGGCGGCAGGACCGGACGCCCCGGCGCGGCCCGCCCTCCCGGGCGGGTCCGGAGGTCTTCCAGGACGACGACGCACGAAGAGACGAACGAACGAGGTAGACCGTGACCGACGAGCAGAACCCCGAGAACGAGCCCACGGCTCCCGGCGACGGGTCCGAGGAGACCGTGCACGCCGACGGGACGGCGGTCGCGGTGCACCACGGGCGCATCGAGCAGGTGGACCTGCAGCTCGAGATGCAGCGGTCGTACCTCGACTACGCGATGAGCGTCATCGTGGGTCGTGCGCTGCCGGACGTGCGCGACGGCCTCAAGCCCGTGCACCGGCGCGTGCTGTACGCGATGTACGACGGCGGCTACCGCCCCGACCGCTCCTACTCGAAGTGCTCGCGCGTCGTCGGCGACGTCATGGGCAAGTTCCACCCGCACGGCGACAGCGCGATCTACGACGCGCTCGTGCGCCTCGTGCAGGACTGGTCGCTGCGCTACCCGCTCGTCGCCGGCCAGGGCAACTTCGGCTCCCCCGGCAACGACCCGGCGGCCGCCCCGCGGTACACCGAGTGCCGCATGGCGCCGATCGCCATGGAGATGGTCCGGGACATCGACAAGGACACCGTCGACTTCCAGGACAACTACGACGGCCGCACGCAGGAGCCGTCGGTCCTGCCGGCGCGGTTCCCGAACCTGCTGGTCAACGGCTCGGCGGGCATCGCCGTCGGCATGGCGACCAACATCCCGCCGCACAACCTCCGCGAGGTCGCGGCGGGCGTGCAGTGGCACCTCGACCACCCGGACGCCTCGCGCGAGGAGCTCCTCGCGGCGCTGCTGCAGCGCATCAAGGGCCCGGACTTCCCCACGGGCGCCACGATCCTCGGCCACAAGGGCATCGAGGAGGCGTACCGCACGGGCCGCGGTTCGATCACCATGCGCGCCGTGGTCAACGTGGAGGAGATCCAGGGCCGCGTGTGCCTCGTCGTCACGGAGCTCCCCTACCAGGTGAACCCGGACAACCTGGCCGCGAAGATCGCGGACCTCGTCAAGGAGGGCCGCGTCCAGGGGATCGCGGACATCCGCGACGAGACGTCGGGCCGGACGGGCCAGCGCCTCGTCGTCGTGCTCAAGCGCGACGCGGTGGCGAAGGTCGTCCTCAACAACCTGTACAAGCACACCCAGCTCCAGGACACGTTCGGCGCGAACATGCTGGCGCTCGTCGACGGCGTGCCGCGCACGCTGAGCCTCGACGCGTTCGTCCGGCACTGGACGACGCACCAGCTCGACGTCGTCGTGCGCCGCACGCGGTACCTGCTGGCGGAGGCCGAGCGCAGCATCCACATCCTGCGCGGGTACCTCAAGGCGCTCGACGCGCTCGACGAGGTCATCGCCCTGATCCGGCGCTCGCCCGACGTCGAGGAGGCCCGCACGGGCCTCATGGAGCTGCTGGGCGTCGACGAGGTCCAGGCGACCGCGATCCTCAACCTCCAGCTGCGCCGGCTCGCGGCCCTGGAGCGGCAGAAGATCCTCGACGACCACGACGCGCTCGAGCGCCAGATCCTCGACTACCAGGACATCCTGGCCAAGCCCGAGCGGCAGCGGTCGATCGTGGGCGACGAGATGGGCGAGATCGTCGCGAAGTACGGCGACGAGCGTCGGACGACGATCCTCCCGTTCGACGGCGAGGTCTCCATCGAGGACCTCATCGCCGAGGAGGAGATGGTCGTCACCATCACGCGCGGCGGGTACGTGAAGCGGACGCGCAGCGACAGCTACCGTGCCCAGAAGCGCGGCGGCAAGGGCGTGCGCGGCACGCAGCTGCGCGAGGACGACATCGTCGACCACTTCTTCGTGACGACGACGCACCACTGGCTGCTGTTCTTCACGAACCTCGGCCGCGTCTACCGCGCGAAGGCGTACGAGCTCCCCGAGGGCGGGCGCGACGCCAAGGGTCAGCACGTCGCGAACCTGCTCGCGTTCCAGCCGGGCGAGAAGATCGCCCAGGTGCTCGACCTGCGCGACTACGACGCGGCGCAGTACCTGGTGCTCGCGACGCGTCGCGGCCTGGTGAAGAAGACGCGGCTGTCGGAGTACGACTCGCCGCGCTCGGGCGGACTCATCGCGATCAACCTGCGCGAGGACGAGTCCGGGACGCCCGACGAGCTCGTCGCGGCGCTCCTCGTGGACGCCGACGACGACCTCATCCTCGTGTCGCGCAAGGGCCAGTCCATCCGCTTCCCCGCCGACGACGACACGATGCGGCCGCTGGGCCGCGCGACGTCGGGCGTCACGGGCATGAAGTTCCGCGACGGCGACGAGCTGCTCTCGGCCGACGTGGTCGAGGAGGGCTCCGACCTCTTCGTCGTGACGGAGGGCGGGTTCGCGAAGCGGACGCGGATCGACGAGTACCGCGTCCAGGGCCGCGGCGGTCTGGGCATCAAGGTCGCCAACCTGGTGGAGGCTCGTGGAGATCTCGTGGGGGCTCTGGTGACGGAGGCCGACGACGAGGTGCTGGTCATCATGGAGCGCGGGAAGATCGTGCGGTCCGCGGTCGGCGAGGTGAACCTCACCGGTCGGAACACGCAGGGGGTGACGTTCGCGAAGCCCGACAAGGGCGACCGCATCATCGCGGTCGCGCGGAACGTCGAGCGTCGTCTCGGAGAGGATCGGGATACCGTGGAGGGCGAGGACGGGACCGGCACGGCCCCGGGCGTCACCGACACGAGCAGCGCACCGACCACCGACGCGACCGCCTCGTCCGACGGGGCGGGCGGGACCGACCCGGCCCCCGGAACCACCGAGGAAACCAGATGAGCAGCGAGAACAACGCACCGCCGACCATCACGCCGCGGCTGACCGTGCCGCGGCCGGACACGGACGCGTCGGCACGCCCCGGGGCCGCGTCCCCGAGCCGGCACGGCGAGGCGGACGGGACGTCGTCGAACGGCTCGTCGAAGAAGGGCTCGTCGAAGGGCGCCTCGGCGGCGGCGGCCCCGCGTGACGGGGCGACGGCCGCCGTCCCGCCGCCGCCTCCGCCGCCCCCGGGCCCGTCCGCCCAGGCCGCGCCCGCGCCGGGCACGGTGGACGACGACGGCATGGAGCGCGCGTCGGGCGAGAGCCGTGTCGCGGTCGCGCGTGCCGGGGCCGTGAAGGCGGCCGCCGCGGCGATCGCGGCGGCGAAGACGGCCGCGAAGAAGGTGTCGGCGGCGGTCCCCGCCGCGCCCGCAGAGACGGAGCCCGAGCGCGGGCACGACGAGATCGACGACGAGACGGTGAGGCGCGTGCCCACGACCACCTCGGCCCCCACGAGCGCGGGTGCCGCCGGCGCTCCCGCCGGGGCCTCCATGCACTACTCCGCCGCCGGGGTGACGGGCACCGCGAGCCCGCTCACCGGCGCCACGCCGGCCGTGGGGACCGCGACGGGCGCGACGCCCGCCGTCCGGCCCGACGGCGGCCCGCGCCGCGTGCGGCTCGCGGTCTCGCGCATCGACCCGTGGTCCGCGATGAAGCTCGGCTTCCTCCTCGCGGTCGCCATCGGGATCATGACCGTCGTCGCGACCGCCGTCGTCTGGTACGTGCTCGACGGCATGCAGGTCTTCTTCAAGATCGAGGAGCTGTTCACGCAGATCGTCGGCACGGAGACGGACGTCGACATCCGCCAGTACGTCGCGTTCGGTCGCGTGATCTCGATCGCCACGCTGCTCGGCGTGGTGAACGTCGTCATCATCACGGCGCTCTCGACGATCATGGCGTTCCTGTACAACATCGTCGCGGCGCTCGTGGGTGGCGTGCACCTCACGCTCACCGACGACTGACCGCGCACCGGCTCCTCGACCGGGAGCACGGGCCCTCGGTTTGGGTCTGCGGCTCCCGGTGGGGTAACCTCAATCGCTGCCTGCGAGCGGAGCAGCCCTCCTGGGGCTGTCCGACGAGGCGCGTGCGGGCCTATAGCTCAGACGGTTAGAGCGCTTCCCTGATAAGGAAGAGGTCAGAGGTTCAAGTCCTCTTAGGCCCACTGCCAACCCACTCGAGGGGGAACATCATGAAGAAGCTTCTGCTCCTGCTCCTCGCCGCCGGCGCCGGGTACCTCGTGTGGCGCAAGTACACGGAGGACAACGCCGAGCGCGACCTCTGGGCAGAGGTCACCGACACCTTCGAGTGAGCACCTCTCGCCGCTGACCGGCCCCGGCCGCGTCACCCGGGGCCATGGCGCAATTGGTAGCGCACCTGCTTTGCAAGCAGGGGGTTGGGGGTTCGAGTCCCCCTGGCTCCACCATCGTCACGACCACGAAGACCCCGTCCGGCTGCGGACGGGGTCTTCGTGCGTCCGGACTGGGCGTCGGCGTGCCCGCGGCCGCGTGCCGCCGCCCTGTCCGCGTGCTCGTGAGGTCTCCGCCCCCTGGGGACGACGAGGGGCCCGTCCCTGCTGGGACGGGCCCCTCGTCGTCTGTCGCCGTCCGAGGACGGCGGGGTGGAGCGTCAGGCGTCGTCGGCCTCCTTGGCGGCGTCCTGCGCCGCGGACTCGGCGGCCTCGCGGGCCTTCTTGCCCGCGTCGCCCAGGTCGTCCTTGGCGTCCGCGGCGGCGTCCTTGACGTCCTCCGCCGTGTCCTTCACCGCGTCCTTCGCGCCGGCAGCGCCGCCGCGGGTGGTGCTGCGTGCCCGGCTCGTCGCCTTCTTCGCGGCGTCCTTCGCGTCGGAGACGGCCTCGGTGACGCGGTCGGTGACGTCGTCGCGGACCTCGGCGGCGCGCTCGGCCAGCTTGTCCGTGGCCTCGCGGCCCTTCGCGACGGCGGCACCCGCGGCCTCGCCGATCGACTCGGCGGCATCCCCGACGGCGTGCTTGGCGTCGCCGACGACGTCGTCGAAGTGGACCTGCTGCTGCTCCTGCTCCCACGGCTCGGCCCAGGGGTCGGTCGTGGGCTGAGCGCGGCGGTAGAGCACGTAGCCGACGCCCGCGGCGGTCACGCCACCGGCGATCCACCAGAGCGTGCGGCCCTTGCCCTTCGAGGAGTCCGCCTCGGCGGCCTTGGCCGCCGCCTTGTCCGCGGCCGCGGCGAGCTTGGCGGCCGCCTTCTCCGCGGTCTTGTCGGCGTGCTTGGCGGCCTTCTTGCCGGCCTTGCCCGCGGACTTCTGCGCCTGCTTCGCGGCCTCCGCCGTCGCCTTCTTGGCCTGCTTCGCGAGCTTGCGCGCCTTCTTGCCCGACGCGGCGGCTGCCGCGGCCGTGGCGGCGGCGGTCGCCTCGGCCGCGTTGTCCGCGGCGCGCTGGGCGGAGTCGGCCGCGCTGGCGGCGGCGGCGTTGAAGCTCGCGACGATCTTCGGCAGCACGTCCTCCACGAGGCGGTCGTGCGCGGTGTCGATCGCGGGCGCGGCCTTGGTCGCGGCCTTCTCGACGCGCGGCGCGGCGGCCTGGATGCTGTCCTGCCACGCCTTCTCGACGCGCGGCTGGAGCCACTCGAGGAACGCCTCCACCTTGGGCGTGCCCCACTCCTTGGCGTGCACCGCGGCGTCCTTGGCCTGGTCCGCGAGCTGGGTCGCGGCGCTCTGCGCGGTCGCGGCGGCCTGGGCGGCCTGTTCCTTCAGCTTCTCGGTGTCGATCGACTCGAGCGTGTCCTTGACGGAGTCGCTCGCTGAGCGAGTACGGGTCATGCGTGCTCCCCGGGGTCGTCGTCCGACGGGACGAATGTGCGGATGCGATGCGTTTCCGCCCACTCTGCCACCACCCCGGCCACGCCGCGAGACATCGCCCCGGACGGGTCGGGCGCGGGTCTCGTGGGAAGATGGTGCCCATGTTCGCAACCCTCCACACGACCGCAGGTGACATCCGGATCGAGCTCCTGCCGAACCACGCCCCGAAGACGGTGGCGAACTTCGTCGGGCTCGCCCAGGGCACCACGACGTGGTCCGACCCCCGCACCGGTGCCGAGCGCACCGAGCCCTTCTACGACGGCCTGATCTTCCACCGCGTGATCCAGGACTTCATGATCCAGGGTGGCTGCCCGCTCGGGACCGGCACCGGCGGCCCCGGCTACACGTTCAACGACGAGATCCACCCCGAGCTCCAGTTCGACCGCCCGTACCTGCTGGCGATGGCGAACGCGGGCGTGCGCCGCAACCCGGTGACGGGCGAGGCCGAGGGCACCAACGGGTCCCAGTTCTTCATCTCGACGGTCCCCACGCCGTGGCTCAACGGCAAGCACACGATCTTCGGCGAGGTCGCGGACGACGAGTCCCGCGCCGTCGTCGACGCGATCAACGCGACGCCCACGCGTCCGGGCGACCGCCCGCAGGAGGACATCGTCATCACGTCCGTCACCATCGAGGACTGACCATCTCGGCGACACCTCCCGGGCCACCCGGCCCGCCGGCGTACGGGACGGCCGGACCGCACGACGGTCCCGCCGTCCCGCCGGTGTGCCCGCGGCACCCGGACCGCGTGTCGTACGTGCGCTGCCAGCGGTGCGGGCGCCCGGCGTGCCCCGAGTGCCAGCGACCGGCCGCGGTCGGCATCCAGTGCGTCGACTGCGTGCGCGACGCCGCCCGCCAGGCGCCGACGCAGCGCACCGCGCTGGGTGGGAAGGTGCGAGGCGGGCCGCCCGTCGTGACGTTCACGATCATCGGCCTGTGCGTCGTGAGCTGGCTCCTCCAGCTCGTCACGGGCGGTACGTGGACGAACATGCTCGCGTTCGCGCCCTGGGTCGGCGAGCTGCAGCCCTACCGCTTCCTCACGGCGGCGTTCCTGCACTCGACGAGCCCTGTCCACATCCTCTTCAACATGTACGCCCTGTGGATCACGGGCCCGTTCCTCGAGCAGCAGCTCGGCCGGCTGCGCTTCACGGCGCTCTACCTGCTCTCCGCGCTCGGCGGCTCCGTCGGCTACCTGCTCCTCGCAGGGGGGCCGACGTCGGAGGCCTGGTACCAGCCCGTCGTCGGCGCCTCGGGCGCGGTCTTCGGCCTCTTCGGGGCGATCCTGCTCGTCCTGCGCCGGACGGGCCGCAACGCGATGCAGATCGTCGTGCTCATCGGCATCAACTTCGCGATCGGGCTGTTCTTCCCCGGCATCGCGTGGCAGGCGCACCTGGGCGGCCTCGTGGTGGGGCTCGCGCTCGGCGCCGCCTATGCGTACGCGCCGCGCGAGCGTCGCACCCTCGTGTCCGTGGGGGCGACGGTCGTCGTCGTGGTGGCGCTGGTCGCCGCCTCCTGGCTCACCTACGCCGCCGCGGACCAGTTCGGCCACCTCGCCTGACGAGGCGGCCACAAGAGTTATCCCCAGGGTTACTCACAGGTGTGGAACTACACCGGTGTGAGGCCCGACGCGCCAGGGCGGGGCCCAGGCCCCGCCCGGCGCGCGGCTACTTCCAGCGCGTCGTGAGCGCGAAGCCCGCGATGATGAAGGCGAAGCCGACCCCGAGGTTCCACGCGCCGAGCGGCGGGACGGGGAGCTGCTTCGGACCGCTGAGGTAGAACAGCACGATCCAGGCGAGCCCGACGAGCATGAGCCCGAGCATCGTGGGCACGAGCCAGCGCGGGTTGCCCGTCTCGGGCTTCGGCACGCTCGGCGGACGCTGCGGCTTGGGCTTCTTGCGCGACTTCGACTCGGGCACGAGGGTGGGCTCCTGTCCTGGTGGGGCTCGCTGCGCCGGCGCCGAGACGCACCGCGGGAGCGGACGCCTGCCGTCGTCGTGCAGGAACCGTGCATGGGTCGGGCGAAGGTCGTCGACGGGCCGCGAGGCTCTGCCGGAGCACAGGTCCGTCACGATCGTGGACGACGTTCGTCGACTAGCGTAGTGGGCGCACACAATAGGCACGGACACCGCGCGCGGAGGACGTGCCGCGAGGTGTGCGCAGCACGACCTCAGCACGACGCCGACGCACGACCCAGACCCGGTCGACGACCTCGTCCGCCCCAGGAAGGAGACGGTCGCGTGAGCACCACGGACCCTGCCGCCACGGGCCCGGACGACCCCGCCGAGGGGCCGTCGTCCGCCCCGGGCGGCACGCCGCGCGCGCGTCGCGTCCGGTCCGCCGTGACGGTCGCGCTCGTCCTCGCGCTCGCCGGGGTCATGTTCACGGCGAACGCGCGCCTCGCGCGCGGCGACGAGTCCCGGCACCCGGAGAACCTCGCGCAGCTCGTGGACCGCGAGTCCGACCGCGTGGCCGACCTCGCGACGCAGGTCGACGCCCTGACGGCGGAGGTCGCTGGCCTGTCGCAGACCGGGGACGCGCCCGCCGGCGTCGACCCCGACCTCGCGACGCGCACCGCCGTCGCCGCGGGGACGACGCCCGTCCAGGGTGCCGGCGTCTCCGTGACGCTCGACGACGCGCCCCCCGAGGGCAGCTACCCGGCGGGGATCCGCCCCGACGACCTCGTCGTGCACCAGCAGGACATCCAGTCCGTCGTCAACGCGCTGTGGGCGGGCGGTGCCGAGGCGATGACGCTCCAGGGGCAGCGCGTCACGGCGACGTCGGCGTTCCGCTGCGCGGGCAACATCCTGCTGCTGCACGGCCGCGTGTACTCCCCGCCCTACGTCGTCGAGGCCGTGGGCGACCCCGAGGCCCTGCGCGACGCGCTCGACCGTTCGCCGGGCGTCCAGGTGTACAAGGAGTACGTCGACGCGGTGAACCTCGGCTGGTCGGTCGAGGACGAGAGCGACATCGAGATGCCGGGCTACCAGGGGGCGCTCGAGCTCCGCTACGCGCGCCCGTCCGACGCGGTGGCGTCGTGACCGCGACGACCCCCGCACCGGCCCGCCACGCGGGGCACCGCGGCTCGGGTCGCGGTCCGGTGTCCGCCGTCGTGGGGGTGCTCGGCGAGCTGCTCATCACGCTGGGGATCCTGCTCGGCCTGTACGTCGTCTGGCAGCTCTGGTGGACGGACGTCCAGGCGGACCGCGTCCAGGCGCAGGTGCTCGAGGAGATCCAGGCGCCGACGCCGGACGCGGCGGACGTCGGTACGACGATCCTGCGTGACGACCCGCCCGTCCCCGCCGCGCCCGCGCTCGGCGAGGTGTGGGGCACGCTCTACGTGCCGCGCTGGGACGGCAAGATGATGCCGATCGCGGAAGGCACCGACAAGCGGTCGATCCTCGACCAGGCGATGGCCGGGCACTACCCCGAGACCGTCATGCCGGGCGCCGTCGGGAACTTCTCCCTCGCCGGCCACCGGCAGACGTACGGCAAGATCTTCCACGACGTCGAGGAGCTCGAGATCGGGGACCCGATCGTCGTCGAGGCCGACGGCACGTGGTACGTCTACCGCGTCGACCACATGCAGGCCGTGAAGCCCGACCAGGTCGAGGCGATCGCGCCCGTCCCGTGGCAGCCCGGCGTCGAGCCCACCGAGCGGTACCTCACGCTGACGACGTGCCACCCGATCGGCCTCAACTCGCTCGTCGCGCGGTACATCGTCAACGCGAAGTTCGACTACTGGATGCCCGTCGAGGACGGCACGCCGCCGGAGCTCGTCGGCCAGACCGCTCCCGCCGCCGAAGGAGGCTCGTGATGTACGGGGCGCTGTGGCGCGTGCTGCCCGGCCCGGCGTGGCTGCGGGTGCTGATCCTGCTCGTCCTCGCGGCCGCCGTCGTGCTCGCGTGCTTCGAGTGGCTGTTCCCGCTCGTGTCCGAGTACATGCCGTTCAACGACCCCAACATCCAGACCGACGCCGCCGGCGCAGCGTCCGTGGAGGCCCCGCGATGACCCACCCGACCCGCATCCTCGTCGTGGACAACTACGACTCGTTCGTCTACACGATCGTCGGCTACCTCGACCAGCTGGGCGCGCAGACCGTCGTCGTGCGCAACGACGCGGTGCCGGAGCCCGACGCCGAAGGGCGCTTCCGCGACGCGGACGGCACCGTGTTCGACGGCGTCCTCGTCTCCCCCGGGCCCGGCACGCCGAAGGAGGCCGGGCAGAGCGAGCACGTGATCCGCACGTGCGCCGCGTCGCGCACGCCCATGCTCGGCGTGTGCCTGGGCCACCAGGCCCTCGCCGAGGTGTACGGCGCGACGGTCACGCACGCCCCCGAGCTCATGCACGGCAAGACGAGCCTCGTGGAGCACGAGGGCGAGGGCGTGCTCGCCGGCCTCCCCCACCCGTTCACCGCGACGCGGTACCACTCGCTCGCCGTCGTGAGCGACACCGTGCCCGCCGAGCTCGAGGTGACGGCGACGACCGCCGGGGGCGTCATCATGGGCCTCCAGCACAAGGACCTGCCGCTGCACGGCGTCCAGTTCCACCCGGAGTCCGTGCTCACCGAGGGTGGCCACCGCCTGCTCGCGAACTGGCTCGAGGCGTGCGGCCTGGAGGGCGCCGTCGAGCGCTCCGCAGGCATGGCCCCGCTCGTGCGCCAGTAGCGAGCACCGCGCGGCACCGGCCCCGGTCTGCCGCCTACTCGGACGCGCCGCACGACGACGGGCCCTCACCTCCGTGGAGGTGAGGGCCCGTCGTCGTGGAGGGGCCCGGGGGCGGTGGGTCAGCCCTCGCCGTCTCCGCCGTTGCCCCCGCCGTTCCCGTTGCCGCCGCCGTTGTTCCCGCCGCCGTTGTTCCCACCGTTCGACGGTCCGGGTCCGGTCGAGACGATGAGCGACACCTGGGTGCCGACCGGGACCTCTGCCCCGCCGCGCGGGTCGGACCCGATCACGACGCCGGCCGGCCACTGGTCGGACTCCTGCGTCTGGCGGGTGCCCACGTTGAGCTCGGCACCACCGAGCGCGTCCTTCGCCTGGTCCTCGGTCATCCCGACGAGGTTCGACGGCACCGTCGTCGTCTCCGCCGCGCGCGGGATCGCGACCTTGAGGGTCACGGTCGACCCCTGCGGGACGCTGCCCGCGTTGGGCTGCTGCGAGAGGACCTGGTTCTCCGGCTCGTCGGACTCCTCGTCGCTGCGGTCGATCTTCAGGCCGAGCGCCTCGACGGTCGACTTCGCAGCGTCGAACTGCTGGCCCGTGACGTCCGGCAGGGCGACGAGGCCGCTCGACACGAACAGGTTGACCGTCGAGCCCGCCGGCACGGACTGGCCGGCGCCGGGGTCGGTCTTCGTCACCGCGCCCTTCGGGACGTCCGGCGAGTCCTCCGTGTTGACGTCGCCGACGTTGAGCCCGGCGTCGGAGAGGTACTGCCGGGCCTCCTCCTGCGTCTTGCCCTTGAGGTCCTGGATGGTGACGGCGTCGGGACCGGCCGAGAAGAAGGCGGTGACGGTCACCCCCAGCTCCTGGGTGGTGCCGCCGGCGGGGTCGGTCCGGGTGAACGTGCCCTCGGGCTCCGTGGAGTCCTGGTCGATCGCCTGCGCGTACTCGAAGCCCGCCTCGGTGATCCTCTGCTCGGCCTCCGCGGGCGTGACGCCCGCGGACAGGGTCGGGACGGTGCCGGTCGTCGGCTCGTCCTCGCCCTGGCTGTTGATGACGATCATCGTGATGATCGCGGCGAGCGCGAGCACGCCGACGGCGATGAGCGTCCACATGAGGCCCTTGCGGCTCTTGGGCTGCTCCTCGTCCTCACCCGGTGGCTGCTCCCCCGGCGGGACGGCGGGCGCCGCGCTGGTCGCCCAGGGGTTCGCCGCCGCGGCGGCCGGGGTCATGACCTGCGTCGCGGACTCGACCATCGTCGGCTGGAGGTCGGCGGCCGCGGCGGCAGCGCCGAGGCCCGCGGCGGCGGCCGCGACGCCGAGCGCCGGAGCCGTGATCGACCCGCCGCGCACGGCGTTCTCCAGGTCGGCCCGGAACTCGGCGGCGCTCGAGTAGCGCGCCGTGCGGTCCTTCGCGAGCGCCTTGAGCGTGATGCGGTCGAGCACCTCGGGCACGTCGGGAGCGATCGCGCTCGGCGTCGCGGGCGCCTCGCGCACGTGCTGGTAGGCCACTGCGACGGGCGAGTCGCCGATGAACGGCGGGCGGCCGGTGAGCAGCTCGTAGAGCAGGCAGCCGGTCGAGTACAGGTCGGAGCGCGCGTCGACCGTCTCGCCGCGCGCCTGCTCCGGGGAGAGGTACTGCGCGGTGCCGATGACGGCCTGGGTCTGCGTCATCGTCGCGGCCGAGTCCGCCATGGCACGGGCGATGCCGAAGTCCATGACCTTCACCGCGCCCGTGGGCGTGATCATCACGTTCGCGGGCTTGATGTCGCGGTGCACGATCCCGGCGTGGTGCGAGTACTCGAGCGCGGCGAGCACGCCCGCCGTGATCTCGACCGCCTCGTCGATCGGGACGGCCTGGCCGTCGCGCAGGATGTCCCGCACGGTGTGGCCCTCGACGTACTCCATGACGATGAACGGGACGTGCACCGAGTTGCCGGTGGCGTCCGCGTGGACGTCCTCGCCGGTGTCGTAGACCGCGACGATGGCCGGGTGGTTGAGGGACGCCGCTGCCTGGGCCTCGCGGCGGAAGCGCGCGAGGAAGGTCGGGTCGCGCGCGAGGTCGGAGCGCAGGATCTTGATCGCGACGGTACGACCGAGGCGGTTGTCGTGCCCGATGTGCACCTCGGCCATGCCACCACGGCCGATGAGCTCACCGACCTGGTAGCGCCCGGCAAGCACTCGGGGAGCGTTGTCCACCACTCATTCGTCCTTCGGTGTCGTCGGAGCCGTGGGCGCGTCCGCCCACGGCACAGCTGGCGCAATCATCCCACCCGCGACCCGGCGGCCACGCGGGGAACACCACGATGTCGTCACGATGTCACCCGTCCGGGGAGCGTCTCGGCGTCGGGCACGGCGACCTCGACGGAGGTCTCCGCGCCCCGCACGGGGGCGGCGTCGCCGCCGTCGCCGTCCCTGTCCCCGAGCGTGGCGATCGTCGCGATCACCAGCACGAGCAGGAGGCCCAGGAGGGCGACGAGCGGCCAGGTCAGGCCGTTGGGCAGACCTCCCAGGCGGCGGCCCGTCGTGGTCGACGTGCGGCGCCCCGCGGAGCGCGAGGGCACGGGTGCCGACTGCGACTGACGTCGGGCCTCGGCGCGGGTCGCCGGGGCGACGGGCTCGGCGCGCGTCGAGCCCGCCGGACCCCCGGGCGCGCCGGCCGGGCGCGTACCCGCGCGGGTGGGCTGCGGCCGTCGTGAGGAGCGCGTCGGGCCGTGCATCTCGCGGCGCGGCGGGTACGAGCGCGGGGCGGCCGGGTCGTCCGCCGGGGCCGCGGGGACGGGGCGCTCCCACGGGAGGGCGGGGCCGGGGGCGGCGCCGTCCGGTGCGGGCGGCGCCGGGACGGGCTCGGCGGTCTCCGGGACCGTCCCGCCGTGCCGCCCGAGCGGGCGGACGCGGGTGGCGTCGTCGTCGGGCGGGCCGGGGGGCGTCGCGGCCGACGGCGACACGTCCGCCTGTGCGGCGTGCGCGGCGCGACGCGGCTCGGGGGCGACCCACGGGTTCGCCGGGTCCGTCGCGTGCGGGTCGCGCACCGCGGCCGGGATGACGAGCGGCGTGATGACGGGTGCCGGGTCCGGCTCGGGCGCGGGGACGTCGTCGGCGGTGGGGCGGGCCCGGCGCGCGCGGCGCGTGGGGGCGGGCGCCCCCGTGCGGGCGGACCAGGGGTCGCTCGCGAGGCGCGCGGCGATGCCCTCGAAGACGCGCGCGAGCGCGTCGGCCGGGTGGGGCCGCGCCAGCGGGTCCTTGGCGAGCATGACCATGACGAGCTCGCCGAGCTCCGGGTCGACCGACGTGGGCAGCGGCGGCACCGGCTCGTTGACGTGCGCGACCGCGATGTCCACCGGCGTGGACCCCGTGAACGGGCGGTTCCCCGCGATGGACTCGTACGCGACGATGCCCAGCGCGTAGATGTCCGAGGCGCCGGTGGCGGCCTGGCCGACGGCCTGCTCGGGCGAGAGGTACTGGGCCGTGCCCATGACCATGCCCGTCGCGGTCATCGGGACCTGGTTGGCCGCGAGCGAGACACCGAAGTCGGTGATCTTCACCGTGCCGGAGCGGTCGATGAGGATGTTCCCGGGCTTGACGTCCCGGTGCACGACGCCGGACAGGTGGGCGGCGTGCAGCGCGCGGGCGGTCTGCGCGAGGATCGGCAGGAGCCGCGCGGGCGGGAGCACCGGCTCGCGCTCCAGCAGGTCCGCCATGGGCTCGCCCACGACGAGCTCCATGACGAGGTACCCGGAGCCGTTCGTCTCGCCGTAGTCGTACATCTGCGCGATGTTGGGGTGCGAGAGCGCCGCGCTGTTGCGGGCCTCGGTGCGCAGGCGGTTGAGGAAGTCCTCGTTGCCCGCGTACTCGCTCCGCAGGACCTTGACCGCGACCTCGCGGCCGAGCGCGTCGTCGGCCGCGACCCACACCTCGCCCATGCCGCCGACGGCGATGCGCCGCACGAGGCGGTAGCGGTTGCCGAGCGTCAGCCCCCGGACCGGCTTCATCCGTTCAACACCGCCTCCATGACGGCGCGGGCGATCGGCGCGGCGATCGCGCCGCCCGTCGCCTCGTTGCCCATCGAGCCGCCGTTCTCGACGATGACCGCGACCGCGACCTGCGGGTCGTCGGCCGGGGCGAAGCTCGTGAACCACGCGTGCGGCGCGGCCTCGCCGCCCGTCTCGGCGGTGCCCGTCTTGCCCGCGACCTGCACGCCCGGGATCTGCGCCGCCTTGCCGGAGCCGTTCTGCACGACGCCCACCATCATCTGGGTGAGCTGCTCGGCCGTCGACGGCGAGACCGAGGTGCGCAGACGGCGCGGCTCCGACTGCCGGACCACGTCGAGGTCGGGGTTGCGGATCGTCTCGACGGTGTACGGGGCCATCTGGACGCCGTCGTTCGCGATCGCGGCGGCGACCATCGCCATCTGGAGCGGCGTGACCTTGACCTCGCCCTGGCCGATGCCGGCGCGCGCGATCCCGGCGGCGTCCGCGCCCGGCGTGCCCTCGGCGGGGAAGCGGCTCGGCGTGACGTCCATGGGGATCTCGAGCGAGGCGTCGAAGCCGAAGTCCTCGGCCTGGTCGCGCATCGCGTCCTCGCCGAGGGTCATGGCCAGGTCGCCGAACGCGGTGTTGCACGAGATGCGCAGCGCGTCCGCGAGGGTCATCTCGCCCGTGGGCGAGCAGCGTGTGCCGCCGAAGTTCTTCATCGTCTGCGTCGACTGGGGGTACGGCAGCTCGTCCGGGGCCGGGATCACGGTCTCGGGCGTGTACTGCCCGCTCTCGAGCGCCGCGGCGGAGGTGACGATCTTGAACGTCGAGCCCGGCGGGTACGTGTTGCCGCGGATGGCCCGGTTCGACATCGGGTTGCCCTCGGCGTTGAGCAGCTCCTGGTAGCGCTGGCGCGCGAGGGCGGTGTCGTGCGTCGCGAGCTCGTTCGGGTCGTAGCTCGGCTTCGACACGAGCGCGAGGACGCGGCCCGTCTTCGGCTCGATCGCGACGACGGCGCCGCGCTGGTCACCCAGCGCGTCCCACGCGGCCTGCTGGGCCGCGGGGTCGATCGTCAGCTCGACGGACGCGCCCTGCGGCTGCTGCCCCGTGAAGAGAGCGCTCAGGCGGTCGAGCCACAGCGAGCTCGCCTCGCCGTTGAGGTAGTCGTTCTCCTTGTCCTCGATCTCCGTGCGCCCGTTGGTGAGCGACAGGAAGCCGGAGACGGGTGCGTAGAGCGGGCCGTTCGAGTACTGGCGCTGGAAGCCGAACGCGTCGTCCACCGGCGTCGAGGACGCGATGGCGTCGCCCGCGACGACGATCGGGCCGCGGAACTTGTTGTACTCGCGGTAGATCGTGCGGGCGTTGCGCGAGTCGTTGTTGAGCGAGTCGGCCTGGACGAACTGGATGTACGTCGTCGACACCATGAGCGCGAGGAACATCACGAGGACGACGGTCGCGACGCGACGCAGGGGGACGTTCACCGGGCTCCTCCCCAGGGGTCACGGTCGGTCTCGGCGCCTGCGTCCGGGCGCTGCACGACCTCGGTCCGCAGGTCGTCCGGGTGGTCGGGGACCTCCCCGGCTCGCCCGACGGCGGGCTGGACGCCCGTCGTCGCGCGCGCGGGGCCCGTGGACGGACCGGGGACGGCGGGCGCGCCGACCGTGGTGGGGGCGTCGTCGGGCAGGGCGCCCACGGCCGCGCCGCCGCCCACGACCGCGACCGGGTCGGAGTCGGTGCGGCTGCGCGCCCCGCCGGGCGCGACCTGCCCGCGCACGGGCAGGGAGGAGGGCCGGCGCGCGTCGTCGGAGATGCGCAGCAGCAGCCCGACGACGAGCCAGTTCGCGAGGAGCGACGACCCGCCCTGGGCGACGAACGGCATGGTCAGGCCCGTGAGCGGGATGATCCGCGTGATCCCGCCGACCACGACGAAGAGCTGCCACGCCATGACGAACGCGAGGCCGCCCGCGAGCAGCTTGCCGAACCCGTCGCGCACGCCGATCGCGGTGCGCAGGCCGCGCTCCACGAGGACGAGGTACGCGAGCAGGATGCCGATGAGACCCGTGAGCCCGAGCTCCTCGCCGAGCGACGCGTAGATGAAGTCGGAGAACGCGTACGGGACCGTGCGGGGGTAGCCGGCGCCCCAGCCCGTGCCGAAGAGGCCGCCGTTGCCGAGCGAGAACAGGCCGCCCACGAGCTGGCCCGAGCCACCCGGGCTGCGGCCGAAGATCTCCGGGTCGAACGGGTGCAGCCACACGTCGATGCGCGCCTGCACGTGCCCGAACGTCGACGCCGCGAGCACCGCGCCGACCGCGATGAGGAGCAGACCGATGACGACCCAGCTCACGCGCTCGGTCGCGATGTAGAGCATCGCGACGAACAGGCCGAAGAACAGGAGCGAGGTCCCGAGGTCGCGCTCGAACACGAGGATCGCGAGCGAGACGAGCCAGACGATGATGATCGGCCCGAGGTCGCGCAGGCGGGGGAGCTGGAGGCCGAGCACACGGGGGCCGGCGAGCGCGAGCGTGTCGCGGTTCGTCACGAGGTACCCCGCGAAGAAGATCGCGAACGCGACCTTCGCGAACTCGGCCGGCTGGAGCGAGAAGCCGAACAGGTTGATCCAGATCTGGGCGCCGTTGATGCGGGTGCCCAGGCCCGGGACGAGCGGTAGCGCGACGAGCACGATGCCCGCGATCATCGCGGTGTACGTGTAGCGGCGCAGGGTGCGGTGGTCGCGCAGGAACCAGACGACGGCGAACGCGCAGAGGATGCCCAGCGCGGTCCACTGGAGCTGGCGGGGCGCGAGGTCCTGCTCGCCGCCCGTGACCTGCGAGCCCAGGTCGAGGCGGAAGATCATGGCGAGGCCGATGCCGTTGAGCGCGACGGCGATCGGCAGGATCACCGGGTCCGCGTACGGCGCCTTGAACCGCAGCAGCACGTGCGCGGCGCCCGCGAGCACCACCGTGCCGATGCTGTACACGTAGAAGCGGCCCGGGAGCTCGCCCGTGAGCTGCAGACCCACGAGCGCGTACGCCCCGATGCCCAGCGCGAGCGCGAGGACGAGCAGACCGAGCTCCGCGCCCCGGCCGGGGCGCACCTCGGTGGTCTCCACCGTGGCCATCAGGCCCCCGAGCCGGCGCCGTCGGTGGGCGCGGGGGTCACGGCCGGCGCGTCGGCCTCCGGGGTCCCCGTCGTCGCGTCGTCGGGGGTCCCGCCCGTGGTCCCGTCCGTCGAGCCGTCGGTCGCGGGGGTCTCGGTGGTGTCCTCCGCGGCCTCGGCCACCAGCCGCTCGGCGCGGGCGCGGGCGTCCTCGAGCGACTCCGCGGGGATCGTGGTCTCCAGGCGGTCGACGACGTAGCCCGGCAGGTCGTCGACGCGCGTCCCGGTGAGCTCGATCGGGGTCGACAGCGTGACCGGGCCCGCGTTCTCGGGGATGCCGCGGAACACCGCGACCTGGCCGTCGGCGACGCCCACGTAGTACTGCGACTGCGTCCAGCGGTAGCCCGCCCAGCCCGCGACGCCCAGGCCCGCGACCACGAGAAGGATGGCGACCACGGTGACCCAGCGCCGGGGCGCGCGACCGGGACGCACGTCGTCCTCGTCGTCGCCGGAGCCCTCGGGGGTGGTGCGACCCTCCGCGCCGTCCTCGTCCGCCGCGTCGGCGTCCGGGTCCTCGGCCGGGGCGGTCGCCTTCGTGCTCGCCATGAGCGCGGCCGCGCGGGCCGCCGGGCCGTCCGCGGCCGACGTCGGGGCGTCGCGGTCGATCGCCGCGGACCCGACGACCTGCGCGCCCGTGCCGGGGGCCCCGCCGTCGGGCAGGGCGTCGACGTCCACGACGTCCGCGACGACGACCGTCACGTTGTCCGTGCTGCCCGCGCGCAGCGCGAGCTGGAGCAGGTGGTCGGCGCACGCGTCGACGTCGTCCGTGTCGGCGAGCGTCTGCGCGATGGTCTCCTGGCTGACGAACCCGGACAGGCCGTCCGAGCACAGGAGCCAGCGGTCGCCCGGCTTCGCCTCGCGCACGGACATGTCCGGCGTGAGGTCGATGTCGAAGTCGCCCAGCACGCGCATGACGACGTTGCGCTGGGGGTGGGTCTCCGCCTCGTCCGCCGAGATGCGCCCCGTGTCGACGAGGTGCTGGACGAACGTGTGGTCGGTCGTGACCTGGTTGAGCTCGCCGTCGCGCAGCAGGTAGGCGCGCGAGTCGCCGAGGTGCGCCATGGCGAGCTTGTTGCCGGCGCGCAGGATCGCGGTGACGGTGGTGCCCATGCCGACCAGCTCCGGGTCGGTCACGCTGCGGTCCACGAGGTCCTGGCGGGCGTGGTCGATCGAGCGCTCGAGCTCGGCCAGCGCGTCGTCCGGGCCGTGCGACTCGCCGTCGAGCGGGGCGAGCGCGGCGATCGCGATGGAGGACGCGACGTCGCCCCCCGCGTGTCCGCCCATGCCGTCCGCGACGACGAGCAGGTGCGGGCCCGCGTAGCCGGAGTCCTGGTTGTTGGAGCGCACGAGCCCGACGTCGGAGCGCGCGGCGTAGCGCAGGGCGATGTTCACTGCGGGCTACCTCTGCAGCTCGACGACGGACTGACCGATCCGCACCCGCGTCCCCAGGCCCAGGGGGGTGACCTGGGCGATCCGCTGGTCCTCGACGTAGGTGCCGTTCGTGGAGCCCAGGTCCTCGACGAACCAGGACCCGTGCTGCGGGAAGATGCGGGCGTGGCGCGACGACGAGTAGTCGTCGTCGAGGACGAGCGTGCAGCTCGGCGCGCGGCCGATGAGGATCGACGACGTCGTGAGCGGGATCGTCGTCCCGGTCAGCGGGCCGGCGGTGACGACGAGCCGCGACGGGCCCGCGGGCGCGGCGGGCCGCGACGGCTCCGGGGCGGCGGGGGTGGGGCCCGACGTCGGGCGGGCGGCCGGGGCGGGGGCGCCCTTCTTGCCGCGGCGCGGCGTGATCTTCGTGCCGTACAGGTCCCGACGCAGCACCCCGATCGCGGAGAGCACGAACACCCAGAGCAGCACCAGGTAGCCCAGCCGGAGCAGGGTGAACGTGAGATCGGTCATGCGGGCCGGATCACCACTCCTCGTTGTCGGACGCGCCGGTCCAGAACATGATGCGGGTCCGGCCGATCGTCAGGGAGTTCCCGTCGAGCAGCGTCGCGGCGGGCACCTGGTGGCCCTCGACGAACAGCCCGTTCGTGGAGCCGAGGTCGGTCGCGATCACACCCTCCGGGGTCACGCGGATCTCCAGGTGGCGCCGCGAGACGCCCGGGTCGTCGACGACGATGTCGGCTTCCGAGCCGCGGCCGATCACCGTGACCGGGCCGGTGAGCAGGTAGCGCTGCCCGTCGATGTCGACGAGCGGGTGGCGCGTGCTCGGGGACGCCGTCGTGGCGGGGGCGACGTTGCCGCGCACGCTCGCCGAGCGGAGCTGGAAGCGGCCGACGTCGAGCGTGTCGTTCTGCTCGAAGCTCACGCTCACGGGCCCGACGAACGCGTAGTGCTGCGACGCGGCGTACTGGGTGACGTTCGAGGCCAGCTCGTCGGCGAGCGTCTCCGCGCCCCACCCCTCGACCTGGCCGAAGTCGTCCACCGACAGCTCGATGGTGAACTCGTTGGGCACGACCGTGCGCTCGCGGTCGACGACGGCGGCGCGGTCGTCGACCTCGCGCCGCAGCGCGCTCGCGAGCTCGACGGGCTTGACCTCGCTGCGTCCCACCTTGGCGAAGGCGTTGTTCACGACGCGCTCGACGCCCTTCTCGAAGCGGTCCAGGACTCCCATGCCACCTCCTCCCTCGTGCTCGCTCGTGCCGCGGCCCACGCCGCGCGGATCTCGTCTGCTCTGCCGGCACCCTTCCCTGGTGGCCCCCCGCGCACCCGCGTCCGGGCAGACTACCTAGATCGTATCGATCGCGTCGGACCAGCAGGCCCGTTTCGTCGGACGATTACCGGACGGATGTGGCGCTTTCGTGGCGGAGCGTGTGAACGTCGGGCGTCCGCTCCCCCGCCGAGCACGAGGTTGCCGTCGTCTCGCCGCTCTTCCCGGGAGCGACGACGTGCTCGAGGGCGACGAAGGTCGTGGTCGGCGACGGGGCCACGCCGCGGTGCGTCCGGGTGGCGGGCGTCACGCAGGACGGCGCGGTGCCGGTCGGTCGCCCGCGCCGTGCTAGTCTTCTGCGGCACGCGCGAGTGGCGGAATAGGCAGACGCGCACGGTTCAGGTCCGTGTGCCCGAAAGGGCGTGGGGGTTCAACTCCCCCCTCGCGCACGTGACGAGGTCCCGGTCAGGTCGTCCCTGACCGGGACTTTCGCATTCCCGGCCCGTGCTCTTCCTCCGGGCGGCGCCTCCGGGTTTCGCCCCCGGCGACCACGCGTGGCCTGGCTCCCGCGCTTATGGCGCGAGCGCGCGCGGCACGGAGGTGCCGTGGCCGTCGTGCCCGTCCACCACGCCCGGCACGCGCGACCTGCCGCGCGCTGCGGCGTCCCACACCTCCACGACCCAGTCGGCGGCGGCGTCGACGACGACGTCGCGCGCGTCGTACGGCTCGCGGCCGGGTGCGACGAGCGGCACGTCCGGGACGGGGCCGTCCTCGCCGTGCACGACCTCGAACAGCGTGCGGTGCGGCGCGATCGCGCGGTCGAGCACGGCGGCGTCGGGGCCGTCGAGCGACACGACGACGTCGAACGTGCCCTCGCCGTCCTGGTCGGGGAAGACCGTGACGACGATCTCCTCCGCGCGGTCCGGGAGCGCGTCGACGACGGCGCGCAGGCGGCGCACGGCCTCCGGCGTCGCGGCGTCGAGGTGGGCTCGCACGAGGCGGGCGTGCGTCGCGGCGTCCATCGCGCCACGGTAGCGCCGGGCACGCCTGCCGATGGCAACCCTAGGTCTGCTAGGGTCGTTACCCCTAGAACAACTAGGCATAGGAGCGTTATGCGTATCGACAAGGACCTCGTGGCCGCGTCGGCCACCCCGCTCGTGCTCGGGATCCTCGCCGACGGCGAGTCCTACGGCTACGCGATCCTCAAGCGCGTGGACGAGCTCTCGGGCGGCCGGATGCAGTGGACCGACGGCATGCTCTACCCGCTGCTGCACCGGCTGGAGCGCCTCGGCCTTGTCGAGGCGTCGTGGGGCACGTCCGACGTCGGCCGTCGCCGCAAGCACTACGCGATCACGGCCGCGGGGCGCGAGGCGCTCGTCGAGCGCCAGGCCCAGTGGGACGTCGTCGCGCACGCGCTCCAGCAGGTGTGGCGCTCCGCCCAGGACGGGCTGCAGAGCCCGCCGCACGTCGCGGAGGGGTGGGCCTGATGGGCGCCGCGACCGCGCCGGCCGGCGCCGCGAGCCCCGGCCCGCACGCCGCGCTCGAGGCGCAGATCGACCAGTGGCGCGGGTACGTCCGGCGCCGGGAGGCGATCTCCGCCGCGGACGTCGACGAGATGGAGGACCACCTCCGCGAGCGGGTCGAGGATCTGCGCGCGACGGGCCTCGACGACGACGAGGCCTTCCTCGTCGCCGTCAAGCGCATGGGCACGCTCGACGACCTGTCGCGCGAGTTCGCGCAGGAGCACTCCGAGCGCCTGTGGAAGCAGCTCGTCCTCGTGGGCCAGCAGCCCGGCCGCACCCGCTCGTGGCGCGAGCTCGCGGTCGTGCTCGGGCTCGCCGTCGCGGTGGGCGCCACGGTCAAGGTCGCGACCGTGCTCCTGCCCTGGGAGACGGTCGGGCTCAACGTCGGGCTGCTCGTGCTGCCGTTCCTCACGGCCTACCTCGCGTGGAAGCGCCAGGTCACGCTGCGTGTCGTCGGCGCGCTCGTCGTGCCGTTCGTCGTGCTGGGCGTCGTCCTCAACGTGTACCCGTTCGCGCCCACGGACGCGACGTTCGTCCTCGCGGCGCTCGCCGCCCCGGTGACGCTGTGGTCCGTCGTCGGGCTCGCCTACGTGGGCGGGCGGTGGCGCTCGGACGCCCGCCGCATGGACTTCGTGCGGTTCACGGGCGAGCTCGCCGTGTACTACACGCTCATCGCGCTCGGGGGCGGGGTGCTGCTCGGCCTGACGATCGGGGTCTTCTCGCTCGCCGGCGTCGACCTCGAGCCCTACCTCGACAGCTGGATCCTCACCCTGTGCGTCCCGGCGGCGCTCATCGTGGCCGCGTGGCTCGTCGAGGCCAAGCAGAACGTCGTCGAGAACATCGCGCCCGTGCTCACGCGCGTGTTCACGCCGCTGACGCTCGTCATGCTCCTCGCCGCGTTCGTCGTCCTCGCGACGGCGGGGAACCTCGCGGCGGTCGACCGCGAGCTGCTCATCCTCATGGACGCGATCCTCGTGCTCGTCCTGTGCCTGCTCCTCTACTCCGTCTCGGCACGCGACCCGCTCGCGCCCGGGTCGTTCTTCGACGGGCTCCTGGTGGTCCTCGTCGGCGCGGCGCTCGCCGTCGACGCCGTCGCGCTCACCGCGATGCTCACGCGCATCGCCGAGTTCGGCGTGAGCCCCAACAAGGCGGCGGCGCTCGGGCTCAACCTCCTGCTGCTCGTCCACCTCGCGTGGTCGGCCGTGCTCGCGACGGCGTTCCTCCGCGGGCGCCGGCCGTTCGCCGACCTCGTCGCGTGGCAGACGCGCTTCCTGCCCGTCTACGCGGCGTGGGCGGCGGTCGTCGCCCTCGTGTTCCCGCCCGTGTTCGGCTTCGTCTGACGGACGGCGGTCGGCCGTCCCCGGGCGTAGCGTGACGGGATGGCCGACCGACCGTCCGGCGGGCCGGTCGACGACGACGTCGTCGGCTGGCTCCTCGACGCCGACCCGGCGCTGCGCTGGCAGGTGGAGCGCGACGTCGTGCACGCCCCGCCCTCCGTGTGGCGGGCGACGCGGGCGCGCGTCGCGACCGAGGGCTTCGGCGCCCGGCTCCTCGCGCTCCAGGACCCCGACGGGCAGTGGGCGGGCGGCGCGTACTTCCCCGCGGACGTCGGCGGGGACGGCGCGGCCGCGCCGGACGCCGAGGGCAGGCCTGAGGAGGGCCAGCCCTGGACCGCGACCACCTGGTCGCTCGTCGCGCTGCGCGAGTGGGGTCTCGACCCCGAGGTGCTCCGCGCGCGCCGCACGCCCGAGCTGCTGGCCGAGCACTGCCGCTGGGAGTACGACGACCTGCCCTTCTGGGGCGGCGAGGTCGACTGGTGCATCAACGGGTACACGCTCGCCGCGGGCGCGTGGCTCGGCGTCGACGTGTCGGGGCTGCTCCGCACCGTCCTCGACGGTCGGCTGCCCGACGGCGGGTGGAACTGCGCGTGGGTCGAGGGCGCGACCGTGTCGTCGTACCACTCGACGCTCAACGCGCTCAAGGGCCTCCTCGCCTACCAGGAGCACGCCGGGGCCACGGACGAGCTGCGCGCCGCGCGCCGCGCCGGCGAGGAGTACCTGCTCCGCCGCGGCCTGTTCCGCCGGCTCGGCACCGGCGAGCCCGTCGGGGACTGGGCGTTCCGCCTCGCCTACCCGTTCCGCTGGTACTACAGCGTGCTCAACGCGCTGGTCTACCTGCGCGCCGCGTCGCTGCTCGACGGCACGCCGCCGGACCCGCGCGCGGCGGACGCGGTCGAGCACGTCCGCCGCGCGCGGCGCCCGGACGGCACCTGGCTCCAGGGCCGGCGCCACCCGGGCCGCGTGTGGTTCGAGGTCGACGCGCCCGCGGGCGAACCGTCATGCTGGCTCACGTACCACGCGACCGTCGTCCTCGACTGGTGGGACGGTCAGGACGCGGGCGGCCCCGAGACGACCTCGGCGCCGTCGAGCACCGCGATGAGCTCGTCGAACCACTCGACGTAGCTCGCCCACGTGAACGGGCGCTTGTCGTCCCAGCCGACGACCTGCCCCGCCTGGACCGCCGGCAGGCCCGCGTAGACGGGGTTCGCCCCCATGGCCTCGTCGGAGCCGGTGTAGCTGAGCACGACGTCCGCCGGGTAGTCCGGCACGCGCTCCCAGCTGAGCTCCGCCCAGGCCTGCTGGTCCTGCGGGCCGCCGATCGTGAAGCCCAGCTCCTCCAGCAGCGCGAGCTGGCCCAGGGTCCGCTGCCCGACCCACAGCTCCTCGGCCCCGTTGAGCGGCAGGATCGTCAGCGGCTTCTCCGCCGCGATCGCCCGCAGGGTGTCGAGGCGCTCGTCGAACGCGGCGCGCGCCTCCGTGACCTCCGGGGTGTCCGCGTCACCGCCGAGCGCCTCCGCGAGCGACGCGTAGTCCTCGATCACCTCGACGACGGGGCGGCCGGAGAACTTCATCCCGACGAACGGCGCGACGGCGGTCGCCTCCTCGGTGATCTTCTCGTCCCACCACCGCCACGCCGTGCCGTCCTCCGTGCCGAACCCGATCACGAGGTCGGGGTCGAGCGCGAGCAGCTTCTCCAGGTTGAGCTCGGCGTCGGTGCCGACGACCTCCATCTCGTCGACCCGGGCGTTGCCGATCGACAGCGCCCCGGTGTCCGAGAAGCCGTACCCGAACACGCCGTCGGGCCGCACGCCGTAGTCCCACAGCGCGGCGGCCGAGTAGCCGTCGACGACGAGGCGGTCCGGCGCCTCGTCGAGCTCGTACGTCGTGCCGTGGCCCGAGGACGTCCACGACCAGCCGTCGGCGCTCGCGGACGGCTGGCCGCCCCCGGCGCCGTCGGAGCCCGCGTCGGTGCCCGGGGAGCACGCCGCGACGACGGCCGTGAGACCGAGCGCGAGAGTGGCCGCCGCGACCGTGCGCGCGGGCCGGCGCCGCGCACGGGGCGCGCCGGGCAGGGTGGACGAGGGACGGGTCGTGCGGGTCATGCGGTGCTCCTCCGACGAGGCGGTGCGGGCGAGCGCAGGACGGTGGGGGGCCGGTCGGGCGGGGTGGTCCGACCGGGAGAACGGGGCCGCGTCAGGCGCGGCGGGGCCGGCCCTCGGGCACGACGAGCGGGGTGCCCGTCACGGGGTCGGCGATGATGCGGCACGGGAGGCCGAACACGTCCTCCACGAGCTCGGCCGTGACGACGTCGCCCGGCGCGCCCTCGGCGACGATCGCGCCGTCCCTCATGGCGATGAGGTGGGTCGCGTAGCGGCACGCGTGGTTGAGGTCGTGCAGGACGGCGACGAGCGTGTGCCCGCGGTCCCGGTTGAGGTCGGCGCACAGCTCGAGCAGCTCGATCTGGTGGGCGATGTCGAGGAACGTCGTCGGCTCGTCGAGCAGGAGGAGGGGCGTCTCCTGCGCGAGGACCATCGCGACCCACACGCGCTGGCGCTGGCCGCCGGACAGCTCGTCGACGAGCCGGCCCGAGAGGTCCGTGGTGCCGGTCGCGGCGAGCGCGGCGACCACGGCCGCCTCGTCCTCGCGCGACCACTGGCGCAGGAGCTTCTGGTGCGGGTAGCGCCCGCGCGCGACGAGGTCCGCGACGGTGATCCCCTCCGGCGCGATCGACGACTGCGGCAGGAGGCCGAGGCGGCGCGCGACCTCCTTGGCGGGGATGGACGAGATGGAGCGGCCGTCGAGCACGACCTCGCCCTGCGACGGCTTGAGCAGGCGCGACAGCGCCCGCAGCAGCGTCGACTTGCCGCACGCGTTCGGCCCGACGATCACCGTGAACGAGCCGTCGGGGATCGTCACGTCGAGCCCCGAGGAGATAACGCGGTCGTCGTAGCCGACGGTGATGCCGTCGGCGTGCAGGCGGTCGGCGGCGGGGGCCGCGGGCCGGCCGGCCGTGCCGGGCGCGGCCGCGTCGTGCGGGGCGTCCGCGAGCTGGGTGGGTGCCACCGGGGTCCTTCCGGTCTGCGGGGTCGGGGTCACTTGCGGGCCTCGCGGACGAGGAGCCAGACGAGGTAGGCGCCGCCGACGCTCACGGTGACGACGCCGACGGGGAGCTGGGTCGGGGCGAACGCGCGCTGCGCGACGAGGTCGCTCGCGGCCAGGAGCACCGCGCCCATGCACGCGGCGGGCAGGATGCGCACGCCTGCGCTGCCCGTGAGGCGGCGCGCGAGCTGGGGCGCGGCGAGCGCGACGAACGCGATCGGCCCGGCCGCGGCGGTGACGAGCGCGGTGAGCGCGACGCCGAGGACGACGAGCGCGAGCCGCACCCGCTCGCTGCGCAGGCCCAGGGCGGCCGCGGCGTCGTCCCCGAGCTCGAGCAGGCCCATGCGGGGGGCGAGCCACACGAGCGGCAGGGCCAGGAGCGCGGCGAGCACGCACGCGGGGACCGCCTGCGCCCACGTCATGCCGTTGAGCGACCCCGCGCCCCACACGGCGGCGGCCATCGCCGTCTCGAGGTCGGCCTTGACGATGAGCCACTGGTTGGCGGACGCGAGCATCGCCGACACCGCGATGCCGACGATGATGAGGCGGAACCCCTGCACGCCGCGCCGGTAGGCGAGGACGTACACGACCCCGGCGGTGACGATCCCGCCGACGAGCGCGCCCGCCGCGACGCCGACGTACCCGCCGCCGAGCAGCATGATGACGACGAGCGCCCCGGTGTACGCGCCCGTGTTGAAGCCGATGACGTCGGGGCTGCCGAGCGGGTTGCGCGTGAGCGACTGGAAGATGGCGCCGCTCGCGCCGAGCGCCGCGCCGAGCACGAGCGCCATGAGCGCGCGCGGGAGGCGCCACTCGACGACGACCATGTGCACCGGGCCGTCGGCCGCGCCGACGAGCGCCTGGAGCACCTGCGGCACGGTGAGCGGGTAGTCGCCGGTGGTGAGCGCGACCACGCCGACGGCCAGCGCGACGAGCAGGAGCGCCCCGCACACCGCGAGCGTGCGCAGGTCGAGCCGCAGGCTCACGCCCCGGCCGCGCACGACGCGCGTCGGGCGGCCGAAGTCGACGCGCCGGTCCGGACCGGGCGCCCCGGCCGGGAGACGGTCCTGCACCGGGGCGCTCACAGCCCGCTCGCCTTCGAGCGGCGCACGAGCGCGATGAGGACCGGGGCACCGACGAACGCCGTGACGATCCCGACCTGGAGCTCGCCCGGCATGACGACGACCCGGCCGACGACGTCGGACACGAGCAGCAGGACGGGCGCGAGCACCGCCGAGTACGGGAGGATCCAGCGCTGGTCCGGGCCGACCGTCCACCGCGCGACGTGCGGCACCATGAGGCCGACGAACGCGATGGGCCCGGCCGCGGCCGTCGCCGCGCCGCACAGGAGCATGACGGCGACGCCGACGAGCACGCGCGTGCGCCCGACGTGCGCCCCGAGCGAGCTCGCGAGGTCGTCGCCGAGCGCGACGGTGTTGAGCGGGCGCGCGACGACGAGCGCGATGACGAGCCCGATCACGACGAACGGGGCGATCGTCCCCGCCATCTCCATCGTGCGGCCCGCGAGCGAGCCGGCGCCCCAGAAGCGCATGCGGTCGAACGCCGCCGGGTCGAGCAGGGTGATGCCCTGCGAGACGCCGCCGAGCACCGCGCCCAGCGCGACGCCCGCGAGGGTGAGCCGCACGGGCGTCGCTCCCCCGCGGCCCTGCGACCCGATGGCGTACACCGCGACGGTCGCGACGACGGCGCCCGCGAACGCGAACCAGATGAACGACCCGATGTCGGTGAGCCCGAGGAACGCGACGGCGAGCACGACGGCGAACGCGGCGCCCGCGTTGACCCCGAGGATGCCCGGGTCGGCCAGGGGGTTGCGCGTCATGGCCTGGATGAGGGCGCCCGAGACGCCGAGCGCGGTGCCGACGAGCAGCCCGACGATCGTTCGCGGGAGGCGCAGGTCGCGGATGATCACGTGGTCGCCCGAGCCGTCGTAGCCGGTGAGGGCGTCCCAGACCGTGCCGAGCGGGACCGGCTTCGAGCCGACGACGAGGCTCAGCACGACCGCGAGCACGAGGACCGCGAGGGCGACGACGAGCCCGAGGCTGCGCCCCGCGTTCGTGCGGGCGACCCCGGCCGGGCGGTCGGCGGGGTCGGCCGGTGCCGTGCCGCCGGGGACGTCGGCCGTCGTGGCGGCGGTCGCGGGCGAGGTCATGGTGCTCGGATCTGCTCGGGGGCGCTCGGCCCGGCGGGTCAACACGAGTGAGGTTACCCTCACCTTAATTCACGCCCCGGAGGGTCCGGCAAGATCGTCCACGAACCCGCTGGAGTGACCCCGCTCACCGTCGGTGCCGGAGGGGGTTGCCGGTCCGCGAGCGGCGTGTGCGAGAGTGGCCGCATGACCTCGCACGTCCCCGTCGCCGCCGACCACGTCGTCACCGTCGACGACCAGGGTCGCCGGACCGGCACCTTCGAGCGCGCCGCGGTCCACACGACCGAGACGCCCCTGCACCTCGCCTTCTCCTGCTACGTGCTCGACGACGCGGGCCGCCTGCTCCTCACGCGGCGCGCCCTCGCGAAGCGCACGTGGCCCGGCGTGTGGACCAACTCGTTCTGCGGGCACCCGCGCTGGACGGAGTCCACCGAGGAGTCGATCCTCCGCCACGCGCGGCACGAGCTCGGGCTCGAGATCGCGGACCTGGAGGTCGCCGTCCCCGGGTTCCGCTACCGGGCCGTCGACGCGTCGGGCGTCGTGGAGAACGAGATCTGCCCCGTCTACGCCGCCCGTGCTGCGGGCCCGGTCGAGGCGAACCCCGACGAGGTGATGGAGCTCGCCTGGGCGGACCCGCGGGACGTCGCGCGCGGGGTCGCCGCCACGCCGTGGGCGTTCAGCCCGTGGATGGTGCTCCAGGTCGGTGCGCTGGGCGGCGCGAGCACGGCCGGCGACGGCCCGACGGCGCCCCTCGCCGCGGCCTTCGGGCCCGCCTCCGCCTGACCGCGCCCGGCCCGCGACCGGGCAGGAGCGAGGATTCAGACGCGCCGGAGCTGCGGGCGGCGGAACCGCTCGGGGATGCCCAGGTGGTCGGCGTCCTCGGCGGTCGAGCGCAGCCGCCGCGGCGGGAGCGCGTGCGGGAGGACCGCGTCGGCGCCGGGGACCCGCGCGTCGTGCATCGCGGCGGCGAGCGCGTGCACCAGGGGCGCCTGCCGGGACGGCCGCCGCGTCGAGAAGACCCACAGGTCGAAGCCGGGGGCGGTCGCGAGGTCGACGGGCTGGCCCTGCGCCCACGCGTGCCGCGCGACGACCGGCGACACCGCCAGGAACGTGACCGGCCGGCGCGACCAGAGCACCGTGCGGGACGCGCCGCTCACGCCGCGGTCGGCCATGAGGAGCCCGATCGTGCGCTGGTTGCCCACGACGGCGGACACCGTGCGGGGGTCGATCCCCGACCACGGGATGACCGTCGGGCGCAGGAACGGTGCGAACGAGCCCACGACGATGCCGCCGTCGAGCACGAGCAGCTTCTCCGAGCCCAGGAACCACAGCAGGACGCCGAGCACGGCGGCGACGGCCACGAGCAGGACGGCCGCGGCGACGACCTCGCCGTCGGCGAGGCTGGCCACCGGCGCGAGCAGCACGAGCACGAGGACCACGGCCCACGCGGGGCCGTTCGGCGTCGCGGCCTCGACGTGCCGCAGGCGGCCGAGGCGCGACGCGTCGGCCCAGTGGCGCACCTTGCGCGTCGCGCGGTCGCCGGTCGGCGCGGCCGTCATCGGCCGAGCAGCTCGGCGGGGAGGCGGCGCAGCGTCGCTGGCCCGACCTCCGACAGCTCGAGCGTGACGGGCGCGCCGTCGGCGTCGTGCTCGCCGCCGCGCACGACGTACACGCCGTCCGGCGTCGCGTAGACGCTCACCCGGACGAGGGTGTCCGAGCCCGCGCGCACCGCGCCGAGCACCGTGACGGCGACCGCTCCGGAGAGCTCGGGCGACGTGCGGGCCTCCGCGGCGAACTGCTCGGTCGTGAAGGTGCGGGCGCGGCCGTCGAGCACGGCCTTCGCCGCGGGGTCGAGGAACACCGCGAGGCGCCCCGCGAGCTCGGCGAGCGGGTAGACGCTGAAGGAGTGGTGGCCGCTCGGCCCGACCTCCTCCTCGAGCACCCGGTCCTCGTCGTGCAGGTAGACGTACACCCAGTGCTTGCCGAGCGCCGTCGTGCGGTCCGCGGAGAGGATGGCCGACGCCGTACGCCGCAGCACGAGCGGGCCCGTCACCTCGGGGACCGCGTCGATCCCGACCTGCGGCTCGCCGCCCGGCCCGCGCGGGCGCTCCTCGTCGGACGGCACCACGAGACCCCGCGCGAGCAGCGACCGCAGGGCTACGCGCCCCACGAGCGTGCGGTCCGCGCCCTCCTGCGCGTCGAGCCAGGGCAGCGGGACGAGCTGCGGGTTCTGGAGCCCGTCGAGGATCGCGACCTCCTCGTCCGTGAGCGTGACGACGTGCGTCACCTCACCGGGCGCCGTGCGCGCGAGCGTCTGCTCGGCGGCCGCGATGTCGGCCGCGGACCACTGCATGGTCGGCTGCTGGGTCACGAGAAGAGGCCTCCGATGAAGTCGCCGGCGGCGGAGAGCCCGTCGCCGATCGCGTCACCGACGTCGGACGCGACGTCGCCGATGGTATCGGCCGCGTCCCCGACGAAGCTCGTGACGTCGTTCCAGCCGTCCGCGAGGTACGGGCCCGGGTCCGAGAAGAACCCCGTGATCGAGTCCCAGTTGTCGTAGACGAGGTTGCCGAGCGCCCAGACGCCCGCGACCGCCGCCGCGCCCGCGACGACCGCGATGCCGACCGGGTTGGTGAGGAGCCCCGCTGCGATCGCCATGGTGCCCGCGCCGCCGATCACGGACAGGACGCCCATGCCCCGGTCGACGCCGCCGCGCACGCCGTCGTACTGGGTGTTGACGATCTGGTTGATGCCGCCGACCACGCCGGCCGCGCCGCCCGCGAAGCCCATGAACCGGGAGAACGTCGTGGCCCGCCCGAGCACGCTCAGCGCGTCCCCGACCGCCATCCCGCGCGTGAGCTGCAGGGCGCTCGCCGCCGCGGGCGACAGCGCCGCGAGCCGGCTCGCGTCGAGGAAGCCGCGCGCGGCGAGGAAGGTGCGGTACGCGATCCACGCGCCGCTCCCGGCGCCCCACGCGGACAGCGCGGTGTCGCCGACGTCCCAGATCGAGCCGTCGAGCGGGTCGCCCGCGCCGGGAGGGCCGCCGCCGGGGCCGGTCGGCACGCCGGGCCCGGGGACGCCCGGGGACGGGATGGACCCGCCCTCGGTGCTCGTCGCGAACTGCTGGTCGGCGTGGCGCAGGACGGCCTGCGACGCCTCGGAGAGCGTCTGGCTCACGCCGCGCAGCAGCGCGACGGACGTGCCGGTCCACTCGCTGCGGAACTGGTCGGCGTCGCCGCCCTGCCAGCGGCCCGCCGCCTCCACGAGGCCGCTGACCTCGGACGTCGTGCTCACGAGCTGGTCGGAGGCGGACCGCAGCGACTGCGCGAGCCTCCGCAGCTCGTTGACGTCCGCGCCCCACATACCGCTCACGTCGTTCCCGTCCCCTCGTCGGTCGTCCGGCCCGCCGGCACCCGGTGTCCGGGACGCGCGAGGCGGGCACCGGGAGGCTACCGTGCGTGCCGTCGTGCGGGCGATGGGGAGTCCTCCCCGTCGGGTCGCGGCGCGCCCGCGCCCGCGCACCGCTCGCGTTCGGCTCCGGCGCCCGGGCGGGTGACAATCGACCCATGCCTGACGCGGTACCCGACACCCCCGCCACCCCCGAGCGCGCGAGCGAGGCGCCGGTGCCCGCCCGGGACGCCTCGTTCGAGGAGCACGTCGCGTGGGCCCGCGCGGTCCCGGTCGTCGGGTCCGACCTCTCCCCCGTGGCGGGCCGCGTCGTCGAGGACCCGCTGCCGTGGGACTACGTCGCGCTCGCGCGCGAGCTCGTCGCGAGCGGGCGCGGGCCGGTGCTCGACCTCGGCACGGGCGGCGGCGAGCTCCTCTCCACGCTCGGCCCGTTCCCCGCGGGCTCCGCGGCGACCGAGGGCTGGGCCCCCAACCTCCCGGTGGCCCGACGGCGGCTCGAGCCCCTCGGGGTCGAGGTGCGGCCCGTGGAGGGCGACGACGAGCAGCTCCTGCCGTTCTTCGACGGCCAGTTCGCGGTCGTCCTCGACCGGCACGAGGAGTTCGACCCGGACGAGGTGCTCCGCGTGCTGGAGCCGGGCGGCGTGTTCCTCACGCAGCAGGCCGACTCGCGCGACGGCGTGCGCCTGAGCACCGCGCTCGGCTCCGAGCCGGCGTGGGACCCGGACTCCGTCACGCTCGACGCCGCGGTCGAGGTGCTCCGCGAGGCCGGCTTCGTGGTCGACGCCGCGCGCGAGCACGAGGGCCTGCGCCGGTTCCGCGACCTGGCCGCCCTGCTCTGGTACCTGCGGCTCATGGCCTGGCAGGTGCCGGAGCTCGCATCGCTCTCGCCCGAGGCGGTCGCGCGCTACGAGGCGCCGCTGCGCGCCCTGCACCTGCACCTCGCCGCGGGCCACGAGTTCGTCGACGAGGCGCCGCGCTTCCTCGTCGTCGCGCGCAAGCCCTTCTGACGCCCGCGCCGCCCCGCCGCGCGGACCGGGTCACAGGTCCCGGAGCTCCGCCTCGCGCTCGTCGTAGGCGCTGCGGGCCGCCGCGATGCGCTCCTGGTGCGCCTCGGTCCAGACGACGAGCGCCTTGGTCGTCGCGTGGAGCGAGCGCCCCATCTCGGTGAGCGCGTAGTCGACGCGCGGCGGGACGGTCGGGTAGACCGTGCGCTCGACGATGCCGTCGCGCTCGAGCTGACGCAGCGTGCGCGACAGCATGCGCTGGCTGATCCCGTCGATCTCGCGCTTCAGCTCGGTGAAGCGCATGACGCGCCGGTCGAGCAGCGCGATGGCGAGCAGCGACCACTTGTCGGCGATGCGGTCGAGGATCTGCCGCACCTCGCAGTCCTCGCGGGCGTCCCACTGCCAGACGTCGGCGTCGCTCTCCCAGCGTGACGGCGGTCGCGGGTCGCACACCTCCTCCGTCGCGGCGTGGTCGGCCGCGCCCGCCGGTCGAGGGCGCGCCGCCACGGTATCCGCGGTGATACCAGGTGGGCGTGATGTGCCGTCTTCCATGCCTCCTGATCCTGACCCACGATGGGTTCGGTATCAAGAGGTAACCGGGTGCCGAAGGGTGCTCACGACGACAGGGGACGTCCATGGGCGACGGGACGACGAGCCGCAGCGGTGCGAGCATCCGGGAGGCCGGCCGCGAGGCCGCGCGGGAGGCCGCGCGGTTCAGCCTCCGGGACTGGGGTCTTCTCCTCGTGCTGTGCGGGGCGATCTTCCTCGAGGGCAGCGACATCGCGATGCTCTCCGTCGCACTCCCGGGCATCCGCGCCGACCTCGGCCTCGCGACCGGCGAGCTCGGCGGGGTCGTGACCGCCTACGTCGTCGGGTACGGCGGGTTCATGCTCCTCGGCGGACGCGCGGCCGACCTCTACGGCCGACGCCGCATGTTCGTCGTCTGGCTGCTCGTCTTCCTCGTGTTCTCCGGGCTCGGCGGGTTCGCGACCGACGGCTGGATGCTCCTCCTGTCGCGCTTCGTCACGGGCGTGGCGGCCGGCTTCCTCACGCCCGCCGGGATGTCGCTCATCACGACGTCGTTCGCGGAGGGGCCGCGCCGCAACCGCGCGCTCGTCGTCTACGGGGCCGCGGGGGCGGCGGGCTTCTCGCTCGGGCTCGTCGTCGGCGGTCTGCTGGCGGCGGTCCACTGGCGGTGGGTCTTCTTCGCCCCGGTGCTCGTCGCCGTCGTGCTGCTCGCGCTCGCCCTGGTCACGGTCCCGCGTGACACGACGACGCGCGTCCGCGGCGCGCTCGACGTCCTCGGTGCCGTCCTGGCGACGACCGCCATGGTCCTGCTCGCCGTCGGCATCGTGCGCCTCGAGCACCCGGGCGACGGGCTCGCGTGGACGGTCGCCGCGCTCGGGGGCGGCGCGGCGCTGCTGGTGGGGTTCGTCGTCCGGCAGCGACGTGCCCCGCACCCGTTGCTGCCGCTGCGGCTCTTCCGGTCGGTCGAGCTCGGGCGGGCGAACGTCACGGCCGTGCTCTTCGCGGGCGGGTTCTACGGCTTCCAGGTGCTCCTCACGCTGTACCTCCAGGAGCTGCGCGGCTGGACGCCGCTCCAGACCGGGCTCGCGATGCTCCTCATGGCGATCGACGTCGTGCTGGCGCCCGTCCTCACGCCGCGCCTCGTGGAGCGGTTCGGGGTGCCGCGCGTCATCGTCGGGGGCCTGGTCGCCGGCACGCTCGCCGCGGCGTGGTTCCTCGGGTCGGGGCTCGACTGGGCGTACGCCGTCATGGTCCCGTCGCTGGCGCTCGTCGGGGTCGCGTTCGCGCTGGTCTACGGGCCGATCGCCATCGCGGCGACGACGGGCGTGACCGACGCCGAGCAGGGCGTCGCGGGCGGTGTGCTCAACACGTCGTTCCAGCTCGGTGCGGCGATCGGCATCTCGGCCGCGACGGCGGTCAGCGTCCTCGCCCTCGGGGACGCGACGGGACCGGACGCGGGCCTCGCCGCCTTCCACACCGCGCTGTGGGTCCCCGTCGCGGCGTTCGCCCTCGCGGCCGTGGCGATGGGGGCACCGCGCCGCCGGGCCGCCGTCGGGCCGGCCGGTCCCGCCGTCGAGTCCTCGACCACCGAGACCGCACGACCGGCCCCCGCCACCCGCTGAGTGCATGAAACAGTCGCGTCCTGGCGTCCCGGACGCGACTGTTTCATGCACTCAGCGTCGGGGTGCGGGCAGCAAGAAGCCCGCGGGCTGGAGGGTTCCTCCTGTCGTGCTGGACGAGGGCACGACACCCGCGGGCTCCGGTGGTTGCGTGGTACTCGCTCGCCGCCGGGGGCTCCCCTCGGGAGACCCCGCCCGGTTCACGGGCTCACCGCATCCGGTCCGTTGCTGGATCGGTTGCGCGACGACTAGCGCGCAACCACCTCACGAGTCCGAAGAATCTTCACTTCCAGGACCACCTCCTTTCGCGTGTACGACGACGGTACGTCCGCCTCCCGCGGCCACGCCAGGGGTTTTCGCCCACGGCGTGGAACCGCCGGGGAACGGGCCGCCGGCTCGCCCGGTCGGTCCTGCGAGGGTCGACCAGGCGACGCGCGGGCCGACGCCGCGCGCTCGACGCGGGTCAGGCGGGGCGCAGGTGCGCCCACTCCTCGGGGTAGTCGTCGAGCCACGCGGCGAACGACTGCGCGGGCCGCTCGACGAGCCGCGGGACCGTGTCGCTCACGTGCGCGAGCTCGCCCGCGGCGATCGCCGTGTACGACGACACCCAGCCGTCCACCTCGAACCGCGGCGCCCCGTACCGGTCCCGCGACGCGTACGCCTCGTCGACGGTCTCCGGGTGGTACGTGATGTCGCGGCCCGTGGCCGACGACAGCTCGGCAGCGACCTCGGCGAGCGTGAGCGCCTCGGGGCCCGTGACGTCGTAGGTGACGCCGTCGTGGCGGTGCGCGTCGGCGTCGAGCAGCACGACGGTCGCGACGTCGGCGATGTCGTCGTGCGACACCGACGCCACGCGTCCGTCGCCCGCGGGGCCGCGGATCACGCCGTCGTCTCCCACCATGAGCGCGAGCCCGCGGTGGTAGAGGTTGTCGCGCAGGAACGTGTGCCGCACGCCCGTCGCGCGGATGTACTCCTCGGTGCGCCAGTGGTCGCGCGCGAACGTGAACACGGCGTCGGGGGCGGCGCCGACGAACGACACGTAGACGATGCGGTGGACGCCCGCCGCGACGGCCGCGTCCACGGCTGCGCGGTGCTGCGCGACGCGGTCGACGTCCTCGCGCGCGGACACGAGCAGGACCGTGTCCACGCCGGTGAACGCCTCGACCATGCCGCGCGTGTCCGTGTACCCGGCGACGACGGCGACGTCCGACTCCGGCAGCGGGTCGTCGCCCAGGCTGGGCGCGCGGGCGGCGTCGCGCACCACGAGGCGCTGCGGCGCGCCTTCGGCGGCGAGCCGGAACGCGAGCTTCGACCCCAGGAGACCGCTCGCGCCCGTCACGGCGACCCGTCCCGACCCCGCCCCGATCATCATCTCCTCACGGTAGGCGCCCTGGTCACGGGCCGCCCGACGACCGCCCCGGACGGGAGGGGAACGCCCTCCTCGCGCAGAATGGGGCCATGTCCAGTGCCGAGACCCGCCCCGGGCCCTACCGCGTCATGACCGTCTGCACCGGCAACATCTGCCGCTCCCCCATGGCCGAGGTGGTGCTGCGCGACCGCTTCGAGGCGGCCGGGCTCGGCGACCGCGTCGTGGTGGACTCGACCGGGATCAGCGACGAGGAGCGGGGGAACCCGATCGACCGCCGCGCCCGGGCCGTCCTGGCCGAGCACGGGTACGTCGTCGACGGGACGCACCGGGCGCGTCAGGTGCGCGCGGGCGACCTCGCCGCGCGCGACCTCGTGCTCGCGATGACCGCCCAGCACGCGCGGGCGCTGCGGCGCCTCGACGCGTCGGCGCCGGTGCGCCTGTACCGCTCGTTCGACCCGGCGGCGCCGCGCGTCGAGCCGGGCGGGTCCGAGCACGTGCTCGACATCGCCGACCCCTGGTACGGCGGGCAGCAGGACTTCGAGGACTGCCTCGCCGAGGTCGAGGCCGCGGCCGACGGGATCGTGGACCTCGTGCGCTCAGAGCTCGACGGCTGAGCGCGCGCGACGGGCGTCCGTCCCGCCGGCGCGCGACCCGCGCGGCCGCGGCGGAGTGGACCAGCGGAAGCGGTCGAAGAACGCGTCGAGCGCGGGGACGCGGCACAGCACGGTGAACAGCCCGAGGCCGAGCGCGCCGCCCACGACGTTGAAGAGCAGGTCGCTGGCGTCCGCGACGTGGCCGCCACCCAGCAGGTGCGAGGTGACGTACTGGGTGACCTCGATCGCGAGACTGAAGGCCGCTGCCGTGAGCACGACGCGCCACCACGACGGCCGCGCCAGGAGGAGCGGCAGGAGCATGCCCAGCGGCACGAACACGAGGACGTTCATCACCGCGTCGGCGGCCTCGTAGTCCACGAGGGGCACGAGGACCAGGTGGGCGTCCCACGCGGCGCTGCTCGCCGGCTTGTCGAGGAAGATCGGGAACACCGTGTTCGCCACGACCCCGGCCGCGTAGACGGCGAGCGCGAGCGCGACGGCGGCCCGCGGCAGCGTGAGACGACCGGACCGGTGCAGGCGCCACAGCAGCAGCCCGAGGACCACCGCCCCCAGCGGGACGACGACGGGGAGGACGGGGACCTCGCGAAACACTCGAACCGCTCCTTCAGCTGACGACGCCACGCACGACGTCGCCGACGGTAGCGGTGCCCCGCCACCCGGGAGATCCCCCGACGGTGCGACCCCGGCCGCGGCGCCCTCCCCCTGCGGGTGGACCGGGGCGCGCCGCCCGAGGTGTCATCGGGTGTCGTCGAGCGTCACCGGCGGCGGGTCCGCCCGCGCAGCGTCCCGACGGCGGTGCCCACGGACCGCGCGACGGACCGTCCCGCGTGACGCACCGTGGCACCGAGCCGGCCGAGCGCGCGGCCCACGCCGCCCGTCGCGCGCGGCGCGCCGCGGGGAGAGGGGGCGACGGCGTCGGGCACGGGCGGGGTGACGGGCGCGGGCCGCGGCAGGTATGCCCCGACCCACTGCGCGACCCGCCCGTAGGCGAGCGCGCGCACGGGCCGGGCGGAGAGGACGACGTCGTGCAGGGCGCCGTCGAGGCGCGCGACCGTGACGAGGTCGCCGAGCTGGACCGAGCGTTGCGCGACGCCGTCCACGTCGATCGCGGTGTCCGTGCGCATCATCTCGGGCGACCAGCGGGGCAGCAGCGTGCTCCGGGCCGAGAGCAGCACGAGCACCGGGGCGCCGATCCCGAGCCCGCGTGCGACCGTCTGCTGCCCGCGGAAGACGGCGGACAGCCACGCGGGCGTCGTCCGGAAGCCGTGCTGCGGGCGCCAGGCGAGGTCGTAGGACCACTCGCCGTCGAACTCCTTGCTCACGGAGCGCGTGTAGAAGCCGAGGTCGACGTTGGGCAGCGGGCGCGTGGGCGTGAGCCGGGCGCGCGCGCCGATCACGGGCTCGAGCAGGAGACGGCCGACCTCGCGCGTCTGGAACTCCAGCCACGGGCTGTTGAGGACGAGCGCCGCCGCACGCCCGGGGTGGCGCGCGAGCCACAGGCTCAGCGTGAGGCCGCCGGTCGAGTGGCCCATGAGCACGACCTCGCGCGGGGACCGCCCGTCGCCCCGGTGGCCCATCGCGACGAGCGCGGCCTCGATGTCCTCGTCGTACGTCGCGAGGTCGGCGACGAACCCGGGCGTCTGGCCTGGCCGCAGGCTGCGGCCGTACTTGCGCAGGTCGAGCGCGTGGAACCGCGCGCCGTGCGCCTCCCAGAAGTCGGCGAGCTCGGTCTGGAAGAAGTAGTCGGACCAGCCGTGCACGTACAGCACGTCGAGGTACGGGTCGGGCCCGGGGCGCCGGCGCCGCACGAGCGTCGCGACGACGTCGCCCTCCTCGTCGGGCGCGAGCGGCAGCGTGAGCTGCTCGTAGTCGTCGCCCAGGACGTCGGGCTGCCAGTCCGCCATGCGGCCGACCCTAGGCGGGCCCGACGACGACCGCCCGCCCGGCGGGTCGCGGACCGGTCGGGCGGGGTCGGGTCCGGTCGGGCCGGTCCGGTGGTCAACGGTCGGCGCGGCGGGCGCGCCAGCGCGCGACCTCGTGCTCGACGTCGCGCGTCGGGGTCACGACGGGCGGCCCGCCGAGCAGCTGGCGGCGGGCGTCGACGACGCGCGCGTTGAAGTCCGCGAGGATCTCGCGCACGGCCTGCTCGTCGAGCTCGCGGTCGAGGCGGTCGTCGAGCTCGCGGTCCTCGGTCTTGAGGAGCATCGCCGGCGGCCCGAGACCGGTGAGCTGCTCGCGCTCGATGACCGCCTTGAGCCACCAGTCCGGGTCGTGCGTGCCCGTGAGCCCGGGGATCGGCTTGCCCGCGAGGGGGAGGTCGTCGAACTCCCCGCGGCGGACGGCCTGGTCGATCACCATGTCGACGTACATCGCGCGGTCCTCGGGTCGTACACGGCGCGGACCCCCGACTGGGGCGTCGTCGTCGCGCGCCTCGACGGCGCCGTGCGTGCCCGCCCCGCCCGGCGGCTCGCGGCGGGCGGGGTCGTCGTCGGGCACCTCCCGCTCCGCGGCCTCGCGCGCGGCCTCCCGCTCGACCCGGTACTGCGCGGCCCGCCGGACGGGGTCGTCGTCCGGGGTGCGGGAACGTCGTCGGAACACGAGCACCTCCCTCGTCGTCTCCGCCCAGCGTAGGCAGCCCCGGTCCGGCCGGACGAGCGGACATCAGCCGTCGAGGAGCGGGTGGTACCGGCGGCGCAGGGCCCGGTCGAGGGCGGCCAGCACGCCGCCGACCGTGAGGACCGTGTTCACCGGGCCCGGGAGGTCCGGCACGAACGGCGGCGTCCAGCCGGTGAACTGCGACGCCAGCTCGAGCAGCTGCGGCACCTGCGTGAGGAGCGCGACCGCGAGCACGACCCACGCCGTCACGCCCACGGCGCGGCTCGCCGTCGGGCGCTCGCGGTCCATGCGGTCGCGCCACGCCTCCGCGGTCCCGGGCAGCGGCGGGACGTCGTGCACGGTGCCGACCGCGTCGACGACGCGCACGTACCGCATCCCGTAGGTGCTCATCCTCGCCTCCAGCGTCGCGCCCCCGAGGTCGAAGCGGGCGCGCGAGCGCTGCTCGTCGACGAGCCGGCCGTCCCGGTACAGGCGGATGCGCTCGTCCCAGTCGAGGAAGTCCACGGCCACGACGTACTCGTGGCCGCCGTGCCGGAGCCCGAACGCGCTCCGCCACAGCACGGCCCACCCGCGCACGGGCCGGAAGGTCGCGGCGCCGTCGCGTCGGTCGCCATGGTCGCCGTGGCCGCTGCGGTCGTCCTTCCGGTCCTCGGGGCCGTCGCGCCAGGCGTCGTCGGTCGTCATGGCCTCATCCGACCCCGGGCGCGCGGTGCGGCGCGTCGCCCGGACGACCGACACCTCCGCGCGGGGCCGGCCGGCGTCCGCCGAACGGATGACCCCGGGCATGATGGGCTCATGCCCGGGTCGATGAAGGTCTCACGCCGCTCCCACGTGCCGCCGTTCGCCGTGATGGAGGTCCTCGCCGAGGCGAACCGCCTGCGCGACGCCGGCGCGTCCGTCCTCAACCTCTGCGCGGGCGAGCCGTCGACCGGGGCGTCGGACGTCGTGCGGCGCCGGGCGATCGAGCTGCTCGAGCACGGCGACCTCGGCTACACCGAGTCGCTCGGGGTCCCCGCGCTGCGGCGCGCGATCGCCGAGCACTACGACCGCTGGTACGGCGTCGAGATCGACCCGGCGCGGGTCGCGGTGACCACCGGGTCGTCCGGCGGGTTCCTCCTCGCGTTCCTCGCGGCGTTCGACGTCGGCGACCGCGTCGCGCTCGCCCGCCCCGGCTACCCCGCGTACAAGAACATCCTGCGCGCGCTGGGCTGCGAGGTCGTCGAGCTCGACTGCGGCCCGGAGACGCGCTACCAGCCAACGGTGTCGCAGCTCATGGAGGCGTACTACGACGGCGGCCTCGACGGGCTCGTCGTCGCGAGCCCCGCGAACCCGACGGGGACGATGATCCTGCCCGCCGAGCTCGACGCCGTCGCGGCGTGGTGCGCCGACCACGACGTGCGGCTCGTGAGCGACGAGATCTACCACGGCATCGTCTACGGCGACGGCGACGGCGACGGCGCGGAGCGTCCGGCCGCGGCGCTGCCGACGGCGGCGCGGTACGTGCCCGACGGCGCGGTCGTCGTCAACTCGTTCTCGAAGTACTGGGCGATGACCGGGTGGCGCCTCGGGTGGCTCGTGCTGCCGGACGAGCTCGTCGGGCCGGTCGACGCGCTCGCCGGGAACGTCGCGCTGTCGCCGCCCGCGCTCGCGCAGCACGCGGGCGTCGCCGCGTTCTCCCCCGAGGGGTATGCCGCCGCGGCCGAGAACGTCGCGCGGTACGCGGCGTCGCGCGAGCTCGTGCTGTCCCGGCTCGACGACCTCGGGTGGTCGCGGGTCGCGCCCGCCGACGGCGCGTTCTACGTCTACGCCGACGTGTCCGGGGACGGCCTGGACTCCGTGACGTGGTGCGCGCGCCTGCTCGCCGAGGCGGGCGTCGCGCTCACCCCCGGCACGGACTTCGACGGCGTCCGCGGCGGGGACTGGGTCCGGCTGTCGTTCGCCGCGGCGCCGAGCACGGTCGCCGAGGCGGTCGAGCGCATCGCCGCCTGGCGCCGCACCCTCTGACGGGCCCGGGGCGCGCCGCCCCTGCGGCGTCCCCGGTACCGGGCGGGGAACCCGCCCTGGTCGCGACGGTCCGTGGCCCGCGCGAGGATCGTCCGGTGCCCCACGACTCCCGTGACCTGACCCACGGACCGCTGCCCCCGCGACCGGAAGGCGCCCTCCGTCTCGCGACCTTCAACACGCTGCACGGCGCCGCGCTCGACGGGACGGTCGACGTCGAGCGGTTCGCGCGCGCCGTCGCCTACCTCGACGCCGACGTGCTCGCGCTCCAGGAGGTCGAGCGCGACTCGCCCCGCTCGCACCGCGCCGACCTCGTCGCCGTCGCGGCGGAGGCGCTGCGCGCCGAGCACCGGCACCTGTCCCCCACGCTGCGCGGCGTCTCCGGTGCGTGGGTGCGCGCGGGCCGGCCGGGGTCGGGCGTGCGGCGCGTCCCCGGCGTCGCGTCGTACGGGATCGGGCTCGTCAGCAGGTTCCCCGTCGAGCGGTGGGCGCGCCTCGAGCTCGACCGGATGCCGTGGCGGTCGCGCGTCCGACGGCGACGGCCGGGTGCCGCGACGGGGGCCGCCCGCCTGCTCCCGTTCCGGGTGGTGCCCGACGAGCCGCGCGCCGCGCTCGCCGCCGCCGTCCGCACGCCGTGGGGGCCGCTCACCGTCGTGACGGCGCACACGACGTCGCGACCCGAGTTCACCGCGGACCAGCTCCGGTCCTTCACGGGGGCCTGCGCGCCGCTCCCCCGCCCGCTCGTGCTGCTGGGCGACCTCAACCTGCGCGCGCCCGAGCCCGCGGAGATCACCGGGTTCACGTCGCTCGCCGACGTGCTCACGCACCCCGTCGACCGGCCCGTGCGGCAGATCGACCACGTGCTCGCCGACGGCCTGCCCGGCGGCCCGACCGTCCGGGCCCTCGGGCCCGCCACGGCCGTCGACACGGGGCTGTCCGACCACCGCGCGGTCGTCGTGGACGTCGTCCTGGAGCCCGCGCCGGGCGCCTCGCGCTGAGCGGGGCCGGGGGCGGTCAGGCCGCGAGCCCGACCTCCTGGGGAGCGGGGTCGCCGTCGGCGCGCACGGCGGCCGGTGCGGAGGCGGCCGCCGTGATCCCGGCGGCCTCGGCGAGCGTGCGACGGCGCGCACGACGCGCCCGCACGATGACGACGATCGCCTGGGCGCCGATGAGGACCCACACGAGGTTCGCGGCGACGGACGGCCACACGCCGTTCGCGGCGGCGACCATGCCCATGAGACCTGCGGCGGTGAGGTTGGTCAGCTGGAACGGGGCGGACGACGGCGCCCAGCGGCCACGGCTGACCATCGCGTAGGCGACGACGCCGGCGGCGGCACCGATCCAGCCGAGGAACATGACGATCGCGTCGAGGGTGACGGGCACAGCGGTACTCCGGTGACGAAGAAGGGGTGGAGGGGGGGTACCGCGACGCTGCGGTGGCTGTGCGCTCCGGGCCGATGGCTGGTGGCGCGGGTGGTGCGAAGCTCGGGCGCCGACCCGTAAGGAGGAGGAGGTAACCGACCGGCGCCACGACAAGTGTGAGGCCTTCCGAGGTTCAGCACAATCGAAGGATTCTGCACCGGCCGTTTAGCATCTCTACATGGCGACGGACCCACGCAGACTTGGTTTCCTCCTTGCCGTGCACCGGGGCGGAGGCATCCTCGCGGCAGCGGATCTCCTGCACGTCACCCCGTCCGCGGTCTCCCAGCAGATCCAGCGGCTCGAGGCCGAGGAGGGGGTCGTCGTGCTCGACCGTGGACCGCGCGGCGTGACCCTCACCCCGGCCGGTCGCGTGCTCGCCGAGACCGCCGAGCGCATCGAGACCGAGCTCGTCGAGGCCCGCAAGGCGCTGGCCGCGCTCGGCGACGAGGTGAGCGGGCGCGTCGCCGTCGGCTCCTTCCAGACGGCGATCCGCGCCGTCGTCGCACCCGTCGCCGGGAGGCTCGCCGAGACCGCGCCGGGGATCGAGCTCGACGTGCAGGAGCGCGAGCCCACCGAGGCGCTGCGGCTGCTGCGCGCGGGCGAGCTCGACGTCGTGCTCCTCGAGCGCGACTACGAGGCCGACTCCCCCGCCCCGCGCGGCACGCGCGAGATCGTCCTGCTCGACGAGCCGTGGCGGCTCGTCGTCCCCGCGGGCATGCCGACGCCCGCGCGCCTCGACGACGTGCGCGACGCCGTCTGGCTGGGACCGGAGCCCGGCACCGCCGCCGCCCGTGCGCTCCGGCGGCTGGCCCGGGGGCTCGGCGGGACCCTGCGCACGCGGCACAACTACTACGACTTCGACGTCGCGCTCTCGCTCGTCGCCGCCGGGCTCGGCGTCGCGATGCTCCCGGCGCTCGCCGTGGAGGGCGGCGCGTCGGACGAGGTGCCCGACGGCGTCACGGTCGTCGGGCTGCCCGGCCTCGGCTCGCGCCGCCTCGTCGCGCGCCACCGCGCGACCCGGCACGAGCCGCGCCCCGTGGTCTCCGCCGTGCTCGACGAGATGGTCGCCGCCGCGGGCGACATCGCGTTCGCCTGACGCCGGGGTCCCCATCCCGGGGGCCACTGGGAGGTCCGCGTCGTCGCGGGGCGTCGTAGCCTGCCGGGGTGGACGTAGCGGTGGTGGGGGCGACGGGCGACGTCGGCCGGCAGGTGTGCACGCAGATCGTCGAGCGGCGGGTGCTCCCGCCGACGGCGCGGCTCCAGCTCGTCGGCCGGGCCGGCGGGGCGTCGGGGCGGGCCGTGCACGGGCTGCGCGCCGACCTCGTCGACGCGTACGACGAGCACGCGCCGCTCCTCGACGTCGCGCACTCGCCCGACGACGTCACCGCCGACGTCATCGTCGTCGCCGCCGGCCTCACTCCCCCGGCCCGGACGGGCGCCGACCCCGACCGGCGCGCGCTCGCCGCGACCAACGGCGCGGTGCTCGCCGAGTACGCGGACGCGATCGCGCGGCACGGCTCGGGGCACGAGGTCGTGATCGTCGTGACCAACCCCGTCGAGCTCGGCGTCGCGGTCATGGCGGAACGGCTCGGGCGGCACCGCGTGCTCGGCATGGGGGCCTGGCTCGACACGCTGCGGTTCCGGCGCGAGATCGCTGTCGAGCTGGGCGTGCGGCGGCACCGCGTCGGCGGGTTCGTCGGGGGCCAGCACGGCGAGGACGCCGTCCCGCTCTGGTCGACCGTCCGGGTGAGCGGGCTCGACGCCGACGAGCGGGCGCGCGCCGTCGCCGCGCTGCGCCGCGGCCGCACCCTCGACGCGCTGCCGGGCGAGATCGCCGCGGCGAAGGACGAGCTCGCGCGCGTCGCGAGCCAGGACATGGGTGCCGCGTTCGAGCTCATCGACACCTGGCCCGCCGACCTGCGGCTCGTCACGCGGCCCTGGATGACGCACCAGTCCGGCGCCAAGACCCCTGCGGGCACCGCGAGCGCGACCGTCGACCTCCTCGAGGTGATCCTCGACGGCCGCGAGATCGTCGTCGCGGGGCAGGTCGCGCTCGACGGCGAGCTCGACGGACGGCTCGCCCCGGCCGACGGCGTGCCGTCGCGCGGCGTCCTCGGCGTCCCGGTCGTGCTCGGCCCGGGCGGGTGGACGCGCGTCCTGCTCGACGAGCTGCCCGACGACGAGGCGCGACGGCTCGTGCAGGCGGCCGAGGGGATCGATCGCCTGATCTCGGCGAGCGCGGTGCCGGACGCGGGCCGTGCGGCGGGCGCGGCGGGTTCGCAGGGCGGGGCGGGCTCGCCGGGCGGGGCGGCGGTCGTCCCCGACTCGACCGGTGCGGCGGGCGCAGTGCGTGCGCCGGCCCCGGTCGGCGCGGAGCGCGACTGGGTCGCGACCGTGCACGGCCTCGACCAGCCGGGCACGCTCACCGCGCTCACCGGGGTCTTCTCGACGCGCGGCGTGAGCTTCGACTCGCTCGCGACCGGGCCGGTCGACGGCGACGGCCGGGCGGGGCGGATCATCGTGTCGTTCAGGGCGACCCCCCGCCGCACGCGCGCCCTGGAGCGCGCGGTCCGGCGGCTCGCGACGGTGCGTTCCGTCGTCGTGGAGCCCGCGGGCGACTCCTCCCGGCGCGGGACGCCGGGCTGAACGACGGCCGGGCTCGCGGGGCCGACCGTGCGCGAGGCGCCACCGGGTCAGCGGCGAGGACGCACCTCGCGGCGCACGGCCCGCGTCCCGACGACGAGCCCTCCCACCGTGAGCGCGAGCGCCAGACCGGTCGCGACCAGCACGACGACGAGGCCCGCGGCGTCGTCGACCAGGAGGAGCACCGGGGCGGCCGCGACGAGCGCCCAGCCCGCCGCCTCGCTCAGCGGGCGGGCCGCGCGGTGGGCGGTGCGCCAGGCATCGTCGCTCGCGAGCGTCGTCGCGGTGCGGATGCCCGCGACCTGGTTGCGCCCGATCCGTCCGGAGGCCGTGGCGCGGGCGCACCAGACGAGCAGGAGACCCGCTCCGGCGAGGACGAGCAGGAGCACGAGATCGGCCACGGTGTCGGGGTGCACGTGCCCACCCTGTCACGGCGGCGCGCGCCCGTGCCGGGCTACCGGTAGGCGTGCGCCTGGAGCGCGTACATCTCCGCGTACGGCCCGCCGGCGGCGACGAGGTCGTCGTGGGCGCCGAGCTCGGCGACCCGGCCGCCGTCGAGCACGACGATGAGGTCCGCGTCGCGCACCGTGGAGAAGCGGTGGGAGACGAACAGCGTGACGCCGCCCGAGGTCGTCCCCGCGCGGCGCGCCGTCTCCGTGAACCGCTCGAACAGCGCGTGCTCCGCCGTCGCGTCGAGCGCGGACGCGGGCTCGTCGAGGGCGAGCAGGAGCGGGTCCTCGCGCAGGAGCGTGCGGGCCAGCGCGAGCGTCTGCCACTGCCCGCCGGAGAGCTGGGTGCCGTCCGCGTACGCCGTGCCGAGGATCTGGTCGAGGCCGTCGGGCGAGCGCTCGACGATCGGGCGGGCGCGGGCCTCGTCGATCGCGGTCCACAGCGCGCTGTCGTCGTGCAGCGCGGCCACGCGGCCGACGCCGACGTCCTCGCGCAGCGTGAGCTCGAGGCGTGCGAAGTCCTGGAACAGCGTCGCGACCCGGGACTGCCACGCGTCGGGCGCGACGGCGGCGAGGTCGACGCCGTCGGCCAGGACGCGGCCCGACGTCGGGCGGTACAGCCCGCACAGGAGCTTCACCAGCGTCGTCTTGCCCGCACCGTTCTCGCCGACGAGCGCGACCGTGGCGCCCGCGGGCAGGTCGAGCGTGACGCCGTCGAGCACGGGCCGGTCCGCGCCCGGGTAGGCGAACGTGACGCCCTCCAGGCGCAGACCGTGCGCGAGCCGGGCGGGGATCGCGCGCTCCACGGCGGCCTCGTCCGTCTCCGCGGCATCGCTCACCGGCGCGGCCTCGCTCGTTCGCGCCGCCTCGCCTCGCCGGACGGCGGCCCCCGCCTCGTCGGTCGTGCCGACCTCAGCGCTCCCCGGGGTCCCGGGCCGTGGCCCCGCCGTCCCGGTCGTGGCGCGCAGCTCGGTGAGCTGCTCGACCGTCCGTCCGGCGCCCTGGAGCGAGCCGAAGAGCGCGAGCGCGCCCGCGACCTGCGTGCTGACCTGGATCGCGAGCGTCACCACGAGCACGACCTGGCCGATCGCGGCCGTCCCCGACGCGGCGCCCCGCAGCACGACGAGGACCGCCGCGCCGTACGCGAGCGCGAACCACACCTGACCCGCGGCGCGCAGCAGCGCCGACCGGCGGTGGGCGCTCCACAGGCTCGCGGTCGTGCGGTCCCACGCGGTCCGCTGGCGGTCCGCGACGAGGCCGCGCGCGCCGAACAGCCGGATCTCCTTGGCCGACGAGCCGGTCGTGCCCGCGGTGACGAGGTGCCGGGAGAGGCGCACGTCGTCGGCGGCGTCGTCGCGCGCGCGGTCGAGGAGCCGCTGCGCCCGGTCCGCGAGCCACACGGGCGGCAGCGCCGCGAGCGGGAGCAGGAGCAGCCACGGCTCGACCACGCCGAGGATGACCGTGGTGACCAGGACCTGGAGCGTCATACCGCCCAGCTGGAGCGTGCCCTCCAGCGCCATCCGGACGCGCTGGAGGCCCTCCGTCACCGAGGTGAGCAGGCGCACGCGCTCGGGGTCCTCCAGCTCGGCGAGGCTCGCCGAGCCGTGGGTGAGCCCGGCGACCTCGTCCACGAGCGCGAGCTGCTGGAGGTCGGCGAGCTCGAAGTACGACAGGTGGGCGAAGTGGCTCATCATCAGCTCGGCCACGAGCAGCACCGCGAGCGCGCCTGCCAGCCCCACCGCGCGCGCCGTGTCCGCGTCGACCGCGGCGTCGGTGAACATCCCGAGGCCCACGCCCACGAGCGGCGCCGAGAGGTACCCGACCGTCATGAGGACGATCGCGACGAGCAGGCGGCGCCGGTCCGTCGCCCAGCCGTGGGCGAGCATGAACCGGGCGGCGAGGACGACGCGCCTCACAGGGCACCTCCGGCGGTGGGGGTCGGCAGCGGGTCGGTGCGGAAGCGGCGCGCCTGGAGGAGGAACAGCTCCGCGTACCGGCCGTCGAGGGCGAGGAGCTCGTCGTGCGTGCCCTGCTCGACGACGCGCCCCTCCGCGACGACGACGATGCGGTCCGCGGGTCGCACGGTCGAGAAGCGGTGCGAGATGACGACCGACGTGACCGGGCGCCCGGCCGCGACGGCGTCGACCGCACCCTGCGCGAGGAACCGCTCGAAGAACTCGGCCTCCGCGCGGACGTCGAGCTGCGCCGTCGGCTCGTCGAGGACGAGCACGTCCGCACCGCCGGAGACGGCGAGCAGGGCTCGGGCCAGGGCGATCCGCTGCCACTGCCCGCCGGACAGGTCCCGCCCGCCGGCGTACCCGCCGGAGAGCACGGTGCCGAGGCCGTCGCCGAGCCCTGCCACGACGGCGTCCGCCCCGGCCGCGGCGACGGCCTCGCGCAGCCGGGCGTCGTCGTCGCGCAGCGCGGGCGCGCCGAGCGCGACGTTGTCCGCCGCCGGGAGCTCGAGCCGCACGTAGTCCTGGAAGATCAGCGCGAGGCGCGCGCGCCACGCGTCGAGCGGCAGGTCGCGCACGTCGACGCCGTCCACCGTGATGCGGCCGCGGGTCGGCTCGTACAGGCGCGCGAGGAGCTTGATCGTCGTCGTCTTGCCCGCCCCGTTGAGCCCGACGATCGCCGTCGACGTGCCGGGCACGAGCTCGACGTCGAGGCCGCGCAGGACCCACGCGGCGTCGTCGCGGTAACGGAACCACACGTCCTCGAAGCGGATGACCCCCCGCGGGACGGCCCGGTCGCCGTCCGCCGCCTCGGGTGCGTCGCCCGACGCGAGCCGCTCCTCGAACCGGGCCAGCGCGTCGAACGACTGCAGGCCGAACTGGGTCTGCACGTCGCACTCCGGGAAGTACACCCCGAAGCGCATGGGGATGAGCACGGCCTGGAGGGCGACGCCGAGCGCGAAGAGGTCGAGCGTCGCGGCGTCGAGCGCGACCAGCACGAGCACCGCCGCGCCCCCGACGAGGCCGATCGCCGAGAACCCGACGAACGGCCAGAGCTGGAGCCGCCGGCTGCTCGCCCACTGCGGCTCGAGGAACGCCATCGTGTCGTCGTGCAGGCGCCCGCGCAGCCACGGCAGCAGGCCCAGGAGGCGGACCTCCTTGGTGATCGACGGCGTGGTCGCGAGGTCGCGCAGGTAGGACTGGCGGCGCCGCAGGGGCGCGAGCGAGTCCCACACCGGGCCGAACCGGCCGAGCGTGCCGCGCACGCCGGTCCGGATCGCGAGGGCCGTGGCGAGGATCAGCGCACCGGCCAGCGGTGACACGACGACCGCGACGAGCACCGACGCGCCGACGAGCTGGACGTACCGACCCACGAGCGGGACGAGCGCCGACGCCGCGTCGCCCGGGCTGCGGGACTGGCGCGCGAACGCGGCGCGCGCGTCGGCCACGACGTCGAGCACCTCCGGGTCGTCGAGGAGGGCCAGCGGGGCGTCGGACAGCGCCGCCGTGAGCAGGCGGTCGATGCAGCGCTGGTCGACGCGGCGACCGATCGTCTCGACCACGCCCGCCTGGAACGGCGCGAGCCCTTGCTGCACGACGAGCGCGGCGACCGCCAGCCCGAGCACGCCCAGCAGCTCGCCCCAGCCGCCGGGGCGGGACGTGACGTCCGGGAGCAGGAACAGCACCCGGCCCAGGAGCACGATCGTCGCGAGCGGCAGCACCGCGAGCAGCAGGCTGAGCGCCAGGCCGGCCGCGACGATCGGCAGTCCCGCATGCCGCAGCAGGCCCCACATCGTCGTCCAGCGCCGTACCCGGTGCCGCAGCGGTGGTCGCCCCTCGTGCCGGTCCTCGCTCATGACCCTCCCCGCTCGCGTCGTCGCACGTCGGGCGACCGTAGCGGAGATTGTGAGGGGTCCGTAGTTTTTATCCCCAGGACGAGCACGCCCACCCCGGGCATTGCTGCGGACGTGGGGACCGACGTCGGTCTCGACCCCCGCCCGCCCGGGCGGCACGACCCCGGTAGGATCGTGCGCACAACTGCAGTACTGCCGCCCGAACCTCGACGGGAGAGCTCGGCAGCACGGTCCCCGGACCGGGCGCCGGCGCCGAAGGAGCAAGTCCTCCCCGGGAATCTCTCAGGCCCACGTACCGTCGAGGCGAGGCAACTCTGGAAAGCGGTCGTGCGCTCGTCGGGCCCCCGGCGACCTCGGCCCACCGACGGTGCAAGTCGGCGCGCCCCGGCCCTCGCGGCACGGCGGACCGGCAAAACTCTCAGGTCGACGCGTGCGTCCGATGACAGAGCGGGGAGGGACCCGCCGTCGTCCCCTCCCCCGGAGGTCCCCGTGACCCAGCCGTCCCTCGACCGCACCTCGCCGCCCGACGCCGCCTCCGGCGCGTTCGCGCCGCGCCACCTCGGCCCGCGCGGCCGCGAGGTGCAGGTCATGCTCGACCAGCTCGGCTACTCCTCGCTCGACGCGCTGGTCGACGCCGCGGTGCCCGCGACGATCCGCACCGAGCGCCCGCTCGACCTGCCGGCGGCGCGCACCGAGACGGAGGTGCTCGACCACCTGCGCGCGCTCGCCGCGAAGAACGTCGTCAAGACGCAGATGATCGGGCTCGGCTACTACGGCACCGTCACTCCCCCGGTGATCCGTCGCAACGTCCTCGAGTCCCCCGCCTGGTACACGGCGTACACGCCGTACCAGCCCGAGATCTCGCAGGGCCGCCTGGAGGCGCTGCTGAACTTCCAGCAGGTCGTCGAGGACCTCACCGGCCTCGACGTCGCGAACGCGTCGCTGCTCGACGAGGCGACCGCGGTCGCAGAGGCCGTCGCCCTCATGTGGCGCGCGTCGCGTGCGAAGAGCGGCTACGTGGTGCTCGACGCCGACCTCTTCCCGCAGACGCTCGCGGTGACGCTCGGTCGTGCGCAGGCCGTCGGCCTGCCCGTGGTCGTCGCGGACCTGTCAGGCGGCCTGCAGGCGGGGCTCGCCGCCGCCCGCGCGGCGGGCGCGTTCCCCACCGTGGTGGACGACGACGCGCACCTCGTGGGCGTCGTCGTCCAGCAGTCGGGCGCGTCGGGTCGCGTCGTGGACTGGCGGCCCGTGGTCGCGGAGGCCAAGGACGCGGGTGCGCTCGTCACAGTGGCGAGCGATCTGCTCGCCCTGACGCTGCTGGTCTCCCCCGGCGAGCTCGGCGCCGACGTGGCGGTGGGCTCCGCCCAGCGGTTCGGCGTCCCGCTGTTCTACGGCGGCCCGCACGCCGCGTTCATGGCGGTCCGCAAGGGCCTCGAGCGGTCCCTGCCCGGCCGTCTCGTGGGCGTCTCGATCGACGCCGACGGCGACACCGCCTACCGCCTCGCCCTCCAGACGCGCGAGCAGCACATCCGGCGCGAGAAGGCGACGAGCAACATCTGCACGGCGCAGGCGCTCCTCGCGATCGTCGCCTCGATGTACGCGGTCTACCACGGCCCCGACGGCCTCCGCGCGATCGCCGAGCGCACCCACGCCCACGCCACGACCCTCGCCGAGCACCTGCGCGCGGGCGGCGTCATGGTCGAGCACGCCACCTTCTTCGACACCGTCCGCGCCGTGGTCCCGGGCCGCGCCGCCGACGTCGTCGAGGCCGCCGCGACGGCCGGCGTCAACCTGTACAACCCCGATGCAGACCATGTACAGATCGCCTGCGACGAGACCACCACGCCCGCGATCCTCGCCACGGTCGTGCGGGCGTTCGGGATCGATCCCGCGACCGGGCGGAGCGAGGACGGCGCTGCGGCCGCAGCATCCGGCCACGACCTCCCGGCCTGGGCGACCCGCACGACGCCGTACCTCCAGCACCCGATCTTCCGCCTGCACCGCTCCGAGACGTCGATGCTGCGCTACCTGCGCCGTCTCGCGGACAAGGACCTCGCCCTGGACCGCACGATGATCCCGCTGGGCTCGTGCACGATGAAGCTCAACGCGACGGCGGAGATGGAGGCGATCTCCTGGCCGGGGTTCGCGGACCTGCACCCGTTCGTCCCCGCCGACCAGGCGCGCGGCTACGAGGAGCTCATCGGCGGCCTGGAGTCGGCGCTGGCGGAGATCACGGGCTACGCGGGCGTCTCGGTGCAGCCCAACGCGGGCTCGCAGGGCGAGTTCGCGGGCCTGCTGGCGATCCGCGAGTACCACGTGTCTCGCGGGGACGTGGAGCGTGACGTGTGCCTGATCCCCGCCTCGGCGCACGGCACGAACGCGGCGTCGGCGGCGCTGGCGGGCCTGAGGGTCGAGGTCGTGCGGACCGCCGAGAGCGGCGAGGTGGACCTCGCCGACCTGCGCGCCAAGCTGGCCGACCACGGGCCGCGGGTCGCGGCGATCATGATCACCTACCCGTCGACGCACGGGGTCTTCGAGGAGCACGTCCGTGAGGTCTGCGACCTCGTACACGAGGCAGGTGGCCAGGTGTACATCGACGGGGCGAACCTCAACGCGCTCGTCGGGCTCGCGCGCCCGGGGGAGTTCGGCGGCGACGTCTCGCACCTGAACCTGCACAAGACGTTCTGCATCCCGCACGGCGGGGGAGGGCCCGGGGTCGGACCGGTCGCGGTCGGCGAGCACCTCGTGCCGTTCCTCCCGGGCGACCCGCTGGCGCCGGGCGCGTCCGCCGCGACGCCCGTCTCGGCGACGCGGTACGGCTCGGCCGGGATCCTGCCGATCTCGTACGCGTACGTCGCCCTCATGGGCCCGGACGGGCTGACGGAGGCGACGAAGACCGCGGTGCTCACCGCGAACTACGTCGCGAGCCGGCTCGCCGACCACTACCCGGTGCTGTACACGGGCCCGAACGGCCTCGTCGCGCACGAGTGCATCCTCGACCTGCGCCCGATCACCGCGGAGACGGGTGTGACGGCGGAGGACGTGGCGAAGCGGCTCATGGACTACGGGTTCCACGCGCCGACGCTCTCGTTCCCCGTGGCAGGCACGCTCATGGTGGAGCCGACGGAGAGCGAGGACCTCGCGGAGCTCGACCGGTTCGTCGACGCGCTCGTCGCCATCCGCGGCGAGATCGACGCGGTCGCGTCGGGCCGCTGGGCGGTCGAGGAGTCGCCGCTGCGCGGCGCGCCGCACACCGCGGCGGCGCTCGTGGCGGAGGACTGGGCCAAGCCCTACTCGCGCGAGCTCGCGGCCTACCCGGTCGCGAGCCTGCGCGCCGGGAAGTACTGGCCGCCGGTGCGCCGCATCGACGGTGCGCGGGGCGACCGCAACCTCGTGTGCTCGTGCCCGCCCCTGGAGTCCTACGTGACGGGAGACCTCGCATGACCGAGCAGCAGACCGGGACGACCGAGAGCGCGGAGCGCCGCAGCCCGCTGCACGACGAGCACGTCGCGCTCGGCGCGAACCTCACGAGCTTCGGCGGGTGGCTCATGCCGCTGCGGTACACGTCCGACCTCGCGGAGCACCGCGCCGTCCGCGAGGCGGCCGGCCTGTTCGACCTCTCCCACATGGGCGAGATCGAGGTCGCGGGACCGCAGGCCGCGGCCGCGCTGGACCACGCGCTCGTCGGGAACCTCTCCGCGGTCGCGCCGGGCCGGGCGCGCTACACGATGATCTGCCAGGAGGACGGCGCGGTCCTCGACGACCTCGTCGTCTACCGCCTCGCGGACGAGCGGTTCCTCGTGGTCGCGAACGCGGGGAACGCGGACCTCGTCGCGCGCGAGCTCGTGGAGCGCGCCGCGGGCTTCGACGCGACGGTCACCGACCAGGGCGCGGGCACGGCGCTCGTCGCGGTCCAGGGGCCGCGTGCGGAGGAGATCGTCGCGGGCCTCACGGACCCGGCCGACCCGGTCGCCGCCGAGACCGTGCGCGGCCTCCGGTACTACGCGGCCGCGCCGCTCGTGCTGCGGACCGACGACGGCCCGGTCGACGCGCTCGTGGCCCGCACCGGGTACACGGGGGAGGACGGGTTCGAGCTGTTCGTGCCTGCGGACCGCGCCGCCGACCTGTGGCGCACCGTGCTCGCCGCGGGGGCGCCGCTCGGCCTGGTCCCGGCGGGCCTGTCCGCGCGCGACTCGCTGCGCCTGGAGGCCGGGATGCCGCTGTACGGGCACGAGCTCGACACCACGACCACGCCGTACGAGGCCGGGCTCGGGCGCGTCGTGAAGCTCGACAAGGTCGACGCCGACGGCGCGCCGCTCGAGTTCGTCGGCCGCGCCGCGCTCGCCGCGCGCCGGGAGTCGCCGCCCGCGCGCGTGCTCGTCGGGCTCCGGGGCCTGGGGCGGCGGCCCGCGCGGGCGGGCTACGCCGTCGTGCTGCCGGGCGACGGCGTCGACGCCGGGGGAGCGGTGGGGGAGTCCGCGCGCCGCGTGGGCACGGTGACGTCCGGCGCGCCGTCCCCGACGCTCGGCCACCCGATCGCCCTCGCGTACGTCACGCCCGAGCTGTCGGCGGAGGGCACCGAGCTCGCCGTCGACGTGCGCGGCCGGGCCGAGCCCGTGGTCGTCGTGCCGCTCCCGTTCTACCGTCGTCCCCAGCAGTCCTGACCGCCCCGTCGTCCCGAAGGAGAACCCCATGACCGAGGCCCAGTTCCCGGCGCACCTGCAGTACACGGCCGAGCACGAGTGGATCGACGGCTCGACGCCCGCCGTCGTCGGGATCACCGCGACGGCCGCCGAGGCCCTCGGCGACATCGTCTACCTGGAGCTGCCCGAGGTGGGCGCCGAGGTGACCGCCGGGAGCGTCATCGGCGAGGTCGAGTCGACCAAGTCCGTGTCGGAGCTCTTCTCGCCCGTGACGGGCACGATCGTCGAGGTGAACCAGGCGGCGGTCGACGACCCGGCCGTCGTGAACTCGGACCCGTACACCGACGGCTGGCTGTTCAAGGTCGACGTCGTCGACACGGGCGACCTGCTCACCGCCGACCAGTACGCGGCGCACGTCGGCAGCTGACGGCCGTGCCGGGGCGGTGCGGACCGCCCCGGCACAGGGTCGGCGCGCCGGTCAGCGGAACGTCGTCGCGTAGTACGTCTGCTGGTCGACGGTCTCGACCTCGACGTCCTGCGTCCGCTCGAGGTGGCGGCGCAGGTTGTCCGCGAACCGCAGCGAGTCGTCGTTGAACCGCGACACGTCGTAGGCGCACACCACGCGGTTCTCCGCGAGGTGCGCGACGAGCGCGTCGATCATGTCCATGAACGTCCGGCTCGCCCGACGGCCCGGGTGGGCGAGCGTGAAGCCGATGTACCAGACGGCGCCGCGCGCAGCGTGCTCGGGGTAGCGCGCCGCGAAGAACTCCGGGCTCACCCACGGGACCGCCGCGAGGTCTGTCGCGAGCGTCGTCAGCCCGACGGCCGCGCCGTCGTCGTCGTGCGCGAGGAGCTTGAGGACCCGCGGGTCGCTCATCTCCTCGTCGAACTCCTCCCGGTGCAGCACGTGCCGGGCCGCCGCGCGCGTGCGCAGCGGCTCGAACGCCTCGAGGTAGAGCTCCCAGAACCGGTCGGCGAGCTCGCCGCCCACGGTCTGCTCGAACGTCACCGCGGCGCGCCCCGCGCCGGCGCGCGTCGGCGCCGTCACCGGGTCTCCCCGTCCCAGCCCTCGCGGCGGTACGCGGCGACGACGACGGAGCACACGGGCAGCGACTCGCAGCGCACCCCGGCGACCCGGCGGCCGGCCGGGTGGAACCGGTTGCCGCGCGTCGCGGCCAGGTCCTCCAGGCTGAGCGTGAGGTCCAGCTCGAGCTGCTCGTGCGACGGCGCCTCGTGCTCCACGAACAGACCGGCACCGCTGTCGTCGTCACGCAGCGACCACGCCACGCCGGCCCACGCCTCGTGGCCGGGCATCACGGCGTGCGCCTCGGCGTACACGCAGTAGAGGAGGTCGCCGTGCCCGCCGTACCCCTCCTCGAGGCGGTCCACCTCGACCACGCGGGACCCGGGCGGCACGACGGAGCTCAGCCGGACGAGGTTGAAGTCGCCGACGCCGGCGTCCGTGAGCGCCGCGTCGAACGCGGACAGCTCGGTCCTCCCCGTGCCCGTCCCGTGGCTCACGTAGATGATGGGTCCCGCGGTCATGTGTTCTCCGTCCTCGAGGCTCTCGCCCCGTCGTCGTGCGCCGTGCCCCAGCGGCCCGCGGCCGTGTCCAGGAGGTCGAGCACGGGTTCCAGCAGCTTCTCGGGGGCGGTGCTCCCCTTGCGCAGGTAGACGGTATCTCCCAGCCGGAGGTCCGCACGCTGGTGCGCGTCGAGGCGCGCCCCGCTGTAGATGACGAGCGGGACCCGGCTCAGGCGGCCGTCCTGGCGGAGCGCGTCGACGACCTCGCGGCCCGCGCCGTCGGGCAGCGTGAGGTCGAGCACGACGAGCGCCGGGTCGTCGCCGCCCGCGAGCACCTCCAGCGCCTCGTGGACGCTGCGCGCCAGCGTGACGACGAGACCCGCGCCCTGCAGGACGGCCCGGACCACCTCGCCGACCTCCGGGTCGTCCTCGACGACGAGCACGTGCTCGTGGTGCGGGCGCAGGCTCACGGCCTCCTTGACGGTGCGCTCGAGCTCCGCGGGCGCGACCGGCTTGACGAGCCAGCGGTCGGCGAGCGACGCCGTCGCCTGGGCCTTCGAGGGCTGCGAGCCCGAGACGATGACGACGGGCACGTTCGCCGTCGCGGCGCTCCGGCGCACCCGGTCGAGCACGTCCTGCCCGTCGCGCCCCGGCATCGCGAGGTCGAGCACGACGGCGGCGGGCCGGGCGGCCTCGATGGCCGCGAAGGCGAGCGTGCCGTCGGTCACCCCGACGACGTCGTACCCGCGCGACTCCAGGACCGCGCGCAGCACGTCGACGACGTACGCGTCGTCGTCGACCACGACGACCCGCGGGCGCTGGTCACCGGTCGCGGTCGCGGGCACGTCGTCGGCCGCGCCGAGGACCGGCTCGGGCCGGGGGAGGGTCGCGCGGAAGGTCGCGCCCGTGCCCTCGCCGCGGCTCTCGGCCCAGATGCGGCCCCCGTGGCGCTCCACGATGCTCTGCGAGATCGCGAGCCCGAGCCCGCTGCCGCCCCGCTCGCGGGAGTCCGACGCGTCGACCTGCTCGAAGCGCCGGAACACCGCCTCGAGCTTGTCCGGGGGGATGCCGCGCCCCTCGTCCTCGACGCGGAGCTCGACCATCTCCCCGGCGGAGCGCGCGGACACGCGGACCGTCCCGCCCGGCGGGGAGAACTTCACGGCGTTGCTCAGCAGGTTGGTCAGCATCTGCACGACGCGGTCCCCGTCGACGGCGACGACCTCGTCGGTGTCCTCCTGCACGATCTCGACGCCGGCGTCGCGCGCGAGCAGCCCGACCGGCTCCGCGGCCGTCGCGACGAGGTCGGCCACGCGGTGGTCGGCCCGCTCGAGCGGCGTCGTGCCCGAGTCCATGCGCTCGATGTCGAGGATGTCGTCCACGATCCGGTTGAGGCGGTCGCTGCTGGACCGCGCGACGTGCACCATGCGCGCCGAGCGCTCGGGGAGCGTGCCGAGGGCCCCGCTGTCGAGCAGGCCGAGCGCGCCGCGGATGGCGGTGAGCGGCGTGCGCAGCTCGTGGCTCACGACGGACACGAACTCGTCCTTGAGCCGCTCGACCTCCCGCCGGTCCGTGATGTCGCGGAACACGACGACCGCGCCCAGCGTGCGGCCGTCGTCCTTGAGCGGGCTCGCCGTGACCTCGACGGCCACCTCGGAGCCGTCCTCGCGGAGGTAGACGTCCTGCTCGGCGACCGCGGTGATGCCGTCGCGCACGGCCTCCCGGATGTAGCAGGACTCCGCGGGGTAGGGGTTGCCGTCCGCGTCGGGCGCGTGGAAGAGCGCGTGCGCGTCCCGGCCGATGAGCGAGTCGGGGCTCGCGCCGAGCGTGCGGGACGCCGCCGCGTTGACGAAGGTGACGCGGCCGTCGGGGTCGACGCCGTAGATGCCGTCCGCCACGGACTCGAGCGTCCGCGCGCGCTCCCCGGCGAGCGCGCGGAGCTGGGACGTGCGCTCCTCGACTCGCCGTTCGAGGCCGTGCAGCAGCGACTCGTTGTCGGCGACGACGAGGATCTGCCGCGCGACGACGGCGAGCAGGACGACGACCCAGAGCGCGTTCGGGGCCCACGAGAACCCCGTCGAGGAGGACTGCACCACCCGCACGAGAGCGGCCGCGAGGAACAGGCAGAACGTCACGGTCGTGCCGAGGATCGCGGACCCCTGCGCCCGCTCGTCGGCCACGGGGCTGCCGCTCGCCGCCCGGTGCCGCGCGGCGAGCGCGATCATGAGATACCCGCCGACCCAGCCGACGTCGATCGGGCTGCCGAACGTGAACGTGCCGTCGGCGGAGAGCAGGGCGAACGCGACGTCGGCCACGGCGTAGAGCACGAACCCGCTGCCCACGAGCACGAGGGGCACCCGCTCGGAGGCGGTCGAGCGGGTCATCACGAGGACGGCGAAGGTCGCGAGCAGCGCGTCCACCACCGGGAGCGTGTACGCCGTGACGGCCGCCGTGCCGGTCGGCGGGGCCTCGGCCGAGCGGAGCGTCACCGCGTAGAGCGCGATGTACAGCACCGAGCCGCCGACGACGACGCTGTCGAGCAGCATCCGCCCGATCTCCTTGCCGCGCGGGCGCACGGTGGGGAAGAACGCGAGCCCGACGATGCCGAGGAGCAGCGCGGCGATGTAGGCGTAGTCGCCCGTCGAGGGGTTGTCGACCAGGCCCGCGTAGACGTTGCCCACGAGGCCGACGACCCCGCCGAGCGCGAGCAGGCTCCATGCCCGACGCCGTCGGCCCGTCGAGCGTGCCGCGCGCCACCCGCAGCTCGCCGCGGCGATCGCCCCGGCGCTCACGATCGAGGCCTGCGAGATCGTGCGTCGCGTCTCGGCGTCGAGGGGGCTCGCGAGGACCGCGGCGAGGAGCACGAGGAGGATGCCGACCACCCAGCACCAGAGGACGAAGGGGTCGTGCGTCCGCTCCGTCGGTCCCCGCTGCCCCACCATGCGTCGAGCGTAGGGGACTGCTCGTGGGCGCGCGCTGCCGGGCACGAGCTTCTCGGCTAGCGTCGGGACGATGGACGCGGAAGGGCAGACCAGGCGGCGCGTGGTCGTCATCGACGACGACCCGTCGATCCGCGAGGTCGTCGAGCTCGCGCTCGACGTGGTGGGCGGCTACGAGGTGCACGTCGCCGCCGACGGCGACGAGGGCGCGGCGCTCGCCGAGCGGGTGCGGCCCGACGCGATCGTGCTCGACGTGATGATGCCCGTCGTGGACGGGCCCACCGTGCTCGCGCGCCTGCGGACCCGCCCCGCGCTGCGCGACGTACCGGTCGTGTTCCTCACCGCCAAGGTCGGCGCGGGGGAGATCTCGCGCCTCGACGGCCTGGGCGCGGCCGGCGTCATCACCAAGCCGTTCGACGCTCTCGACCTCGCGGCCCGGCTCGGCGCGCTCCTCGGGTGGAAGCCGTGACGGCCGGGCCCGACGGTCGTGCGGAGGACCGGCTCGACGCCGCGCTCGTCGTGCTGCGGCAGCGGGCGCGCGTCCGGAACGCGGCGCGCGTCGAGGAGGCGGCCCGCCTCCTGGGGCACGGGGCGGACGACGCGGAGGAGCCCTCGGCCGAGGCCGTCCTCGAGGCGGCGGCGCTGTGCCACGCCGTCGCCGGGTCCGCCGGGACGTTCGGCGACGACGACACGACCGCGGCCGCGCGCGAGCTGGAGGCGGCGCTCCGTGGGGGCGACCTCGCCGCGGTGCCGGCACGTCTCGAGCGCCTGCGCGCCCTGACCGACGGCGCCCGGGAGGGCACGAACCCCGAGTCTTGAGCAAATCTTGAGGTTCTCCTGCGGCGGACGTGGGATTCCCCCGAGGACCGCGCACCAGGGTGGTGGGTGCCGAGGGGACGGTCCCCCGGACTGGCAGGGGGGTACTCCCATGATCGACACCGTGACGTCGCCCGACAGCCCGACCCGCGCGAGCCACGGGCCCCGCGTCCCGACGCCGACCTATCTCACGTCGGGCCCGCAGGCGAGCATCGACGCCGCCATGGCAGCGCTGAGCGACACCGTCGAGCGCACGCTGCAGGAGGACCTCGCCCAGGGAATGCTCCCGACGGTCGAGCAGATGAGCGTGAGCGTCGTGACCCGTTCGACGGGTTCCGTCGAGGACTACACGGCCGTCGCGCTGCTGCTGCTCTCGTACCAGCACCTCGTCTGACCTGCACCGACGCCGCTCTGGCGGCACGTTCGTCCGGGTCTGGACGAACGTCCTGAAACTCGTCGCGAGAAGTCGCGTCATGAAACGACTCCCGTCCCATCCCTTCAAGTAGCACCAACCGGAACTCGCCACGTGGGGATGACGTGACCGGAGAGCATCTGGAGGAGAACATGAGCACCATCGAGCTGGTCCGCCCCGTGGCGGCCCCGTCGGAGCGGATCGCCACCCCGATCGCTCCGCTGACCCGCCGGGAGCGGGTCGTCCTGTCGAACCTGTCTGAGGACGTCACGCTCGAGCAGATCGCCACGAAGCTCTTCGTCACGCGCAACACGGTCAAGTCGCAGGTCCGCAGCCTCTACCGCAAGCTCGGCGTCTCGACCCGTGCCGAGGCCGTGGCCTGGGCCCGGGCGGCCGGCCTGCGCTGACGAACGGCTCCGCCGCCCTCGCAGGCCGCGGTCACGGTCGCGTCACCCGCACGTCACGACGCCGTGCGACACTCCGCGTATGACTCTGCGCAGACTGGTGGTGGCCGCGGCGATCGTCGACGATCTCGTCGCCCCGCGGCTCCTGCTCAGCGCGCGCCGGTCCCGTCCGTCGCACCTCGCAGGCCGCTGGGAGTTCCCCGGGGGCAAGGTCGACCCCGGTGAGACCCCGACGGAGGCGCTGCACCGCGAGCTCCGCGAGGAGCTCGGCGTGGCCGTGGAGCTCGGCGACGAGATCGTGGGCCCCGACCACGGGACCTGGATCATCACCGACCGCCACGTGATGCGCCTGTGGTTCGCGCGGGTCACCGCGGGAGAGCCCCAGCCGCTCGTCGAGCACGACGAGCTGACCTGGCTCGACGCCGGGAGCTGGCTCGACGTGCCGTGGCTCGACGCCGACGTACGCATCGTCGAGGAGCTCGCGCGCCAGGTGGCGCCCGAGGCCGTCTGACGTCGCGGACCGTCGCGCCGTCGTCCCACCCGTGAGCGCACGGACCACGTGAGCGCACGGACCGGTCGCGGCCGGCACGATCCGACCGCGACCGATCCGCGCGTGCAGCGGGGTCAGCCGACCGGCTGGACCCAGGGCGACGGGGCCGGGGGAGCGACGACCGGCGGCCGGTCGGTGCAGCTCGGCGCGTTGGGGGCGAACCGGCCGAGCCAGTTCACCGTCCCGGGCTCCCACGGGCTGAGCGACGTACCGTCGTTCCCCCCGAGGTCGGTGAGCGTGAACTCGGTGCCGCCGTCCGGGAAGGTGAACGCGCCGCAGTTGTTCACGCCGGCCCAGCCGACGTTGCGGGCGTCGACGTTCTCGAACGACGCCCCGCCGCGCACCCGTGCGCTGACCACGGACGTGCCCGTGCCGTCGACCCGCACGTCCTGGAACGCGACGCCCTCGATCTTCACCTTGTCCTTCACGCCCCAGTCGGAGACCAGCATGATCGCGTTGTACGTGCTGTCGAGGTAGTGGTCGCCGGTGACCCGGACGTCGGCGTCGATGTCGCCGTCGAGCGCGTAGAACCAGATCGCGCCGAGCCCGATGTTCCAGTTGAGCTCGAGCGTGCCCGCACGCACGGCGGTGTTGTCGGTGAGGTCGAGGCTGCCCTCGAACGGCTCGGCGCCGAACCGCGACCCGACGTGGAGCCCGCTGCCCTCGCGGACAGGGTCCGCGACGAGGTTCGCGCGCACCGTGTTGTCCGTGCCGCCGTAGACCGCGATGCCGTTGGCCAGGGTGTTCGACTGGATCGTGTTGTTCTCGAACACGTTGCCGGCGTTGGCGACCTTCTCCGACCACATCGCGAGGCCGTCGTCGCCGGTGTTCCGGACGAAGACGTTCCGCACGACCGAGCTCGTCACGCCGCCATGGAAGTTCAGCGCGTCGGCGATCTGGTCGACGATCACGGTGTTCTCCACGCGCAGGTCGTCCATCGGCCCGTCGAACCACAGCCCGACCTTGGTGTGCTGGATGTGCAAGCCTGAGATCGACGAGCTGCTCAGCGCGCCGCCGACCCCGTTGACCTGGTCGGTGTCGATGCGTTCGCGGACGTCCCCGAGGATCGCGAAGTCGCGCAGGTGGACGTTCCGGCTGCCGCCGTCGTCGGCGTGCTTCCCGTAGAACCCGACGCCGGTGTGCACGGACCCGTCGGGGGCGGGAGCGTCCAGCGCGACCTCTCTGCCCCGGAAGATCGTGTACCAGCTCCCGGCGCCCTGGATGGTCACGTCGTCGACGACGACGTGCCGGTTCACCTGGTAGACGCCCGGCGGGACGTACACCTCGAGCCGGTGCTTCCTCGCGAACGCGATCGCCTTGTCGAGCGCGTCGGCGGAGTCGCGCCGACCGGTGGGGTCGGCCCCGAAGAGCAGCGCGTTCGCGGCGAGCAGGCGCACCTTCGGCGGCGCGACCTTCTCGGAGTCGAGGAGGTCGATCACGGTCCACTCGGCGGCTCCGCGCGCCGGGACCGCGAGGCGGACGACGTCGCCCTTCTTGTACGTCTGGCCGAGCAGCAGCCGCTGCTCGTCGTAGAACTTCATGGGGCGGAACGGCTTCTCGAACGTCGGGGTCGGCGTCGTCTCCGCGGGGACGCACGCGCACTCCGCGACCCACCAGCCGGGCTGGAGGACGTCCGCCGTCGGGTCGTTGGTGAACGGGTACTGGTTGTACAGGTAGGAGTACGCCGACGTGAGGGTCATGCGCCGGTCGAGCCCCACCTTCTTGCCCTGACGCAGGACCGACACGTCGAGCGGCGACGTGAGGCCGCCGCCCGTGGGGGAGTCGGGGACCGAGTACCTGACCGTGATCGCGTTCGCGTCCGCGGGGAGCGTGAACTCCACGTTCTGACCCGCCGTGAGCCGGACGGCGGAGCGGCCCGACGCCTCGGCCTCGATCGTGTAGGCGTCACGGCCGGGCCCGATCACGGTCCCGGTCGTCACGGCGTTCTCCGCCTCCTGCTCGAGGAACGGGACGGCGGCGCCGCGTCCCTCGACGAGCGCCGGGTCGACGGCGGCCCGTGTCACCACGGCGGGCGCGGGTGGTCGGGGCGTTCCGTGGGCCAGGGCCGACGGCGCGCCGCCCGCGAGGAGCGTGAGGGCGAGCGCCGTCACGGTCACGGTGCGGGCGCTGCGTCGGCGCGCGGTGGGGTGGTTCGTGCTGCGAATCATCGTCGACCCGTCTTCTCTCGGGAGGCGTGCGGCCTCCGTGCTCGCCGGGGGCGTGCTGACCCTCCGGCCCGCTGCGCGGTCGCACCTCCGGGCAGCGCCGTTCGTGCTGAACACTAGGATGCAGTCGCCGCAGTGGCAAGGGTCTGTAGCGATATTGCGCGTCCGCGTCGTTTTCTTGCACGGACGGCTCGCCTCCGTCGAGACGGCCGCGTCCGGGGGTTGCCGAGGACGAGCCCCCCGGCCGACGCGCGCTCCGGGGGCCCGCCCGGTACGGTCGCCGCGTGAGCCGCCTCGTCGCCAGGACGCGAGCCACGGTCACCGCGAGGGACCGGGTGCCCCCGTGGGCCGTCATCACCGTGGGAGCGGTCTGCGTCCTGCTCGGGGCGGCCGTCGTCCTGCGGCCGTTCGCGTCGCTCGCTCTGCTCGTCGTCGCGGTCGTGGCCGGGGCCCTCGTCCTGGGCGTCGCCGAGCTCGCCGATGGCGCGGTCGACGAGCGCACCACCGCGCCGGGCAGCGGAGGGCCCGCACGTCCGCGCGGGCTGCGGTTCGCGCGAGGAGGCCTGTTCCTGGCGCTCGCGGTCGCCGTCGTTCTGTGGCCCGCGCCGTCGATCGTCGTCGTCGCGCTCCTCGTCGGTGCGAGTCTCGTCGTGGCCGGACTGCTCGACGTGCTCGGGGGCGTGCGCTCCGCGGGGATCGACCGCTGGAGCCGCGTCGGCCTCGGCGCGGCCTCGGTCGTGCTCGGCCTGGTCGCCCTCGCGTGGCCGGACGTCACGGTGCTCGTCGTCGCAGTGGTCTTCGGGGTGCGGCTCGTGGTCCTCGGTGTCCGGCTGGTCGTCGCCGGGGTGCACCGCACCCGCGCTCCGGGACGGGGCGAGGGCGCCGCGGACCTCGACGCCGGGCTCGTCGAGGCGCCCGGCCCGGCGACGACCCGACCGCACGGCCGGGGGGCGCTCGCCGGGGCGGTCCTGGCGGTCGTCGCGGCGGGCGGGCTCGCCGTCGTCAGCGTCGGGCTGCACCGCGCGGCGCCGCAGGTCGACGCGTTCTACGACCCGCCGGCGTCCGTCCCGGACGAGCCCGGTCGGCTCCTGCGCGCCGAGCCCTTCACCCGCGAGGTCCCTGACGGGGCGACGGCCTGGCGCATCCTCTACACGACCACGCGCGACGAGGGCCGGCCCGCGGTGGCGAGCGGGCTCGTCGTGGTGCCGGACGCCGCGGCGAGCCCGTCGCCCGTGATCGCGTGGGCCCACGGCACGACGGGCTCCGCGCAGGGGTGCGCGCCGTCGGTCCTCGACGAGCCGTTCGAGTCCGGCGCGTTCTACCTGCTCGACGACGTGCTCGCGCGGGGGTGGGCGCTCGTCGCCACCGACTACGTCGGCCTGGGCACGGAGGGCCCCCACCCGTACCTCGTCGGGCAGGGCGAGGCGCGGTCCGTCGTCGACGCCGTCCGCGCCGCGCGCGAGCTCGACGGTGCGACGCTCGGCGAGCAGACCGTCGTCTGGGGCCACTCCCAGGGTGGCCACGCCGCGCTGTGGACCGGGGCCGTCGCCCCCGGGTACGCGCCCGACGTCCCCCTCGCCGGGGTCGCCGCCCTCGCGCCGGCGAGCGACCTCACCGGCCTCGTGGCCCACCTGGAGAGCGTCGCGGGCGGGAGCGTCTTCGCGTCGTTCGTCGTCGAGGCGTACGACGCGATCTATCCGGACAGCGACGTGGCGGGCTACGTCCGCCCGGGTGCGCGGTTCGTCGTGCGGGAGATGGCGTCCCGCTGCCTGTCCGAGCCCAGCGCGCTGGTCTCGGTGGCCGAGGCCCTGTCGATGGACCAGCCCCTGTGGACGACGGACCCGACCACGGGGCCGCTGGGCGAGCGCCTCGCCGAGAACGTGCCGACCGGACCGGTCGCCGCTCCGTTGCTCGTCGCCCAGGGGGCGTCGGACACGTTGATCCTCCCCACGGCGCAGGAGGCGTACGTCGGTGCCCGGTGCGCGGCCGGGCAGCCGGTCGACTACCGCACCTACCAGGGGCGGGACCACGTCGGGCTCGTGCAGGCGGGCTCGCCCGCCGCGGCGGACCTCGTGCGATGGACCGAGGCGCGCCTCGCGGGCGAACCGCCGACCCCGACGTGCGCCGGCGGATGACGCGCCCTCAGGGGGCGACCAGGCCGCCGTCGGGCGCGCGGACGCCCGCGGCCCACGCGTCGTGCCCCGCGAGGTCGGCCGGGTAGCGGGCCGCGGCACGCTCGTCGAGGTCGACGCCGAAGCCGGGCGCGTCGTGCGGGCGCAGCCAGCCGTCGACGATCCGCAGCGTCCCGGGGAACACCTCGTGGACGGCGTCGGGGTAGACGTGGCCCTCCTGGATCCCGAACGCGGTCGAGGTGACGTCGAGCGCGACGTTCGCCGCGGCGCCGACCGGCGACGTGTCGCCCGGCGCGTGCCAGGCCGTGCGCACCCCGACCAGCTCGGCCGCCGTCGCGAGGGCGCGGCCCGCGCTCAGACCCCCGATCGCGCTGATGTGGCAGCGGATCAGGTCGACGCCGCCACCGAGGACGAGCCGCGCGGCGTCGGGGAACGACGTCGCGAGCTCGCCCACCGCGATCGGCACGGGCGAGGCGGCGCGCACCTCGGGCAGGCGGTCCCAGTGCTCCGGCGCGAGGACGTCCTCGAGGAAGAAGGGGCGGTAGGGCTCCAGGGCGCGCGCGAGCATCACCGCCTGCTTGGGCGTGAGGCGCGAGTGGACGTCGTGCAGCAGCTCGACCTGATCGCCCAGCGCCTCGCGCGCCGCCGCGAAGAGCCGCGGCGTCCGGCGCAGGTACTCCTCGACGCTCCAGCCCTGGGGGTAGGGCGCAGCGGGGTAGCCGGGCTCGGGGTCCGCGGCGGTGCCGTAGTGGCCGACGCCCGGCTGGCCGGTCTGGATCCGCACGTGGCGCCAGCCGGCGTCGACGATCCGCGCCGCGTCGTCGATCGTCTCCGCGACGGTGCGCCCGCTCGCGTGGAGGTACGTGTCGGCGGCGTCGCGCACCTTGCCACCCAGCAGCTCGTGCACGGGCATCCCCGCGCGTTTGCCGGCGATGTCCCACAGCGCCATGTCGAGGCCCGAGATCGCGTTGTTCCCCACGGGCCCCTCGCGCCAGTACGGCGCGAGCCGCGCGAGGCGGACGAGGTCGCCGATGTCGCCGGGGTAGCGCCCCACGACGAGCCGCTCGAGGTGCTGCTCGACGTACGCGGCCACCGCGTGCCAGCGCTGCGTGTACGTCGCGCACCCGAGCCCGTAGAGCCCGGGCACGTTCGTGTCGACGCGCACGACGACGAGCGGGATGCCGTCCGGCGCCGTGACGATCGCGCGCACGCCGGTGATGCGCGTGCCGTCCCGCGCGGGCCACGGGTTCGCGAACGCGGGGTCGACGGGGTGGACGGTGCGGAGCGGGGCGTCGGTCACGGGCTCTCCGAGGGAGGTCGGGCGTCGGGCGAGGTGCGGGGCCGCGCGTCGGGGCGGGCGTCCGGTCGGTCGGGCGAGGCGTCGTCCGGCCGGTGGACCGAGTGCCGCGGCCGGAAGCCGAGCAGCTCGCGGGCGCGCCGCGTGTCGACGAGGCCGTCGCGCGGCCCGACCGGGCGCGTGAGGGGCACGTCCGGGGCGAACCGGGCGAGGAGCTCGGGCGTCGGGACGTCGAGGAGCGTGTCGTCGGCCGCGAGCCCGACGACGTGGGCGCCCGTGAGGTCGGCCCTCAGCCCGGCCTCGACCGCCCGGGCGGCGTCGCGCAGGTCCAGGTACGCCCAGCCCTCGCGGGCGACGACGCGCGGGTCGCGGGCGACGGCCGCCGCCGTCTCGCGCAGCCCGGCGGCGTCGCGCACGTGCGGGAAGCGCAGCGCGACGACGTCGATCCCCCACCGGCGCCACGCGGCCCGGGCCGCGGCCTCGTCCGCCTGCTTCGAGAGCGAGTACGCGTCGGCGACGTCGGCCGGGACGTCCTCGTCGAGCGGGAAGTAGGCGGGTCTCACGTCGTGCGGGTTCATCGGGACGCCGAACGCGTTGATGCTGCTCGCGACCACCGCGCGCGGCACGCCCCGTTCGCCCGCGAGCGAGAGCACGGCCCACGTCGCCGTCGTGTTGGTCGCGTACACCTCGAGCGGCGTGCCCAGGTCCGGGTGCGGGATCGCGGCGAGGTGCACGACGGCGTCCGCGTCCTCGAGCCCGCGGCTCACGTCCTCGGGGGAGCGGGCGTCCCCGACGACCGTGCGGTCCGCGGGGCACGGGTGCTCGAAGGCGGTCGACAGCGCCGTGACCTCGTATCCCCGGCCGAGCAGGTGGCGCACGGTCGCACGGCCGATGCCGCCGTCGGCACCGGTGACGAGGACGCGCGTCATCCCCACACCCTACGTCCCGGTCAGGGCTGATCGTCGCATTCTTGCGGTCTGTCTGTCGCAGTCTTGCCCTCCGGGGCTGCGGCGCTCGCTCGGGCGCGCAGCATGCTCGCGACGTCCGCGAGCGTGCTGCCCACCGCGCGCGGCGCACGCTCGGGGCGGAGGTAGCGCGCGTCCTCGTCGTCCGCCGTGGTGGGCACCGGGGCGTCCGGGTGTGCCTCGGCCGAGGCCGCGGGATGTGCTGGTGACCCCTGCACCACGCGTCCCCCGCCGGAACGCCACGCGAGCGTCGCGTCGACGAGACGCCGGTACACGCCCGCGTCGAGCGGGTCGCGGAGCCACGCGTCCGCCGCCTCGGCGACGTGTCGCGCGAGACGTGCCTCCTGGTCCGTCACGTCTTCTCCTCTCGCGCCGTCCGTCGCGGGCGAGCCTAGCCCGGACGCCGTGCCGCTCTCCGTCGACGGCAAGGACGAGGGGTGCCGACGGCGGGGCCCGCCGTGCGAACGGTCGCGCGACGCGCGACGGTGGCGTGCGGAGGTGGTCACCGTGGCCGACACGTTCCCCCGGATCGCCCAGGTCGTGCTCGACACGACCGACGCCCGCGCGCTCGCGGAGTTCTACCGCGGCCTGTTCGGGCTCGAGTACCGCGCGGGCGACGAGCCGCCTGCCGCGGGCGAGCCCGACCCCGACGGCGCGGACTGGCTCGTGCTGCGCGCCGCACCGGGCGGGGTCCAGCTCGCGTTCCAGCAGGTGGGGACGCTCCCGCCCTCGACGTGGCCCGAGGACGGCGTGCCCCAGCAGCTGCACCTCGACTGCACCGTGCCCGACGTCGCGGAGCTCGACCGGCAGCACGACCGCGCCCTCGCGCTCGGGGCGCGGTTGCTGCTCGACCGGTCCGACGACCCGGACGAGCCGCTGCGCGTCTATGCCGACCCGTCGGGTCACCCGTTCTGCCTCTTCGTGGGCTGACGCGCGCGGTCGCCGCCCGTCGCCGGGCGCGGGATCATGCGTGCATGACCGCGACCCCGCTGACCACCGCCGAGCTCACCGACGTCTATACCGACCTCCATCGCCACCCCGAGCTCGCGTTCGCCGAGCACCGGACCGCCGGGATCGTCGCCGAGCGGCTGCGCGGCTGGGGGTACGACGTGCACGAGGGGATCGGCGGGACGGGCGTCGCGGGCGTCCTCGCGAACGGCGACGGACCGCGCGTGCTGCTGCGCGCCGACATGGACGGGCTCCCCGTCACCGAGCTCACCGGCCTGCCCTACGCCTCCACGGACACCGCGACCACGCCCGACGGCCACGAGTCCGGCACCATGCACGCGTGCGGCCACGACGTGCACGTGACGTGCCTGCTCGGCGCCGCGGCCGAGCTCGCCGCGCACCGCGACACGTGGTCGGGCACGCTCGTCCTCGTCTTCCAGCCCGCCGAGGAGGTCGGCGGGGGAGCGCGGGCGATGGTCGCGGACGGCCTGTTCGACCGGACCGGCGGACGTCCCGACGTCGTCCTGGGGCAGCACGTCATGCCCCTGCCCGTGGGCGTCGTCAACCTCACGGCCGGGCCGGCGATGGCCGCGACCGACTCGTTCCGCGTCACCCTGCACGGCAAGGGCGGTCACGGCTCGAGCCCCGAGTCCACCGTCGACCCCGTCGTCATGGCGGCCGCGACGGTCATGCGGCTCCAGGGCGTGGTGTCGCGAGAGGTCGGGGCGCGGGAGTCCGCGGTCGTGACCGTCGGGGCCCTGCGCGCCGGGACGCAGGCCAACATCATCCCGGGGTCGGCAGAGCTGCTCGTCAACGTCCGGTCCTTCACGCCGCAGGTGCGCCGTCGCGTGCTCGACGCGATCCACCGCATCGTCGACGCCGAGGCCGTGGCGTCCGGGGCACCCCGGGCCCCGGAGTACGAGGAGGTCTCGACGTTCGACCTCATGGTCAACGACCCCGCCGCCACCGAACGCACCCGAGCCGTCCTCGCCCGCACGCTCGACGAGCACCACGACCGCATCACGGCCGCGGGCGGGCGGGCAGCCGTCGTGTCGCTCCCGCCGCTGCCCGGCTCCGAGGACGTCGGCGACCTCGCGACCGCCGCCGGCGTGCCGCTCGTCTACTGGAACCTCGGCGGGTTCGACCCCGCGCTGTTCGCCGGGTTCGACCTGTCCACCGCGACGGGCATGGGCAACCTGCCCGACGGCGTCGCCCCGAACCACTCCCCGTACTTCGCGCCCGTCCCCGAGCCGACGCTCGACCTGGGCGTCGCGCTCCTCGTCGCCGCGGCGCGCGACTGGCTGCGGACGGCGTGACGTCGCCGCGCGACCGCGGAGTGCGCGCGTGGGTCCGCGGCTCCACCGGGATGAACCCGGGCTTCCCTGAGCTGACCCGGGCTCTATCTCGGCGGACCCGGGCTCTACCCGGGCGGGCCCGGGGGCGCGTCGTCGGTGGGGTCAGGCGGACTTCTCGCGCGGGGTGCGGGCGCGCGCGGTCGTGGTGCGCGGCACGATCGTGGGATTGACGTTGTCCAGCACGACCTCGCGCGTGATCACGACCCGCTCCACGTCATCACGCGACGGCACGTCGAACATCACCTGCTGCAACACCTCCTCCATGATCGCGCGCAACCCCCGCGCCCCCGTCCCGCGCAACAACGCCTGCTCCGCGACCGCCTCGACCGCACCCTCGGTGAACTCCAGCTCCACCCCGTCGATCGCGAACATCCGCTGATACTGCTTCACCAACGCATTCCGCGGCTGGGTCAAGATCCGCACCAACGCCTCCCGGTCCAACGCCGCCACCGACGCGATCACCGGCAACCGCCCGATGAACTCCGGGATCAACCCGAACCGGTGCAGATCCTCCGGGCGCACCTGCGCGAACAGGTCCTCCCCCGCACCCGTCTCGATCGGCGCACCAAACCCCACACCCCGCTTGCGCGCCCGCGCCGCCACGATGTCGTCCAACCCCGCAAACGCCCCCGCCACGATGAACAGCACGTTCGAGGTGTCCACCTGGATGAACTCCTGGTGCGGATGCTTACGACCACCCTGCGGCGGCACCGACGCCGACGTGCCCTCGATGATCTTCAGCAACGCCTGCTGCACACCCTCACCCGACACGTCCCGCGTGATCGAGGGGTTCTCCGCCTTCCGCGCCACCTTGTCGATCTCATCGATGTAGATGATGCCCGTCTCAGCCTTCTTCACGTCGAAGTCCGCCGCCTGCACCAGCTTCAACAGGATGTTCTCCACGTCCTCACCGACATACCCCGCCTCGGTGAGCGCCGTCGCGTCCGCGATCGCGAAAGGCACGTTCAACATCCGCGCCAACGTCTGCGCCAGATACGTCTTGCCCGTCCCCGTCGGACCGATCAACAAGATGTTCGACTTCGCCAGCTCCACGTAGTCCGGGTCGTCGGTCGCGAGGGCCTCGCCCGCCTCCTCGGCGGCAGCGGCGGCGCGTACGCGCTTGTAGTGGTTGTGCACCGCGACGGCCAGCGCCCGCTTGGCGCCGTCCTGCCCGACGACGTAGCGGCTGAGGTGCGCGAAGATCTCGTGCGGCGTGGGGAGCGGGCCGCTGCCGGTGACGATGTCCTGCTCGGCCGACTCCGTCTCGCGGTCCTCCTCGACCATCTCGAGGCAGAGGGCCACGCACTCGTCGCAGATGAAGACGCCCGCGGGGCCCGCGATGAGCCGCTTCACCTGCCGCTGCGACTTGCCGCAGAACGAGCACGTGAGCGCGTCCGCCGCGCGGGGCCCGCGCTGACCGCGCGCGCCGCCGTCGTCGGTGCCGTCGGAGCGTGCCACCAGGTGCCTCCAGTCGAGTCGGTTGCGGCCGATCGTAACCGCCGCCCACGACACCCCCGCACGCGAGCCCTGGGACGCGCCGGGTCAGGCGTGCGGGACGTCGTCCGCCGGGTCGGTGCCGCCCGCGTCCTCGGTGAGGAGCTGGAGCCGGCTCGCGGTGCGGAACGCGTCCGGGCGGTCGGGGAGCGCGGTGCGGAAGGTGCCGAGCGCGTGGGGCGACGTGACGACGAGCTCGACGTCCGCGTCGACCAGCACGTCGACGACCGCGACGAACCGCTGCTGGGCCTCGCGGTCGACGGCGGTGAGCTGGGGGACGTCGGTGACGACCCACCGGCGGAAGCGCACGGACCAGTCGAGGTACTCCAGGGTCGACGTCGCCCGGCCCGCGAGGTCGTCGAACGTCACCCACAGCTCGTCCGCGCGCGCCGCCGTCACGGGGAACGTGCGCGACCCGGTGCGGACCGCCGTCGCCTCGTCCGCCCCCGGGCGGCGCAGGCCGCGGGCGTCGAGCTGGGCCGTCGTGCCGGGGCGGAGCCACGCGCCCGCGGCGAACCCGGCGCGGCCGCGCCCGCCAAGCGTCCGGTAGTCCGTGGGCCCGGCGAGCTCGACGACGTCGAGGTGCGCGCGCAGGAGGGCGATCCCCGGCTCGGCGACGTGGTGCCACAGCGGGTTCGGCAGCAGCGTGCCGGGCTCGTAGTTCGACGTCGCGAGCACGACGACGCCCGCCGCGAACGCCCGGCGCAGGAGCCGCGTGAGGAGCGTCGCGTCGCCCGTGTCGTGCAGGTGGAGCTCGTCGAGGAGGAGCAGCGTCGTGCCGCGCAGGAGGTCGTCGATCGCGTCGTCGACCGCGCTCGGGCGGTCCTCGGGCCGCACCTCCGGCGACAACGGCTCAGGTCCCGGGGGTTCTGGCGCAGGAGGTTCCGGGGCCTGGGGCGCCCGGGTGCGCCACCCGCGCGTCGGGCCTCCGTGCCCGACGGCGGCGCGTGGCTCCGCGCGGGCGGCCTCCCGGCGCGCGTGGATGGCCGCGTGGAGGTCGCGGAACAGGTCGTAGACGTGCGTGCGGCGCACGGCTCCCGCGGGGAGCTCCGGCGTGACGGCGTCGACGAACGCCGTGGCGAGCCAGGACTTGCCCCGCCCGACCGGCCCCCAGACGTACAGCCCGCGGACGGGACGTCGTCGGGCCCGGGCGACGTCGTCGCCGAGCCGCGCGAGCCGGTCGAGGAGGTCGCGCTGGCCGGCGTCGAGCACGATGCCGTCGCGGGCGGCGGCCGCCTCGACCGCGCGGCGGACGCGGTCGGCGCGGGGGCGGGTCACGGGGACACCCTAGGCGCGGCGGCCCGCCGGTCGGAGTCGGCGGCGAAAGCGCTAGACTGGAACCGTTCCAGAGAAGAGTGCGTCGTACCTGCCGCGGGAGGCCGAGTGACCGACCTGATCGACACCACCGAGATGTACCTGAAGTCGATCTACGAGCTGCAGGAGGAGGGGATCCCCCCGCTGCGCGCGCGGATCGCCGAGCGCCTCGGGCACTCGGGGCCGACGGTCTCGCAGACCGTGGCGCGCATGGAGCGCGACGGCCTCGTCGTCGTCGGGGGCGACCGCCAGCTCGAGCTCACGGCCCTCGGCCAGCAGACGGCGGTGCGCGTCATGCGCAAGCACCGCCTCGCCGAGCGCCTGCTCACCGACGTCATCAAGCTCGACTGGGAGCACGTCCACACCGAGGCCTGCCGCTGGGAGCACGTGATGAGCGACCTCGTCGAGCGGCGCCTCGTCGGGCTCCTCGACCACCCGGCGCACGACCCGTACGGCAACCCCATCCCCGGCCTGCGCGAGCTCGGCGAGGACCTGCCCGAGGTCGGCTACCTGCAGGGCGTCGTGTCCCTGCGCGCGCACCTCGTCGCGCGCGGCGCGGTGCCGGGCACCGAGGTGCGCGTCGTGCTCCAGCGCATCGCCGAGCCGATCCAGGTGGACGTCGAGCTGCTCGCGCGGTTCGCCGAGGCCGGCGTGCTCCCGCACCGGACCCTCGTGGTCACGGTGGGCGACGGCGTCGTCACCGCCTCGGGCGAGGGCGCCCTGACCGTCCTCGACCTGCCCGACGACGTCACGCGCCACCTCTTCGTGACCGCGGACTGACGGTGTCGTGGCCCAGGGCGGCCGCCGAGAACGAGGTTGGTCCCGCTATCCACCGGATAGCGGGACCAACCTCGTTGTGGTGGGGGAGCGGGGTCGTGCTCGCCGACCGGGTGTCGTGCGGCGGGG
>NZ_JAVHYN010000005.1:0-337918 GCF_031119065.1 Cellulosimicrobium sp. XJ-DQ-B-000
CCCTCGTCCTCGGCGTCGACGAGCAGGAGTCCCCCCACCACGACACCCTGCGCGACGCCGACGACCTCGCCCACACCCCCGTCGTCGTCGCCGACCTCCACTCCGCCCTGCCCGCCGTCGTCGCCGGCGCCCGCCACGCCGCGGCGCTCGCAGGCCGCCCCACCCCCCGCATCGCCTACGTCATGACCGACGGCGGCGCCCTGCCCGCCGCGTTCTCCCGCACCATCGCCACCCTGCGCGACACCGGCTGGATCGACACCTGCATCACCGTCGGCCAAGCCTTCGGCGGCGACCTCGAAGCCGTCACCGTCCACACCGGCCTCCTCGCCGCCCACCACGTCACCGGCGCCGACCTCGTCGTCGTCGCCCAAGGACCCGGCAACCTCGGCACCGGCACCCGCTGGGGCTTCTCCGGCGTCGCCGCCGGCGAAGCCCTCAACGCCGTCGCCACCCTCCGCGGCCGACCCGTCGCCTCCCTGCGCGTCTCCGGCGCCGACCCCCGCGACCGCCACCTCGGCATCTCCCACCACTCCCTCACCGCCTACGGCCGCGTCGCCCTCGCCCCCAGCGACCTCCCCCTGCCCGTCCCCACCCCCGACATCGAGAACCTCCCCGGCTGGGGCCCCGACCTCACCGCCCGCATCACCCACCAGGCCCACACCCTCGCCGCCCCCACCGGCCGCCACCACCCCGTCCACGTCCCCGCCGGACCCGACCTCCTCCACGCCCTGCACGACACCCCCGTCCGCCTGTCCACCATGGGCCGCGGACTCGACACCGACCCCGCCGCCTTCCTCACCGCCGCCGTCGCCGGCGCCCACGCCGAGTCCCTCAGACCCGCATGACCACCACGCAGGGGGACCACGACCACCGCCGGCCCGGCCCGGCCCGCTTCACCGCCGTCACCGCCCTGGCGCTCGCGGCCGTCCTCGCCGCCGCGACCAGCGCCCCCTGGAGCTGGGACGCACCCACCTGGCTCAGCGACCTCGCCCGCGACCCCACCGGCCCGCCGCCCGAGAACGTGCCCCAGGAAGCACCCACCGCACCGCAGGAGCTCGAGATCCCCCTCGACGCGACCGGCATGTCCTTCGACGCCTACCTCCTGTGGTTCCTCGGCGCCGTCGTCCTCGTGGTCCTCGTCGTCCTCGCCCGCCGCCACCTCCCACGGCTCCTCGCCCGACGACGCCACCGCGACCTCCTCCTCGCCCCACCCGGCGACACCGCGCTCCTCGCGCAGGACCAGGTCGTCCCCGAGCTCCGCGACGCCGTCCACCGCGTCCGCGCCCACCTGCGAACCCCCGACGCCGACCCCCACGACGCCGTCGTCGCCGCCTGGGTCGCCCTCGAGCACGCCGCCGCCCGCGCCGGCACCCGACGCGACCCCGCCCAGACCCCCACCGAGTTCACCACCGCCGTCCTCACCAGCACACCCGCCGACCCCCACGCCGTCGCCACCCTGCGCCGCCTCTACCACCGCGCACGCTTCGGCGAGAACCCCCTCGGCACCACCGACCTCGACGCCGCCCGCCACGCCCTCACCCGCATCGCGACCGACCTCGGCTCCCCACCCGACACCGGCGCCCCCACCGACCACCGAGCACGACCGTGAACCCCCGCGCACACCGGACCCGCCTCCGCCCCACCGACCGGACCACCCTGCGCACCGCCGCCACCGTCGTCGGGCTCGGCATCCTCCTCACCACCCTCGGCGCCTCCCCCGCCCACACCCTCACCCTCACCGCCCTCGGGATCGCCGCCACCCTGCTCCGACACCGCACCGGCTACGCCGGCGACACCGTCTGGCCCCACCTCCCCACCCTCCGACGCGACGGCAACCGACGCGACGTCTCCGACCTCGGCTGGTCCGTCCTCGGACGCGACGGACGCGTCACCCCCTCCGCAGCACGCCGCATGCGCCACCTCACCGACCAGACCCTCGACCGGCACGGCACCGGACCCCTCCACGACCCCACGGCAGCACCCGACATCGCCCGCCTCCTCGGCCCCCGCGTCGCCCGCACCACCCACGACCTCACCACCACCGGACGCCTCCCCACCCCCGCCGAGCTGCGCGCCTGGCTCACCGCCCTCGACCGCCTGCCCACCACCCCGGACCGCCCCGACGAAGGGACACCCCGATGACCACCCACCCCGGCACCACGCCGCCCGCGACCCTCGACGTCCCCACCGTCGCCGCGCACGGCCACGCCGTCCTCGACGAGGTCGCCACCGCCGTCGTCGGAGCCCGCGAACCCCTCACCCTGGCGCTCGCGGCCGTCCTCGCCGGGGGCCACGTCCTGTTCGAGGACGTGCCGGGGCTCGGCAAGACCCTCGCAGCGCGCAGCCTCGCGCGCGCCCTCGGTCTCGACTTCACGCGCCTGCAGTGCACGCCCGACCTGCTGCCCTCGGACGTCACCGGCTCCTCCGTGTACGACCCCGCGACCCGGACCTTCGAGTTCCGGCCCGGGCCCGTGTTCACCGGGCTCCTGCTCGCCGACGAGATCAACCGCACCGCGCCCAAGACCCAGTCCGCGCTGCTCGAGTCCATGGCCGAGCATCAGGTCACCGTCGAGGGCACCACGTACCCGCTGCCCCGGCCCTTCCACGTCGTCGCGACGTCGAACCCCGTCGAGCACGAGGGCACCTACCCGCTCCCGGAGGCCCAGCTCGACCGCTTCATGGTCCGGCTGTCCGTCGGGTACCCGGGCCGCGACGAGGAGCGCGAGGTCCTCGCCCGCCGCATCGCGCGCCGGCACGACGACCCCGTCGTGCGCCAGGTCGTCGACCGCGGCACCGTCCTCGCCATGCAGGCCGCCGTCGAGCAGGTCGACGTCCACCCCGACGTCCTCGCCTACTGCGTCGACCTCGCCGCCGCGACCCGCACCCACCGCGACCTCGAGGTCGGCGCGTCGCCCCGCGGTTCCCAGAACCTCGCGCTCCTCGCGCGCGGCGTCGCCGTGCTCGACGGGCGCGACGTCGTGCTCCCCGAGGACGTCAAGCGCGTCGCCGTCCCCGTCCTCGCGCACCGCCTCACCCTCACGCCCGGCGCCTGGGCCGCCGACCTGCGCCCCGAGGCGCTCGTCGACGACCTCCTGCGCGCCGTCCCCGGACCCGCCACCGTCGGCCGGGCCGCATGACCGGCCCCGGGACGCCGGACCCCGACGCGCCTCCGCCGTGGCGCACCACCGTCCACCTCGGTGCCGGCCTCCTCCTCGGCACCACGCTCCTCGCGCTCGGCGTCCTCGTGCGCCGACCCGACGTGGCGCTCCTCGGCGTCGCGCCCCTCCTCGCCGCGGTCTGGGGCTGGACCCACCGGCCGCGAGGGCCCGTCACGCTCCGCGTCGCCCTCGACCCCGCCGCGGCTCCCGGGACCGTCACCGCGCGCACGCACGCCCACGTCCCTCCGGGCGTCGAGCTGCTGCGCCTGCGCGGCGTCGCCCCCGGCGGCCTCGTCACGGAACGCCTCGTCGACGTCACGCGCGGCTCGCGCGACCTCGCCTGGCACGCCCCGTCGGTCCGCACCGGCCCGACCGACACCCTGCGCGTCGACCTCGCCGCCTACGGGCCCGACGGCGTCGAGGAGCAGCCTCCGCACGTCGCCGCCGGACCGCGGCGCCTCGTCCTGCCCCGCGCCACGCCGCTCGGCCGCACGCCCCTGTCCTCCCGCCTGCGCGGGCTCTCCGGTCCGCGCACCTCCCGCCGGCCCGGAGACGGCACCGAGCTCCGCGACGTCGACGTGTACCGCCCCGGCGACCGCCTGCGCCGCATCGACTGGCGCGCCACGGCCCGTCGCGCACCCGACCTCGACACCCTGTACGTCCGCCGCACCTACGGCACCGCCGAGGCCACCGTCGTCCTCGTCGTCGACTCCCGGGACGACGTCGCCCCCGACCTCGCCACCTGGAACGGCGTCGGCGAGCAGCGCCCCGACGAGCCCACGTCCCTCGACCTCGCGCGGCACGCCGCCGCGTCCGTCGCGCACGCCGTCCTCGCCGACGGCGACCGCGTCGCCCTGGACGACCTGGGTCGCCTCGCCCGGCCCGTCCGCCCCGGCGGCGGACGGCGCCACCTGCGCCGCATCCTCCACGGGCTCGCCCTGGCCCGGCCCGTCGGCGACCCCACCGCGCGCCACCGACCGCCCCAGGTCCCGGCCGGCGCCGCTGTCTACCTCTTCTCCACCCTCCTCGACGACGAGGCGCCCCGCCTCGCCCACCAGTGGCACGACACGGGCCACGTGGTCGTCGTCGTCGACGTCCTCCCGCCCGTGAGCGTCGCCGACGTCGACGATCACGTCGCCGTCGCCTGGCGCATCACCCGCCACGAGCGCGACGCCCGCATCCACGAGCTGCGCCGCCGGGGCGTCACCGTCGTCCGCTGGTACGACGGCACCCCCGACGCCGACGGCGCCCGCGGCGCGCTCGAGCTCGCCGCACGACGCCTCGACCGGCACCCCGCGGGCGCGACCCCGGGCGGTCGACCATGAGGATGCCCGCACGTCGCGAGACCGTCACCGCCGGGCCGCCGCCCCTGCTCGTCGTCGAGACGGGCCCCACGTTCCCCGCGTGGGCGGCGCGCGCCGCCCTGCTCCTCCTCGCGACGGGGTTCGCGGCCGCCGCCCTCCAGACGACCGGGCTCGCGCCGTCCTTCGTGTGGGGCGTCGCCGTCGGCCTCGGTGTCCTCACCGTGTACCTCCCCGCCCCGCCCGTGCCCCACCTCCTCGTCCTCGTCGGCGGCGTCGTGCTCCTCGTGGACGGCACCGCGCCCTTCGACCCCGCCGTCTTCGCCCTCCTCCCGCTCGGGCACCTCGTGCTCCGCACCGCGTGGTGGAGCGACCACGTGCCGCCCGGAGCGCGCGCCGAGCTGCGCGCCCTCGCGCCCGACCTGCGCCGCGTCGTCGTGCTCCAGGCCGCGCTGCTCGTCGTCGCGCTCGCCGTGCGGTCGGTCGCGCTGGCCGACGTCTCGTCCGCGGTCGCGGCGGCGCTCGGCGGCCTCGCCGTGCTCGGCGTCGTCCTGCTCGTGCGGCCGCGGGACTGAGCACTCGTCCTGCGAGGACCGCGCCCCGGCACCACGATGGACGCAGACGGCACCCGCGCCGTCGTCCCGCCGCCGTCCCGGCGCGCGTCACCGACCCCGAGGAGGCAACCCATGGCTGCTCGTTCCGACCTGCCGAAGTACACGGTCCCGTCGCTCACCCCTGAGGAAGGGGCCCAGGTCGCCGGGATCCTCCAGGAGCGGCTGCACGCGCTCAACGACCTGCAGCTCACGCTCAAGCACATCCACTGGAACGTCGTCGGCCCGCACTTCATCGCGGTCCACGAGATGATCGACCCGCAGGTCGACGCCGTCCGCGCGATGGTCGACGCGACCGCCGAGCGCATCGCGACCCTCGGCGTCTCCCCGCAGGGCACGCCCGGCGCGCTCGTCGCCGCCCGCACCTGGGAGGACTACTCCCTGGGCCGCGCCTCGACGATCGCGCACCTCGGCGCCCTCGACGAGGTGTACGTCGGCGTCATCACGGCCCACCGCGAGGCGGCGGCCGCGACCGAGGAGCTCGACGACGTCACGAACGACCTGCTCATCGGGCACCTGCACGACCTCGAGCTCTTCCACTGGTTCGTCCGCGCGCACCTCGAGTCGACGGGCGGTGACCTCTCCACCGAGGGCGCGCGCACCGAGGCCGGCGCCGCGCGCAAGGCCGAGGAGGCAGCGGCCGGTCAGCCCTGACCCCGCTCCCCTCCACCGCCGTCGTCCCGACGGCGACCGGGCCCCGCCACGCGAGTCGTGGCGGGGCCCTCGCTTTTCGGGGCTGTTTGGCGAGGTTCCCGCTCGGGGTGCGGGACGTGTGCGTGCGCTTGGCACACTATTTATTTCGAGAGGAGCGTAGGGTCTCGGCATGACCGATCCGCACGCCGCACTGCCGCCCGTCCGCCAGCTCCGGCTCGTCGTCGAGGCGGAGGACTACGACGCCGCCCTCGCGTTCTACCGCGACGTCCTGGGCCTCCCCCAGCAGATCGCCTACGCGGACGGCGAGGACGACCGGGTGGCGATCCTCGACGTCGGGCGGGCGACGCTCGAGATCGCCTCCCCCGGGCACGTGCGGGCGATCGACGACCTGGAGGTCGGGCGTCGCGTCGCGGGGCACCTCCGGGTCGCGCTCGAGGTGGACGACGCCGAGGGTGCGACCGACCGGGCCGTCGCCGCCGGGGCGTCGCTCGTCGCCCCGCCGACGCGCACGCCCTGGGGGTCGCTCAACTCACGCCTCGACGCCCCCGCCGGCCTCCACCTCACGCTGTTCCAGGAGCTCGGCGGCGAGGAGGGCGTCCCGCCCGGCGTCGTCGCCGAGACCGGGCCCGGCGACGATCCCGCTCCCCGCCGGGGCTGACGCCTCGACCCAGGCCCGCCGGACCTGCTCGAAGCGCGTCGGGAGCGGCGCCCGCACGGCCCCGTAGCGCGCGTTCGTGCGGTGCACGAACCGCCGCCACGACAGCACGAGGCCTTGCTTCGTGATGGGCAGGCCGCTGGACACCGTGACGCCGTTGTCGTGCGTGTGGTGGACCGTGAGCAGCAGCGCGCGCGGCACCGACCCCTCGAGGTCCGCCGCGAGAACCTCCCGCACCGCCATCCAGCGACGCAGCACGACGACGACGCTCGCGCTCAGCACGTGCTCGCGCACCGTGCGGTGCTTGCCGTGCGTGAGCACGAGCCTCCCCTCCCCCGCGCGCTCCTTCGCCGGGCCGAGGTCGATCGCGTCGACCGTGCAGCGCAGCAGGTCGCCATAGCGTGCGCCCGTCGCGCGCGTGAGGCCGGCGATCACCGCGAGGCGCACGGTCTCCGGCTTCGCGGCCTCGACCATCGCCTCCGTCGCCAGCAGGCGCCACACCCACTCGGCCTCGTCGAGCGTGACGGTGGGGCGCGGGTAGCGGGACGCGGCACTGGTGCTGGTGCTGGTGGTCGCGCGGCCGGCCGTGTCCGGGCTGGTGGGTGACGTCGCGTCGTCGGGCATGGGTGGACCCTACCGCTTGGCACACTTTTTGTGCCGAAGTGACTGGCGGGCGTGTCGCCGCCAGGGGCGTCGCGACCCCTGACCGCCGAATTGAATACGTATGCAGAATGCTGCATACTCGTGCCCATGTCCAAGGTTCTCACCTCCCTGCCCGTGGGAGAGCGCGTCGGGATCGCGTTCTCCGGGGGCCTCGACACGTCCGTCGCCGTCGCGTGGATGCGCGACAAGGGCGCGGTGCCGTGCACCTACACCGCCGACATCGGCCAGTACGACGAGCCCGACATCGGCTCCGTGCCCGGTCGCGCGACCGCCTACGGCGCCGAGATCGCGCGCCTCGTGGACTGCCGCGCCGCGCTCGTCGAGGAGGGCTTGGCCGCGCTCGCGTGCGGCGCGTTCCACATCCGCTCCGGCGGCCGCGCGTACTTCAACACCACTCCCCTGGGCCGCGCGGTCACGGGCACGCTCCTCGTCCGCGCGATGCAGGAGGACGACGTCCAGATCTGGGGCGACGGGTCGACCTTCAAGGGCAACGACATCGAGCGGTTCTACCGCTACGGGCTGCTCGCCAACCCGCACCTGCGCATCTACAAGCCCTGGCTCGACGCGGACTTCGTCGCAGAGCTCGGCGGCCGCAAGGAGATGTCCGAGTGGCTGCTCGCGCACGACCTGCCGTACCGGGACAGCACCGAGAAGGCGTACTCCACGGACGCGAACATCTGGGGCGCGACGCACGAGGCGAAGACGCTCGAGCACCTCGACACGGGCATCGAGACCGTCGACCCGATCATGGGCGTACGGTTCTGGGACCCCGCGGTCGAGATCGAGACCGAGGACGTGACGATCGGCTTCGTCCAGGGCCGTCCGGTGACGATCAACGGGGAGGAGTTCGAGTCGGCCGTCGCGCTGGTCCAGGAGGCCAACGCGATCGGCGGCCGCCACGGGCTCGGCATGTCCGACCAGATCGAGAACCGCATCATCGAGGCCAAGAGCCGCGGCATCTACGAGGCTCCCGGCATGGCGCTCCTGCACGCCGCGTACGAGCGCCTCGTCAACGCGATCCACAACGAGGACACCCTCGCGCAGTACCACGCGGAGGGCCGCCGCCTCGGCCGCCTCATGTACGAGGGCCGGTGGCTCGACCCGCAGGCGCTCATGATCCGCGAGTCGCTGCAGCGCTGGGTCAGCACCGCCGTCACCGGCGAGGTCACGCTGCGCCTGCGCCGCGGCGAGGACTACTCGATCCTCGACACCACCGGGCCCGCGTTCAGCTACCACCCGGACAAGCTGTCGATGGAGCGCACCGAGGACTCCGCGTTCGGCCCGATGGACCGGATCGGCCAGCTCACCATGCGCAACCTCGACATCGCCGACTCGCGGGCCAAGCTCGAGCAGTACGCCGGCATCGGGATCGTCGGCACCACGCACGCCGCGCTCATCGGCGCCGTGCAGGCCTCCACCGAGCTCATCGGCGCGATGCCCGAGGGCGGCGCCGAGGTCATCGCGTCGCGCGGCATGGCCGAGGGCGACGACGCGCTCCTCGACCGCGCCGCGATGGAGTCCGGCACGGACTGACCGCCACGACGCCCGTCGACGGCGCCCGGGTCGACGACCGACCCGGGCGCCGTCGCGGCTAGGCTCGCAGGGTGAGCGCGGGCACCGGGGAGCTGTGGGGGACGATCGCCGGACCCGTCGACCACGAGCTGGTCGTCAAGAAGTCCCGCTTCCTCGCGCACCTCTCCCCCGTCCCGTCCGTCGCCGCGGCCGACGCCGTCGTCGCGCGCGTGCGCAAGGAGCACTGGGACGCGCGCCACCACTGCGTCGCGCTCGTCGTCGGCCCGCACGCCGACCAGCAGCGCTCCACCGACGACGGCGAGCCCTCCGGCACCGCGGGCATCCCCATGCTCGAGGTGCTGCGGCACCGGCACGTGACCGACGTCGTCGCCGTCGTCACGCGGTACTTCGGCGGCGTCCTGCTCGGCGCGGGCGGCCTCGTGCGCGCCTATTCGAGCGCGGTGAGCGAGGCGCTCGACCTCGCGCGACCCGTGCGCCGCGCCGTGCTCACCGCGGTGCACGTCGACGTCCCCCACGCCGACGCCGGGCGGCTCCACGGCGTCCTGCGCGACTGGTGCGACCACCACGACGGCACGCTCGAGGGCGTCGACTACAGCACGACGGCCGCGTTCACCGTCCTCGTCCCCCCGGCCGAGCTCGACCGGTTCGACGCCGACCTCGCCGCCGCGTCGTCCGGCGCCCTCGTCGCGCGCCGGGGCGACAGCCGCGTCGTCGACGTCCCCGCCTGACCGCGCCCGCACAAGAACCCCGCACACCGCGCAGGAACCCCGCACACCGCGAGGTAGAGCCGTGGTCGCGCGAGGTAGAGCCGTGGTCGCACGACGTAGAGGCCCGGTCACGCGAAGTAGAGCCGTCGTCGCGTGACGCAGAGCTGCTCGCAGGTCGATGCTTGCTCGCTCGACCCGTCAGTGCAGGCGACCACGACGAGCCGGGCCGCCACCGCCGTCGGGCCGAGAGGCGAGGCGAGGCGAGGGCAGCGCACCCGCCCGGCGCCTGCAGTGCCCGGCCGACCACGCCTCTACCCCGGCGGACCAGGCCTCTACCTCGGCCGACCACGCCTCTGCCCCGGCGGACCACGCCTCTACCTCGGCCGACCGGGGCTCTACCTCGGCCGACCGGGGCTCTACCTCGGCCGACCCGGGCTCTGCCTCCGCGTCAGGCGCTGAGGCCGTCCGGGCCGACGACGGCGCCGTCGGGGACGCGGGCGGAGCCGCCCGGGTCGGCGAGCTCGGCCTCGCCGGTGACGGTCACGCCGGAGCCGAAGGTCCAGTCCCCGCGCACCGTGAGCGAGCGGGCCGCGCGCAGGGACGGGGTGCCGTCGTCGAACCGGGCGTCGAACGCGGCGATGGTCTTGTAGTGAGCCGGGTCGAGGTCCACGAACGGCGCGTCGGTGCGCGCGACGAACCGGTATGCGTCGTCGAGGTCGTAGACGTCGGAGCGGAGCACGAGGAGGTCGTTCGTCGTCTTCACCGGCAGGAACCGGTCGCGGCCGACCTCGATCGCGACGGCGCCGTCGAACACCTCGACCGCGGCCCCCATGGCGGACTCGATCTGCACGACCTCGGGCGACGACGGGTCGGTCGGGTCGACGGTCTTGGTGTTCTTGATGAGCGGGAGCTCGAGCACCCCGCCGGTGCGGTCGAGCTCGGCCGACAGCGCCTCGAGGTCGAACCACAGGTTGTTGGTGTTGAAGTACCGGTGCCGGCCGATGTCGGCGGCGGCGTCCTGGTCCTCGGCCGGGGTCTGCGCCGTCTCACGCAGGACGAGGCGCCCGTCGCTGCGGCGCACGACGAGGTGGCCGCCCTTGCGGTCCGCGGGCGTGCGGCGTGCGACCTCGGCCGCGAACGGCGCCCCGCTCGCGGCGAACCAGCCGGCCATCGCGGCGTCGGGCGCGGCGCCGAGGTTGTCGGAGTTCGAGACGCTCGCGTAGCGGTACCCGGCGTCGAGCAAGGCGCGCAGCGCGCCGGACGCGTAGAGGGCGGTGTACAGGTCGCCGTGGCCGGGCGGGCACCACTCCAGCTCCGGGTCGGCGGGCCAGTCGACGGGCGTGAGGTCGCTCGCGAGGAGCTTGGGCTCGCGGTTCTGCAGGAAGTCGAGCGGGAGGTCGCCGACGGCGAGGTCGTCGTGCGGGGCGAGCGCGGCGAGCGTGTCGGCCTGCGTGCGGAACGAGTTCATGAGCAGCAGCGGCAGGGGCGCCCCGGTCGCGCGCCGGGCGGCGCGCACCTGCGCGACGATGACGTCGAGGAAGGTCAGCGGTCCGCTGTCGGGGCGCTGCGGGTCGGCGTCGCGCACCGTGAGGAGCGACTTGGCGCGGTCCATGCCCATCGAGGTCCCGAGGCCGCCGTTGAGCTTGATGACCGCGGTGCGGTGCAGCGCCTCGCGGGCGGCGTCCTCGGGCACCTCGAGCGCGTCGCGGTGGGCGACGTCGGTGAGCGGCTCGACGTCGGCCTCGGGGATCATGCCGGTCGCGCCGGACTCGAGGAGCCGGTAGAACCGGGCGAAGACGTCGATGGCGGCGGGCGCGACGCCCGCGTCGCGCATGCGGTCGGTGGACTGGCTCAGGCCCTGGCTGCTCATGCCCCGATGGTAGGGGCGGGACGCGGTCGTGGCCCGGCGCGGGGACGGCCGGACCACGGGTGAGACAGGGCTCACAGCCCTACCGTGGGCAGATGGCGGACGTCCTGCCCGACGACGTGGCGACCTGGCTCGGGTCGTGGTTCTGGGCGCCCGGCTACGACGTCGCGCGCGAGGTGCTGCAGCGCGGCACGGCGGCGGTCCTCGTCGTCGCGTTCCTCGTCGTCGTCCGGCAGTGGCGCCCGCTGCTGGGCGAGCGTGGGCTGCTGCCCGCCGCGACGTTCGTGGCGCGCACGACGTGGCGCGACGCCCCGAGCGTGCTCCGGTGGCGGTGCTCGGACCGGTCCGTCGGCGCGCTCGCGTGGGGCGGGGCGGGGCTGGCGACGCTCCTCGTCATGGGGGTCCCGCAGCGCGGGCCGTGGTGGCTGACGACGCTCGCGTACCTCGTGCTGTGGGCCGTCTACCTGTCGGTGGTGAACGTCGGGCAGCGGTTCTACGGGTTCGGCTGGGAGTCGCTCCTGTGCGAGGTGACGTTCCTCGTGGGGTGGCTGGGCTCGTCCGGCGAGGGCGCCCCTCCCCCGCTGCTCGTCCTGCTCCTCGCCCGCTGGTGCCTGTTCCGGGTCGAGCTCGGCGCGGGACTCATCAAGCTCCGCGGGGACCGCGCGTGGCGCGACCTCACGGCCCTGGAATACCACCACGAGACGCAGCCCCTCCCCGGCCCGTTCTCGTGGCACGCGCACCACCTGCCGCGGTGGTGGCACCGCGTCGAGGTGGCGGGCAACCACGTGACGCAGCTCGTCGTGCCGTTCGCGCTCTTCGCGCCGCAGCCGGTCGCGAGCGTCGCGGGCGGGGTCGTGGTGCTCACGCAGGCGTGGCTGCTCGTGACCGGGAACTTCGCGTGGCTGAACTGGCTGACGATCGTGCTCGGGCTCGGCGTCGTGAGCGACGGCGCGTGGGCCGCCGTCGGGTCGTGGCTCGTGCCCGCGCTCGGTCGCGGCGAGGAGCCGATGCCCGACGGCGGGGCCGCCCTGGGCGGCCCGGTCGCCCTCGTCGTGGCGGTGGTCGCGGTGTCGGCGCTCCTGCTCGTCCTCGGCGTGCGCCCGGCGCGCAACCTCGTCGCGCGTCGGCAGCTCATGAACGCGAGCTTCGAGCCGTTCCGGCTCGTCAACGCGTACGGCGCGTTCGGCTCGGTCTCGCGGCGCCGCGACGAGGTCGTCGTGGAGGGGACGACGGCCCGTTCCCCCGGTCCCGACGACTGGGTCGAGTACGCGTTCCGCGGCAAGCCGGGCGACGTGGGGCGCCGCCCGCCGCAGGTCGCGCCCTACCACCTGCGGCTGGACTGGCAGATGTGGTTCCTCGCGCTCGGGTCGCCCGGCACGCGGTGGTTCGAGGTGCTGCTGCTCCGGCTCCTGGAGGCCGACCGCCCGACCCTGCGCCTGCTCGCGACGGACCCGTTCGCCGACGACCCCGACGGCCCCGCCCCGCGGTGGGTGCGGGCCCGCGTCTTCCGCTACCGGTACACGACGCGCGCCGAGCGGCGACGCACCGGCGACTGGTGGGTGCGCGAGGAGCGCGGGGCGCTCGTCGACCCGGTCGACCGCGAGGGGCTGCGGCTGCTCCTGGGCCCGCGGGCCTGAGCGGCCGGCAGGGGCGGCCGACCCGTCCGGGGTGGCCGCGACGACGGCCCGACGGGGTCCTACTCGAAGCGCGACGGGTCGCCCGCGCCGACGCGCACGACCTCCGGGGCGCCGTCGGAGAAGTCGACGACCGTCGTCGGCGCGCTGCCCCGCTCGCCGCCGTCGACGACCGCGTCGACGACGTGGTCGAGCTCCTCCTTGATCGCCCAGCCGTCGGTGAGCGCCTCGGTCGAGCCGGGGAGGATGAGCGAGCTCGACAGGATCGGCTCCCCGAGCGCGGCGACGATGGCCTGGGCGACGGTGTCCTCGGGGATGCGGACGCCCACGGTCTTCTTCTTCGGGTGCGCGAGGCGGCGCGGGACCTCCGACGTCGCGCGCAGGATGAACGTGTACGGGCCCGGGGTGGCGGCCTTGATCGACCGGAACGCCGCGTTGTCGACCATGACGAAGTGGCCGAGCTGGGCGAAGTCGGCGCACACGAGCGTGAAGTGGTGCCGGTCGTCGAGGTGGCGGATGCGGCGGATGCGGTCGGCGCCCTCGCGGTCGTCCATGCGGCAGCCGAGCGCGTAGCCGGAGTCGGTCGGGTAGGCCACGAGGCCGCCGTCCTCGAGGAGGGCGACGACCTGCGCGATCGCGCGCGGCTGCGGGTTGTCGGGGTGCACGTCGAGGTAGCGGGCCATGGGGCGAGCCTAGGCCCGGGGCCGCGGTCCGGCCGCCGGGACCGCCGTCGTCGCGCGCTCCGGCACCGAGGCGGCTACCGGGGCAGGTGCGCGGAGACGCGGCGCAGCTCCGCCGGGCTCGCGTTCCCGCCCGAGCAGACGACGCCGACGCGGCGCCCGGCGAACCGGTCGGGGTCGGCGAGGACGGCGGCGAGGGCGGCCGCGCCCGCGCCCTCGGCGACGGTCCGCGCCGCGGTGAGGTAGAGCGCGGCGGCGCGGTCGATCGTGTCGTCGTCGACGAGCACGAAGTCGTCGAGGTGCTCGCGCAGGACGGCCTGGGTGAGCGCGAAGCCGGTGCCGGTGGCGAGGCCCTCGGCGCGCGAGGTGTTGGGCCGGGCGACGAGGTCGCGCGCGCGCCACGAGTCGTGCGCGGCGGGCGAGGCGGCCGACTGGACGGCGACCACCTCGAGCCCGGGGGCGAGCGCCTGGGCGACGAGGCACGCCGCGGCAGCGCCGCTCCCCCCGCCCACGGGGACCACGAGCACGTCGAGGTCCGGCGCGTCGGCGAGGAGCTCGAGGTACGCCGTCGCGACCCCGGCGACGAGGAGCGGCTCGTTCGCCGCGCTGACGAGCCGGGACCCGTCCTCGCCCGCGAGCGCCATGGCGTGCTCGCGGGCGTCGTCGAAGGTGGTGCCGGCGAGGACGAGGCGGGCGCCGAGGTCGCGGACGGCGTCGGCCTTGGTGGGGTTGGGGTGGGTGGGCATGACGATGGTGCAGGGGGTGGCGGTGGTGCGGGCGGCGTGGGCGACGGCCTGGGCGTGGTTGCCGGTGGAGAAGGCGGTGACGCCGTGGGTGCGCTCGTCGGGGGTGAGGCGCAGGAGGAGGTTGAGGGCGCCGCGGACCTTGAAGGCTCCGGTGGGCTGGTGGTTCTCGTGCTTGACGACGACGTGGGTGCCGGTGGCGCGGTCGAGCGCGGGGTAGGTGCGGGTGGGGGTGGGCTGGAGGTGGGTGGCGAGGAGGCGGCGGGCGTCGAGGACGTCGCGCATCGTGGGCGGGGCGAGGTCTGCGGGGGGCACGGGTCCACGGTGCCGCGAGGCGTCCCATCGGTCCAATGCCTGTTCTGTGGCGACCGATCGACGGGATCTATGCTTCGCGCAGGAGGGTGTGGACGTGGACCTGACGCGGTTGCGGGTGCTGGCGGCGGTGGCGCGCGAGGGCTCGGTGACGGGGGCGGCGCGTGCGCTGCACTATGCGCAGCCGTCGGTGAGCCACCATCTGGCGCGCCTGGAGGCGGAGGTGGGGGTGCCGCTGACGGAGCGGCACGGCCGGGGCGTGCGGCTGACGGCGGCGGGTCGGCTGCTCGCGGCGCGGGCGGAGGAGATCCTGGGGCGCGTGGGCGCGGCGCGCGAGGAGCTGGACGCCCTGGTGTCGTTGTCGGCGGGTCGGGTGCGTCTGGCCGCGTTCCCGTCGGCGCTGGCGACGCTGGTGCCCGACGTCGTGGGTCGCCTGGCGCGCGAGCACCCGGGTCTGGGCGTGGGGCTGGTGGAGGCGGAGCCGCCTGAGGCGCTGGACGCGCTGCGGCGCGGTGCGGTGGACGTGGCGCTGGTGTTCGAGCACGACCGGTCGCCGCTGGACGTGGAGGGGCTGCGCGCGGTGCCGGTGCTCGCGGAGGAGCTGTTCCTCGTGCGGGCGGGGTCCGGTCCGCAGCCGGGGACGGACCCCGGGAGGGACTCCGCCACGGACGAGGCCGCGGCGTCGTCAGGGGAGGTGGACCTCGCGCCGCTCGCGGACGCGGCGTGGATCGCGGGCTGCGAGCGGTGCCGGGCGGACCTGGTGGGACGGTGCGAGCGGGCGGGGTTCACGCCGCGCGTGGCGTTCGAGACGGACGACTACGTCGCGGTGCAGGCGCTCGTGGCGTCGGGCGTGGGGGTGTCGCTGCTGCCCGCGCTGGCGCTGCGGGCGCACCGGGACCCGCGGGTGACGGTGCGGGCGCTGCCGGGGGCGGCGCGGCGCGTGCTCGTGGTCACGTACGGGGAGCGTCGGTCCCCGGGTGCGGCGGCCGTGGTCGAGGGTCTGGTGCGCGCGGCCGGCTGACCGTCATGCGGGCTGACCGTCAGCCGGGCACGACGACGGCGGGCGCCGCGAGGACGAGCAGCACGACGCACACGCCCGCGACGGCCATGGAGAGCGCGAACGGGGCGCGGCTGCGCGGGCGCACGACCCCGACGGCGCCGGCCGCGAGGGCGAGCACGAGCGCCCCGGCGCCGAGAACCCACGTCACCGGGCCGGGGGGCGTCGGGGGTGCGACCACGACGAGCAGGGACGCCGCAGCGAGCAGCACGGGCGCGAGCGCGGAGCTCGCGCGGCGCCCGAGCCGGTGCGGCAGGCCGCGGACGCCCGTGGCGGCGTCGTCCTCGAGGTCGGGCAGGGTGTTCGCGACGTGCGCGCCGACGCCGAGCAGCGCGGCGGCCGCGACGGCCCACGGGGCGGGACGGCCGTCGCCGGGGGCGGCGAGCACGACGAACACGGCGAGCAGACCGAAGGACACGGCGTACGGGGCCCAGGACCACCACGTGGCCTTGAGCCGCGCGTTGTACGACCACGCGACCCCGACGGCGACGACGTGCACCACCCCGGGCAGCGGCCCGGTCGCGAGGGACAGCGCGACGCACGCGGCGAGCGCCACGAGCGCCGCCGTGCGCAGGGTAGCGGCCGTGACGAGGCCCGACACCACGGGCTTGTCGGCGCGCCCGACGGCGACGTCGCGGCGCGCGTCGAGCCAGTCGTTGGACCAGCCGACGGAGAGCTGGCCGGCGAGGACGGCGAGCGCGACGAGCGTCGTCGTGCGGGTGCCCGCACCGATGCCCGCGGAGAGCGCGAGGGCGAACGCGGTGACCATGACGGTGGGCGGGAAGTGGCTCGCGACCACGAGGCCGCGCACGAGCCCTCGCGAGCGACCGGTCACCATGGCGGCAACCTAGCCCGCCCCCGGCCCGCGCGCCCGGCGCCCGGGCCGGTCGTCGCGGCGCACCCCTCCCCCCGCGCGGGCGGACCGGGCCGGTGGGACGATGCGGGCATGTCGCGCGTCGTCGCCGTCGGGACCTCGCTTCCCGCGCATGCGTACCGCCAGGACGAGATCTCCCGGGTCACGAGCGAGCTGCTCACCGACGACCCGGTCCGCCGTGCGCTCACGCGCCGGCTGCACGCCCACGCGGGCGTCGAGACCCGTCATCTCGCGCTGCCCCTGGAGGACTACGGCGGGCTGTCGTTCGGCTCCGCCAACGACGCCTTCCTGGCGCTCGGGACCGACCTCGCGGAGCAGGCGTGCCGCGCGGCGCTCGACGACGCGGGCCTGCGCCCGGACGAGGTCGACCACGTGGTGCTGACCACGGTCACGGGCGTGGGCGCGCCGACGCTCGACGTGCTCGTCGCGGCCCGGCTGGGCCTGCGACCGGACGTGCGCCGCACGCCGTCGTTCGGGTGGGGCTGCGCCGGCGGCGCGGCGGGCCTGGCGCGGGCGGACGACCTGCTGCGGGGGCGCCCGCGGGACGTCGCGCTCCTCGTCGCCGTCGAGCTCTGCTCCCTGACGCTGCAGCGCACCGACCCGTCGACGGCGAACCTCGTGGCGTCGGGACTGTTCGGCGACGGCGCGGGGGCGGCCGTCCTCGTCGGGGACGAGCACCGCCTCGCCCGCCGCCCGGGCCCGTACGGGCGGGCGGGCGCGGGCGTGCGCGCCCGGGGCGTGCGCGTCGTCGACTCGCGCTCGCACCTGCACGCGGGCACGACGGGCGACCTGGGGTGGCGCGTCGGCGACACGGGGTTCGAGATCGTGCTGTCGGCACGCCTGCCCGAGCTCATCGGTGCGCACCTGCTGGGCGACGTCAAGGCCCTGCTCGCCGAGCACGACCTCGAACCGGCCGACGTCGGGGCGTGGGTCGTGCACGCGGGCGGCCCCCGCGTCCTGGACGCCGTCCGCGACACCCTGGGACTCGCCGAGGAGGACCTCGCGCTCAGCCGGGCGTCCCTGCGCGACGTGGGGAACCTGTCGTCGGCGTCCGTGCTGCACGTGCTCGGCGCGACCCTGGCCCGCACGGACGTGCCACCCGGCGCGCCGGCCGTCCTCATGGCGTTCGGCCCCGGGGTGAGCACCGAGCTCGTCCTGCTGCGGCTCGACGGCCGCGGCCCGCGCCGGGCGCCCGCGCGACAGGCCGGTCACGCTGCCGGGCACGCGCCCGCCCCGGGCGAGGAGGTCCACGGATGAGCCTCGCCTGGTACGTGGTGCTCGTCGGCGCCACCGCCGTCGAGCGGCTCGCCGAGCTCGTCGTCTCGGCCCGCAACGCCCGCTGGTCGTTCGCCCGGGGCGGCGTCGAGTCCGGCCGCGGCCACTTCCCCGCGATGGTCGCCCTGCACACGGGTCTGCTGCTCGCGTGCGTGGCCGAGGCGTGGCTCGCCGACCGCCCGTTCCTGCCGTGGCTCGGCTGGCCCATGCTCGTCCTCGTGCTCGCGAGCCAGGGCCTGCGCTGGTGGTGCATCGCGACCCTCGGGCCGCGGTGGAACACGCGCGTCATCGTCGTGCCGGGCCTGCCGCTCGTCGCACGCGGCCCCTACCGGTGGCTGCGCCACCCCAACTACGTCGCCGTCGTGGTCGAGGGCGTCGCGCTGCCGCTCGTGCACTCGTGCTGGATCACGGCCGTCGCGTTCACGCTGCTCAACGCCGTGCTGCTCGCCCGCTTCCGCATCCCCGCCGAGGAGCGCGCCCTCGCCCGCGCGACCGCGGGCGGCGCCGCCGCGCACCCGGCCGTGCCGTGACCCCTCCCCGGTCGACCGACCGCCGCACGACCGACCGCGACGTCGACGTGCTGGTCGTCGGCGGCGGGCCCGTCGGGCTCGCCGCCGCCCTGCACGCCCGCCGCGCCGGGCACGACGTCCTCGTGGTCGACCGCCGCGCGGGCGTCATCGACAAGGCGTGCGGCGAGGGGCTGCTCCCCGGCGCGCTCGCCGCGGTCCTCGCCCTCGGCGTCGACCCGCCGGGCCACCCGCTCGCCGGCATCAGCTACCGCGACGCCACCCGCCACGCCGACCACCCGTTCGCCGCCGGCCCGGGCCGCGGCGTCCGGCGCACCGCGCTGCACGCCGCCCTGCGCGAGCGCGCGCTCGCCGAGGGCGTCACGATCGAGCACGCCACGCTCCGGGCGCTGCGCCAGGACGCCCGCGGGGTCGACGTCGTGCTCGGCGCGGCGCGAGCACCCGCCGGGGAGGGACCCGGACCGGACGGCGGCGCGGACGATGTCGTGCGGGCCGCCCACGTGCTCGGCTGCGACGGGCTGCACTCCACCGTGCGCCGTCTGACCGGCCTCGACGCCCCGCCGCACGGGCGCGCCCGGTTCGGCCTGCGCACCCACTACCGGCTCGCCCCGTGGAGCGACCTCGTCGAGGTGCACTGGGCACCGCACGCCGAGGCGTACGTCACCCCGGTCGCGCCCGACGTCGTCGGCGTCGCCGTCCTCACCCACCGCGACGGCACCCGCGGCACGCCCCGGGACGCGCGCCACGGGCTCGACGCGTTCGGCGAGCTCGCGGACCGCGTGCGCGACGCCCCCGTGCTCGGGCGCGTCCGTGGCGCGGGACCGCTGCGCCAGCGGGCCCGACGCCGCACCGCCGGGCACGTGCGCCTCGTGGGCGACGCGTCCGGGTACGTCGACGCGCTCACCGGCGAGGGCGTGCGCGTCGGGCTCGCCCAGGCCGAGGCCGCCGTGCGTCACCTCGACGACCCGGCCGGGTACGAGCGCGCCTGGTCCCGCGCCACGCGCGACTACCGCGTGCTCACCTCCGGCCTGCTCGCCTGGGCGGGCAGCCCCGCCCGCCGCGCGATCGTGCCCGCCGCGAGCGCCGCGCCGTGGCTGTACGGGGCGGTCGTGGAGCGCCTGGCCCGCTGACGGGCGGCTCCGTGCCGGTCGCGGTACCCGCCCGCCGCCCTCGTCCGGCGAGCAGCCCGTCGTCTCGCCACGCCCCGGTGTGGGCGCCCACCGCTACCGTGCGGCCATGACCTCGCTCGACCTGCACGTCGTCCCCGACCGCTTCCTGCTCGGCTACGTCCCGGGCGCCACGTTCCCCGAGGACGACGAGTGGGTCGCGCTCGTGCGCGCCCCCGAAGGGCTCACGGTCGTGCGGCACGCCTCGCCGTTCGACGACGCCGAGCGGTGGGCGGGCTTCTACAGCTCGGCCCACGGGCTGGAGACGTCGGGCGTGCTCGCGTCCGTCGTCGGGCCGCTGGGCGAGGCGGGCGTGCCGGTGTTCGTCGCGTCCACGTTCCACGCGGACCTCGTGCTGGTCCCGGAGCTGCGGCTCGAGCAGGCCACCCGGGTGCTGCGCGACGCCGGTCACGCGGTCGCCGCTCCTCGGTGACCCCGGGTCGCCGCCCGTCGTCGTGCGCGGTCCCCGTACCGGTAGCATGCGCGGATGCGAGCGCGAGGGTGGGTGGCGGCAGCGGCCGTGGTGCTGAGCACGGCGGTCCTGGTCGGGTGCGGGTCCGGCGGTGCGGGCCCGGCGGACGGGACCGAGGGACCGGAGGCGGCGAGCAGCGCTGCGCCGTCGCCCGCCACGGATGCCCCGGCGCAGGACGGCGCCCCGGACGACGCCGCGACCTGCGTCGCCTTCAGCGACGTCATGACGATCGTGGAGAACGCCGACCTCGGCCTCGCCGACGGCCGCATGGCGGAGCAGGAGCGGGACGGCTGGTACAGGCTCGCCACCCGCGTGCTCGGCCGCCTGCCGTCCGGCGGGGACAGCGCCGTGCAGACGGCGGTCGGTGACCTCCAGGCGGCCGCGCCGGTCGTCGCGGTCGGGACGTTCGCCGAGTCGACCGGCGTGGGCTCCCCGGAGTGGTCGCAGGCCCAGGCAGACCTCGGCGAGGCGTGCGAGGCGCTCGGGACTCCGCTGACGATCGCCCCGTTCACCGGCGGCTGACCCGACGCCCGGCCGGCGCGCCACCGCGCGCGGGGACCGCGCCACCGCGCTCGGCGGCGCAGCCGGTCACCCCTGCACCGCTGCCCTCTCCGCCCGGTCGAGCAGGTCGCGCGCGCGGTCGCGCGGCAGGAACGCGAGGAGCGCGTCCTTCTCCCCCACGCGCACCCGCTCCGCCACCTCGAAGCCGAGGGCCCGCATCCGGGCGTGCGCCCGCTCGTTCGCCGCGTCCGGCTCGACGACGATCCGGTCCACCCGCGGGTCGGCGAGGCAGAACGCGACGACCAGCGGCCCGACGGCGGCCCACAGGTCCGCCCCGCGCGGACCGCGCCCGCCGAGCAGGAAGTGCAGCCCGACGTCGCCCGGCGCCACCGCGTACGCCTCCCCGACGGGGTCGTGCTCCGGCTCGTAGGTCTGCAGGAGCGCGACGGGGGTGTCGTCCCATCGCGCGAGGAACGCGTGGTGCGTCGGCAGCGAGCCGACGTAGGCGTACAGGTCGCGCAGCTCCGTCCGGGACAGGTCCCCGAGTCCCCAGAACCGTGCCCATGGCCGGGTCACCCAGGCGTGCAGGACGTCCAGGTCGGCGTCCGGGTCGAGGGCGCGGAGCGTCAGGCGCCCTCCGCCCGGCGCGTGGTGCGTGAGGAGCAGCTCCCCGGGCGCGCCGGTGCGCAGGCGGCCGGGGGCGGGCGGGTCGGTCGTGGTCATCGGGTCTCCTCGTGGCGCAGCAGGGCCCAGTCGGTCACGACGGGCACGGTCTCGGCGTCGGCCCAGGCGGCGAGCCGGTCGGCGAAGTGGGGCGAGCGCGGGTCGCCGCTCGCGCCGAACGGCACGCCCCAGCGGCTCGCGTCCCGGTCGGCGAGGTCCCACACCCAGCGCGCGACCGACCCGCGCACGCACACGTCGCTGACCCCCGGCACGCTCGCGGTGCAGCGCACGGTGTCCGTGTCGCCCCCGAGCGGCACGCCCGGCACGCGCGGGACCGGCGAGCCCGGCACGTCGAGGAGCACGTGCAGCCCGAGCACGCGGTGGGTGTCGCCCCACACCGGCGCCGGGCCCGGCTCGTCGTCCCGCGCCCGCACGACGTCGGCGAGCGCGGCCCACGCGAGCGCGGCGCCGTCGATCCCGAGCCACACGGCGCCGAGGAGCGCGGGCAGCGCGTCGGCGACGCGCGCGGTGACCGACAGCCACGGCGCGAAGACCGGGTCGAGGTCGTGGGGCGCGTACAGCGGCGCGAGCGCGGGGTGCGCTGCGACCCGGCCGACGAGCGCGCCGCGCCAGGCCGCGAAGAGCGCCGCGTCGGCGCTGTCCGCGTCCATGCGGCGGTCCCACGCGCGCAGCCGTGCCGCCGCGCGGACCGTCGCGGGGTCGGGACGCGCGGTCGTGCTGCCATCGGCCCCGGCCGCGCCCGGGGTGCGACCGTCGCGGTCGAGCCACCCGAGCAGGTCGTCCGCGCCGCCGAGCAGCGTGTCCGCGTGGACGCGCGACTGGTCCGCCGCGGTCGCGTCGTCGCCCGCGGCCGCGAGGAGCGCCCGGATCCGGCGAGCGCGGTGCGGCGGGGCGTACGTGCGGCCCAGGTCGAGGTCGGGCCGCGCGGGCCGCTCGTTCGCGTCGACCGCGACGTCGTCGACGACCACGGGCGGGGGCGGCACGACCCACGGGCGGGGGCGCCCGGCGTCGGCCCACCCCGGCAGGGGCAGCGCGCGCTCGGCCGGGTCACGGCGGGGCGCGCGCCCCGCCGTCACCGACAGCACGGTCGCGCGGTCCGCCGCCAGCACGCGGTCGACCGGGTCGACCCACGTCGCGAACGCGTCCGTGACGTCGCGCGCCGACCCGGCCCGCAGGAGCCGTCGCCACGCGGCCACCCCGAGGTCGGCGTCCACGCGAGCGGGCAGACGCACCGCGAACGTCCGGCCCGGGTCGTCGGGGCCGCCCGTGACGACCACCCCACGCGCCGTCTCGATCGTCTCCACGCGGTGCTCGACCGGGCCGCCGGCCGCGCGCACGCGGACCGTGGCGTGGACGACGTCCGCCGGCTCCGGACCGTCCGGCCCTTCCGCGACGACACCGCCGTCCGCGGTGCGGTGCAGCCGCTCCGCGACGACGTCCACGTGGTGCGCCATCGCGTTCGTCACGCCCCACGCCGCCCCGCCCGCGTGCCCGAAGTGCGGGGCACCCGGGACACCGGGGAAGGCGAGGCCGACGACGTCGTACGCGTCGCACGCCAGGCGCACCTGCTGGTAGACGCCCGGCAGCTCCAGGAGGCGGTGCGGGTCGCCCGCGAGCAGCGGCGCCCCGCCGCGCGTGCGGGCGCCCGCGAGCGCCCACGCGTTCGACCCCGAGCCGGGGCCGCCGTCGACGGCGAGCAGGTCGAGCACCGCGGTGGGGGGAACGTCGGGCCGGGACCGCGCGACGGCGGCCCCGAGCGTGCGCGCGACGTGGTCGCGCCACAGCACGTGCGGGAAGCCGGAGAACAGGACGTGCGCGACAAGGAAGACGCCGAGCGGCGCCCACGCGGGCCACCGCTCGTGCGGCGGCAGGTCGCCCCCGCCGTGCCAGGCCGGGTCGGCGAGAGCGTGCATCTCGGGCACGTCGCGCCCGCGCTCGAGACCGTCGTTCACGCCCGCGGTGTACGCGTCGACCCAGGCGCGGTCGTCGTCCGCGAGCGCCGCGTAGGCGCGGCGCGCGGTGTCGGCGAGGCGGACGCGGTGGGCGAACCGGTCCCACGCGAGGCCCGGCTCGCCCAGGCGCTCGGCGAGCCGCCCCTCGGCGCGCCACCGGTCGACCTCGATCTGCCAGCCGCGGTCGAGCGCGGTGACGTAGCCCTGGCCGCGCGCGAGCGCGAGCTCGTCGGCGGCGCGCACGTGCGGGACGCCCCACGCGTCGCGGTGCACGGAGAACCCGCCGGGGCTCGCCGTCACGTCAGCCCTCCCGCGCGACGGGGTTGGCGAGGGTGCCCGCGTACAGCAGGGACGCGGACTGGTCGGCGAGGTCGACCATCTGGAGCGTGTTGCGCAGCTGGAGGCGGTTGAGGCACGAGTGCGCGAACCGCGGGGCGCGCAGGTCGACGCCGCCGCGCAGGTCGGGGTGGTCCGCGCGATGGGTGTCGAGGCACTCCGCGACGAGGCGCCAGAACCGGTCCTCGGGCAGCACGCCGTCGCCGTGGAGGATCGCGGCGAGGTGGCGCAGGACGCCGTCGAACACGTCGGTGAAGATCGCGAGCGCCTTCTCCTCGTCGTCGACGACGGCGCGCACGCGCTCGACGCCGGGCGGGAGCGGCGCGTCACCGAGGACGGCGATCTCCTCGCCGACGTCCTTCATGACCGCACGGACCACGACGTGGTCGCGGAGCACGAGGATGAGGTTCTCGCCGTGCGGCATGAACGCGAGGTCGTGCGCGAGGAGCGCGTGGGCCAGCGGGCGCAGGTAGGCGTCGAGGTAGGCGCGCACCCAGTCGGCGGGGTCGAGCCCGGAGGCGCGCACGAGCGCGGTCGCGTGCGCGGCGCCGTCGGGGTCGCGGTGCAGGAGCGCGGCCATGGTGGCGAGGCGCTCCCCGGGCGCGGTGCGCGGCACGGGGCTCTCGCGCCACAGGGCGGCGAGCATCTTGCGGTGCGGGGACGGCGTGGCGGTGCGGTGGTAGACGTCGCCGGTGTACCCGATCGAGGCGAGCTCGCGCAGCACGGTGAAGCCGCGGCCGCCGAGCTCCGGGTCAGCGGCGACGAGGTCCGCGACCCAGTCGTTGATCGCGGGGGTGTCGCGCATGTACGCGGGCGACAGCCCGCGCAGGAACCCCATGTTCTGGATCGCGAGCGCGACCTTGACGTAGTGGCGGCCGGGCCGCGCGAGGTTGAACAGGGTGCGGATCGACTGCTGCGGCTGGTACTCGTCGGCGCCCGGCCCGAGCGGGACGAGGTCGCCGCGCGCGACGTCGGCAGCGAACGTGATGGGCACGCGGTGCTCCCACTGCCACGGGTGCACGGGCAGGTAGAGGTAGTCGGCCGGGTCGAGGCCGCGCGCGGCGAGCCGCTCGGCGAACGCGGCGCGCTCGTCGGGCGTGAGCTCTGCCCCGTAGTGCGTCTCCTCGTCGAGCCCGGCACCGAGCGCGAGGTGGGTGTGCTCGCGCCGCGCGGCGAGCCACAGCAGCCGCACGCGACCCCCGTTCTCGGGCGCGTACGCGCGGTACTCCACGAGGCCGAACCCGATGCGCCCGTTGTTCGCGACGAACCCCGGGTGCCCCTCCGTCATGGCCGCCTCGACCTCCTGGAAGGACGCGCCGAGGAGGTCGGTGGCGCTCGGCCCGCCGGTGCGCTCGTACCGCTCGAGCTTCGCCGTCGCGCTCGCGAGCGTGGACGACACCTCCTCGAGGTAGGTGGCGAGCAGGTCGTCGGGGATACGCAGGTCGGGCTGGAGCTCGACGACGAGGTCGAGCGCGTCGACCGGCAGCTCACGCCGCGCGCCCGTGCCGTCCGCACCCGCGGGGTCGCCCACGTCGCCGCGCCGGCCCGCCGTGCCGTGCCCGGCCGTCGTGGTGCGCCGGATCGACGCCTCGTCGAGCACCCAGTGCTCGAGCGCGTACCGCCGCGCGACGAACCGGTACTCCACCGAGCCGTCCGCGACGGGCAGCACGTACCGCCCCGGCCCGTCGGCCTCGACCGGCCAGACCTCCGCGCGCGGCGCGAGCAGCCGCTCGTGGGTGAGCTCGGCGATCGTCTTCGCGACGAGGTGTCGGTGCGCGCGCTCGGCGAGGCAGGGGCGCAGGTGCGGCGCGTGGTCGACGCCGTCGCCGAGCGGGCTCGCGTCGAGGTCGGCGCGCGTCGCGACGGCGAGGTGCGCCGTCTTGCCGGGCAGCTCCACCTCGCGCAGCACGCGGAACCCGGCCGCGGCGTTCTTCGCCGCGATCGCGGCGTTGCGCACGTCCGGCTCGACGACGACACGGCGGGCGCCACGCCCCGCAGGGTCGAGGCAGAACCGCACGACGGCGCCCATCACCGCCGAGGTGAACCCGCCGCGCGCGGGCCCGGCCGGGGGCGCGACGAGCAGGTGCATCCCGACGTCGCCCGGCTCCAGCAGGGCGACGGCCGCGGGGACGTCGGCGAGCGTGACGCGCGCCGGGTCGTACGTCTCCACGAGGAACGCCGGCACGCCGTCGACCCGGCCGAGCCACGCGTCCTGGTGCGGGTCGGCGCGGGCCCCCGCGAGGTAGTCCCGCACGCCGTCGACGTCGAGGTGGCCCAGCTGCCAGAACGCCGAGCGGGGGTGCGCGAGCCAGCCCTGCACGAGCGCGGCGTCGCGCACCGGGTCGGCGGGCTCGAACGAGACGTCCGCGCGGCCGTCGCCGAGCCGGACCCGCACCGCGAAGGCGGCGCCCGGGCTCGCGCTCGGCGCCGCGTCGTCCGACGCCGCAGCACCTGACGCCGTCGGGCCCGGCGACGGCACGGCCGACGCCGCCGTCGCCGTGGTGGTGGCGCTCATCGAGCCTCACCTCCCGTGCGCTCGCCCGCCGCGACGCGCGCCGCGGCGTCCGACGTGGCGGGGGTCGTCGCGGGAGTGGTGGCCGGGGACGGGGAACCCGAAGGAGCCTCGTCGTCGGGCAGGCCGAACGTCTGGAACGCGATGCGCTCCTCCACCGGGTACACCTCGCGGCCCGTGACGGTGCGCAGCACGACGGCGTTGCGCCACGCGGCGAACCCGAGGTCCGGCGCGGTGATGCCGTGCGTGTGCTCCTCGCCGTTGAGCACGTGGACGCGGCGCGCGTCGTCGACCGTGTAGTCGCGCGCGACGTCGAACCGCCCGAGCTCGTCGAACCGGAGCAGGTGGCGCACCGGGTCGAGGAACGCCGGGACCGAGGCGGCGTAGCCCGTCGCGACGACGAGCGCGCGCGTGCGGCGCTCGACCTCCCGCCCGAGCTGCGCGTGCCGCAGCCGCAGCACGTACTCCCCGGCCGACCCCGCCGCGTCGGGCTGCCCGGCAGCGTTCGCCCCGTCACCCCCGCGGGCGGCCGGCTCGTACCGCGCGGCGACGACCTCGGTGTCGGTGAGCAGCGTCGTCGGCACCGGGCGGTCCAGGCTCAGGCGGTACAGCGCGTCGTAGATCTCGTCCACGAGGTCGCCGCTGATCCCCTTGTACAGGCTCCGCTGCTCGCGGCCGAGGAGCTGGCGCAGCTCGAGCGGCAGCGCGTGGAAGTGGTCGGTGTACTCCGGCGACGTCATCTCGAGCGTGAGCTTCGTGTACTCCATGGGGAAGAAGCGCGGCGAGCGCGTCACCCAGTCGAGCCGGTAGCCGGGGCGTCGCGCGTCGCCGTGCACGCCGTCGAGCAGGTCGCGGTAGACCTCGGCGGCCGACTGGCCGCTGCCCACGACCGTGACCGAGCCCGCGGCCGCGAGCGCGTCGCGGTGCGGCAGGTACTGCGCGCTGTGCACGAGCGGCCCGGCACCCGGGTGCTCGCCGCGCGCGACCTCGTCCGCGAGCGCCCGCAGCGCGGGCGGCAGCACCGGCGAGGTGCCGACGCCGAGCACGAGGTGTCGACCCCGGTGCTCCTCGGTGCCGGTGACGCTCCCGTCGGGCGCGAGCGTCTCGGCGCGCACGACGAACGCGTCGGCGGCCGGGTCGTGCTCGACGGCGACGACGCGCCGCGACCAGCGCAGCGAGCCCAGGCGGGCCGCGACCCAGCGGCAGTACGCGTCGTACTCGGCGCGCAGCGGGTAGAACGACTCGCGGATGTAGAACGGGTAGAGCCGGCCCGTGGCCTTGAGGAACGCGAGGAACGAGTACGGCGACGTCGGGTCCGCCATCGTGACGAGGTCGGCGAGGAACGGGACCTGGATCGTCGCGCCCTCGATCATCATGCCGGGGTGCCAGCGGAACTCGGGGGCGGCGTCGAGGAACACGGCGTCGACGTCGTCGAGGGGCGCGGACAGCGCCGCGAGGCCGAGGTTGAACGGCCCGATCCCCACGCCGACGACGTCGCGCACGCGCGCCGGGTCGTGGGGCGCCGGGCCGGGGCCGCTCGTCGTGGGGGCAGTCGTGCTCATCGGGTCACCGCCCCGGCGGTCGCGAGGGACGCCACGAGGTCCGCGGCGTGCGCCGCGACGTCGTCGTCGTGCAGCAGCTCGTCGCGCTCGACGAGCGCCTGGGCGGTCGTGCGCACGAGGTCGAGCACGTGGCGCACGTCCGCGAGCGTCACGGTCGGGTTGAGCAGCGTGAGCTTGAGGCACGGGACGCCGTCGAGCACGGTCTTGGCGACCACCGCGCGACCGGACTCGAACAGCACGCGCCGCACGAGCGGCACGAGGCGGTCCGCGTGCGCCGCGGACAGCCCCGGCGGCTCGTAGCGGAACAGGACCGTGGACAGGTCCGTGCGGCCGAGCACGCGCAGCTCGGGGTCGTCCGCGAGGTCGGCGTGCACCTGCGCGGCGAGGTCGCACACGGCGTCGACCATCGCGCCGACCCCGCCGGGCCCGAGCGCGCGCAGCGTCGTCCAGAGCTTGAGCGCGTCGAAGCGGCGCGTCGTCTGGAGCGACACGTCGACCTGGTTCGGCTCGGCGTTCTCGCGCGGGTTGAGGTAGTCCGCGTGGTGCGCGACGCGCTCCAGGTCGGCGCGCTCACGCACGAGCAGCGCGCTCGCCGACACGGGCTGGAAGAACGCCTTGTGGTAGTCGACGGTCACCGACCGCGAGCGCTCGATGCCGTCGAGCAGGTGCCGGCGCGTCGGGGACACCAGGAGGCCGCACCCGTAGGCGGCGTCGACGTGCAGCCACACGTCGGCCGCGTCGCACACGTCCGCGACCGCGGCGAGCGGGTCGACGCAGCCGCGGTCGGTCGTGCCGGCGGTCGCGACGACCGCCATGACGACCTCGCCCGCGGCGTGCACCGCGGCGACGGCGGCCGCGAGCGCCGCGGGCACGACGCGCCCGTCGGCGTCGGCCTCGACCCGCACGACCGCGTCGTCGGCGAGGCCGAGCAGCAGGGCCGAGCGCGCGACGCTGAAGTGGCTGGACCCCGCGGCCAGGACGCGCAGGCGCGGCAGGACGGCCGAGCGTCCGAGCCCGTCGCGGGCCGCGCGCTCGACGGCGCGCTCGCGGGCGAGGAAGAGCGCGTGGAGGTTGGACTGGGTGCCACCCGACGTGAGGACGCCGTCGCCGGCGACGTACCCGACGCGGCCGGCGGTCCAGGCGACGAGGCGGCGCTCCATGAGGGTCGCGACGGTCGACTGGTCGTAGGTGTCGACGGACGTGTTGATCGCGGCGAGCAGCGCTTCGGCGCCGACGGCGGGCAGCGCGACCGGGCAGTTGAGGTGCGCGGCGTAGGCGGGGTGGTGGAACCACACGGCGTGGGTCGCGTAGAGGTCGGCGGCCTCGCGCAGCGCGGCGTCGGTCCCGACGCCGGGGCCGTCGAGGTCGGCGGCGTCGACGAGCGCGGCCAGATACGTGCGGCTCGCGCCGGACCAGGGCTGGTCGACGGCGGCCATGCGCGCGGCGACGTCGTCCACCACGGCGTGCAGGGTGCTCGCGTAGGCGCCCGCGGTCGCGCCGGTGAGCAGCGCCGGGGCGGTCGGGGTACCGTGCGCGGGCGCGCCGGATCGTGCTGAGAGCATGCGAGGCTCCAGGACGGGGAGAGGACCGCCGCGGATCGCGGCGGGGCAACCTGAGGTTTGCCTTGCCTAACCTAGCGCAGCGCGGTCCCGCGTCAAGAGTGACCTGCGCCACGTCGCCGTGGACGCGCGGCCACGGCGGGGAGAGGATGGCAGTCGCCCGTCCTGGTGCCCGAGGAGGCCGTGTGGAACCCACCGTCGCGACGACCCGCCCCGCCATCGTCACCGTGGACGACGACCCCGGGGTCTCGCGCGCGGTCGCGCGCGACCTGCGCCGCCGCTACGGCGACCGGTACCGGATCGTGCGCGCCGAGTCCGGTGCCGAGACGCTCGCCGCGCTGCGCGAGCTCGCGCTGCGCGGTGAGGACGTGGCCGTCGTCCTCGCCGACCACCGCATGCCCGGCATGACGGGCGTCGAGCTGCTCGAGCAGGCGATGGACCTCTTCCCCGCGGCGCGCCGCGTCCTGCTCACCGCCTACGCGGACACGGAGGCAGCGATCGAGGCGATCAACGTCGTCGACCTCGACTACTACCTGCTCAAGCCGTGGGACCCGCCCGAGGAGAAGCTCTACCCCGTCGTGGACGCCCAGCTCGAGGCGTGGTCCGCGACCGACCGCCGCCGGCCCGCCGAGACCGTCGTCGTCGGGCACCGGTGGTCGGCACGCTCGTCGCAGGTGCGCGAGTTCCTCGCGCGCAACCGCGTCCCCTACCGGTGGTACCCATCCGAGTCCGCCGAGGGAGCGCGCCTGCTCACCGCCGCGCAGGCCGACGGCGAGACCCTCCCCCTCGTCGTCACGCCCGAGGGCGAGCCCCTCGTCGCGCCCGACGACGCGACGCTCGCCGAGCGGGTCGGGCTCGCCACGCGCCCCGCGGCCGACTTCTACGACCTCGTCGTCGTGGGCGGCGGGCCCGCGGGGCTCAGCGCGGCGCTGTACGGGGCGTCGGAGGGGCTGCGCACGGTGCTCGTCGAGCGCACCGCGACCGGCGGCCAGGCCGGCCAGAGCTCGCGCATCGACAACTACCTCGGCTTCCCCGACGGGATCTCGGGCGCCCAGCTCGCCGAGCGCGCGCGCCGCCAGGCCGTGCGGTTCGGTGCCGAGATCGTCACGACGCGCGACGCCGTCGAGCTCGACGTCGACGGCCCGGCCCGCTCGGTGCGGTTCCCCGACGGCACGTCGATCGACGCGCACACCGTCATCCTCGCCTCAGGCGTCTCCTACCGGCTGCTCGACGGCCCGGGCCTCGCCGACCTCGTGGGCCGCGGCGTCTTCTACGGCTCGGCGCTCACCGAGGCGTCCGCATGCCAGGACCAGGAGGTGTACGTCGTCGGGGGCGCGAACTCCGCCGGGCAGGCGGCTCTCTACCTCGCGCGCGAGGCCAAGCAGGTGACGCTCGTCGTCCGCGGCGACTCGCTCGCCCGGTCCATGTCGTCCTACCTCGTCGAGCAGGTCGAGGCCCACCCGCGCGTGCGGGTCCTCACCCGCACGGAGGTGGTCGCGGCGTCGGGCGACGACCACCTGGAGCACCTCGAGCTGCGCGACCTCGACGCCGGCGCGACGTCGCGCGTCGAGTGCGGGTGGGCGTTCGTGTTCATCGGCGCCGCGCCCCGCACCGACTGGCTCGACGGCGTCGTCGCGCGCGACCCGCGCGGGTTCGTGCTCGCGGGCCCCGACCTCCTGCGCGACGGCGCCCCGCCCGCCGGGTGGACGCTCGACCGCCCGCCCTACCACCTGGAGACGTCCGTGCCCGGCGTGTTCGCCGCCGGGGACGTGCGCGCGGAGTCGGCCAAGCGGGTCGCGTCCGCCGTCGGGGAGGGGGCCATGGCCGTCATGCTCGTCCACCGCTATCTCGAACAGCTCTGACCCCGTCCCGCCACGCTCCCGCCGACACCACCGACACAGCACCACCGACACAGCACCGACGACACAGCCCCGACCGACCCGGAGGCGACACCGTGACCAGCACCGAGGACCCCACCACGACCCCGCCCCCCGCGGGCGCCAGCACCGCGCCCGGCACCGCCGCGGCCGCCGCCGCGCGCGGCTGGCTGCCGTGCGACGTCGACGAGCTGCGCGCCACGTTCCTGTTCGAGCACCTCACCGACGACCAGCTCGCCTGGCTGTGCGCGACCGGCCACGTCGAGCGGCACGACGCGGGCTGGCTGCTGCACGAGGGCGCGCCCGCCGAGGCGTTCTACGTCCTGCTCGACGGCGGCGTCGCGCTCTACCGCCGCGTCGGCGAGGACGAGGTCGAGGTCTCGCGCACCCGTCAGGTCGGGGTCTACCTGGGCGCCTGGAACGCCTACCTCGGCGACCGGCTGCCCCAGACCTACCTGCACTCGGCGCGCGCGCTCGAGCCCTCGCGCTTCTTCGTGCTCGCGGCCCACGACTTCGCCAAGCTCATGACCGAGTGGTTCCCCATGGCGGTGCACCTGCTCGAGGGCGTGTTCTGGGGCACGCGCGACGCGCAGCAGCTCGTCGGGCAGCGCGAGCGGCTGCTCGCGCTCGGGTCCCTGTCCGCGGGCCTCACCCACGAGCTCAACAACCCCGCCGCGGCCGCCGTGCGCGCCACCGGGACCCTGCGCGAGCGCGTCGCGGCCATGCGGCACAAGCTCGCGCTCATCGCCGACGGCCCCTACGACCGCGCCACGCTCGCCGAGCTGATCCGGCTCCAGGAGGAGGCGCTCGAGCGGTACGCGGACACGCGCACCGCGGACGCCGTCGGCGCTCTGGAGACCTCCGACCTCGAGGACCGCCTCACCGACTGGCTCGACGACCACGGCCTGCCCGAGGGGTGGCGGGTCTCCCCCGCGCTCGTCCAGGCCGGCATCGACGAGCCGTGGCTCGACCGCGTCGCCGGACGGGTCGACGCCGGCGCGCTCACCGGCGCGGTGAGCTGGCTCGCGTACACCATCGAGACCGAGCAGCTCATGGCCGAGATCGAGGACGCCACCGTGCGCATCTCCTCCCTCGTCGGCGCCGCCCGCCAGTACTCCCAGCTCGACCGGGCGCCCTTCCGGCCCGTGGACCTGCGGGAGCTGCTCGACTCCACCCTGACGATGCTCGACCACACCCTCGACGGCGTCGACGTCGTGCGCCGCTACGACCCCGACCTGCCCCCCGTGCCCGTGTACGCCGCCGAGCTCAACCAGGTGTGGACCAACCTCGTCGAGAACGCCGCCCAGGCCATGGCCGGCACCGGCACCCTCACCGTGACCACCCGGCGCGTCGACGACCACGCGGAGGTCGAGGTCGCCGACACCGGCCCCGGGATCCCCGACGTCGTGCGCCCGCGCATCTTCGAGCCGTTCTTCACGACGAAGCCCGTCGGGCAGGGCACCGGGCTCGGTCTCGACATCTCGTGGCGCATCGTCGTCAACAAGCACCATGGCGACCTTGCCGTGACGTCCGTGCCGGGCGACACGCGGTTCGTCGTGCGGCTCCCGCTCGAACCCGCGCCCGTCCCCACCTCGCCCACCTCAACCACCTCGACCGACGCGCCCGACGCGCCCGACGGCCGCCCGTGACGGCCGCCCCCGCGGCGGGGACCTCGCCCGTCGGCGAGGAGCGCCACGCCTCCTGGCTCGAGCTGTTCTTCGACCTCGTCGTCGTCGCGGGCATCGGCATGCTCGCCCACCTCCTCCAGGAGGACCACGACGGCGGCGGGCTCGCGCTGTACGTCGTGGCGTACACGGCCTTCTGGCTCGTGTGGGCGTGCTTCACGACGTACGGCAACGTCGCGGGAGAGGGCGCGCGGTCCCTGCCGATCCTCGCCGGGATGGCCGCGCTCGCCGTGATGATCGCCGCCGTCCCCGGCATCCACGACGAGCACGCCCGGGCGTTCGCCGTCGCCTACGTCGTGGGCCGTCTCGTCGCCGCACGCCCCTGGCGGCGCACGACCGTCGTCGTCGACCTGCCCGTCGTGCAGGCGCTCGCCGGCGTCGTGCCCTGGATCGTGTCGTGGTGGACCGACGGCCAGACCCGGTACGTGCTGTGGGGCGTCGGCCTCGCGATCGACCTGGTGCTGCTCCTCACGCTCTCGGGCGAGCGGCTCGTGCGGCGCGCGCAGGAACGCCTCGACGAGGTCCGCGAGCGCCGGGGCCGGGGTCGTGCGCTCGGCGGCCGTCGTGCACGACCCGGCGCGCCGGACCGCGGGCGGCGGCGCGACCTGGAGGTCCCGACGACGGTCGACGCCGCCGCGAGCGACGTGCCCCACCTCGGCGAGCGTCTCGGGCTGTTCGTCATCATCGTTCTCGGCGAGGGCCTCATCCAGGCGATCGACGCCGCGAGCGAGGCCGAGTGGGACCGCACCCTGCTCGTGGCGGGCGCGGGGGCGTTCACCCTGCTGGTCGGGCTGTGGGCGCTCACGGTGCGCTCCGGGTACGCGGGCGTGGCGCTCCTGCGCCCGGCCGGCGTGCCGCCCCGGGTCGCGTGGTTCCTGCACCTCGTGACGACGGGGGCCCTCGCCACGCTCGCGGGCGCGCTCGGCGGCGTGCTGGACCGCCCGGCGCGCGTCCTCGAGCCGGCCGAGCTCGCGCTGCTCGTCGGGGCGTTCGCCGTCCACGGCCTGGTGTCCGCGGGCGTGCACGCCGTGCTGCGCGACGTCCGCACCGCGCTGGTCCTCGCCGTGCCCGTCGTGGCGGCGGGGGCGGTCGCCGCGCTCGCGGGCGGGTCGGTCTCGGCCGCCGGGCTCGTCTGGGTCCTGTCGGGCGCGCTGCTCGTCCAGCTCTCCGGTGCCGGGCGCGCGCACCGGCCGGCGTCGGGCGACGCGGCGTCGGGCACGGAGCGCGACCCGGGGCCGGGCGCCGAGCCCGGTGCGACGGCGGCGGGGACGGACGCGGGGGACGACGCCTGACGCCGCCCGGGCGCAAAACCGTGGACGTCGCGCGCTCGCGGGCATAGCCTCGTGGCGTCCGGTCGAGACCCGCCCGGACGCTCGACCATGACGACCGGTGAAGGGCAGGTGGACCCGCGTGACGCACGAGTGGTCCGTCGACCCGTCCCGAAGGGCGCTCCTCAGCTAGACGACGTGCGTCGTCCACCTGCAGAGCCGTCCTGGGGCACCGTCCTGGGGCGGCTCTCGTCGTCCCGGGGCACGGCACGCGAACGCACGACAGGAGGAGCGACGATGAGCGAGGTGGTCATCTACAACCTCGGCGGCAGCCAGGTGCTCGGCCGCGTGTCGTTGCGCCACGCGATCCGCATGCTGCACCGGCAGGTCGCCGAGGTGCTGGAGGCCGTCGAGGGCGAGACGTTCGGGCCCTACCAGCGGCCACGGTCGGTCGCGCTCGTGCGGTACGTGCACGCGCGCTGGGTGTACGAGCGGCAGGGCCGCGTGCCGTACTCGCGCGCCGCGCTCCTGCGCCGCGACCGCTACCGGTGCGCGTACTGCGGCGGGACCGCGACGACGATGGACCACGTCGTCCCGCGGTGCCAGGGCGGCACGACGACGTGGCTCAACGCCGTCGCCGCGTGCGAGCCGTGCAACGCGGCCAAGGGCGGGCGCACGCCCGAGCAGGCAGGCCTGTCGCTCCTGTCCAGACCGTTCGAGCCCGCGTTCCGCGACATCTACCCGTCGGCGCCCGCCCCGCGCAGACGCTGACGGGTCACCGGCCGGCGCGCCCGGCCGGCCACGGGCGGCCCGGCCGGTGGCGGTGACACCGGCCGGGCCGGCCGCGTGGTGCGGTCCTGCGACCGCGACCGCGCCCGCGCCCGCGGCGGCGTCCGGGACACCGGCCGCGGCCCTCCCTCCTGGTGGAGCCGGTCCGCGCCGCGCACCCACCTCGGGTCCCGGGCCGCGCGAGGGAGCCCACGATGGCGACGGTCCGGATCGGGACGTTCAACGTCGAGAACCTGTTCGAGCGGCCGCGCGCGATGGCGGGCCCGCTGACCGCGGGGAACGCGGTCCTGGCGGCGCACGCCCGGGTCAACGCCCTGATCGCCGAGGAGCGGTACGGCCCCGACGTCCGCGCCGAGATCCTGGAGCACCTGGAGACGCTCGGCCTGCTGCGCGCCGACGCCGCCGCGCTCGCGGTGCTGCGCCAGGTGCGCGGGCGGCTCGTGCGCCGCACCGGGTCGCAGGCCGCCGGGACGGCCCGCACCGAGGTGGTCGCGACCGGGCGGGGCGACTGGGTCGGCTGGGTCGACCTCGTCAAGGACCGGGTCGACGAGCTCGCGATGGCCCACACGGCGCGCGTCGTGGCCGACGTCGGTGCCGACGTCCTCGCCGTCGTCGAGGCGGAGAGCCGCGTCGCGCTCAAGCGGTTCACCGACGCGGGCGTCACCCGCTCCGGGCGCGCGCTCTACCCGCACGTCATGGTCATCGACGGCAACGACGACCGCGGGATCGACGTCGGGCTGCTCACGCGGCGGCCCTACGAGATCGGGACGGTGCGCTCCCACGTCGACGACCGGGACTCGCGCGGACGCCTCGTCTTCGGTCGTGACTGCCCCGAGTACGTCGTCGTGCTGCCGGGCGGCGACACGCTCACCGTGCTCGTCAACCACTTCAAGTCCAAGGGGTACGGGACGCAGGCCGAGTCGGACGCGACCCGGCGCCGCCAGGCGACCCGCACCGCGGCGATCTACGCGGGCCTGCGCGCCCGCGGCGAGGAGCACGTCGTGGTCGTCGGCGACCTCAACGACACACCGGGGTCGGTGCCGCTGCGCCCGCTCCTCGAGGGGACCGACCTGCGCGACGTGAGCGTGCACCCGGACTTCCGGGGCGACGGGCGTCCCGGGACGTACGGCAACGGGACCGCGAGCCAGAAGATCGACTACGTCCTGCTCTCCCCCGCGCTGTTCGAGCGCACCGTCGGCGGGTCGGTCTTCCGCCGGGGCGTGTGGGGCGGGAAGGACGGGACCCTGTTCCCGCACTACGACACGATGACGTCGCCCGTGCACGCGGCGTCCGACCACGCCGCCCTGTGGGCCGACGTCGACCTCGCGTGACGGGCCCGACCGGGCGCCCGGGGCGATGGACGCCCGGCCGGGGCGTCAGTCCGCGCGGGCGAGGGCGATCGTCGTGGAGCCGCGCTGGCCGGCCTCGTAGAACATGTGCAGGCGGCCGTCGACCTCCACGAACGACGGCGCCGCGGCGCGCCCGTGGTCCGGCGCGGCGGACCCCGAGTCGTACAGGACCCCGAGGTGGTCCTCGCGGTCGAAGCCCGTCCCCACGCGCGCGACGTGGATGTTGCCCGAGCCCGCGTGGTAGACGACGTGGCCCCCGCCGTTGCGCGACCAGTAGTGCGCCCCGGAGACCTGGCCGCCCTCCCCGGCGGCCGGCGTGATGAGCGGCTCCGGCTTGACCTGCCAGCCGGAGGTCAGCGACTGCGACCAGCCGACGTAGATCTTGCGAGTCCCGCCGTGGTTGCCCATGAGCAGCATGACGTAGATCCCCGACTGCGTCGGGTGCGGGAAGACGCGCGCGTACGACGTCTCGCTCACGCCCGGGAGCATGTACGTCCCCACGACCCGGTTGTGGTACGTGAAGCTGCGGCCGTCGGCGGAGCTCGCGACCCGGGTCGTGTGGTTCTCGCCGTGGAAGAACAGGTAGATCCGGCGGTCCGCCGGGTTCCAGAACGCGTCGGGGCTCGACACGTGGCTCACGTCGAAGCCCGCCCACGTGCGCGGGATGATCGGGTTGGCGGGGTGCTCGCGCCACGGGCCGGTGACGGAGTCCGCGTAGGCCAGGCAGATGCCGCCCGGGGCGTCGTGCGGGGCGTAGTACATGTACCAGCGGCCGAGCGGGTTCTCGACGCGCCCGGCGACGTACCGGACCGAGGGAAAGATCAGCTCGTTCGTCGGGTTGTACCGCAACGTGCTCCGGTCGAGCGGCTGCCCGAGGTAGCGGAAGGTCGGGAAGCCGGGCACCGCCGCGTGCGCGGGCGCCGGGGCGGCGATGCCGCCCACGGTGCCGGCGAGCGTGCCGGTCGCGGTCGCCGCGCCGAGCACGACGGCACCGCGCAGGAGCGCGCGACGGGTCAGGGGACGAGGGACGGGTGGGCGAGGGTCGTCCGGCATGCTGCCTCCACGGTGAGAGAGCGGGTGGGACGGCAGCCACTCTCACGACGGCCCGCGAACAGGGTCAACACGATAATGAGAACTGCCGAACGGCCCGACGGCGGGCACCGTCCGGGAGCGGGCCGACCCGGAGGCCGCCCGCCGACCGATGAGTCCGCGCGCCGCCCCGGGTCTCCCCCTCGACCGCGCAACAGGGACGAGGAGGATCCATGGCCAAGGTGATCGCCGGGGCGACGGTGTCGCTCGACGGGTTCGTGCAGGACGCCGCCGGGAGCAGCGCCGCGCTCTACGCGGACTTCGACACGCTCGTGGGCAGCGACTACATGCGCCGGCTCCAGGACGAGACCGGCGCCGTGCTCATGGGGCGACGCACGTTCGACGGCGCCGAGGACCCCGACAGCTACGCGGAGGACTACGAGTTCCAGGCACCGATCTTCGTCGTGACGCACCACCCGCTGCCCGTCGCGCCGCGCCGCAACGAGCGGCTCTGGATCGAGTTCGTCACCGACGGGGTCGAGGAGGCGGTGCGCCGCGCCGTCGAGGCCGCCGGCGACCGTGACGTGACGTTCGTGGGCGGCGCGGACCTCTTCCGCCAGCTCCTGGCGGCGGACCTCGTCGACGAGCTCGCCGTCGACGTCATGCCGGTGCTGCTCGGCGGCGGCGTCCGGCTGTTCGACGGCGGCGTCCCCGCCACCCTGGAGAAGGTGAGCGTCGACGAGGTGGGCGTCCGCACCGCGCTGCGCTACCGGGTCGTGCGCGACCGCTGATCCGGCTCAGGCGCTCAGCCGCTCGGCGGGGCGAGCCGCCCGGGTCCCGCGTCCCGCGTCCCGCGGCGCGCGGTCGAGGACCGCCAGGGGATCCCGCGCGAGGTCGGCGACCGGCTGCCCGGTCTCCCGGCTGAGGGCGCGCAGCAGGCCGGCCCGCGTGGCGTAGCCGGCGGCGCGCGCCGCCGCGTCCAGCTGCGAGCCGCCGCGCAGGCGCGCGATCGCGACGTTGAGGTGGGCGCGTGTGCGCCAGCGCCCGAACGGGAGCCCCGTCTCCTCGACGAAGAGCCGCTGGACGTGGCGCGCGCTCGCGTGCCGTCGGTCGGCGAGCTCCTCGAGCGTCGCACCCCCGCGCCGGGCGTCCTCGGCCACGGCGCGCGCGACCGGGTGCGACGGGAGCGTCAGCACGAAGTGGTCGCCCGTGACCCCGCGGAGCACCTCCTCGAGGGCCGCGCGGAACGGCGCGACCTGCTCCGGGGTCACCGGGCCCGCGCAGAGCACGGCGGTCAGGACGTCCGTGACGGCCGGCACGACGCCGAGCCGGTGCACCCGGACGGGGGGCTCGACGCCCGGCGAGAGCACCGGCCCGAGGGCCATCGCCCCGCCCGGCAGGCGCACGGAGTGCGGCACGCCGGGGGCGAGCCACACGCTCTCGTGCGTGCGCAGGGTCAGGGGCGCGCCGTCGGCCACGAGCTCCGCGGTGCCCGCGACGACGTGGACCAGGTGCGGCTCGTCGTGCGCGTGGGTGTCGTGGCCGAGGAAGCGGACGGCGTTCTCCGGGACGACGGCGCCCAGCGCGGTCGGGGTCATGCGGCGCTCCTCTCCTCGGCCGGACCCTCCGGTCCGGCCGTCCCGCGCGACGACCTCGGACGCGTCCCGCGGCGCACCGTGCGGACGTGTCGCGCCCGGTTCTGTCGCGCCCGGTCGTGTCGCGTCCGGGAGCGTCCGTGTCATGTCCGGACACGGCACGGCGCGCAGGTGTGGTTAGCCTAACCTCGCGAGGTGCGCCCCGGTCACGCCGTGCGGCCCCCGCGTCCCTGCTCCCGAGTGCGAGGTCCCATGCTGCCGTCCCGCCGTCCCACCCGCCGCCCCCTCACCGCGCTGGCCGCGCTCGTCGCCGCCGCGACGCTCGCGCTCTCCGCGTGCTCGGGCGGCACCACCACGTCCGACGCCGGGGCGGAGGGCTCCGGAGAGCCCACCGGCTCGTCCGCAGCGGAGCGCGTCGTCGCCACGGACCAGGGCGACGTCACCGTCCCGACGGAGCCGCAGCGCGTCGTCGTGCTCAACCATGCGCTCGCCGGCTACCTCTACGCGCTCGACGTCCCGGTCCTCGCCACCGTGCCCGAGGTGACCGACGACCCCGAGCCGGCCTTCTCCCCGCTCTGGGCGCAGGAGGCCGAGGCCGACGGCACGGAGCTCCTGGAGTGGAGCGCCGACGGCTTCAACCTCGAGGCGATCCTCGCGCTCGAGCCCGACCTCATCGTCGGTGGCGGGTGGGGCTTCCCGCTCGAGCAGGCGACGGACGTCTACGACGGCCTGAGCCAGATCGCCCCGACCGTCCTCGTGAGCGGCACGTACACGACCTGGCAGGAGCAGCTCGCGTTCCTCGCGGAGGACGTGTTCGACGACGCGACGACGTCCGAGGAGCTCGCCGCCGGGTACGAGGACCGGCTCGCGGAGGTGCGCGACGCGATCACCGTGCCCGCGGGCGAGACGGCGTTCCTCGCCCGCACGGCGGAGGGCACCACGTACGCCCTCCAGGAGGGCGAGGGGCTGCCCGCGATCTTCGAGCGGCTCGGGTTCGCGGTCCAGCCGATCCAGGAGCAGACCGGCGCCGAGCCGTACACGCCGGGCGGTGACATGTTCGAGGTGTCGGCCGAGCAGGTGACGTCGGTGGTCACGGCGCCGAACGTGTTCGTCATCGGCTTCAACGGCGCGGAGGTCGACCTCGACGCGCTCGCCGCCGACCCGGTGTTCGCCGCGCTGCCGTCGTTCGCCGCCGGGACCGCGCACGAGCTGCCCACGTGGACGATCCGCAGCGACTACCACGAGGCGATGGCCCTGCTCGACGTCGTCGAGGAGCAGTTCTCCTGATGGCCCAGCACCGTCTGCGCACCCACCCCCTCGTCCTGCGGCGCGTCGAGGTCGCGCGCGTCGTCGACGTCACGCCCCGCATGCGCCGCGTGACGCTCGTCGGGCCGGAGCTCGGCGCGTTCGAGCGCGACGGCCTGCCGATGCCGGCGTTCGACGCCCCGGGGTTCGACGACCACGTGAAGCTCGTCCTCGCGTCCGACGGCGACGTCGCGTCCGCGCTGCCCGTGCAGCGCGCGCACGGCATCGACTGGCCGCCCGCGCCGAACCGGCAGGGTCGGGACTACACGCCGCGCCGCTGGGACCCGGTGGCGGGCGAGCTCGACCTCGACCTCGTGCTGCACGGCGACGGGCCCGCCGCCGCGTGGGCCGGGGCGGCGCGCCCCGGCGACGCTCTGTGGTTCGTCGGCCCCAAGGCCTCCACCGTGTGGCCCGACGACGTCGACTGGGCCCTGCTCGCGGGCGACGAGACGGCGCTGCCCGCGATCGGCCGCTTCCTCGACGAGCGTCCTGTCGACGCGCCCGTGCAGGTCGTCGTGACGGTCGGCGACGCGTCGGCGCGCCAGGACCTCGCGCTGCGCGACGGCGACACCGTCCGCTGGGTCGTCGCGCCCGAGGGCGACCGCGGCGCGCTCGGCGAGGCGGTGCGCGCGATCACGTGGTGGCCCGGGCGCGTCTACGCGTGGGCTGCGAGCGAGAGCCGGGCCCTGCTGCCGGTGCGCCGCCACCTCACGCGCGAGCGCGGCGTGCCCCGCACGCACGTCGACGTCACCGGGTACTGGCACGCGCAGCCGGCGCCCTCGGGCGCGAGGCCGGGCGACTCCGCGAGCACCGTCGGCGACACCTCGGGCGGCGTCCCGGGCAGCACCGCGAGCGACGCGCCCGGCAGCATCGCGACCGGCACCGCCCCCGCGGCGCAGCCCGCGGGCGTGCCGTCCCCCGTGCCGTGGTTCGCGACGCGCGCCGCACTCCAGCTCGGGCTGCTCGACGCGCTCGGCGACGGCCCGCGCGACGTCGCGGCGCTCGCCGAGGCGGCCCGCGTCGCGCCCGCGGCGGTCCGGGCCCTCGTGGACGTCCTCACGGCGTCGGGGGTCGTGACCTCGGACGGTGACAAGGTGGCCCTGGCCGACGCCGGCGAGGACCTCCTCGACGACGAGCACGCGCGCGAGGAGTACGAGGGCCTGGAGGCCGACGCGGTCCTCGCGCTCGCCGCGCTCGCCCCGGCGCTGCGCGAGGACGCCCCGGCGTGGGCGCGCTCGCGCGGCCGGACCCTGCGCGCAGAGGTCGAGGCCGACGCCGACCTCGCCGCGGAGGTCGTCGAGGGCGCCGACGTCCTGCCCTACGTGCTCACCGGCCTCCCGACGTGGCCCGTGTGGTCGGGCGCGCGGTCGGTGGCCGTCGGAGGGCCGGGGGCGCTCGTCGTGGCCGACCTGCTCGCGGACGTGCCCGGTGACCGCACGACGACGCTCGTCGAGGACCCCGTGCCGCTCGCCGTCCTGCGCGAGCAGGCCGGCACGGGGTCGCCCCACGCCACGTCCGGCTCCTGGCCCGGCACCGACCTCGCCGTGTGCGCGCTCGGGACCGGGCACCGCACCGACGACGAGGTGGTCGCGCTTCTCGCCGCGATGGGGGCGGCCGCGCGTCGGGCCGTGCTCGTCGAGGACCTCACGCCCGACGGCCTGAGCCCGCACGCGCACGAGCACGCGCTGCTGTCCCTCGCGACGACGGGGTCCGGACCGCGCACGCCCGACGACGTGGCGCGGCTCGCGGCGCGCGCCGGGTGGCGCGTCGTCGGGCACGACGCCCTCGGCTGGGGCGTCGCGCGGGTCGAGCTCGCCCGCTGACCCACGGCACGGCGGGGCGGACCGCGGTCCGCCCCGCCCGCTCAGGACCGGCGTGCCAGGCCCGGCGCGGCCGCCGCGACGAGCAGCGCGGTGGCCGCCGCGAAGACGACGACCATGAGGCGCAGCGGCTCGACCGTGAGCGAGAGCCCCAGGAGCAGCACGGGGACGGCGAGCCCCAGGTACGCGACGAGGAAGACCCCCGCCAGGACCTCCCCCCGGCGGCCGGGCTCCGCCAGGGCCCCCGCCGTCGCGAGCGCGCCCCGGAAGAGGATGCCCACGCCCGCGCCCGCGACCACGGCGCTCGCCACGAAGCCGGGCAGGCTCGCGGTGCCGACGGAGACGGCGAGCACGGCGAGCCCCGTGAGCGTCAGCGCGACGGCGAGCACGACCTGGCGCCGGCGGGCGAGCCGGCCCGTCGCGAGCTGCGCGACGGCGGCCGCGGCGAAGACCGCGGCCGAGACGAGCCCGGCGACGAGGCGCCCCTCCTCGTGCATCACGGTCGCGAGCACGCTCGGGGTGAGGGACGTGAAGAGGCCGAAGACCGCGAACCCCGCGAACGCGGCGGCCGCCGCGGCGACGAAGGTGCCGCGCCCGGCGCGCGGCACGGCGACGCGCTGCGGGCGGTAGCGGTACGGGGCGGCGGCGGGCGGCACGGTCTCGGGCACGAGCGCGGCGGCGAGGACGGCCGCGGCCAGCAGGACGGCGAAGGCGACGTACGGCGTCGTGAGCGGCGCGGGCACGGCCTGGGCGAGCAGGCCGCCGACGAGCGGTCCGAGCGCGAGGCCGCCGATGTTCGCCAGGCCCGCGACGGCGCTCGTGTCCGCCGGGCCGCCGGGCCGGGCTGCCGCGCGGAGCTCGGCGAGGTGCGCGGTCGCCGTCGCGGTGACGGCCCCGATCCCCACGCCCGAGACGAGCCGCGCGACGACGAGGCCGCCCAGACCGTCCAGCAGCAGGAACAGCACGGCCGCGACGAGCTCGGCCACGAGGCCGAGGACCAGGACGCGGCGGCGCCCGAACCGGTCGCTGAGGTGCCCGACGAGGTAGAGGCTCGCGGCGACCCCGACGGCGTACGCGGCGAAGACGACGGTCACGGCGACGGTCGGCAGGCCGTCGCGCGCCTGGTACAGCGGGTAGAGCGGCGTCGGGACCGTCGAGAACGCCATGGCCGTCGCGAACGCGAGCGCCACCACGAGGAACCCGGACCCGTGCGAGACGAGCGGCCGCGTGCGCCGCGCACGCGGCGGCCGGGAGGGCCGCTGCGCGTCGTCCGGTCGCGCGGGTGCGGGGCGGGTCGGAGGTGCCGAGGTCGTCGTCATGCGTCCACCGTCCGCCTGTGCTCCTGATCGTGTCCAACGACTTGTACCGATCCTCTTGATCGATGTCAGCGATAGGACGTCGTAGGGTGAGCGGCATGGAGACGCGCCAGCTCGAGTACTTCGTCGCCGTGGCCGAGGAGCTGAGCTTCACGCGCGCCGCCGCGCGCGTCTTCGCCGTGCAGTCGAGCGTCTCGGCGGGCGTGCGCGCCCTGGAGGCCGAGCTCGGCGCCCGCCTGTTCGAGCGCACGCGGCGCTCGGTCGCGCTGACCTCGCAGGGCGAGGCGCTGCTCCCCCGGGCCCGGGCGGTGCTCGACGCCGTCGACCAGGCCCGTGCCGCCGTCGCGCCCGGGCCGCACCACGTGCGCGGCACGGTGCGGCTCGGGGTGTTCACGAACCTCGGGTACCTCGGCCTGCCGCGCACCCTCGCCGCGTTCCGGGACCGCCACCCCGGCGTGGTGCTGCGCCTCACCCCGTCGCGCGCCGGGTCGACGGGCCTCGGGGAGGACGTGCGGCGCGGCGTCGTGGACGTCGCGTTCACCGGGCTCGGGCCCGAGGACCACCCCGGTCTGCGGTACACGCCCCTCACGTCGTCGACGTTCGTCGCGGTGCTGCCCGCGGGCCACCCGCTCGCCGGGGCGCGGTCGGTGGCGCCCGGCGACCTGGCCGACGAGCACGTCGTGACGACGCCGCGCGGGTTCGGCAACCGGGTGGTCGCCGAGCGCGCGTTCGCGCACGCGGGCGTCGCGCCGCGCGCGGACACGGAGGTGGCCGACGTCGGCGACCTGCCCGCGTTCGTCGCCGCCGGGTTCGGCGTCGCGGTGGTCCCCGCGGACATGTACGAGCCCGCGCCGGGCGCGGTCGCCGTGCCGCTCGACGCACCGGAGGCGTGGTCCCTCGGGCTCGTGACGCGGCCGCACCCGGGCGCGGCCGCCGCGGCGCTCGTCGCCTCGCTCGTCGCCTCGCTCGCCACGGGCCGGGAGCAGGCTCCGGCGGGGTGACGGGCACCGCGCCCGCGGACCCTGCGCCCACGGACCCGGCCGGGCCGCGCTGCTAGCATCGTCACGTGCTCATCGAGGTCGACAGACTCTAGCCGCCGAGCCGTCGGCGGCCCGTCCCAGCGCACCCCTCGCCCCCGCTCCGCCCCGTCGGAGCGCTCGTCGGCGACCCCTGCCCGGCTCGTGCCGCGGCCTCGGCGTGCCGGGACGACGCCCCACCGCTCCCGCCACCGGCGGCCCGTCCGCGCGCCCGCGCGACGACGGCCCGCCCGACCTTCCCGGCACGACCACGCCCGCGGCACCGCGGGCCGAGGAGCACCCCCATGTCCACCCTGCACCGGTCCGCGGTGACGCTGACCGACCTCACGTTCGAGTGGCCCGACGGCACCGTCGCGCTCTCCCACCTCTCCGGAACGTTCGGCACCGGCCGCACGGGCCTCGTCGGCGACAACGGCGCCGGCAAGTCGACGCTCCTGCGCCTCGTCGCCGGCCTGCTCACGCCCACCTCCGGGCGCGTGACGACCACCGGCGACGTCGCCTACCTCCCCCAGACGCTCACGCTCGGCCGCGACGCGAGCGTCGCGCGCCTGCTCGGCATCGACGCGACGCTCGACGCCCTGCGCGCGATCGAGTCCGGCGACGTCGACGAGCGGCACTTCGACGCCGTCGGCGACGACTGGGACGTCGAGGCGCGCGCCGCCCAGGCGCTCGCCGAGATCGGGCTCGACGGCGTCGGCCTCGACCGGCGCGTCGGCGAGCTGTCCGGCGGCGAGGCGATGCTCGTCGCGATCAGCGGCCTGCGCGTGCGGCGCAGCGCGATCACGCTGCTCGACGAGCCGACGAACAACCTCGACCGCGCCACCCGGGCCCGGCTCGCCGCGCTCGTCGACGACTGGCCCGGGGCTCTCGTCGTCGTGAGCCACGACCTGGAGCTGCTCGAGCACGTCGACGAGACCGCCGAGCTGCACGCGGGCGCGCTGACCACGTTCGGCGGCCCGTACAGCGCGTGGCGCGCGCAGCTGGAGGTCGACCAGGCCGCGGCGGCGCAGGCCGCGCGGAGCGCCGAGCAGGCCCTGCGCGCCGAGAAGCGCCAGCGCGTCGAGGCCGAGACGAAGCTCGCGCGCCGCGAGCGGACGGCGCGGACGGCCCAGGCGAACCGCACCGGGTCACGCATCTCCATGGGGCTGCGCGCGTCCGCGGCCCAGGTCTCGGCGGGCTCGATGCGCCAGGGCCTGGACGCCAAGGTCCAGGCCGCGCAGCAGGCGCTCGACGCGGCGGCGGCCCGGGTGCGCGACGACGAGCACGTGCACCTCGTGCTGCCGGACCCGGACGTCCCGCGCGGGCGTCGGCTCGCCGAGCTGCACGGGACGAACCGCACGGTCGTCGTCCAGGGGCCCGAGCGGGTCGCGCTCGTGGGGGCCAACGGCACCGGCAAGACGACGCTCCTGGAGAACCTGCTCGCCGGGCGCGCGCCCGAGCCGGGACGCGCCGGCGGGACGCTCCTCACGGACCGGGTCGGCTACCTCCCGCAGCGGCGCGACGGGCTCGACGACGCGCGCAGCGCGCTCGACACCGTCCGCGACGGCGCCCCGGGCGTGGCGCCGGGCACGGTCCGCAACCACCTCGCGCGCCTGCTCCTGCGCGGGTCGGCCGTCGACCGCCCGGTGGGCACGCTGTCGGGCGGCGAGCGGTTCCGCGTCGCGCTCGCACGGCTCCTGCTCGCCGACCCGCCCGCCCAGCTCCTCGTGCTCGACGAGCCGACGAACGACCTCGACGTGCGCAGCGTCGAGCGGCTCGTCGAGGCGCTGTCGGGCTACGCGGGCGCGCTGCTCGTGGTGAGCCACGACGACGGGTTCCTCGCCCGCCTCGGGGTCGACGTGCGGCTCGAGCTCGACCGGGACGGCGGGCTCCACGAGGTGGCGCCGGGCGCGGAGCAACCCGCCCGCTGAGCGCCGGTCCGGGGCGGCCCGCTCGACGGGTCGCCCCGGACCTCGGACGATGGACCCAGGACCACCGGCCGGGAGGGGACCGTGGGCTGGTACACCGAGCACGTCGTCGACACGGGCCGCGCCCCGGCGCTGTTCGCGCTCGTCGGGTTCGTCGTGACGTTCGTCGTCGTGCGGTCGATCACGCGCCGCATCCGCGCCCGCGCCGAGGCCGCCGCGGCGACGACCACGGGGGCGCCCGGGCACGAGCCCGCGGACGACGGCCCGCCGCGCTCGCGGCGGTCCCTCCTCGGGGACGTGTCGATCGGGGGCGTCCACGTGCACCACCAGGTGTGGGGCATCCTGCTCGTGCTCCTGACCGGCATGCTCGAGTTCCGCTACTCCCCCGGGCACCCGTGGTCGGAGGTGCTCGCGCTGCTGTTCGGCGCGGGCGCCGCGCTCGCGCTCGACGAGTTCGCGCTGTGGCTCTACGTCGACGACGTCTACTGGGCAGAGGAGGGCCAGCGCTCGATCGACGCGATCCTCGTCGGCGGGGCCCTCGGCGGAGCGCTGCTCCTGTCCGCGTCACCCATCGGTGTCACGTCCGACGACGCGTCCGGCGGCTGGCTCGCCTACACCGTGACGGTCGTCGTGCACCTCGCGCTCGCGTTCGTGTGCGTCCTCAAGGGCAAGCTCGCGACGGGCCTGGTCGGCGTGGTGGTCCCGGTCGTCGCGCTCGTGGGCGCGGTGCGGCTGGCAAAGCCGTCGTCGTTCTGGGCCCGACGTCGGTACGGTCGCCGGCCGCACCGGCTCGCCCGCGCGCAGGAGCGCTTCGGGGCGCGCTACCGAGCGCGCAGGGAGCGCGTGCGGAACCTCGTCGGCGGCCGCGCCGACGACGACCCGCCGCCGGCGTAGGCCGGGGTCGTCAGGGCAGGTCCGGCGCGGCCCGCACGACGGCGGCCATCGCGGCGGTCGCCGCGGCGTCGGCGTCGGCGTGCCGCCAGCCCGGGCTCACGACCCGCGCGTGGTCGTTGAGGGCGGCAAGCACGTCGAGCACCGCGACGCCCAGGGCCCGCGCATGAGGTGTGAGGCCGCCGCGGATCTTCAGCTGTCCGAGCACGATCGCGATCTGCGCGCGGGCCTCGGCCGCGAGCGCCGCCTCGTCGACGTCGCCGCCGCGGAGCCGGTCCGCGACACCCTGCCGCCCGGACGCCCAGACGTCCTCGGGGACGCCGAGGTCCCACGCCGCCAGGAGGCCGTCGACGAAGGCGGGAAGCGCGTCGTCGCGCCCGTCGGCGGCGTACCACTCCTCGAGGTCGCGCAGCGCGTCGTGCCCGGCGTCGTTGCCGAACGGCGCGAGGTCCTCGCCCTCGTCGTAGAACGGCTCCGGCGCGAGGGACACGAAGGCGGGGTGGCTCGTCGCGGGCGACAGACCCTCGTCGGGGTCGTCGAGGAACAGCGTCATGGGGGCGACCCTAGACCGGCGCGGGGCGTGCCGTCGTACGCGCCCGTCGTCGGGACCGCGGCGCGGGCCGACGGTCCGGCGCCGCGGGAATCCCCTCGATGCGCAGGCCACGCACGTGCCAGGGTGGGCGCATGACCGACGCCACCGACGTGCGCCCCGACGCCCTGGAGCGGGTCGCGTGGCCCGTGCGGACCGCGCGCCTGACGCTGCGCCGCGCCCGGCCGGACGACGCCGACGCGTTGTTCGCCTACCGCGGCCTGCCCGAGGTGGACCGGTGGCTCACGCAGCGGTTCACCGCGGTCGAGGAGTGGCGCGAGCACCACGCCGAGCCGGGCCGGCTCGCGACGACCCTCGTCGTGGAGCGCGAGGGTGCCGTGGTCGGCGACCTCTACCTCGCGGTCCGCGACGGCTGGGCGCAGCGCGACGTCGTCGACCGTCCGCACGACGACGAGGCCGAGATCGGCTGGGTGCTCGACCCGGCGCACCAGGGGCAGGGCTACGCGACCGAGGCCGTGCGGGCGCTGCTGCGGGTCTGCTTCGAGGACCTCGGCCTGCGGCGCGTCGTGGCGAGCGCGTTCCTCGCGAACGAGCCGTCGTGGCGGCTCATGGAGCGCGTGGGGATGCGGCGCGAGGGCGTGGGGGTGCGCGACTCCCTGCACCGGGACCTGGGCTGGGTCGACGGCGTCGTGTACGCGCTGCTGGCCGACGAGACGCGCGCGGGCGCTTGACCCTGACGCGACGTCAGGGCGCAGGCTGCCCGCATGACCGACACGTTCCCCGCCTTCGACCTCTCCCCCGTCCCCGTCCCGGGGCCCGACGCCGTCGCCCCGGAGCCGTTCCACGGCATCTACGGGATGCCGCAGTTCGTGACCGTCCCGACGGACGACCTCGCGGCGTCCGTCGAGCTCTGGACGCACGGGCTCGGGTTCTTCGACCTGTTCTCCGTGCCGGGCGGCATGGTGCACCTGCGCCGTTGGGCGTTCCAGGACGTGCTCCTCGTCCCGGGCACCCCCGCGCCCGACCTGCCGGCCCTGACGGTGAGCTTCTCGTGCGTGCTGTCGCAGGTCGACGCGATCGTCGCCGCGTGCGAGGCGGTGACGCCCGGCTGCACGACGGGCCCGCGCGAGATGCCGTGGGGTTCCGTCGAGGTCGAGGTCCGCACGCCGGAGAACGCGCGCGTCGTCATGACGGCGGCACGCCCGTTCGTCGCCGGGAGCGACCCCGCCCGGTTCCTCGAGGGCATCGGGATCGAGGCGCCCGCCCCGTGAGCACCGCGGCTCCGCGGTGGACACTGGGTCACGTGACCACCGACCCGATGCCCGGCCGCGGCGCCGACCCGCTGACGGTCGGCGACGCAGCCGCGGCGGCGGGCGTCACCGTCCGGACGCTGCACCACTGGGACGCGGTCGGGCTCGTGCGCCCCTCGGCACGGACGCCGGCGGGCTACCGGCTCTACGCGGCGGCCGACGTCGCACGGCTGCGGCGGGTGGTGGCGTACCGGGAGCTGGGCGTGGCGATCGAGGACGTCGCAGCGCTCCTCGACGCGACCGGCGACGAGGCGGTGGACGCGCTGCGCAGGCACCGGGCGCTGCTCGGGGAGCGGATCGCCCGGATGGAGCGCACCGCCCGCGCACTGGACCGCCTCGTCACGGCGCGCGAGCGCGGGCTCCTGCTCACGCGCACCGAGCAGGTGGCGCTGTTCGGCGAGGGCTGGGACCCGGCGTGGCCCAGGCAGGCGCGCGCGCTCTGGGGCGACACCGCGCAGTGGGCGCAGTACGCCGAGCGGTCGGCGGAGCGCACGCCCGAGGACTGGCAGCGCCTGGCCGACGACGTCGCGGCCCTGGAGGCCGACCTCGCGGCGGCGTGCCGCGCGGGCGTCGACCCCGCGTCGGCGCGGGCGGCCGCCCTCGCCGAGCGGCACCGGGCCTCGATGGGCGCGCACTTCGACTGCCCGCCGGCGCGGCACGTGTGCCTCGCGCGGCGGTTCGTCGACGACGCGGGGTTCCGTGCCCACTACGACGGCCTCGCCCCGGGCCTGGCCGCGTGGCTGCGCGCCGCGGTCGAGGCGAACGCGCGCTCGCACGGCGTGGACCCGGCGACCGCCACCTGGGACTGACCCCCTGCGCCGTGCCGCACGGGACACGGCGGACGGGGAACCGCGGACGGGCGCGCGACGGGCGCCTCGGGAGGCGCGACGAGCGCTCCCGGCGGACGGGCGTGCGAACGCGGCGCCGGGGTGTGAGGCTGAGATCCCCGCCGCCGCACCACCCTCCCAGGAGCCCCGCATGCCCGCCACCCCCGCCCCCACGGCGGGCCCCTCCCTCGCCGCCCCGGCACGCGGCGCGATCCTCGCGGGCGACGCGGTCCGTGCCGGTGCCGCGCTCAGCGTCGTCGTGGCCGGCGCGGCGCTCGACGGCGTCGGCGTCGCGCTGTTCCTGCTCGTGCTCGGCGGGACGATGGTGCCGCGCGCCCTCGGCGTGACCGGCGTGCTCGACGTCGGCTACGGAGCCGCGCTGCTCGCCTCCGCCTGGGCCGCCCAGCTCGAGTGGTACCGCGCGGTGCCGTGGCTCGACCTGCCCGTGCACGCCGTGTGCACCGGTCTGATCGCGGCGCTCGCGACGGTGACGCTCGTCCGCGTCGGGGCGCTGCCCGCCCCGCACGCCGACGACCGACCGTGGCGCACGGGCGTCGCCGTGGTGACCACAGGTCTCGGGGCGGTCTTCGCGATCCTGTGGGAGCTGGGCGAGTGGGCCGGGCACACGTTCCTCGACGACCGGATCGGCGTCGGCTACGGCGACACCGTCACCGACCTCGCGACGGGGCTCCTCGGCTCGGTCGTCGCCGGGGTCCTTCTCGCGCGCGGCACCGCGGTCTGGGAGCACCGGCCGTGACGCCCCGCACCGCCCCGACCGTGTCGGTCGTCGTCCCGGTCCGCGACGACGCCGCCGCGCTCGACCGCTGCCTGGCGCGCATCGCGCGGCAGACCGTCGCGCCGCTCGAGGTCGTGGTCGTCGACAACGCGTCGCGCGACGACTCCGCGCTCGTCGCGCGCCGCTGGGGCGCCGTCGTCGTGCGCGAGGACCGCGTCGGCATCCCGGCCGCCGCCGCGACCGGGTACGACACCGCGCGCGGCGACGTCATCGCGCGGCTCGACGCCGACTCGCTCCCCGACCCGGGGTGGGTGCAGCGCGTCGTCGACCGCATGGCCGCCGACCCGACGCTCGACGCGATGACCGGCACGGGCACGTTCGACGACCTGCCGCGCGGTGCGCGCGCCGCCGTGGCGATCGCCTACCTCGGCGCGTACTACGTGCTGTGCCACCTCGCGCTCGGCCACACCGCGCTCTGGGGCTCGTGCATGGCCCTGCGCCGCTCGGCGTGGACCGCCGTGCGCGACGCCGTCGTGCGCGACGACCCGGAGGTGCACGACGACCTCGACCTGTCGTTCCGCCTCGGCCCGGGCCGGCGCACGGTGCTCGACCGGTCGTGGCGCGTCGGGGTGTCGGCGCGCTCGCTGCGCGGGCGGCGCCAGCGCCGTCGCCGCATGGACCGCGCGTGGCGCACGCTGCGCCTCAACTGGACGGTCGCGCCACCGTGGAAGCGGTGGCGCGACCGCTGGCGCTGACGCGCACGGACACCGCCCCGCGCGCGACCGGTCGGCGACAGCCCGGCGACAGGCCCAGCGCTCAGTCCGCGCTGCCGCGCCAGGTGCGCCGCCGCGTCGCGCCCGGTGCCTCCTCGCGGTCGAGACGGGCCAGCAGCGCCGCGAGCGCCGCGGCGATCGGCTGCCCGGTCGCGTACTCGACGAACAGCCACTGCCCGGCCGGGTTGATCTCGAGGAACACGTAGTCGCCCTCGGGCGTGCGGCGCAGGTCGACCGCGCCGTACCAGAGGCCGAGCACCTCCATGAGCCGCAGGAGCGCGGTGGCGACGTGCTCGGGGAGGTCGTGCACGGACGTCGGGCAGTGGTGGGTGTCGACGCGGAAGTCGTACGCGTACGCTGACTCCTCGGTGCGCAGCTCGGCCGCGAACAGCTGCGTGCCGACGATCGTCACGCGCACGTCCGACCCCGCGACGGCCTCCTGGAAGATGACCGGCGCGTACCGCACGCTCTCGATGAGCGCGAGGTCCGAGTCCCGCACGGGGCGGGTCTCGCGCCACGTCGCCGGCGTGCCGCTGAACGGCTTGAAGATCACGCGACCCGGTTCCCGGTGCAGGAACTCCCGGGCGCGTGCCGGGTCGTTGGTCATGCACGTGCGCGGCACGCGCAGCCCGAGGCGCGCGGCGACCTGGAGCTGCCACATCTTGCGGGAGCCGGCCTCGTCGCGGTCCGGGTCGTTGACCCAGGTGGCGGGCAGGCACGACCACAGCCCGGACACCGCCGCGGCGACCTCCCCGTGGGCGAACCCGCGGTCCTGGGCGGAGCGCAGGTCGTCGTGCAGCGCGAACGGCTGCGGTCGGCGCCACCACACGGCGCGCAGCGTGGTGGTGTCCACCGCGCTCACGCCCTCGGCGCTCGTGTCGACCCAGTCGGCGCGCCACCCGGCGGCGTCCTGGGTCGAGGTCAGCGCCACGTCGCGGGGCGCGTGCCCCGTGTCGAGGAGCGCGTGGGGCGCGCCGAGCGCGTCCAGGTGGCGGACGACCTCCGTGGTGTGGAGGTCGTCCGCGTGCGACACGATGCCGATCATCGCGGGCTCCCGGTCCGGTCCGTGGGCGAGGTCGCCCGGGTCACTGCCCGGCCTGGAGGGTGGCGAGCGTCGCCTCGACGGCCTCGAGGGTCGCGCGCGCCTCGGCGACGGCCTCGACGAGGGCGCCGACGACGTCGACCGCCTCGCCCGGACCGTCCTCGTCCACGAGCGACTCCGCGCCCTGGACGAACGGCCGCGCCCCGGCGAGCACGCCGGCCTGCACGAGCCGCCCGATCGCGGGGTTGACCACGGGGTCGAAGACGTCGCCGGGGTCGAAGATCCCCTCCTGGAGCGTGTCGCCGGGTCCGGAGCCGACGTCGCCCGCGATCCCGGTGCCGACGGGGTTGTCCGCGGCGAAGCGGGTGTCGCCCTGGAAGACGGAGTCGAGGGCGCGCGGCGTGCCGCCCTGGTCCCGGAGGAACGACGTCCCGATCTGGTCGGCGACCGTGTGCGAGTCGGCCTGCCGGATCGTCAGCACGTCGACGGCGCGCGCGGTGTCGGCGCCCAGGAGCGTGCCGACCTGGTCGGCGGCCTTGACGGTCGCGATGACGTCCTTCGCGAGGGACGTGAAGCCGTCGTCGGCGGTCGCGGTGCGCGCCCCGTGCGGCAGGGCCTGGAGCGTCGGCGACACGGCACGGATGCCCGCGATCGCCGTGCCGAAGTTCGACCCGGTCCCGGCCGCGTTGCAGCCGCCGTTCGTGTGGACGCCGACGAGCTCGCCCGCGGGCCCGAGGATCCCGGACCCGGAGTTGCCGCCGAGCGTGTCGATGTCGTCGTACCGGATCTGGTTCGTCGTGACGACCGTCGCCGGGCCCGCCTCGACGCGTTTGGGCATCCCGGCGGGGTGGCCGATGATGGCGAGCATGTCGCCCACGGCCGGGTTGGCCGTGGCCACGGCCGTGAACCCGTAGGTGCTGCCCGGGTTGCCGCCCACGCGCACGACGGCCATGTCGAGGCCGCCGAGCCGGTACTCGACGAGCGCGACGATCGGGAAGCTCTGCTCGGTGCGCAGGACACCGGACGGGTCCACCTGGAAGAGCACGTTGATGTGCATGCTCGTCGCGATCTGCTGCGGCGTGAGGACCTGCATCGACCCGTTCTGGCGGGGCAGGACCCAGCCGTCGGCGCTCTGGTCGAACAGGTGGCCGCACGTGAGGACGAGGTCGGGAGCGATCAGGGTGCCGCTCCCCCAGCGCACGCCGTCGACGTTGCCGGGGTTGGTGAAGACGCCGCCGAGCCCCGCGTTCCACTGGACCTGCACGGCCTGCTTCTGGTGGGCGTCCACGTACGCGCGCGTGACGCCGAGCGTGCCGTCGTACTGCTCGACGGGCTGGGAGTCGTCGGTCGCGCCGCAGATGGACTCGAGCATCTCCGCGTACGTGGGCTCGTCGCCCGCGATGGACTCGAGCGTCAACGGGATGCGTTCGGGCAGCGGCGGGTAGAGCGCGTCGACGGTGTCGGGCGTCTGCGGCACCTCGCGCCGGCTCGGCTTCCGCGGTGCCGACTTCTTGCTTCCGGGCATGGGTTCCCCCTCGGTTCGGTCCCCCTGCACCTGGAGAGAGGAGCGCACCTCGCGGCTCGTACAACCGACACGCCGAGGCGCACACCGTCGAAAGTGTGGCGCTTCTCACTCCACGGTGGGAATCTAGGACGCGCCGACAACTTTCGACCAGGGGGAACAGTGCACGCAGCGACCACGACGACGCCCCCGACCGCATCGCTGCGGCCCGTGGCCTGGCTCTCCGCCCTGGCTCTCCTCGCCGTCCTGCTCGTGGTCGGCTCCCCGCCCGCCCACGCGAAGCCCGACCCCGACGGGGTCGGCGCCGGGCCGCGGGGTCCTTTCACGGAGATCTCGATCACCGGGTTCGGCGCGGGACAGGCCGTCACGGGCTTCACCGCACCCGCCGGGTTCGACCCGCTCGCCGGGTATCCCGCGGACGTGCCCGCCGGATCGACCGCCAACGACGCGGAGTTCGCCGGGGCGATCCAGGTCACGGACACGGCGTCCGGCCAGACGACGTTCACCTACTGCATCGACCTGCTCACCGACACGCGGACCGGGGTCAACTACGAGATCGGCACCTGGGACGAGGCGAACGTGCCCAACCTGGGGTACGTCGGCTACATCCTCCACAACTACTACCCCGTCACGAATGAGCCCGCGGCCGCCCCTTCGGCGAACGCCCGCGCCGCCGCGGTCCAGGCCGCGATCTGGTTCTTCTCCGACGAGTACGTGCTCGCGACGACCGACCCCGTGCGGCAGTACACCGCGCAGATCGTCGCGGACGCCATCGCGAACGGGCCCTCGCCCGAGCCCACGCCCCCGCTGCTCGAGGTGACGCCCGAGAACCTCGCCGCACCGACGACGGGCGACATCGTCGGGCCCTTCACCGTCGAGGCCGACGGGCCCGCGACGATCCGGTCGTTCGGCGCCGAGGTGTTCACTGACCCCGAGGGCACGGACCTCCTCGCCGACGGCGCCACGGTCCCACCCGGCGCGACCCTCTGGGCGCGGCTCGCCGGGGACACCCCGCCGTACGGATTCGTCCTGGAGAGACAGGTGACCGTCCTCGAGAGCACCGTCTATCTCTACGACGGCACGAACACGGGCCGCGACGAGGCGCAGAAGCTCGTCCTGGCACAGCCGACGGAGCTGACCCGACGAGCCGGTGCGCTGCTCGAGCCGTTCGCCGCGGGCAGCCTCGAGGTGACCAAGGTCGTGACCGGCGACGGCGCCGGGCTGCAGTCCGACGTCGTGCTCGACGTCGTGTGCACGGCGCCGGGCGGTGGCGAGACCGTCGAGCGGACGGTCACCGTCCCGGCCGGAGCCGCCGCGGGCGAGCACACGGAGGTCGTGAGCGGTCTGCCCGCCGAGTGGACGTGCGTCGTCACCGAGAGCGACGACGGTGACAACGGCCGCGTCGTCGTCACGGGGACGGACATCACCCCGGAGTCCGTCATCATCAGCAACGGCGACACCACCACGGTGACGGTGACGAACACGTACGTGGTCGCCACGGGCGGGCTGCTCGTCCGCAAGGCCGTCGACGGACCCGCCGCCGGCTCCCAGGGGCCCATCACCCTCGCCCTGACGTGCGACGACCCGGACGGCGCGTTCGACCAGGAGGTCGAGCTCCCGGGCGGCCTGACGGGCGCGGACAACGTGGCCCTGGAGCTCGACGGCATCCCCGCAGGCACGACCTGCACGGTCACCGAGACCGTCGACGGCAGCACCGCGACCACGCTCCTCACCCGGACCGTCGTGGCACCCGAGAGCGTGACGGTCGCGGAGGACGAGACGGCGGAGCTCGTCGTGGCGAACACCTACGACCGGGCCCCGACGCCCACCTCGGCCCCGACACAGCCGGCGACGGCGGGCCCCGGCGGGCTCGCGTCCACCGGCGCGGACGCGGCCTCCCTCCTCGTCCTCGCGCTCCTGCTGGTCCTGGGCGGCACCGCGACGGTCGTCCTCCTGCGCCGTCGGGCGTGACGTCGCCGACTCCTGGTGCGCGAGCACGGGACCGGCGACCGGATCGGGGCAGATCCGGTCGCCGGTCCCGTGCTCGCCGGCGGGTTCTCCCGGTGCAGGAGGGGCCAGGGTCCGGGGTCAGCGGGGCGCTGCGACGTCCAGCACCCAGGTCACGCCGAAGCGGTCGGTGAGCATGCCGTACGCCGGCGCCCAGTCGGACGACGCGAGCGGCGCGACGACGGTCGAGCCGTCGGCGAGCGCGTCCCAGTAGCCGCGGACCTCCTCGACGTCCTCGCCGCGCACGGACACGAAGAACGGCGCCTCGCCCGGGCTCCACGGCCGGTCGGCAGGGACGTCGTAGGCCATGACGCGGAACCCGCTCGGCGCGCTGACCTGGCCCCAGACGACGAGGTCGGCGGTCGCCGGGTCGGCCGTCTGGGCGAGGTCGCCGTACGTCGTGACGACGAGCTCGCCCCCGAACACGGACCGGTAGAGCTCGAGCGCGGCACGGGCGTCGCCGCGGAAGTTGAGGTGCGGGGTGGTCTGGACGGACATGGGCTCTCCTCGGGAGGCTAGTGGCCCGCGACGGTCGCCGGGGGCCGTGCGCCGGGCCGTCGGCCCGTGCGCACCCCACGACTCTCGCGCTCCATCAGGACGGATCGTGTCCGCATTCTGCGGGAGCATGGAGCCATGACCGAGACCTCGCGCCGCACCCTCCTGCTGCTCGCGCTGCTCCAGGCACGCCCGGACCGCACGGGCCCCGAGCTCGCCGCGCGCCTCGGCGTCGACGCCCGCACGGTGCGGCGCGACGTCGACCGGCTGCGCGAGCTCGGCTACCACGTCGTCGCGACGCGGGGACGCGTGGGCGGCTACCGCCTCGACGCGGGCGCCGAGCTCCCGCCGCTCCTGTTCGACGACGAGCAGGTCGTCGCCCTCACGGTCGCGCTGCGCACGATCACCGCGAGCGGCGTCGGCGACGACCTCGTGGAGGCCGCCGTCCGCGCGCTCACGACCGTGCGGCAGGTGCTGCCCGCCCGGCTGCGGCACCGCGTCGACGCGGTCGACGTCACGACCGTCGCTCCGACACCTGGGCGCCCGGCCGTCCGGCTCGACCTCGACGTCCTGCTCGCCGTGAGCGCGGCGGCGCGCCGCCGGGAAATGCTGCGCTTCGACTACGCGGCCGTGGCGCTCGACGCGCCACCGGAGGCGACCCCCGACGTGAGCCCCGGCGCGACATCCGGGACGGTGCGACCCGACGACCCGCGCGCCGGCGTCCGGCAGCCGCGCCGTGCCGAGGTGCACCACGTCGTCGTGCACGACGGGCGCTGGTACGCCGTGGCGTGGGACCTCGACCGCGACGACTGGCGCATCTTTCGGCTCGACCGGATGACGCCGCGCACTCCGACGGGACCACGGTTCGCTGCGCGCGAGGTGCCCGGCGGCGACGTCGGCGCGTTCGTCGCGGCGCGCTTCACGGGCGCCGTCGCGGGCCCCGTGCCGCCCGCCGGCAGCACGACGGCAGGCAGCACGGCGACGGGAAGCACAGCGCACCGGGCCTCGGGCACGGCGGCGACGTCCAGCAGCCCGGGGGCCTGGGAGGCACCGGCCACGCGGTGGCCGTGCGAGGGCTGGGTCGAGCTCGCCGCCCCGGCGCGCGTGGTCGCACCGTTCGTCGAGGACGGCGCGGTCGAGGCCGCGGGCCCGGAGCGCTGCCGGGTCCGGCTCGGGTCGTGGTCGTGGGTGGCGCTCGCTGCGCGTGTCGCGGCCTTCGACGCCGACCTGCTCGCCGCGGGCCCGGCCGAGCTCGTCGCCGCGTGCGACGCCGTCGCCCGGCGCCTCGGTGCGGTCGCCGCGTCGTGACGGTCAGTCGGGCACCGCGCCACCGGTGAGGTTGACGATCGTCCCCGTCATCGCTGCGGCGCGGTCCGACGCGAGGAAGGCGGCGGCCTCGGCCACCTCCTGGACCGTCGGGAGCCGCCCCCGCAGCGTCCCCGCGGCGAGGGGGCCGTCGTCGAGCAGCTCCTGGACGGTCTGTCCCGCCGCGGCCGCGGCTGGCGCGAACAGCTCGCGCGTGTACGAGCCGCGCGCCGGCCCGTCGAGGACCGCGTGGGGCCGCAGCCCGACGACCCGCACCCCGGCCGGGGCGAGCTCCGCCGCGAGGAGCCGGGTCAGCGTCTCCTTGCCCGCGGCGCTCACGCCGTGCCCGAGGATGCCCGGCACGACGAGCCGCGCGCCCGGCTCGGACAGCGTGAGGAGCACTCCGGGCCGGTCGCGCGCGAGGTAGGGCGCCACCGCCCGGCTCGTGAGGAACAGGCCGCGCAGGAACCCCTCGACCGGGCGCCAGAACTCCTCGAACGAGAGGTCCCCGAGCAGGGTGCCCTGGTCGTGGGGGACGCTCACCGCGTCGAGCACGACGTCGATCCCGCCCGCGGCCGCGGCGACGGCCGCGGCGTGGGCCTCGACCGCGCGCTCGTCGAGCACGTCCAGTCGAGCCGTCTCGGCGCGGCCGCCCGCCGCGGCGATGTCGCGCGCGACCGCGTCGAGACGGTCGTGCGTGCGGCCCGCGAGGAAGACCCGAGCCCCCCTCCCGCGCGAAGGTCCGGGCCACGGCCCCGCCGATCGCGCCTCCGCCGCCGTAGACCACGGCGACCCTGTCCTGCAGCAGTCCGGTCATGTCGCCCTCCCGGTGCGTCCCGTCGAACGGGTCTCGACCCCGCCGGCGCGACCCGCGACCGGCGCTCATGATGCAACCCCAGGGTTGCACGTCATCTGGCACTGTGCAACCCTTTGGTTGCATGCAGTTGGCAGGGCGTGCGGGCTCACCCACCCGTAGCGTGGAGCGCCCCACCCCCGGCAGATCGGACCCGCCATGAACGCACCGGCACGCCACGACGTGCTCGTCCTCGGCGGCGGCAACGCCGGGCTCTCGCTCGCCGGGCGCCTGCGCCGCGACGGCTGCCCCGACGTCGCCGTCGTCGACCCGCGGACCACGCACCAGTACCGGCCGCTGCTCTCCTACGTCGCGTCGGGCATGGCGACCCTCGACGACCTCTCCCGGCCGCAGGAGGACGTGGTGCCCGACGGCGTGCGCCTCTACCCCGACCGCGTCGTCGGCGTCGACCCCGAGCGCTCGCTCGTGCACCTCGCGGGCGGGCGCGCCCTCGGCTACGGGGACCTCGCGGTGTGCCCCGGGTCGGAGGTCGACTGGGACGCGGTGCCCGGCGCCGAGCAGGCGATGGGCACGCCGTTCGCCGCGACGAGCTACCTGCCCGACCTCGCGCCGAAGACGTGGGAGCTGCTGTCGTCCCTCACCTCCGGCACGGTGGTGTTCGCGATCTCGGCACGGCACGTGCCGTGCTTCCCCGTGGGCCTCAAGCCGCTGTTCGTCGCCGCCGACCACTGGCGCCGCACCGGCGTGCTCGACGCGATCCAGGTCGAGCTCGCGGTCGAGTCGCCGCGCCTCGTCGACGACCCGCGCGCGGAGCCCGCGCTGCGCGCCGCCGCCCGGCGCTACGGCGTGCGGGTGCGTACCGCGACGTCGCTCGTGTCCGTCGACGCGACCCACCGCACGGCCCGGCTCCGCGGGCCGCACGGGACCGACGAGATCTCCTACGACGCGCTCTACGTCGCACCGCCGCACCGCGCTCCGGCGTGGGTCGCCGCGAGCGGGCTCGCGTCCTCGGAGAGCGACGGCTTCGTCGCGGTCGACCCCGGGACCCTCCAGCACGTCGCGCACCCGCGCGTCTGGGGGCTCGGCGACGCCGCGGCGGTCGACGCGATGCCGTCGGGCGGCGCCCTGCGCCGGCAGGTGCCCGTCGTGGCGCGCAACATCCAGGCCCGACGGCGCGGCACCCCGATGCAGCGCTACGACGGCTACTCGGTCGCGCCCGTCACGACGTCGCGCGACCGCCTGCTCCTCGCCGAGTTCGACCGGGACCGGCGGCCCGACCCGGGGTTCGGCGTCGTCGACCTCGCGCGCCCGCGCCGCAGCCTGCTGCTGTTCGACCGCTACCTGCAGCCCACGATCTACTGGCGGCGGCTGCTCCAGGGCAAGGTGTCCTGACCCGCGGCACGCCGCAGCACGAAGAAGAACGGGCGGCCCATGCCGCGCGCCTCCATGCACCCGACGAGCGTGTCGTCGTCGACGGCGCGCAGCGCGTCCTCGACCGGGAGCGCGTCGTAGGTCATCGCCGCGGTCACCACGCCCCGGTGCACGACGGCGCGCACCCGCGCCCGGGGCGACCGCGTCCGGGTGAGCGGCAGCAACGCCCGCACGACCCGGGCGACCGGCGGTCGGCGCAGCGCCGGGGCCGCCCGCAGCACGAGCGAGAGCGGCACGAACGCGGGGTTGACGTCCACCAGGCCGCCGCCCGCGCCGTCGAACAGGAGGGGGTGCGCGTCGCCGCCGCGCTCGAACCGCTTGCCCGCCCAGCCCAGCGCCTCGAGCGCGCCGTCGAGCACGTGCCCCGTCGGCAGCCCGGACCCCCACCAGAACCCCGGGAGCGACTCGCCGTCGACGGGCGCGAGCGTGTCGAAGAACGCGAGCGCCCCGGCCGTCGTCGTGCCGCGCGCAAGGTCGTCGAGCGTGCCGGACGGCGCGCGCTCCTGCTGCGGGGCGTCGGGGTCGGCCATGCGTCGCTCCTCGGTCGTCCGGGCGGGACCGTCGTCCCGATCCTCGCGCGCGGCGCGGGACGACGCCCGTCGTGCCGCCCCCCGCGGTGACACACTGGTCCCCGTGCAGCACGGCGACATCGAGACCGACCAGGACGCCGCGGCGCACGCGCTCGCCCGGAGCGTCGCGACGCTCCGCCGCGCGGCCGACCACGCGGACCGCTGGTGGTACCTCGCGAGCGGGCGCGAGCTCGACGGGCGGGCCTACGCGTGGGCGTGCGTGCCGCTCGCGGGCGAGGTGGTCGCCGTGCGACAGGTCGTGGGGCTGGAGGACGGGACCTGGCGCCGGTACGCGTACGACGAGGTCGTCGAGGACGACGCGGGGTTCCTCACGGACCAGCCGTTCGGCGACGACGACCTCGCCGGGACCGGCGACGTCCACCCCATCGACACGACGGAGTTCGCCGCCCTCTGGGCGCGCGCGGGGACCGCCAGGGCGTGAGCCCGGCCGGCGCCCGCCGTCAGGACGACGACGCCGGCGCGCCGTCCACGGTCTCGTGCCGCTTCTGGCGCGCGAACCGCGCGGGGAGGTCGGGGCCGTCCCAGACCTGGATCGCGCGCCAGATCGACGCCGCGATGGGCACGGCGAGCACGGCGCCGGTGAGGCCCGCGAGCACGGTGCCCGCGGTGAGGGCGACGAGGATCACGAGCGGGTGCAGGCGCAGCGTGCGGCCCATGACGACGGGCTGGAGCAGGTCGCCCTCGAGCTGGTTCACCGCGATGACGATCGCGACGACGATGAGCGCCTCGACCGGCCCGACGGCGACGAGCGCGACGAGCGCGCACAGGACGCCCGCGAGCGTGGCCCCCACGAGCGGGATGAACGCGAGCAAGAACACGAGCACGGACAGCGGGAGGACGAGGGGCACCCCGACGATCGCGAGGCCGATGCCGATCGCGACGGCGTCGACCGCGGCGACGATCGCCGTCCCGCGCACGTAGCCGCCGAGCGTGCGGACCGTCGTCTCGCCGATGCGCTGTCCGCGCGCGTACCGGGCGCCCTCGAACGGCCGCAGCAGGAACTCCCAGATCGCCGGGCCGTCCTTGAGGAAGAAGAACAGCACGACGATCATCACGAAGAACCCGGCGACGAAGTCGACCGTCTGGGAGGCGCCCGCGAGCGCCCCGGCGCCGACCGCGTCGGACTGGAGCAGGCCGACGAGCGAGTCGCGCACCGACGCGATCTGCTCCTCGGTGATGTCGAACGGCAGGTTCTGCACGTAGGTCTGGAGCTCGTCGAAGCCCTCGACGGCCTGGTCGCGCAGCTCCGGCCACTGCTTGACGACCGCCGCCGCGACGAGCCACACCACCACGCCGAGCACGACGACGAGCGCGAGCAGCGCGACGACCGTCGCGAGGAACGACGGCACGCCCTTGCGCCGGAGCAGCCCGACGAGCGGCGAGATCGCCGCGGCGAGCACGAGCGCGATGAGGACCGGGATGACGATGAGCGTCAGCCGCGTCACCGCGAACACCGCGACGGCGAGGAGCGCGACCAGGGCGAGCACCTGCACCGAGCGCGTGCCTGCGCGACCGAGGCCGTCCGACCAGAGCGCGGACGCTCCCGCCGGGCGCGCGGGCTCGACGGCGTCGGCCCGGTCCGCGGCGGTGTCGGTCTCCCCGGCAGGGGCACGCTCCGCGACGGCGACGCGCTCCGCGGCGGGAGCCTCCTCGGTGCGCTCGTCCGCCCGCTTGCCCGACCGCCGTCTGCCCAGACCCATCCCGCTCCCTCTCTCGCCGCACGTGTGACGGCCAGGGTGCCACGATCGGGCGTCACCCGCCGGGTGCCGGGACCGGGCGCCCCGTAGGCTGCGAGGCATGGCGTCCCGCATCAGCGAGCTGGTCCTCGACTGCGCCGACCCCGAGCTGCTCGCCCGGTTCTGGTGCGACGTCCTCGGCTACGTCGAGCTCGACCGCGAGGAGGACGGCTCGATCGAGATCGGCCCGCCCGACGTCGGGTTCGGCGGCCCGCAGCCGACCCTCATCCTCAGCCCGAGCACCGACCCGCGTTCCGGCAAGCTCCCGCTGCACCTCGACGTCAACCCCACCGACCGCGACCAGGACGCCGAGCTCGAGCGGCTCCTCGCCCTCGGCGCGCGGCCCGCCGACGTCGGCCAGACGGGCGACGAGCCGTGGCACGTCCTCGCCGACCCCGAGGGGAACGTGTTCTGCCTGCTGCGCCGGCGCCTCGACCCCTGAGCCGTCAGGACGGCTGCGGGGGTGACGGCACGGCGAGGTCCTGCGTGCCCACGACCCCGAGCAGCCGGATCCGGTCCGCCGCCTCCGTGCCCGGCGCCGCCGTGAGCACGAGGAGCACCTGGAGCTGGTCCTCCGTGGTGAGCGCCTGGCAGTCCACCTCGATCTCCCCCACCACCGGGTGCACGAGCGTCTTGTGGTCCACGAACCGGCGCGCCACCTCCTGCCGGTCCCACAGCGCGACGAACTCCGGGCTCGTGCGCGACAGCACGCGCACGAGCTCCCCCGCGCGGGACGACGCGCCCAGCACCGCCACGGCCGAGCGCAGGCTCGCGACGAGCGCGCGGCCCTGCCGGTCCCGGTCGTGCGCCGGGTAGATCGCCCGCGCCGTCCCCGGGTGGGCGAACCACCGGTAGATCTCGCTGCGGTCCCACCCCGCGTACGCCGACGCGTCGCCGTAGAGCGCGCGCGCCAGGTCGTTCTGCGCGAGCGTCTGCGCGAGCGGGTCGAGGATCAGCGCCGGGGTGTCGTCCAGGCGGTCGAGCACGCGCTGCAGCGCGGGAGCCACGCGCCCGGGATCGGTCGCCCGGTCGGGCACCCCGTGCCCGGCGACCCGGTAGAGGTAGTCACGCTCGTCGTCGGACAGGCGCAGGGCCCGCGCGATCGACGCGAGCATCTGCGTGCTCGGCTGCGGCCCGCGCTGCTGCTCGAGGCGCGTGTAGTAGTCCGTCGACATGAGCGCGAGCTGCGCCACCTCCTCGCGGCGCAGGCCCGGTGCCCGACGGCGCAGCCCGGCCGGGAGCCCCACGTCGCCCGGCTGCAGCGCCTCCCGGCGACGGCGGAGGAAGTCGGCGAGCGCGGCACGGTCCATGCGCCCATCGTCCGCGGTGCGCGGCGCCCGTGCCAGGGATCGCCGGTCCCCCGTCCAGCGGACTCTGCCGCGCCGCGCGCACGGCGCCCAGGATCGAGGCATGGACATCACGAGCAGCACCGTCTTCATCCCCGGCGCGACGAGCGGCATCGGGCTGGCGCTCGCGGTCGCGCTGCACGAGCAGGGCAGCACCGTCGTCGTCGGCGGGCGCCGCACCGACCTCCTGGAGCGGATCGCCGTCGAGCACCCCGGCCTCGACACCGTACGCATCGACACCACCGACCCCGAGAGCATCGCCACGGCCGCGAAGGAGGTCCTCGACCGCCACCCCGACCTCGACACGCTCGTCACCATGGCCGGGATCATGCGCACCGAGGACTGGCACCACCCCGAGGGCTTCCTCGACACCGCCGAGCAGATCGTCACGACCAACGTGCTCGGCCCGATCCGGCTCGTCGGCGCGTTCGTCGAGCACCTGCAGACCCGGCCGCGCGCGACGATCGTCACCGTGTCGTCCGGGCTGGCGTTCGCTCCGCTCGCGGCCACGCCCACGTACGACGCGTCGAAGGCCGCGATCCACATGCTCAGCGAGGCGCTGCGGCTCCAGCTCGCCGACACGAGCGTCGACGTCGTCGAGCTCGTCCCGCCGTCGGTGGCGACGGATCTCATGCCGGGTCAGCGCGACAGCGCGATCGCCATGCCGCTCGACGAGTTCGTCGCCGAGGTCGTCGACCTGCTGCGCGCGCAGCCTGCGGCGCACGAGATCCTCGTCGAGCGCGTGAAGTTCCTCCGGTACGGCGAGGCGCGCGGCGACTACGACGACGTCGTGCGGACCCTCAACGCGTCCGACCCGCACGGCCGCTGAGCCGGCCGGGCCGCCGGGCCGGTGCAGCCGCCGCGGTCCGAGCGGGCTCGGCGCGAGCGGCTCGGTCAGGCGGGCCCGGCCGGGCGAGCCCGGTCAGACGGGCTCGGGGGCCGGGGCGAGGGTCGCGGCCAGGACCTGCCATGCGCCGTCGGCGCGCACCCACAGGCGCGTGTAGACCAGGCGCGCGGACAGCGCGGCCCCCTCCTGGACAGCGTCCACGGCGGCGACGAGCCGGGTCGTCCCGCTCGGGCCGTCCTCCTGGACGACGAGCGACTCCTCCTCGAGCCGCGTGATCCGCAGCGCGCCCGAGCGGTGGCTCGCGAGGTCGTCCTCCTTGGAGAAGACCGACCCGTCCGGACCGGCCCCGACGCACCGCGGGTGCAGCAGCGCGTCGAGCGCGGCGACGTCGCCCGCGCGCTGGGCTGCCTGGAGAGCGTGCTCGGCGGCAAGGAGGCTCATCGCGCGAGTCTACGCACGGGGTCGGGACCGGCGACTGCCGGGCGCAGCGCCGTCGACGAGTCAGCGGCGGCGACGCGTCAGAACAGCGGCCACGGGACGGCGGGCATGTCGCCCTCCGGGGCGGGGAACCGCGCCGTGCGCAGCAGCCGGTCGCAGCGATCCGCGAGGGCGGCCACCTCGTCGGGCGCGAGGAGACCGCGCAGGCGGTGGGCGAGGTCGCCGTCGACGCCCGCGCGCACCCGCTCGACGCCCGCGAGCTCGTCGTCGGCGAGGGGCTCGCCGAGCCAGCCCCAGAGGACGGTGCGCAGCTTGGGCTCGACGTGGAAGGTGACGCCGTGGTCGACGCCGAGGCGCCGCCCGTCCGCCAGCGGCAGCACGTGCCCGCCCTTGCGGTCGGCGTTGTTCACGACGGCGTCGAGCACGGCCATGCGCCGCAGCGCCGGCGAGTCCTCGTGCACGACGCTCACCGGGCGGTCGTCCTCGTCGACGCCCTCCAGCACCGTCCGCACGCCGTCACGCGGCACCTCGTCGGTGGGCACGACGTCGACCGGCGACTGCGCCGCGTCGACGTTCTGCCAGAGCTGCACCATGCCCGGGCCGAGCGGCCCGTCGCGGAGCCACGTGCGCGGCACGACTCCCCCGCCGAACACCTCCGAGACGAGGTACGCGGCGACCTCGCGACCCGCGAGCGTGCCGTCCGGGAAGTCCCACAGCGGCTTCTCGCCCGCGACCGGCTTGTACACGACCGAGACGTCGCCCAGCCGGGCGAGGAACGTCGCGTTCGACGCGACGCGGATCCGCCCGACGACGTCGAGCGGCGCCTCGGTGAAGGCGTCGTCGTGCGGGGTCGTCACGCCTCGTCGGGCGACGGGCACTCGTGCCCGTCGGGGTCGACCGGCCGGCCGCACAGCGGGCACGGGGGGCGGCCCGCGCTCACGACGGCGCGCGTGCGCTGCGCGAACGCGCGGGCCGTCCCCACGGGCATCTTGACGAGGAGCGACTCGGCGGGCTCCGGCTCGTCCGCCTCGGGATCGAGGTCGTCGTCGTCCACGAGCGGGAACGCCTCGACGATGACCTGCGCCGTGCGCGGGTCCCAGGTCAGGCGCATCGCGCCCGTGCGGAACTCCTCCTCGACCGGGAGGTCCAGGGGGTCGTCGTCGACGAGCTCGGCCGGGACGTCGGCGGGGACGCTGTACCGGTTGTCGGGCTCCTCCATGAGCTCGTCCAGCAGGCGCTGGATCGTGTCCGCCAGGACGGCGGACTGCTCCTTCTCGAGCACGACGCTCGTCGTCCGCGTGCCTTCGCGCGCCTGCAGGTAGAACGTGCGGGAGCCGGGCGACCCGACGGTCCCCACGACGACGCGGTCCGGCCAGTCGTACTCGTGGACGAGAGTGGGCATGACCTCACTCTACGAGCGCACGGCCCGTCCGCACGGGACGGCCACGGGTCGGACGTCGGCCCGGCTACCGCGCGGCGTCGGCCTGGCCCGGCCCGGCGCCCCCGCCCACCGGCGCGTCACCGGCAGGCGCGGCGCTGCGCAGCCAGGAGAGGTCGCCCGCGTCGGTGTTCATGGCGACGACCTCCGGGCGGTGCGGCCCGTACCGGACGACGGAGATCGACGCCGGGCCGACGACGATGCGCTGGAAGAGGTCCAGGTGCACCCCGAGCGCGTCGGCGAGCACGGACTTGATGACGTCGCCGTGCGAGACCGCCGCCCACACCGCGTCCGCACCGTGGCGGGCGGCGACCTCAGCGTCGTGCCGCCGGACCGCCTCGACGCCCCGGGCCTGCATCGCGGCCATCGACTCGCCGCCCGGGAAGACGGCCGCCGACGGCTGCGCCTGCACGACCGACCACAGCGGCTCCTGGGCGAGGTCCTTCAGCGCACGCCCCTGCCACTGCCCGTAGTCGCACTCGGTGATCCCGTGCTCGGTCAACGACTCCGGGTCGTCCGCCTGGTGGTCGAGCAGGGCTCGCGCGGTCTGCCGGCACCGCTCCAGCGGGCTGGTGACGACCCGCGCGAGCGGCACGCCCGCGACGCGCTCGGCCGCCCGGGCCGCCTGGTCGCGCCCGACGGCGTCCAGCGCGACGCCGTCGGCCCGCCCGGCGAGGATGCCGCTCGCGTTCGCGGTGGTGCGGCCATGACGGACGAGCAGGACGGTCGGCATGCCCCGAGCGTAGGTGACGGACCCTCACCCTGTGGTGGCGACGTCCGGGGGCGGTGGTACCTCGGCCTGGGCCGAGATCACTCGCGGCGCCAGCTGGTCGGGCAGGGGCGCCAGGCCCGGCCCGCCCGCGCGAATCCAGGAGTGCAGAGCGGCGGTGAGTTCGTCGCCCGCCAGCTGCTCGAACCAGGCGGGGCCGGCGGCGCGTGCGGCGGGGACCGGCCGCACCACGACGACGTCCCCGCGCTCGCACGCGTCGAGGCAGTCGACGACCGTCAGGCGCGCGTCCCCGCTCTCGGCGATCCGGCGCAGACGCTCGAGCTGCCCGCCCGGACGGGTGTCGGTGGCGGCCAGCGTCTCCCCCGCGCACAGCCCGCACGCCGTGATGCCGGGCACCGTGCGCGCGGGGCGGGGACGACGTCCCCGCTCTTCAGTGGGGGTCGTCTCGTCGGTCGAGGTCGTCGCCGTCACGCGTCGATGCCCTGGTGCCGCACCTGGTGGCGGGCCTGGTGGCGGACCGCCGTCGGTCCGTGCTCGCCGCGATGTCCCCGGGACGCCATGCCTGTCCTTCTTCCTGTCGTGCCGACGGGACCGACGCCCGCGAGCCATACCCCACAAGGGTATATCGGCCGAGGGAGGGCCCCACCCGCCGGGTGGGGCCCTCCTGCGGTCAGCCCACCCGGATGAAGGTGGGGTTGGACTGCCAGATCTCCCCGTACCGGACGGTCTTGCCCGGCGACGGAGCCTCGATCTGCTGGTTGTGCCCGACGTAGATGCCGATGTGCCCCGGGCTCCAGATCAGGTCACCGGGTTGCGCCTGGTCTCGGGAGATCACCGTCCCCGCGTACCGCTGCTGGGACGAGGTCCGGGGCAGGTCGATGCCGACCTGGGCGTAGACGTAGGACGTGAAGCCGGAGCAGTCGAACCCGTCCGGGGTCGTCCCGCCCCACAGGTACGGCACGCCGAGGTAGCGCGCCGCGATGCTGACCACGGCCGAGCCCGCCGCCGACGACGGCACCGCGACGGGAGCCGAGGCCTCCTCCGTGGCACCTTGCTCCGCCGAGGTGCTCGTCCGTTCCTCGCTCCGGGACGGACGCTCCTGACGCTCCGGCTCCGGCTCGGGTTCCGGCTCCGGTTCCGGGGCGGGAGTGACGGTCACCGGTGCCTGCTCGATCGCGAACGACGCGTCGGCGGAGACGGTCACCGCCGGTGCGGCGCTGAGCGCCTGGCGGGCCTGCTCGGTCAGCGCGCTGAGGTCGACCCCGGACACGGCCTGCGGCTCCGTGCTCGGCGCGGCGCTGGCAGGCGCCGCGAACCCCGAGACCAGCAGCCCCGACCCGGCGGCCAGGAGGACGCCCTTGCGGGCGGCGTTCGCCGTCCCCTCCTGCGCCGTGCGGGCTATCGAGGTCAGCGGCGTGATCGGTCGGTGGGACGCACGGTGGCGTCCCGCGTTTCTTGCGTTCATGGTGGTCTCCTTCGTGCCTACGGGGTGAGCTGTCGGGTTCGGGTCGGAGAGTGACCCGGCCGGACCGGTGGTTGCGGCCCGGCTTCACCCCGAGAGCACCGCGGTGCTCGCCTGAGTGGTTCCCCCGCCCCTGTCGTGGTGGTCGATGGTGTGCTCCCGGAGCTGACGGGGCTCGGCACCCTCCGGGATCCCTCGCGGACCGTTCCGCGAGGAGCATGAGGCTGCGGGCGACGTCTCACCCGCGGTCGGCGCCGAGCGCCGCGTCCCAGCTCGCACCGAGGTCGCGGCTGGTGAACAGGCCGGTCTCCGTGGCGACGAGGATCCACGGCTGGTTGCCGGGGCTGTCGTCGGGCACGTAGGTCATGGCCTGCACGCCCTCGGGCGCGGTGCCGTGGCTGTCCCAGCTCTCGGTGCCGGGCGTGCCGGTCCAGACGACGCCCCGGGCGTCGATCCCGATCAGCGCTCCGCCCCGCTCGTCGTCGACGAGCACGAGGGCGGGCGCCGCCCGGTCGGGGGCGAAGCTCCGGCCGGCGTCGCGGCTGAGCTGCAGGCCGGTGGGCGTGGTCGCGACGACCGTGTCCGGGCCCGCATCCAGGAGGTGCAGGTCCCGGGCCTCCACGGTCGCGCCCCGCGACCACGTCTCGCCCGAGTCGTCGCTGACGAGCACGGTGGAGGTCCCCGAGTCCAGCCCGACGACGCGGACGGTGCCGTCGCCGGTGCTCGCGGTGCTCAGGGCGTGGAAGTCGACCTCCCCGGTGAGGGAGACGGGATCCCACGTCGCGGCGCCGTCGGTGCTGCGGATCAGCCCGAGGTTGGGCTTCTCGAGCTCCGGCTGCTCCCCGGGCGCAGGGTGGCCCGAGGCGTACACGGTGCCGTCGACGGCGAGGGTCATGCCCATCGTGTCCTGGCGGCCCGTGCCGACCCGCTCGACCGGCCCGGGGTCGTCCTGGAACGGGTCGCCGAGGGTCCAGACCCCGGTGTGGGTGGCGATGAGGAGGGAGTGGTCGTCGCGCACGACCTGGACGTCGTGCACGTGCCCGAAGTCGGGCAGGTCCTGGGACGCGAGCGTCGTCGCGTCGGGTGTCGGTGGTGGAGTCGGGGTGCAGGCGGCCAGCAGCAGCACGGATCCCGCTGCGGCCCACCCGGTCACCCGCCTCGTGAGGGCAGGGTTGAGCACGGTGTGGGGTCCTTCGGCCTGGGCCCGCGGGGCGCGCGCACGTCAGACGCGTGCGACAGCGCGCACGCCCCGCGGGGCGGGATCAGCTCGAGGCGAGCAGGTCTTCCATGGTGGAGATCTCGGCCTGCTGGGTCTCGACGATCTCCTGTGCCATCGCGACCGCGTCCGCGTTCTCGCCCTCGTCGACCTGGGTCTGCGCCATCTCGACGGCACCCTCGTGGTGGACGATCATCTGCTCGAGGAACAGCTGCCCCGCCTCCGCGCCCTGCGCGGCGTCCAGGGCCTGCATGTCCTCCTCGCTCATCATCCCGTCCATCGACCCGTGGCCCATGGCCTCGTGGTCCATGCCGCCGGACTCCTCCATCGGGGAGCCCCACTCCTCCAGCCACGTGGTCAGCTGCTCGATCTCCGGGCCCTGGGCGTCCTTGATCTGGTTCGCCAGATCCGTGACCTCAGGGTCGACGCCGTCCTTGGCCAGGATGACGTCGGACATCTCGATCGCCTGCTCGTGGTGCGGGATCATCATCTGGGCGAACATCACGTCCTGGTCGTTGAACGTGCCGCCCTCCGCCGTGCCGTCCTGCTCCTCGGCCCCGGTCGTGGCGGACGACGGCGCCGTCCCGCTCCCGGGCTCGTCGTCGGTCGAGCACGCCGCCAGGCTCGCGACGGTCACCAGCGCGATCGCCGGCACCAGCACACTCTTGAACTTCATGGGACAGACCTCTCGTCTCGGTACTCAGGAACCACACGCGCCCCGGTGCGGGGCGTATCGGTCGACGCAGGGCGCGTCGACGGCGTGCGGCTCCTACGTCCGAGAGATGCCGAGAAGGTGCAGCGACGGCGCGAGGCCGACGAAGGGCTGAGCGCGCCCCGGTTCGACGAGGCGGGACCAGACGGGGGTGAGGCGTGCCAGGAGGCCGCGCCCGGGGCGCACGAGGGCGAGCAGCACGACCAGCACCATGAGGCACATGGCCGACGCCATCTCGTGCCCGCCGCAGTCGAGGCACCCACCCTGCTCGTGGTGCCCGGGGCCGTCGTCGGCCACCGGTGCGCCCGCAGGGTGGCTCGTCTCGGCGATGACCGCCGCAGGCCCGACGTGGGCCGTCGACGACCCGCTCATCGCGTGCATCGTCACGATGCCGAGAAGCAGCGCAGCGATCAGCAGGGCACCCGAAAGCCCTCGCCGGCGCCCGGCGAGCAGCGAACGGAGTGCGGCCATGAGGTGCATGTCGCCGCCACCCTAGCAAGCGGCCATCGCGTCCGGTCACGGCACGACGAGAAGAGGGACCGGCAGGTGCCGGTCCCTCTTCGTGTGTCGGGCTGACAGGATTTGAACCTGCGACCCCTTGACCCCCAGTCAAGTGCGCTACCAAGCTGCGCCACAGCCCGTGGCTGGATCACCGAGCCAGATCCGACCGGATCGGACCCCGTGAAGCCTCGGATACTCTACCCCATCCGTGACGCCTCCAGCGCACCGTTTGCCCCGGTCGGGGCTGTGCGGTCGGTCTCGCCGGAGGTCGCCGCGGCGTCCCGCTCCCCCGTCGGCAGGTGCGCGCGCCACGCGCTCGCCACGATCACCAGGCAGACCGCGGCGATGACCAGGCCGCCGAGGAACATCTGCGCGTACGTCCACCGCACGGACAGCGCCGCGAGCGCCACGGGCACGCAGAACCCGATGTACGTGAGCGAGTAGTAGACGGCCGTCAGGCCGGCGAGGTCGTCGGGCGTCGCGATGCGCTGGACCTCGCTGAGCCCGGCGACGAGCGCGAGCCCGTAGCCGGCCCCGAGCACCATGGCGGCGACGAGCGCCGTCGGGAGGTCGAGCCGCGCCGAGGCGTAGGCGCCGAAGCCCATGCCGACGACGACGATGGACATCGCCACGACGGACGCCCGCGCGCTGTGCCGGGTGTCGATGAGGCGGCCGAGCACCTGGATGCCGACCCCGCAGCCGAGGCCGAGCACGGTCATGAGCCCGGAGAACGCGATGGGCGCGCTGCCCGCGCTGGCGGACACGAGGCCGGGCAGCACGGCGTAGGCGCTGCCGGCGCACCCGAACACCCAGGGCGCCACGGGCACGACGACGCGCAGGAACCGCCGGTGCGCGACCGCCGGCACGCGCAGGTCGTCGCGCAGCCGGCCCCGGGTCCCGCCGTCGGGCACGACGCGCGTCTCCGGGACGCCGAGCAGCCAGACGCCGGTCGCGACGGCGAGCGCCGCGTGCAGCAGGTAGGCGGTGTGCGTGGGCCAGGGCGCCCACTGGGCGAGCACCGCGGCGACGCCGGCGCCGACGAGGAAGCCCAGCGTGAGGGCGAGGCCCGCGCGGCGGGCGCCGGAGCCGCCGTCGGGCACGCCGGACGCGCGGGCGGCCGCATCGCTGAGCTCCTTGACCCAGGTGGTGCCGACGGCCATGACGAGGCCCAGCGCGACGCCGCACAGGACGCGGCCCGTCGCGAGCAGCGCGGCGGACGACTCCCCCGCCGCGAGCACGAGCGACCCCGCCAGCGCGATCGGCGCGGCGGGCAGGAGCAGCGGGCGGCGCCCGTACCGGTCGGAGAGCGGTCCGCCGAGCAGGAGCGCGGGGACGATCCCGAGCACATACGCGGCGAGCAGCGCGTCGACGGTCACCGCGGAGAAGTGCCCGACCTCGCGGTACATGACGAGCAGGGGCGTGAACTCGTTGCCGCCCCACGCGACGGCGAACATCACCGCCGCGACGGCGAGCCACGCCCGCGGTCCGACGGCGGCGCTCGCCCCCGGCGCGGAGGCCTCGCTCGTGGGGTCCGAGGCAGCCGCGCTCACAGGCCGGCCCTCGCGTCCTCGAGGTGGCGCTGGACGCGGCGCTTGTAGGTGCGGGTGTCGCGCACCTCGAGCGCGTCGACGAGCGCACGGTGCCCGGCGACGAACGTCGTCGCACGGCCCGGGTCCCACCGGACGCTGTGCGCGACCATCCGTTGCTGACGCTCGCGCAGGCTCACGAAGAACGTGGTGAGCAGCGCGTTGCCCCCGGCCGCGACGATCTCCTGGTGGAACCGCGCGTCGAGGGTCGCGTACTCGGCGACGTCCCCGTCGGCGACGGCGGCCTCCTGGGCCGTGACGAGGTCGCGCAGGAGCGCGACGAGGGTGGCGAGCTCGGTGTCGGGCAGGCGGACGACGGACTGGGCGGCGTGCGTCTCGACGAGCAGGCGCGCGTCGAGGACGTCGTCGGCCTCGCCGGGCGCGACCGGCACGACGAGCGCGCCGCGCTTCGGGTAGAGCCGGAGCAGGCCCTCGGCCTCCAGGCGCAGGAACGCCTCCCGGACCGGCGTGCGGCTCACGCCGAGCTGTTCGGCGATCTCGCCCTCGCTCGTCATGGACCCGCCGGGCAGGCTCCCGTCGAGCACGAGGGACTTCACGTGCCGGTACGCCTGCTCCGTGGCGGAAGCGCTGGTGGTGCGTGGCATAGATACATGATGCATCTATCGTGTGCACGACATCGACCGCAACCGCTCTCCGGGGCCGTGCGGTTCGACACACCGAGCGCGGAACCCTCAAGTGATAGTTGACGCCGCCCGTTACTTACAGTTTCGCCGAAACTGTAAGTAAGGTGACGTCATGGAAGCAGTTCAGGCGCTCGCAGTCCCAGCGGTGGCTCACGTGAGCCACTACTGGACAGCAGAGAACGACGGCCTCTCGACGCGCGGGCAGGTGGCGGCTGGCTCGGGGCCCTACGAGTCCACCATCCCGACCGCCATCGCGGACTACTCCCCCATCCTGACGCCGCAGCAGTCCGCCGATGCCGAGGAAGCAGCCGCCGCTCTCGCACGCTTCGACTCGTACGCCAGCGCGACGCTCGGGCCGGACAACCCCACCCTGGGTCCGATGTCCTCGATCCTGCTGCGCACCGAGTCCGCTTCCTCGTCGCAGATCGAGAACCTCACGGTCGGCGCCAAGCAGCTCGCGCTCGCCGAGATCGACCAGACGACGAGCACCAACGCACGCACCGTCGTCGCGAACGTCCGGGCCATGCAAGCCGCCATCGACCTCGCCGACCGGCTCGACGAGGCCTCGATCCTCACGATGCACCGCGAGCTCCTCGCCGGGCAGCCCGGATGGGAGGAGCACGCGGGGCGCTACCGAGGCACTCTGGTCTGGGTCGGCTCGTCGAGCATCAGCCCGAGAGGCGCGACCCACGTCGGGCCCCAGCCCGAGCTCGTCCCTGGAGCGATGGCGGACCTGATGGCCTTCGTCCGCCGGGAGGACCTTCCCGTCCTCGTCCAGACCGCCGTCGCGCACGCGCAGCTCGAGACGATCCACCCGTTCACGGACGGCAACGGTCGCACCGGCCGGGCCCTCGTGCACGCCATGCTGCGCTCGAAGGGCCTCACACGGAACACCATCGCCCCGGTCTCCGCGGGCCTCCTCATCGACACCGAGGCCTACTTCGACGCGCTCACCGCGTTCCGCGCCGGTGACGCCTGGCCGATCGTCGAGCAGCTCTCCCGCGCGAGCCGGTTCGCCGCGACGGCCGGAGCGCGGCTCGTCGACGACCTCGCAGGACAGGTCGCCACAGCGCGGGAACAGCTTTCCGGGCTGCGGCCCCAGGCCTCCGCCTGGAGCGTCGTGCCGCACCTCGTGGCCCATCCGGTGATCAACGCGGCGTTCCTCCGCGACCACCTCGGGTTCAGTGACGTCACCGCCCAGCGAGCGCTGAGCCAGCTCGCCGATGCGGGTGTCCTCCGCGAGCGCAGCGGCCTCCGTCGCAACCGGGTCTGGCAGCACGAGGGGATCCTCGCCGTCCTCGACCTGTTCGCCCAGCGGATCCGGCGCAGCTGACGACGCCTGGAGGTCCCGGCGGGTGCCGACTACGTCAGCTCGTCCGTCCCGAGGCCCTCCGACGGCCCCGTGCCGTCCCGCAGCGCCGCGTCGAGCCGTCGGACCAGCTCGCCGACGCGACCGCCGCCGCCCGGCGCGGGCGGGTAGCGACGCAGCACGGCGACGACCTCGGGCGTCGCGAGCGCCCGCGCGGTGTCGAGCCACCTGCTCTCGACGCTCTCGTCGGACCCGTCCCCGCCCGCGGCGAGCGCGGCGGCGTGCGCCGCGTGGGCGGCGGAGCCGAGGACGTGCTTGACCTGGTGGGCGTCGGCGATCGGGTGCAGGTACGCGGCGCCGGCCGCCGCCATCGCGGCCCGGGCGGCCTCGGCGGCGGCGGGGTCGCCCGCCTCCTTCGCCGCGCGCAGGGCCGCCCAGGCGGTGTCGCGCAGCGCCTTGCCGCGCGCGCCGCCGTCGGCGAACGCGCGGGCCGCCTCGACCGCCTCGCGGGGGCGTGCGTCGTCGGGCCGGACCGCCTCGACGAGCTCCAGCGCCGGCTCCGTGCACCGGGCCGCGTACCCCGTGACCGCCCGCAGGTCCTCGATGCTCAGCTCGACCGCAGCCGCCGTCGTCGTCACCGCTCGCTCCTCGCTCTCGCGCGCTCCCGTCCGTGCCAGGACGCGGAACGCCCTGCGAGCACCGTACCGAGCCGTGCGCCGTCACGTCTCGACCCACGACGCGGCCCGCGGCGCACACGACGGCTCACACGACCGGCCCGGCCCCCCGCGCGACCTGGAGCACCCGGGCCACACCGGGCTCGTCGGGGTCGTCGGTGATGTCGCGCCCGTCGAGCCAGCACCCGACGACGTGCGCGAGCTCGCCAGGGTGGCTGAAGTTCATGGCGTGCGGAGCGCCCTCGATCGCCGCGACGGTCACGTGCGGGGGCGCGAGCGCCCCGACCTCCCGCACGCGCCACGGCGGCGGCATGAGCGGGTCGCGCGTGCCGAGGACGGCGAGCGTCGGCACGGGGACGCGCAGCACGCGTTCGAGCGAGGGGAACCGGGCGAGCTCGGCGAAGAGCTGGAGCGCGTTCACCGGCCCGAACCGCACGTAGTCGGGCACGGCGACGCGCGCCATGCGCGGGCTCTCGCGCACGGCGTCGCGCGCGAGCTGGGTGAGGGCGCGCCCGAACGGCTGGTTGTGCACGCCCCCGGCGGGCGAGGCGAGCACCACGCCGGCGACCCGGTCGGGGGCGGCGTGCGCGACCTCGAGGCTGACGGGCCCGCCCATGGAGTTGCCCAGCAGGACGACCCGGTCGAGCCCGAGGGCGTCGAGCGTCGACAGGAGCGCCCACGCGAGGGCGGGGATACCGAGCGGGTGGCCCCACTCCTCGCTGCGCCCGTACCCGGGCAGGTCCGGCACGACGGCGGTCGCGCGGTGGGCGAGACGCTCGGCCGTCGGGAGGAGGTACGTGCCGGAGATGGCGAAGCCGTGCACGTGCACGATCGGCACGGCGCCCGCGACCTCGGGGCCGGAGCGCACGAAGACCTCGCGGCCCTCGACGGTGACGTGGCGCGACGTCCACCCCTGAGCGGCCATACCGCGATCCTCCCAGCGCACCGCGCCGACCTCGGCGGCGTGGGCGGCGGAGCACCCGCGACGGGTGAGGCGCCGGGACGACCCGGGCGGCGAGCATGGACGCCGGACGGGGGTCGACGTGGAGCAGAGCACGGGTCGCACCGCGGGTCGGCCGACGGCGGCCGACCGGCGCCTCGCGCTGCTCCTGGCCGCCGCGATGTTCGTGCTCGTGGTCGACACGTCGTTCATGAACGTGTCGATCTCCGCCGTCGTGCGCGACCTGGGCACGACCGTGAGCGGCGTCCAGACGGCGATCGCGCTCGAGGCGCTCGTGTCGGCGTCGTTCATCCTCGTGGGCAGCAAGGTCGGCGACCTCGTGGGCCGGCGGCGCGCGTACGTCGTCGGGCTGCTCGCGTACGGGGCGGGCGCGGTGGCGATGACGCTCGCGCAGAGCCTCGTGGCGGTCGTGGTCTTCTGGTCGGTCATCGGCGGGCTCGGGGCCGCGCTGCTGCTGCCGGCGATGCAGTCGCTCGTGCACGGCAACTTCGAGGGCACCGCGCGCAAGGCGGCGTACGCGCTCGTGGGCGCGGCGGCGTCGATCGCGGCGGCGGTCGGGCCGCTGCTCGGCGGCGTCATCACGACGACGCTGTCGTGGCGCGTGGCGTTCGGGCTCGAGGCGGTGGTGATCGTCGTCGTCCTCGTGGGCTTGCGCCTCGTGCGCGACGTCCCGTACACGGGCGACCGCGCGGTGGACGTCGTCGGGACGGTCCTGTCCGTCGTCGGCATGGGCGGGGTCGTGCTGGGCGTGCTCGTGTGGCAGGAGGGCGGCGAGGCGGTCGGGGCGCTCGTCCTCGTCGGTGCGCTGGGCCTGGTGGGCCTCGCGTGGTGGCTCGTGCGGCGGGCGCGGGCCGGGCGGACGACGCTCGTCGACCCCGGGCTGTTCCGCTCGCCCGCGTTCCGGATCGGGGTGTCGCAGCAGCTCCTGCAGCAGGTCGCGCTGGGCGGCGCGATGATCGCGCTGCCGATCTTCCTGCAGATGGCGCTCGGGTACGACGCGCTGCTCGCGGGCCTCTCGCTCGCCCCGCTGTCGCTGACGATGTTCGCCGCCGCGCTCGTCGCGGGCAAGCGCCCGGGCCGACGGCGGCCGGCCTCCCGCGTGCTCGCGGGCTTCCTCCTGCTCGTCGTGGGCGTGGTGGCGCTCGTCGCAGTGGTGCCGAGGGCGTCGTCGGGCTGGTGGCTCGCGCTGCCGCTCGTCGTGGCGGGCGCCGGGCTGGGGCTCCTGGTCTCCCAGCTCAACGCGTACACGCTCTCCCCCGTGCCGGAGGAGCGCGCGAGCGAGGCCGCGGGCGTGAGCTCGGCCGCGGGGTCGTTCGGCCTCTCGCTCGGCCTCGCCGTCGCGGGCGCGGTCATGCTGGCGTCGCTCGCGGCGGGGTTCACGGCGCGGGCGGAGGCGAGCGACGTGCTGCCCCCGGACGACAAGGAGCAGGTCGCCCGGGTGCTCGAGGACGACGCCGAGATCATGAGCGACGCCCAGCTCGTCGAGCTCCTCGCCGACGAGCCACCCGCGGTGCGGGCGGAGGTCGTGGCCATCAACGACGACGTGCGGGCGCGGGCGCTGCAGGTCGCGCTCCTCGTGCCGCTCGTCGCGGGGCTCCTCGGCGTCGTCGCGGCGCTGCGCATGCGCCGCCTGCCGGACCCTGAGGTGCGCGAGGGCGAGCCGCCGGTCCTCGGCTGACCCGCGTCGTCGGGATCGTGACCGGACCGAGACCCTGTTCGTTGCTCGTGCTAACCGTCGCGAAACGCCCGGGAAACAGCGACTTGTGAGCATCGCTGACGGCAGGGGGCCCCACCACACGACCGCCGGTCGCGCCGTACCTCCGCGCGCCCGGAGGAAGGACCGCTCGCCCATGACCCGTCCCGTCCCCCGCAGACGGCTCCGCGCCCGCGCCGCCCTCGTCGGCGGTCTCGCGGTCGCCGCGGCGGCCCTCGCCGCCCCCGCGCACGCCGCACCGTCCGTCGCCCAGGTCTCCCTCTCGGCGCCCGCGTCGGTCGAGGTCGGCGCGGAGATCACCGTCACGGTCGCCGCGTCCGGTGCCGTCGACCTCTACGCCTACGACCTCGCCGTCGCCTACGACCCCGACCTCGTCGAGCTCGTGGACGACTCCGTCGTGACCCCGGACGGCGGGTTCGCCGACGCGACCGACGACGCAGCCGGGACGGTCGTCGTCACGCACACGCGGCTCGGCACCTCGCCCGGCCTCGAGGGCGACGTCACCCTCGCGACCCTGACGTTCACCGCCGTGTCCGACGGCGCGGCGGCCTTCGCCGTCCCGACCGCCACGCTCGTGGGCGCCGACGCCGGGACGGTGACGCTCACCGACGCGGCGAGCGCCACGACGACCGTCACCGCGGCCGACGTCCCGCCCACGGCGGAGCCGACGGGCGGGACCACCACGCCGCCGGTCGACGACGGCGGCACCACGCCCCCCGGGGACGACGGCGCGTCCGACTCGTCGTCGTCCCCGTCCGGGTCCACCTCGGGCGCTGCGCTCGCGTCGACCGGGGCGAGCGTCGCGTGGTTCGTCGGCGCCGCGCTCCTCGCGGTCGCCGTCGGCACGGGCATCCTGCTCGCGCGGCGTCGGGCGGCCACGCGATGACCGGCCCGCTGCCCCGCCCCGACCACCCGCTCGCGCACCGCGCGCCCGTCCCCTCGAAGGAGCCGTCCGTGACCACGACCCACCGGCGCGCCGCCACCGGCGGGCTCGCCGCCCTGACGATCGGCGGCCTCGTCCTCGGCGTCACGACGGCGCCCGCCGCGACCGGTGCGCCCGGCGCGGAGCCCGCGCCGCTCCTCGCCCCCTACTGGACCGCGCTCGACCTCACGGGCGACCAGCAGGTCACGACCGACGACCTCGCGGTCGTCGCCGCGGCGCTCGGCGCGACGTCGGCCGACGCGGTGTGGGACGACGTCGCGCCCGCCGACACGGACGGGGACGGCACGATCACGGTGACCGACCTCGCCGCCGTCTCGCAGCGCATCGTGTACGACGACGGCCCGTTCGAGCTCGTCGAGGCGTCCGTGCTCGACATGCAGGCCGCGATGAACGCGGGCACGACGACGTCGGTCGCGATCACCCAGGAGTATCTCGACCGGATCGCGGCGTACGACACGACGCTCGTCGACACGGGCGCCGGCGGGCGGCCGCTGCACTCGATCATCAGCACGAGCGACGTCGCGCTGGAGGCCGCCGCGCGCGCCGACGCGGTCCGCGCGACGGACGGCATGACGAGCCTGCTGCTCGGCGTGCCCGTCGCGGTGAAGGACAACTACGACACGAAGGACATGCCCACCACGGGCGGCTGCGGCTGCTGGGACGACAACCGGACGACGACCGACGCGACGATGGTCGAGGGCCTGCGCGCCGACGGCGCGGTGATCCTCGCGAAGGCCAGCCTGGACGAGTTCGCGTTCGGGTTCGCGTCGGAGTTCTCGTCCTTCCAGGACGCCGGGACGAGCACGCTCGTCGCGAGCCCGTACGTCACGAGCCGCACGGCCGGCGGGTCCAGCGGCGGCACGGGGGCGGCCGTCGCGGCGAACCTCGCCGGGCTCGGCCTCGGCACGGACACGGGCGGGTCGATCCGCGTCCCGTCGTCGTACAACCAGCTCGTCGGCGTGCGCCCGACGGTCGGCCTCGCGAGCCGCGACGGCATCATCCCGCTCGCGCTGAGCCAGGACACGGGCGGGCCGATGGCGCGCACCGTCCTCGACGCGGCCGTCGCGCTCGACGCCGTCGCGGGTGTCGACGCCGCCGACCCGGTGACGTCGCGCCAGGAGGGCGAGGTCCCGGCGTCGTACACGCAGTACCTGGACGAGGGCGCGCTCGACGGCGCCCGCATCGGTTACGTGCCGTCCATGCTCGGCAGCAACGCGGCGACGCTCCGCCTGTGGGCGCAGACCCGCGCGACGCTCGAGTCGCTCGGCGCGACCGTCGTCGAGGTCACGCCGCCCACCACGTGGTCGCCGGTCCTGCCCAACGGCTTCGCGAGCGTCCTCTCCGAGGGGTCGGGATCGACGAACGAGTTCAAGCACGACCTCGACGCGTACGTCGCGACCCACCTCGCGCCGCAGGTCGAGGCCCGCACGCTCCAGGGGATCGTCGACTCGGGCCGCTACGTGCCGTCCCGCCGCAGCACGTACGTCTCGCGCGACGCGGTCACGGAGGAGACGTACCAGGCGTGGGCGGGCCCCGAGGGGTCGCACACCAAGGTGCTCGCCGAGGGCAAGGTGCTCGTCACCGCGATGCTCGACGACGCCGACCTCGACGCGCTGGTCTACCCGAGCGCCAACCCGTACGGGACGATCGGCACCAACCTGCGGCTCAGCCCGAACACCGGGCTGCCCGCCGTGACGGTCCCGGTCGGCCAGGCGGTCGCGACGGACGGCACCGTCACCGGCGGCGGCGTCAACCTCGAGCTGCTCGGCCGCGACTTCGACGAGGGCCCGCTGCTCGGCCTCGCGTACGCGCTCGAGCAGGCCACGCAGGCCCGCACCTCCCCCGCGCTGTACGGCCCGCTCGGCTGAGCGGCCCACCACCGGCGCCGACGGCGGCCGTCCCCTCCCGGGGGCGGCCGCCGTCGTCGGTCAGGAGAGGTCGCCCATCGCGGCGACGACGCGTCAGCGGCGCGGTGTCCGACGGCGCTCGTCGTCGCCGCCGAGCGCGGCACCGAGCGCCGCGAGCACGAGCAGGTCCACCACGAGACCCGCGACGCCGACCCACTGCAGAGCGCGGAACACGAGGAGCTGGGTGAGCAGGAGCGAGACGAGCACGCCGCGCCGGACCCACACGGCGCCGGCCCGGCGGTCCTCGGGCCGCCCGCGGCGGGACACCACCACGCCCACGACGACGCACGCGACCGTCGCGGCGACGCCCGCGGCGATGCCGGCCCCGACCCAGGTGGGCACGTCGACGTCGCCGACCAGCACGCGCAGCCCCGCGAGCAGCGAGCCCAGCGCCGTCCCGAGCACGAGCACGACCACGACGACGGCGGCCCAGCGGCGCTGGAGCGTCTGCGCGAACCAGGCCGACGAGCGCCGTACGAGGGCGCGCACCGGGTCGGGCACGTCGACGTCGTCGGGCGGAACGGCCTCGACGAGCGCCGCGACCTCGTCGGCCGTCGGCTCGCCGCGGCCCAGCGCGACGAGCGCGCGGGCCTCGTCGCGCGCGTCGTCGGTGAACCCGCCGGCGACGCCCGCGACGGCGCGGTCGGTCGCGACGGCGAGGTACTCGGCCGGGTGGTGGCGCCGCCACCCGTGCAGCGCCTCGACGACGAGGACGAGCACGACGACCGTCGCGTAGATGAGCGCCGCCGTCGGCTCGTAGAAGTAGTCGTTGTCCGCGGTGACGAACTTGCCGATCTCGTCGACGAACAGCCCGAACCCGATCCCGCCCACGAACGCGCCGAGCGAGCGCGGCGCCGGGCCCACGAAGGACAGCAGCAGCACGAGGGCGAGCGCCATCCCGAGCCCGCCCCACAGCACGTGCGCGACGTGCAGGTCTCCCCCGCCGACCTGCGGGTACCCGGACGCCGCGAGGAAGAACCGCGTCACGAGCACCGTCGCGACGGCGACCACGAGGAACGTCACGACGTGCCGCACGGCCGCGGTGTCCCGGGCCGCGCCGAGGCGCAGGGCGCGGCTCCGCCGGGAGGTCCCGGCGGAGGCGCGCCCCGTGCCCGTGCTCACCGCTTGCGCTTCTCCCGCACGCGGACGCTGATCTCGATGGGCGAGCCCTCGAACCCGAACGTCTCGCGCAGACGTCGCTCGATGAACCGGCGGTAGCCCGCCTCGAGGAACCCGGTCGCGAACACCACGAACCGCGGCGGGCGCGTCGAGGCCTGCGTCGCGAAGAGGATGCGGGGCTGCTTGCCGCCGCGCAGCGGGTGCGGGTGGGCGGCGACGAGCTCGCCGAGGAACGCGTTGAGGCGGCCCGTCGGGATGCGCGTGTCCCAGGAGTCGAGCGCGCGCTCCATCGCCGGGGCGAGGCGGTCGGTGTGCCAGCCGGTGCGGGCCGACACGTTGACGCGCGGCGCCCACTGCACCTGGACGAGGTCCTTCTCGATCTCGCGCTCGAGGTACGGGCGGCGGTCGTCGTCCATGAGGTCCCACTTGTTGTACGCGATGACGAGCGCGCGGCCCGCGTCCACGACCTGGGAGATGACGCGCGTGTCCTGCTCGGTGAGCGGCACGGACGCGTCCACGAGCACGACGGCGAGCTCCGCCTTCTCGATCGCGGCCTGCGTGCGCAGGGACGCGTAGAAGTCGGCGCCCTTCGTCTGGTGCACGCGGCGACGGATGCCGGCGGTGTCGACGAGGACGTAGGGCACGTCCTTGATCGTCACGAGCTCGTCGACGGGGTCGCGCGTCGTGCCCGCGATCTCGTCGACGACGACGCGGTCGGCGCCGGCGAGCTTGTTCAGCAGCGAGGACTTGCCGACGTTCGGGCGCCCGACGAGCGCGACGCGACGCGGCCCGGTCGGCCGCACCTCGCCGTGCTCGGACTCCGTGGGCAGCGCCGCCATCGCGGCGTCGAGCAGGTCGCCCGTCCCGCGGCCGTGCAGCGCGGACACGGGGTGCGGCTCGCCGAGGCCGAGGCTCCACAGGTACGCGGCGTCCGCCTCGCCCGACTGCCCGTCGACCTTGTTGGCGCACAGCACGACGGGCTTGCCCGACTCGCGCAGGAGGCGCACGACGCGCTCGTCCGTCGCGGTCGCGCCGACGGTCGCGTCGACGACGAAGAGCACCGCGTCGGCGAGGGAGATCGCGACCTCGGCCTGCTCGGCGACCTTGGACTCGATGCCCGCGACGTCGACCTCCCAGCCGCCGGTGTCGACGAGCGTGAAGCGGCGCCCGGACCAGTCGGCCGGGTAGCTCACGCGGTCGCGCGTGACGCCCGGCTTGTCCTCGACGACGGCCTCGCGACGGCCGAGGATGCGGTTGACGAGCGTCGACTTGCCGACGTTCGGGCGCCCGACCACGGCGAGCACGGGCAGGGGCGCCTCGGGCGCCGCGCCGTCGAGCGCGTCCTCGTCGGCGTCGAGCAGCGCGAGGTCGGCGTCCTCGAGCTCGTAGTCGTCGAGTCCGGCGCGCAGCGCGCGCTCGCGCGCCTCGTCGTCCGCGGCGTCCGCGGGCGCCAGGGGCTCCTCGGCCTGACCGACGGCGTCGGTCCGTCCGGGCGTGCCGGGCTGGGCGGGGTCGGGTGTGGTCATGGGGTCCATTCTCCCAGGCCGCGGGCCAGGCTCCGAACCGGCCCGCGGGCGCGTCGTGCGGGTGCCCGTCCGGGGCGCCCGGTGTCAGCCCGCGGCACCGTCCCGGCGGGCGGCGAGCCGCGCGACGACGGCCCGCACGACGTCGTCGGGCACGGGCTCCGCCAGCGGGAACCGCAGCGTGCCCTTGCCGTCCTGGTAGCGCGCGATGCGGCGCGCGAGCGCGTCGTCGACCTCGGGCACGGGGTAGAGCGAGACGTGGTGGGCCCAGCCCGCGAGGTAGACGACGTACCGGCCGTCGCGGGTGAAGGTCGGGATGCCGTAGCTGATGCGCTCGCCCAGGCCGGGCACCGTGTCGTGCACCACGGAGCGCAGGTGCGCGACAACGTCGCGCGCGTCCGGGGCGAGCGTCGCGAGGTACTCGTCGACGGTCGTGGGCTTGCCGGGCGGCTCGGCCATGCGTGCTCCCTCCCCCGCGGGCGGCGCCTGCCCGGCCCTGCGACGGGGCGCCGGCGCCTGAGCGCGAACCTACCGCGCGGCGGGCGTGCCCGCGAGGCGCACGAGCACGACCCCGGCGACGACGAGCACGCCGCCCGCGGCCTGCACGAGGCTCGGCACCTCGCCGAGCAGGAGCCACGCGATGGCGACGGCGAACAGCACCTCGGACAGCCCGACGAACGACGCGAGGCGCTCGCCCATGCGCACGGTCGCGGCGACGCCGGACACGTACGCGAACGCCGTCGCGACGAGCACGACGACCGCGAGCGGGACGTACCAGGGCGCGGGCGAGCCGAGGAGCGTGACGTCGACGAGCGGGGCGGCGAAGGGCAGCACGCCCGCGAGCGCCGCCGCGCCGAGCGCGAGCGCCCCGACGCCGAGCCCGCTCGCGGCGAGCGCGACGGGCGGCAGGCGCGTCGGGCGCGCGGACAGCACGAAGTAGGCGCCCAGCCCCACCGCCGCGCCGAGCGCGAGGAGGACGCCGAGGAGGTCGGGGCGGGCGCCGCCCGGGTCGACGACGAGCACGAGCCCGAGGACCGCGACGGCGCAGCCCACGAGCGTGAACCGGGGCGGCACGTGGCGCGTGCGGGCCCAGGCGAGGCCGACGAGGAGCACGGGCGCGAGGTACTCGACGAGCAGCGCGATGCCGACGGGCAGGCGCGCGACGGCCGCGAAGTAGCACAGCTGGGTCCCCGCGACGGCGACGAGGCCGAACCCGAGGACGAGCCGCCACTCCTCGCGCAGGAGGCGGTGGCTGCCGCGCAGGGCGACGGCCGCGACCGGGGCGAGGACGAGCGCCGAGCACAGGGCGCGCGCGAGGACGGCGGCGCCCGGCGTCCAGCCCGCCTCGAGGAGCGGCTTGACGAACGGGCCGCTCGCGCCGAACGCGAGGGCCGACGCGAGCCCGACGAACAGCCCCGTGCCCGGGCGGTCGCCCACCACGTGCGCCACCGGGCGGTCCGCCCTCACGGCGTCGGCCGGTCCCCGCGCGGGTCGTCCAGCGGCAGCGCCACGCCGGTCAGAGCGACCGTGTCGGCGACCAGCTCGGCGAGCGCGGTGCGGATGCGCTCGTTCGCGTCCTCGAGCGCCTGCTTGCCGCTCACCCCGGGCGCGCGCTCGACGGTGAGCGGCTCCCCGAAGCGGACGACGAGCCGACGGCGCAGCCCGGGGATCCGGTTGACGCCCTCGCCCGCGCGGCGCGTGCCGAGGACGGCGACGGGCACCACGCGGGCGTGGCCGTTGAGCGCGAGCCACGCGGCCCCGGCACGCGCGGAGGTGGCGTCGCCGCGCCCGCGGGCGCCCTCGGGGAAGACGCCGACCGCGTCGCCGCGCCGCAGCACGCCGAGCCCGGCCGCGAGCGCGGGGCGCCCGCCGGTGCGGTCGACGGGGATCTGCCCGGCCGCGCGCAGCACCCAGCCGACCGGCCCGGTGAACATCTCCTCCTTGACGAGGACGTGCAGCGGGCGCGGCGCGACCCCGAGGACGAGCGGCCCGTCGACGACGCCGGTGTGGTTCGCGGCGAGCACGACGGGGCCGTCGGCCGGGACGTGCTCCGCGCCGACGACCTCGGTCGCCCACACGACGCGCGCGAGGAAGCGACCCACCCAGCGCGACCACGCCGGCCCGGCGGGCGACGGGACGCCGTCTCCCGTGCCGCGGCTCACGAGCCCTGGCGCGGGCCGACCACCCGCCCGGTGACCTGCTCGACCACGGAGAGCACCGCGTCGATCGTCTGCTCCAGGTCGAGGTCCGACGAGTCGACGGTCACGACGCCGTCGGCCGCGACCTGGAACTGCGAGACCGTCGCGTCGTCGCGGTCGCGCCGCAGCACCTGGTCCTTCGTCGCCTCGACGGCGGCCGCGTCGGCCGTCCCGTGCACGTCGAGCGAGCGGCGCGCGAGGCGGGCCTCCTCGCTCGCGGTGAGGAGCACGCGTACGTCGGCGTCGGGGGCGACGACCGTCGTGATGTCCCGGCCCTCCGCCACGACGCCGCGGCCGCCGGCGAAACCCGCGGGCGTGCGCTCGGCCTCGATGACCGCGCGCTGGAGACGCCGCAGCTCCGCGCGCACCGCGAGGTTGGTCGCGACGGCGCTCACGGCCGTCGAGATCTCGGTCGAGCGGATCGCCTCGCCGACATCGGTCCCGTCCACGTGGACGGTCGGACCGGACGGGTCGAGGCCCATGACGAGCGGCATGACGCGCACGGCGTGCGCGACGGCGTCCTGGTCGGCGAGGTCCTCTCCGCGGTGGAGGCACCACCAGGTGGCGGCGCGGTACATCGCGCCCGTGTCGAGGTAGGCGAGGCCGAGGCGGCGCGCGACGCCCTTCGACACGCTCGACTTGCCCGAACCCGACGGCCCGTCGATCGCGACCGTCAGCGCGCCGTCGGCGCGACCCTCCCCCGCGCCCGACGTCCCCGCGCTCACTGGGCGAGGTCCTTGCGCAGCGCCGTCGCCCCGTGCAGGTAGACGTGCTGGACCGCCGCGCGGTCGACGTCGAGCTCCGCGTGCGCCATGAGGCGCACCACGCGTGGCAGCGCGCCGGGCACCGCGATCTCCGTCGCGCACATGAGCGGCACGTCGCCGAGGCCCATCTCGCGCGCCGCGGCGGCCGGGAAGTCGGCCACCAGGTCGGGGGTGCACGTGAAGAGGATCGAGATGAGCGCGCCGGTGTCGACGGCGTTCGCGTCGAGCACCTCCTGGACGAGCTCGCGCGTGCGCGCGAACAGGTGCTCGCGCTCGTCGGCGTCGAGCTGGGTCGCGCCCCGGATCGCCCGGACCGGCATGGATGGTGCTCCTTCGTGCGGGACGGCCCGCCTCGCGGCGGTCCGTCGGGGTGGTGGTGCGGGACGCGCGGGCCGGGCCTAGAGCCCGACGCCCGCCATGAGCGTGCCGAGCTCGGTGCGCCCGAGGACACGCGTCGTGCCGGGGCGCAGGTTGCCGAGCGCGATCGGCCCGATGCGCGTGCGCACGAGGCGCGTCACGGGGTAGCCGACCTCCTCGAACATGCGCCGCACGACCCGGTTGCGGCCCGAGTGGAGCACGACCTCGATCATCGTCTGGTCCGCGACCTGGTCGACGACGCGGTACGCGTCCGCCTGCACGACCCCGTCCTCGAGCTCGATCCCGTGCAGGAACTTGTTCGCGACGTTGCCCGCGACCTTGCCGCGCACCGTGACGAGGTAGGTCTTGGCGACCTCGTGCGAGGGGTGCGCGAGGTGGTTCGCGAGCTCGCCGTCGTTCGTGAGCAGCAGCAGGCCCTCGCTGTCCGCGTCGAGGCGGCCCACGTGGAACAGGCGCTCGGGCCGGTCGGCGACGAGCTCGGCGATGGACGGGCGACCGTCCGGGTCGTGCATCGTCGACACGACGCCGCGCGGCTTGTTGAGGGCGAGCGTCACGCGCGAGGAGTCGAGCTGCAGGCGCATCCCGTCCACGTGCACGACGGCGCGCGCCGGGTCGACCCGCACGCCCAGCTCGGTGACCCGCACGCCGTCCACCTCGACGCGGCCCTGCGCGATGAGGTCCTCGCACGCGCGGCGCGACCCGAGCCCGGCCGACGCGAGCACCTTCTGCAGGCGCACGCCGTCCTCGACGTGGACGTCGCGCTGGGGCTCGCTGGGCTTCCCGCGCACGGGACGGCGCGGCCGGGCCGCCGCCTGACCGGCGCGGGGTGCCGACGTGCCGCGACCCGCGGCAGAGCGACCCCGACCGGCGGCTGCGCCGCGGCCCGCGCCGGTGGCCCGACCGGTGCCCTGGCCACGACCGGCGCCCTGCTCCCGCCCGTCGCCCGCGCCGCGGCCCGCGGACGAGCCCTGCGCGGACGAGCCACCGCGCCGGGGCGCGCCGCCCGCGCGTGCGCCGTCGCCGCCCCGCGGGCCGCCACGACGCGCGTCGCCGTTCCCGCCGCGGCGTGCGTCGCCCGCCCCGTCGCGGGGCGTGCGCCCGCGCCCTCCGTCGCCGGAGCGGCGTCCGTCCTTCGAGCTCATGCGTGTCCTTCGTCCGTCGGTTCCTGCGTGACGTCGTGCGTCACGCCGGGTGTCGTGGCGGTCGGCGCCGGTGCGCCGTCCGCGTCGTCAGCCGCGACGTCGGGAGCGTCCGTCGGCGCCGCGACGCCCGTCGGCCGCGCGGGAGCGCGCAGGTCGGCGAGCCCGTCGAGGCCCTCGAGGTCGTCCATGTCCGGCAGGTGCGGCGCGAGCGGGGGGAGCTCGTCGAGCGACGTGAAGCCCATGCGCTCGAGGAAGTACCCCGTGGTGCCGAAGAGGCCGGCGCCGGTGTGCGGGTCCTGGCCGACCTCGGCCACGAGCCCGCGCGCCACGAGCGTGCGCACCACGCCGTCCACGTTGACCCCTCGTACCGCCGACACCTGGCCGCGGCTGACCGGTTGACGGTACGCGATCACGGCCAGAGTCTCCAACGCCGCCTGCGTGAGCCGGGCCGTCTGGCCGCCCTGCACGAACCGGCCCACGACCTCGGCGTGCGCGGGCGCGGAGTACACACGCCACCCGCCGCCCGCCGCGCGCAGCTCGAACCCGCGGGGCCGACCGCCGTCGTCGCCGCGATACTCGGCCGCGAGCTCGTGCAGCGCGTCCAGCACCTCGTCGACCGGGACCGCGAGCGTCGCCGCGAGCTCGACCGGCGGGATCGGCTCGTCCGCGACCATGAGCACGGCCTCGAGCGCGGACGGCAGGCCGCCCGGGAGGTCGTGCACGGCGGGCGGGCGGGTGTCGTCGGGGGCCGGGCCGTCGTCGGGCTGCGTCACGCGGGGACCTCCTGGTCGGTGGCGGCGAGGGCGGCCGCCGGGTCGGGCTCGTCGCCCTCGTCGAACTCGCTGCCGACGTCGACGAGCGGCGGCTCGGCCGCGTCGTCGTCGCCCGACCACCGCACGGTGAGCTCGCCGAGCGGCGTCACCTGGTCGAACGCGACGAGCGCCTGGCGGAACAGCTCGAGCAGCGCGAGGAACCGCGCGACGACCACGGCGGTCTCCCCCGCGTCGGCGACGAGGGCGCGGAACGTCGTCGTACCGTGGCTGCGCACGCGGTCGACGACGATCCCCGCCTGCTCGCGCACGCTGACGGCCGGGGCGTGCAGGTGGTCGAGCGAGACGCCGAGCGGGGGCGCCTTGGGGGCGAGCGCGCGGGCCGCGAGCACGGCGACCTGGTCCGGACCCATGGTCCACACGAGCTCGGGCAGCAGCGCGGCGAGGTGCGGCTCGAGCTGCACGACGCGCGGGAACCGGCGCCCGGCGCTCTCGAACCGCTCGGCGAGGAGGCCCGACACGTCCTTGTACGCGCGGTACTGCAGCAGCCGGGCGAAGAGCAGGTCGCGGGCCTCCAGCAGCGCCAGGTCCTCGTCGTCCTCGACGCTGCCCGTCGGCAGCAGCCGGGCCGCCTTGAGGTCGAGCAGCGTCGCGGCGACGACGAGGAACTCGCTCGCGGTGCCGAGGTCCCAGCCGGGGTGGTCCTCCCCCGCGGCCCGCGCCACGGCGGCGGCGCGCTCGGCCGCGCGGATGTACGCGATGAAGTCGTCCGTCACGCGCGCGAGCGCGACCTCGGTGATGTCGAGCTTGTGCTTCGTGATGAGCGACAGCAGCAGGTCGAAGGGCCCGCTGAAGTTGTCGAGCCGGACCTCGAACCCGGCCCGCGCCGGCGGCTCCGTCGGTGGTGGCGGCTCAGGCGGCGTCGCCACGGGCGACCAGCTCCCGGGCGAGCTGCCGGTACGCGACGGCGCCCGGGTGGTTCGGCGCGTACACGGTGATGGGCTCGGCCGCGACGGACGCGTCCGGGAACTTCACGGTGCGGCCGATCACGGTGTGGAGCAGCTTGTCGCCGAACGCCTCGTGCACGCGCGCGACGACCTCGCGCGAGTGCAGCGTCCGCGAGTCGAACATCGTGGCGAGGATGCCGTCGACGTCGAGGCGCGGGTTGAGCCGGTCGCGCACCTTCTCGATCGTCTCGACGAGCAGCGCGACGCCGCGCAGCGCGAAGAACTCGCACTCGAGCGGGATGAGCACGCCGTGCGCGGCGGTGAGCGCGTTGACGGTGAGAAGGCCGAGCGAGGGCTGGCAGTCGACGAGGATCACGTCGTAGTCGTCCACGACCGGGCGCAGCACGCGCGACAGGACGGACTCGCGCGCGACCTCGCCCACGAGCTGCACCTCGGCGGCCGAGAGGTCGATGTTCGCGGGCAGCAGGTCGAGGTTCTCGACCTCGGTGCTCACGAGCACGTCGTGGATGTCCGCGCCGCGCTCCATCAGCAGGTTGTAGACCGTGCGGTCGAGCTCGTGCGGGTTGACGCCAAGGCCGACGGACGCGGCGCCCTGCGGGTCGAAGTCGACGAGCAGGACCTTGCGCCCGTACTCGGCGAGCGCGGCGCCCAGGTTGATGGTCGTCGTCGTCTTGCCGACGCCGCCCTTCTGGTTGCACATGGCGATGATGCGGCCCGGGCCGTGCGCGGCGAGCGAGGCCGGGACGGGGAACTCCGGAAGGGTGCGGCCGACGACGTCGACGCGCGGCTCGGCGGCGGCACGGTCCTCGGGCTGCTCGACGGGGCGGTCGGCGGGAGGCGCCGCGTCCCCCTCGGCGGAGGTCTGCGGGACGACCGGACGGACGGCGTCGCCGTGCGAGCCGTGCGCGCCGCGCGTCTCGGGCTGGGTCTCGGCCTGGCTGCTCACGTCCGCCACGGTATCGCAGGACCTCGCCGGGGCCGGTGCGTACGCGCCCGCGCGCCGCGTTCCGGGAGGACGTGGCGCGGCGGTACTCGCGGCGGTGCTGCGGCGGTGCTGGGGGGCGCATTGGCCCCGTCGCGGCGCGGGATCAGCCCAGCGCGCGGGGGTGCGCGGCCGCGTAGACCTCGCGCAGCGTGTCGGGCGTCACGAGCGTGTAGATCTGGGTCGTGGTGACCGACGCGTGGCCCAGCAGCTCCTGCACGACGCGCACGTCCGCGCCGCCGGCGAGCAGGTGGGTGGCGAACGAGTGCCGCAGCGTGTGCGGCGAGATGCGTTCGGGGTGCTCGATCCCGGCGCGCTCGGCCGCGGTGCGCAGCACGGCCCACGCGCTCTGCCGGGACAGGCGCGCGCCGCGCGTGTTGAGGAACACCGCGGGCGTCCCCCGGCCGTTCGCGGCGAGCGCGGCGCGCCCGCGCACGAGGTAGGCGTCGAGGGCGCGGCGCGCGAACGACCCGACGGGCACCACGCGCTCCTTGCCGCCCTTGCCCAGGAGACGCACCGCGCCGCTGTCGAGGTCCAGGTCGTCGACGTCGAGGCTCACCGCCTCGGTGATGCGCGCGCCGGTCGAGTACACGAGCTCGAGGAGCGCGCGGTCACGCAGGGGGCCGGGCCCGTCCCCGGCGCCGGACGCCTCGAGGATGCGCGCGACCTCGTCGGTCGAGATGGCCTTCGGCAGCCGTCTGCCCTGGGCGGGCGGGCGGACGTCGGCCGACGCGTCGGCGTCGGCCAGGCCCTCCGCCGCGCAGAAGCGGTGCCAGCCGCGCACGGCCGCCACCGACCGGGCGGTCGACGACGGCGACAGGGGCGCGCCGCCGTCGGCCCCGGTCCGCAGCGCGGTGACGTAGTCGGCGACGTCGTCCGCCTCGACGTCGCGCACGGCGTGGTTCCCGCGCGACGCGAGGAACGCGACGTAGCGCGCGAGGTCGCGGCGGTAGGCCGCGACCGTGTTGGCGGACAGCCCGCGCTCGACGGCGAGGTGCGCCAGGTACTCGCGCGCGGCGCGGTCCAGCGCCTCGGGCACGTGGGCCTCGCCGGGGCTCATGGCGTCACTGCCCGCCCGGGACGACCGGGCTCACAGCGGCAGGAAGACGTCGACCGCCACCGCGACGAAGAGCAGGGTCAGGTACGTGATGGACGCGTGGAAGACCTTCATCTCCCCCACCTTGCCGCCCTTGCCGTCGGCCTTGTCGCGCGCCCGGCGCAGCATCGTCACGCACGACGACAGGAACCACGCGCCCAGGGCCGTGGCGACGACGCCGTAGACCCAGGTCATGCCGGCGAGCGGCCACAGCGCGAGGGACGAGGCCACCATCGCGACGCCGTAGAGGATCATCTCGCGCGCGACCTTGCTGTCGTCCGCGACGACGGGGAGCATCGGGACGCCCGCGTTCGCGTAGTCGCGCTTGAACTTCATCGAGAGCGGCCAGTAGTGCGGAGGGGTCCAGAAGAAGATGACGAGGAACAGCGCGAGCGCCGCCCAGCTCAGCGAGCCCGTGACCGCCGACCAGCCGATGAGCACCGGCATGCAGCCCGCGATGCCGCCCCACACGATGTTCTGCGGGGTGCGGCGCTTGAGGATCATCGTGTAGCCGACGACGTAGATCGCGATCGCCCCGAAGGTCAGCCACGCGGAGACGACGTTGACCAGCAGCGCGAACCAGACCAGCGACACCACGCCGAGGACGGTGGCGAACACGAGCGCCGCGCGCGGGGTGATCTCGCCCGTGACGAGCGGGCGCCGCTTGGTGCGGTTCATGACCTCGTCGATGTCGCGGTCGAGGTAGCAGTTGTAGACGTTCGCGGAGGCCGCGGCGAGCGTGCCGCCGACGAGCGTCGCGAGGATGAGGCCCAGCCCGGGCAGCCCGCCCTGCGCCAGGAACATCGTCGGGACCGTCGTGACGAGGAGGAGCTCGATGATGCGCGGCTTGGTGAGGGCGACGTAGGCGCCGACCCGCTCACGCAGGGCGCGCGTCGCGCGGGCGGCCTCGGCCGTCGGGGCGACGGGGGTCGCGGGGGCCGTCGGGGAGGACGGCTGCTGGGTCGACGCGGCGCTCGACGGGCTTCCGGTCCCGTCGATCGGTGCCTGGCTCGTGGTGTGCACGCGCTTCGGTGTTCCGTTCTGAGGTGGGGGGCGAGCTGGGACGGACCGCCGGTCGTCCTCGCTCATCGTACGTCCCCGCCTGCGCGGGGGCCGACCGGACGGGCCGGGCGATTGTGTGACATCCGACCGAAATCCAGCACGTGGGCACCGCCCGGCCGGGAACGGCGCGCGCGTATAGGCTGGTGCCCGCGACCGTCCCGCGTCGGACCGCCCGCCACGGACGTGGCCTCCGGGCCGCGACGGGCACCGGGCCGCCCCGCCCCCAGAGGCGTGAGGCCGGGAAATGTTCAACGGTTGCTTCGAGTTGTCGCGAGGATCCGGGGCGCGCGCTCCGGACGGGAATGAGGTTCGGTGAACGCGTTGTCCCCTGCTCACACGCCCCTGGACTGGACGGACCTGGACGACCGGGCCGTCAAGACGATCAAGGCGCTCGCCGCCGACGCCGTGGAGAAGGTGGGCAACGGCCACCCGGGCACCGCGATCTCGCTGGCCCCCGCCGCGTACCTGCTGTTCCAGAAGGTCATGCGCCACGACCCGTCCGACGACCACTGGGTGGGTCGTGACCGGTTCGTGCTCTCCGCGGGCCACTCGTCGCTGACGATCTACCTCCAGCTCTTCCTCGCCGGGTACGGCCTGGAGATGGAGGACATCGAGGCGCTGCGCACGTGGGGCTCCAAGACCCCCGGCCACCCCGAGTACAAGCACACCCGCGGCGTGGAGATCACGACCGGCCCGCTCGGCCAGGGCCTCGCGTCGTCGGTCGGCATGGCGTTCGCGGCGCGCCGCGAGCGCGGCCTGCTCGACCCGTCGACCACGCCGGGCGAGTCGCCGTTCGACCACCACGTCTACGTCATCGCCTCCGACGGCGACCTGCAGGAGGGCGTGACGAGCGAGGCCTCCTCGCTCGCGGGCCACCAGCAGCTCGGCAACCTCGTCGTGATCTGGGACGACAACAAGATCTCGATCGAGGACGACACGGACATCGCGTTCACGGAGGACGTCCTCGCGCGCTACGCCGCGTACGGCTGGCACACCCAGCGCGTCGACTGGACCAACGGCGGCACGGGCTACGCGGAGGACGTCGACGCGCTGCACGCCGCGATCGAGGCCGCCAAGGCCGAGACGGGCAAGCCGTCGATCATCGCGCTGCGCACGATCATCGGGTACCCGTCGCCCACGAAGCAGAACACCGGCGGCATCCACGGCTCCGCCATGGGCGCCGACGAGATCAAGGGCCTCAAGGTCGAGCTCGGCCTCGACCCCGAGGCGAGCTTCGCGATCGACGACGAGGTGCTCGCGTACACGCGCGCCGTCGGCGAGCGCCAGGCCGACGCCCGCGCCGCCTGGGACCGGGCGTTCGAGGCGTGGAAGACGGCGAACCCGTCCGGCGCGGAGCTGCTCGACCGCCTCTCGCGCCGCGAGCTCCCGGCCGGCTGGGAGGACGCGCTCCCCACGTTCGAGGCGGGCAAGGCCGTCGCGACGCGTTCCGCGTCCGGCAAGGTCCTCACCGCGCTCAAGGACGTGCTGCCCGAGCTCTGGGGCGGCTCCGCCGACCTCGCGGGCTCGAACAACACGACGATGGACGGCGAACCGTCGTTCGTGCCGGCGGAGCACGCGACGAAGAAGTTCCCGGGCCACGAGTACGGCCGCACGCTGCACTTCGGCATCCGCGAGCACGCCATGGGCGCGATCCTCAACGGCATCGTCCTGCACGGCGGGACGCGGGCCTACGGCGGCACGTTCCTCCAGTTCAGCGACTACATGCGTCCCGCCGTCCGGCTCGCCGCCCTCATGGAGATCCCGACGACGTTCGTGTGGACGCACGACTCGATCGGCCTCGGCGAGGACGGCCCGACGCACCAGCCCGTCGAGCACCTCGCGGCGCTGCGCGCGATCCCGGGCCTCGACGTCGTGCGCCCGGCCGACGCGAACGAGACCGCGTGGGCCTGGCGCACCGTGCTCGAGAACACCGAGCGCCCGGCGGGCCTCATCCTCACGCGCCAGAACGTGCCGACGTTCCCGCGCGGGACGGACGGCTACGCCGACGCGTCCGGCACGGCGCGCGGCGGCTACGTGCTGCTCGACACCGAGGGCACGCCGGACGTCATCCTCATCGGCACCGGCTCCGAGGTGCAGCTCGCCGTCGAGGCGCGCGAGATCCTCGCGGCCGAGGGCGTGCAGGCGCGCGTCGTGTCGCTGCCGAGCCGCGAGTGGTTCGACGGCCAGGACGACGCCTACCGCGAGTCGGTCCTGCCGTCCGCCGTCCGCGCGCGCGTCTCGGTCGAGGCGGGCGTCGCGCAGGGCTGGCGCGAGCTCGTCGGCGACGCCGGCCGCTCCGTGAGCCTCGAGCACTACGGCGCGTCCGCGGACTACCAGGTGCTGTACCGCGAGTTCGGCATCACGTCCGAGGCCGTCGCGACGGCGGCGCGCGAGTCGATCGCCGCGGCGCGCGGCGACGACGCCCCGGGCGCCGAGCCCACCCCCTCGGAGGGCGGCACTGGCGACCTGCGCTGACCCTTCGTAGATTCCGAGGTGGGGCCGTGCACGCGGCCCCACCTCGGGACACCCCGGACGACCGCCACGGGCGGCGACCCGGGCGCACGCCCGCAGCGAGAGCACCACGAGAGGAAGTCCGATGACGCAGCCCACCACCGTCCCCGGCCCCATCGAGCAGCTCACGGGAGCGGGCGTGTCGATCTGGCTCGACGACCTCTCCCGAGAACGGCTGCGCACCGGCAACCTCGCCGAGCTGGTGGCGACGCGCGGCGTCGTCGGCGTGACCACGAACCCCACGATCTTCGCGTCGGCGCTCGCGAAGGGCGACGCCTACGACGCCCAGCTCGCCGACCTCGCGGCCGCGGGCACCGACGACGCGGCCGTGGAGGCCGCCGTCGAGCGCATCACGACGGACGACGTGCGCGCCGCCGCCGACCTCCTGCGCCCCGTCTACGACGCCACCGACGGCGTCGACGGGCGCGTCTCGATCGAGGTCGACCCGCGCCTCGCCCACGACGCCGACGCGACGGTCGTCACGGCGGAGCGCCTGTGGCGCACGATCGACCGCCCGAACGTCTACATCAAGATCCCGGCGACCGTCGCGGGCCTCGACGCGATCACGCGCACGCTCGCGCAGGGCATCAGCGTCAACGTGACCCTCATCTTCTCCCTCGCGCGCTACCGCGCGGTCATGGAGGCGTTCGCGATCGGGCTGGAGCAGGCGCGCGCCGACGGCGTGGACCTCGCGCCCGTGGGCTCCGTCGCCTCGTTCTTCGTCTCGCGCGTCGACACCGCGGTGGACGCCGCGCTCGAGAAGGTCGGGACGCCCGAGGCGCTCGACCTGCGCGGGCAGACCGCCGTGGCGAACGCGCGCCTCGCGTTCGAGGCGTACGAGGAGTTCCGCCAGACGGACCGCTGGCGCTCGCTCGTCGCGTCCGGCGCGCAGCCCCAGCGCCCCCTGTGGGCCTCGACGGGCGTGAAGAACCCCGAGTACCGCGACACCATGTACGTCGACGAGCTCGTCACGGACGGCGTCGTCAACACCATGCCCGAGGCGACGCTCCAGGCGTTCGCGGACCACGGCGTCGTGACGGGCGACACGATCACCGGCACGGCGACCGCGTCGCGGCGCACGATCGAGACCGTCGAGTCGTTCGGCGTCTCCCTCGTCGAGGTCACCGACCGCCTCGAGGCCGAGGGCGTGCGCAAGTTCGAGGACAGCTGGACCGAGCTCCTCGCCACGACGCGCGACAACCTCCGCCGCCTCGCCTCCTCCTGACCTCCGGCGCGCGGCCGGCGTCCCGGCCGCGCGTCCGACCTGCGGGAACGGCGGCGCACCCCGTCGCGACGCCCCTATGATCCGCAGACGCCCCAGTCCTTCTGCAGTCCTCCGACCCCTCCCCGAACGGAACGGTGCCACCAGGTGAGACCGGCCAAGATCACGCCAGAGCACAACCCTCTGCGCGACCCCCTCGACCTGCGCCTGCCCCGGATCGCGGGCCCGTGCGGGCTCGTCATCTTCGGCGTCACGGGCGACCTCGCCCGCAAGAAGCTCATGCCCGCGGTCTACGACCTCGCCAACCGCGGGCTGCTCCCCCCGGGCTTCGCGCTCACGGGCTTCGCGCGCCGCGACTGGGAGGACCAGGACTTCGCGCAGGTCGTGCACGACGCCGTCAAGGAGCACGCGCGCACGCCGTTCCGCGAGGCGACGTGGCGCCAGCTCTCCGAGGGCATCCGGTTCGTCCAGGGCTCGTTCGACGACGACGAGGCGTTCGAGCGCCTGCGCGAGACGGTCGAGACGCTCGACGCCGAGCGCGGCACGGGCGGCAACCACGCGTTCTACCTGTCGGTCCCGCCGAGCGCGTTCCCCGTCGTGTGCCGCCAGCTCGCCGAGTCGGGGCTGTCCCGCTCGGCGGAGGACGCCTGGCGCCGCGTGGTCATCGAGAAGCCGTTCGGCCACGACCTCGCGAGCGCGCGCGAGCTCGACGCCGTCGTGTCGGAGGTCTTCCCGCCCGACTCGGTCTTCCGCATCGACCACTACCTCGGCAAGGAGACGGTCCAGAACCTCCTCGCCCTGCGCTTCGCCAACCAGATGTTCGAGCCCATCTGGAACGCGAACTACGTCGATCACGTGCAGATCACGATGGCCGAGGACATCGGCATCGGGGGCCGCGCCGGCTACTACGACGGCATCGGCGCCGCGCGCGACGTCATCCAGAACCACCTGCTCCAGCTGCTCGCGCTCGTCGCGATGGAGGAGCCGGTGTCGTTCGACGCGCCCTCCCTGCGGGCCGAGAAGATCAAGGCTCTCTCCGCCGTGCGGCTGCCGCGCGAGCTGTCCCGGCACACCGCCCGCGGGCAGTACGCCGCCGGCTGGCAGGGCGGCGAGGAGGTCATCGGCTTCCTCGAGGAGGACGGCATCCCCGACACCTCCACCACGGAGACGTACGCGGCGATCCGCGTCGACATCGACAACCGCCGCTGGGCGGGCGTCCCCTTCTACCTGCGCACGGGCAAGCGCCTCGGGCGCCGCGTGACCGAGGTCGCCGTCGTGTTCAAGAAGGCCCCGCACCTGCCGTTCGAGAGCTCGCAGGCGTCGGACCTCGGGAACAACGCGCTCGTGATCCGCGTCCAGCCGGACGAGGGCGTGACGATGCGCTTCGGCGCCAAGGTCCCGGGCACCGCGATGGAGGTCCGCGACGTGACGATGGACTTCGGCTACGGGCACGCGTTCACCGAGTCCTCGCCGGAGGCGTACGAGCGCCTCATCCTCGACGTCCTGCTCGGCGACCCGCCGCTGTTCCCCACGCGCGAGGAGGTCGAGCTCTCCTGGAAGATCCTCGACCCGATCACCGCGCACTGGGCCGCGAAGGGCAAGCCCGAGCCGTACCGGTCGGGCACGTGGGGCCCGGAGTCCGCCGACGCGATGCTCGCGCGCGACGGCCGCGCCTGGCGGCGCCCGTGACCGCGCCGGCGCCCGCCGCGCGGGCCACGCAGACCCCCCGACCCCGTCGTGCGCCGGTACGCGGCACGACCCTCCGACCGGCGAGGACCCCGCGATGATCATCGACCTGCCCGACACGACGACGAACGCGGTGAACAAGCGCCTGGTGCGCCTGCGCGACGAGGGCGGCGCGATCGCGCTGGGCCGCGTCCTCACGCTCGTCGTCATCGCGCGCGAGTCCGACGTCGAGACGTCGATCGAGGCCGCGAACGACGCGAGCCGCGAGCACCCGTGCCGCGTCATCGTCGTCGCGCCGTCTGGGCGCAGCGCGACGCCGCACCTCGACGCGCAGATCCGCGTCGGCGGCGACGCGGGCGCGTCCGAGGTGGTCGTGCTCCGCACTGCCGGGCCGCTGCTGGAGCACGCCGACACGCTCGTCATGCCGCTCCTGCTGCCCGACGCGCCCATCGTCGTGTGGTGGCCGGGCCAGCCGCCCGCGTCCCCCGACGACGACCCGGTCGGCGCCATGGCGCAACGGCGCATCACCGACTCGATCACCGCGAAGGACCCCGAGGCGACGCTCGCGCAGCTCGCGCAGACGTACGGACCGGGCGACTCCGACCTCGCGTGGGCCCGCGTGACGCTGTGGCGCGGCCTCATCGCCGCGGCGCTCGACCAGCCGCCCTACGAGCCGGTGACGAGCGTCGTCGTCGAGGGCCAGGCGAAGCACACGTCGCTCGACCTGCTCGCCGCGTGGCTGGGCTCGCGCCTGCGCTGCCCGGCCCAGGTGGTGCGACGGCGCGGCGCCGAGGCGATCACGCGCGTGACCCTCGAGCGCAAGAGCGGCCCGATCGTCCTCGACCGCCCCGACGGCCGCACGGTGACGATCAGCCAGCCGGGCAAGCCCGACCGCCGCGTCGCGCTGCCCATCCGGACGCTCAGCGAGGCCCTCATCGAGGAGCTCCGCCGCCTGGACCCTGACGAGATCTACGGCGAGGTGCTCACCAAGGGCCTGCAGAAGGTGGGCGCATGACCGCCGCGGGGCCGGGCACCCCGGCGCGCCTCGTCGTCGTGCACCCCGACGCCGGCGTGCTCGCCGAGGCGGTGGCGTCGCGCCTCGTGACCCGCCTGCTCGACGTGCAGTCGGTCCGCCGGCCCGTGCACGTCGTGCTGACGGGTGGGACCGTCGGGATCGCGAGCCTGACCGCGCTCGCGCGCCACCCCGCGCGCGACGCCGTCGACTGGTCGGGCGTGCACGTTTGGTGGGGCGACGAGCGCTTCCTCGCGTCCGGCGACGGCGAGCGCAACGAGACGCAGGCGCGCGCAGCGCTGCTCGACCACCTGCCGCACCTCCCGCCCGAGAACGTGCACCCGATGCCGGCCGCGGGCGCGGCGGCGACCCCCGAGGAGTCGGCGACCGCGTATGCGGCGACGCTCGCGGAGCACGCGCCGGACGGCGAGCAGGTCCCGGCCTTCGACGTCCTGCTGCTCGGCATGGGCCCCGACGGCCACGTCGCGTCGCTCTTCCCCGACCACCCCGGGCTCGACGTGACGGGCACCCCGACGGCGGGCGTCCACGGCTCCCCCAAGCCGCCGCCCGAGCGCGTCACGCTGACGTTCGAGGCGATAGCGCGGGCCCGTCAGGTGTGGGTGGTCGCGGCGGGCGCCGAGAAGGCCCCCGCGGTGACGTCGGCCCTCGCCGGCGCGCCGGTGCGCGAGACCCCGGCCGCCGCGGTCGCGGGGACGGAGGCCACGCTGTGGCTCGTCGACGTCGCCGCGGCCGGCACCGGGACCCCGACCGAGACGGACGAGGGGCGCGCGTGACGACCGGCGGCGAGCACCCGGCGGACCCCGCGGCCACGTGGGACGCCGTCGACGCGTACTTCGCGCCCCTGGTGGCCGAGGACGACGTGCTCGCCGCCGCGTCGGCGCGCGCCCGGGACGCCGGGCTCCCCGAGATCCAGGTCTCCCCCGCCCAGGGCCGGCTGCTGCAGCTCCTCGCGCTCGCGTCGGGCGCGCGGCGCATCCTCGAGGTCGGCACCCTGGGCGGCTACTCGACGATCTGGCTCGCCCGGGCCCTGCCCGCCGACGGCACGCTCGTCACGTGCGAGATCGACGCGGCGCACGCCGCCGTCGCGCGCGAGTCGCTGGCCTCGGCCGGGCTCTCCGAGACGGTCGACGTCGTCGTCGGACCGGCCGCGGACACGCTGCGGGGGCTCGTCGCGGCCGGCGCCGCGCCGTTCGACCTCGTGTTCGTCGACGCCGACAAGCCCTCGAACCCGGTCTACCTCGACCTCGCGCTGCGGCTCTCGCGTCCCGGGACGCTCCTCGTCGTGGACAACACCGTCCGCGGCGGGGCCGTCGCGGACCCGGCGAGCACCGACCCGAACGTGCTCGGCGTGCGGGAGATGGCGGACCGCGTCGTCGCGGACCCGCGCCTCGACGCCACGGCCGTGCAGACCGTCGGGTCCAAGGGCTACGACGGCTTCGTGCTCGCGCGCGTGCGCGGCTGAGCCGCTACCCGTACCGCCCGGGCGGGGTTCAGCGGCCGCGGCGGGCGCGCAGCGCGGCGAGCGCCTCGTCGAGGATCGCGACGCCGTCCTCGTCGCTGCGCCGCTCCTTCACGTACGCGAGGTGCGTCTTGTAGGGCTCGTTGCGCGACGGCGTCGGCGGGTGCTCCTGGTCCTGACCGGCCGGGAACCCGCACCGCGGGCAGTCCCAGGTCTCCGGCGCCTCGATGCCCGCCTCCGACGAGAAGCTGGGTCGCGTCTCGTGGCCGTTGGCGCACCAGTACGACACCCAGAAGCGCGGCGCGATCTCGCCGCGCTCGGACTCCCCGAGCGGTCCCGCCCCGACGCGCGACCCTCGGATCGCGTTACCACCTGCCACGTGCTCTCTCCCCCGTCCGTGCCGCCGTCGGCACTCGTTCCTGCCCGGACCGCGCGACCGTGCGCGGCTTGCCCCCTGCCGACTGCGGACTCTCCTGCCGTCCCGACGACGCCCCGGTGGGCGCGTGCGGTCAGACGACCTTCTGGAGGAGACCCAGGAGCACGATGACGACGGCCCAGACGAGGGCGAACGCCACGGTGATGCGGTTGAGGTTGCGCTCGGCGACGCCGGAGCTGCCCACGGAGCTCGAGATCCCGCCGCCGAACATGTCGGAGAGGCCGCCGCCCTTCCCCTTGTGCATGAGCACGAGCAGGGTGAGGAAGGCGCTGGTCAGCACCAGCAGGATCTGGAGGATGATGCGCAGCACGTCCACGAGTACGTCCTTGAGGCTCAGGGCCGGCCCGACCGATGTCGGGACCGACCGCACGGTTGTCGTGCACGGGCGTGACCCGCGGCACAGGGGACAAGAGTAGGCGACGCGAGGCCGCCGCGGCCAACCCCGTCCGCCGTCGTCCCCGGACGGCGGCCGACGGCCCCAGGACGCGGTCCCGGGGCCGTCGGTGCGGGATGCGAGGCGGAGGTCAGGCGCCGGTCGCGTGCGACTGGTAGCGCGCGATCTTCGCGAACTCCTCGGGGTCGAGGCTCGCGCCGCCGACGAGCGCACCGTCGACGTCGGGCTGCGCCATGATCGCGGCCACGTTCGAGGACTTCACCGAGCCGCCGTACAGGATGCGCGTCGCGTTCGCGAGGTCCGCGTCGTAGAGGTCGCCGAGGGCGCCGCGGATCGCACCGCAGACCTCCTGGGCGTCCTCGGGCGTCGCGACCTCGCCCGTGCCGATGGCCCACACGGGCTCGTACGCGATGACGAGCGTCGCGAGCTGGGGGGCGGGGATGCCCGCGAGGGCGCCCTCGACCTGGGCGAGCGTGTAGGCGATCTGCTCGCCGGCCTTGCGCACGTCCAGGCCCTCGCCCACGCACAGGATCGGGGCGATGCCCTGACCCACGGCGGCGACGATCTTCTCGTTCACCAGGGCGTCGGTCTCGCCGTGGTACTGGCGGCGCTCCGAGTGCCCGATGGCGACGTAGCTCACGCCGAGCTTGGCCAGCATCGACGCCGAGATCTCGCCCGTGTACGCGCCCTCGGCGTGCGCCGAGACGTCCTGCGCGCCGTACTTGAGCTCGAGCTTGTCCGCGTCCACGAGCGTCTGCACCGACCGGAGGTCGGTGAACGGCGGGAGCACGGCGACCTCGACGGCCGCGTAGTCGTGCTTCGCGTCCTTCAGGGTCCACGCGAGCTTCTGCACGGTGTGGGTCGCCTGGTGGTGGTCCAGGTTCATCTTCCAGTTGCCCGCCATGAGCGGGGTGCGGGTGTTCGCCACGGGTCCTTCTTCTCTCTGTGGGGCCCGCGCCGCCCGCGGGAGCGGGCGGCGCGGAGGGGTACGGGGGGCGGTCAGCCCTCGAGGACGGAGATCCCCGGCAGGTCCTTGCCCTCGAGGAACTCGAGGCTCGCGCCGCCACCGGTCGAGATGTGGCTGAAGCCCGCCTCGTCGAAGCCGAGGATCCGGACCGCGGCGGCCGAGTCGCCGCCGCCGACGATGGTGAACGCGCCGTTCGACGTCGCGTCGACCAGGGCCTGGGCCACGGCGCGCGTCCCGCCCGAGAACGCCTCGAACTCGAACACGCCGGCGGGACCGTTCCAGACCACGGTCTTCGCGTCGACGATCTTGCTCGCGAAGAGCTTGGCCGACTCGGGGCCGATGTCGAGGCCGATCTTGTCGGCCGGGATCGCGTCCGCGGCGACGACCTCGTGCGGCGAGTCCGCGGCGAACGCGTCGGCCACCACGATGTCCGTCGGCAGGACGATCTCGACGCCGTTCTTCTCCGCGTCCGCGAGGTAGCCCTTGACCGTGTCGATCTGGTCCTCCTCGAGGAGGGACTTCCCGACGCCGTAGCCCTTCGCCGCGAGGAACGTGAACACCATGCCGCCGCCGATGAGCAGGCGGTCCGCCTTGGTGAGCAGGTTCGCGATGACGCCCAGCTTGTCGGAGACCTTCGAGCCGCCGAGCACGACCGCGTAGGGGCGCTGCGGGTCCTCCGTCGCCTTGCGCAGCGAGTCGACCTCCTTGAGGACGAGCTCGCCCACCGCGGACGGGAGCACCTGCGCGACGTCGTAGACCGACGCCTGCTTGCGGTGCACGACGCCGAAGCCGTCGGAGACGAAGACGTCCGCGAGCTGCGCGAGGTCGCGGGCGAGCGCCTGGCGCTCCGCGTCGTCCTTCGACGTCTCGCGCGGGTCGAACCGGATGTTCTCCAGCAGCGCGACCTCGCCGTCGCCGAGCGCGGCGACCGTCTCGCGCGCCGAGTCGCCGACGACGTCCTGCGCCAGGTGCACCGGCACGCCGAGCAGCTCGCCCAGGCGGGCCGCGACGGGCGCGAGGGAGTACTTCGGGTCCGGCTCGCCCTTGGGGCGGCCGAGGTGCGCGGTGACGATGACCTTCGCGCCCGCGTCGGTCAGCTTCTTCAGCGTCGGGAGCGCGGCGCGGATGCGCCCGTCGTCCGTGATGGTCGTCCCGTCGAGCGGGACGTTGAAGTCGGAGCGGACGAGGACGCGCTTGCCGCGCAGGTCGCCCAGGGAGTCGATGGTCTTCATACGGTCTCCTACGGTTCTGTCGCCGTCGTGCGGAACGCCTGCCGGCAGCCGGCCCGGCCCGCACATGAGGACGTCCGCGTGCGCGTCACCGGGCGGTGCCGGGACGCGCACGCGGACGCATGGTGCTACGCAGGGATGTGCTGCGTCAGCAGGTGGCTCAGAGCTTCTCGCCGACCAGGGCGGTCAGCGCGACGAGGCTGTTCGAGTAGCCCCACTCGTTGTCGTACCAGGAGACGACCTTGACCTGGTCGCCGATCACCTTCGTGAGCTTCGAGTCGAAGATGCTCTGGTGCGGGTTGGTGACGATGTCGCTCGACACGATCTCGTCGTCGACGTACTCGAGGATGCCCTTGAGCGGGCCCTCGGCCGCCGCCTTGAGCGCGGCGTTGACCTCGTCCACCGTGACCTCGCGCGAGGCGGTGAAGGTGAGGTCGGTCGCCGAGCCCGTGATGACCGGGACGCGCAGCGCGTAGCCGTCCAGCTTGCCCTTGAGCTCGGGCAGGACGAGCGACACGGCCTTGGCCGCACCCGTCGAGGTCGGGACGATGTTCTGCGCGGCGGCGCGGGCGCGACGCAGGTCGCGGTGCGGGCCGTCCTGGAGGTTCTGGTCACCCGTGTAGGCGTGGATCGTGGTCATGAGACCACGCTCGATGCCGATCGAGTCGTTGAGCGCCTTCGCCAGCGGGGCGAGGCAGTTCGTGGTGCACGACGCGTTCGAGATGATGTGGTGCGCGGCCGGGTCGTACTGGTCCGAGTTCACGCCCATGACGAAGGTGGCGTCCTCGTTCTTGGCCGGGGCCGAGATGATGACCTTCTTGGCGCCGGCGTCGATGTGCGCCTTCGCCTTGGTCGCGTCGGTGAAGAAGCCGGTCGACTCGATGACGATGTCGGCGCCGAGCTCGCCCCAGGGGAGGTTCGCCGGGTCGCGCTCCGCGAGCGCACGGATCTTCTTGCCGTCGACGATGATGTTGTCGTCGTCGAAGTCGACGCTCAGCGGGAAACGGCCGAGGACCGTGTCGTACTTGAGCAGGTGCGCGAGCGTCTTGTTGTCCGTGAGGTCGTTCACGCCGACGATCTCGATGTCGGCGCCCGACTCGACGATGGCGCGGTAGAAGTTCCGTCCGATACGACCGAAGCCGTTGATACCGACGCGGATGGTCACAATGCCCTCCTCAGGGCGCGCCGGTTGTCCCGACGCACACGGTTGATGCCGAACGATCACGTACGCCGTCGTACGCAGGTGGTGATCGCGCCCGTGCCCCGCTGCCCGGATCCCGGCACAGCACCCTCCGTGCTCGTGGACCGTCACGGCGACAGCCGGGACCACCCACGCCCACGAGGGGTGTCAGCGAAGGAGCACGTCGTTGTCACCTGACACTGACGAGCCTATACCAACACCACTCCGTCATGTGACCTGAATCCCATGCTTCGGGACCATCGTCCCGCCGGTGCGTGACGTCCAGGGGACGGGCGCCACGGTGGCGGCCGAGCGGCGCGACGGTCGCGGGCGGAGGGCCGCGCTCCTCAGAGGTCGAGCAGCTCCGGGCTCAGCCCCGCCTCGGTGTCCGGGATGCCGAGCTCGGCGGCGCGCTTGTCCGCCGTCGAGAGCAGACGCCGGATGCGCCCCGCGACGGCGTCCTTGGTGAGCGGCGGGTCCGCGAGCTGGCCGAGCTCCTCCAGCGACGCCTGCTTGTGCGCGAGGCGCAGCTCGCCCGCTTCGCGCAGGTGCTCCGGCAGGTCGGGGCCGAGGATCTCGAACGCCCGCTCGACCCGGGCGCCTGCCGCGACGGCGGCGCGCGCGGAGCGGCGCAGGTTGGCGTCGTCGAAGTTGGCGAGCCGGTTCGCCGTGCCGCGCACCTCACGACGCGCGCGACGCTCCTCCCAGACGAGGACCGCCTCGTGCGCGCCGAGGCGTGTGAGCAGCGCGCTGATCGCGTCGCCGTCGCGGATCACCACGCGGTCGATCCCGCGGACCTCGCGCGACTTGGCGGACACCCCGAGGCGCCGGGCCGCGCCGACGAGCGCGAGGGCGGCCTCCGGGCCGGGGCACGTGATCTCGAGGGCCGACGAGCGCCCGGGCTCCGTGAGGGACCCGTGGGCCAGGAAGGCGCCGCGCCATGCGGCCTCGGCCTCCTCCACGCCGCCGGAGACGACCTGCGGGGGCAGCCCGCGCACGGGCCGGCCGCGCTGGTCGAGGAGGCCGGTCTGGCGGGCCAGGGACTCGCCGTCGCGCACGACCCGCACGACGTACCGGCTGCTCTTGCGCAGCCCTCCGGCGGACACCACGATCAGCTCGCTGGTGTGGCCGTAGACGTCGGCGATGGTCTCGCGCAGGCGCCGCGCCGCGATGGCCGTGTCGAGCTCGGCCTCGATGACCACACGACCCGAGATGAGGTGCAGGCCGCCCGAGAAGCGGAGCATCGCGGACACCTCCGCCTTGCGGCACGAGGTCTTGTCCACCCGCAGTCGTGCCAGCTCGTCCTTCACCTGTGCCGTGAGCGCCATGCGGGACATCCTGCCACCGATGGGAGCATGTCGCGGCGGCGCCCCGGAGCGCGGGGGCGGCCGCCGTGGTGTCCGGATCGCACCGTGGCGAGGGCCCGTCGCGCGCCCGGCCGTGGGGGTCGCAGCAGGCGGCGAGTGCTCAGGGGGCGGGCGAGCCGACGTCCCCGAGGACGTCGTCGAACACGTCGCGGTAGGCCGCCGCGAGGCGCAGCGCGTCGTGCCGCGGCGTGCCGTCCCCCCGGCGGACCTGGCGCAGCAGGAGCCGGGCGCCCATGCGCGCCGCGGCCTCCGCGAGCTGCTCGGTGTCCTCGACGGCGGACGGGTCGGCCACGACGGCGTCGATCCGCAGCTCCGGCGCGTGCTTGTGCAGCACCTCCAGGTGTTCCGTCGCGGTGAGACCGAACGTCTCCCCCGTCTCGCTCGACAGGTTGAGCGTGACGCACCGGCGTGCCGAGGTCTCGTGCAGGGCTCGCGCGAGCTCGGGCACGAGCAGGTGCGGCATCACCGACGAGAACCACGACCCGGGGCCGAGCACGACCCAGTCCGCCTCCTCGACGGCCCGCACCGCCTCCAGGCACGCGGGCGGGTCGGCGGGCACGAGCCGGAGCTGCTCGATGCGGTCGTGGGTGACCGCGACGCGGCTCTGCCCGACGACCGTCTCGAGCCGGCCATCCGCCCAGACGTCCGCCTCGATCCGGAGCGGCACCGCCGCCATGGGGAGCACGCGCCCCCGCGCCCCGAGGAGCTTGCCGACCCAGTCGAGACCGGCCACCGGGTCGTCGAGCAGCTCCCACAGCGCGACGATGAGCAGGTTGCCCACCGCGTGGTTGTCGAGGTCGCCCTGCGACGTGAACCGGTGCTGCAGGAGCGCGCTCCACGTGCGGCCCCACTCGGAGTCGTCGCACAGGGCCGCGAGCGCCATGCGCAGGTCTCCCGGCGGCAGGACGCCGAGCTCCTCGCGCAGGCGTCCCGAGGAGCCGCCGTCGTCGGCGACGGTGACGACCGCCGTGAGGCGGTCGGACATGAGCCGCAGCGCCGACAGGCTCGCGGAGAGCCCGTGGCCGCCGCCCAGGGCGACGACGGCGGGGTTGCGCAGGTTGACCACGGCGCCGGTCACTCCTTGCCGAGGTCGCGGGCCGTGACGATGACGCGCTGCCCCTGGGCGCGCAGGCGTGCGGCGATCGCCTCGCTGATCGCGACGGACCGGTGCTTGCCGCCCGTGCAGCCGACGGCGATGGTCACGTACCGCTTCTCCTCCCCCAGGTAGCCGGCCAGCACGGGCTCGAGCGCGTTCACGTACCGGTCGACGAACTCGAGCGCGCCGGGGCGCCCGAGCACGTAGTCGCGCACGGGCGCGTCCCGGCCGGTGAGATGGCGCAGCTCGGTGATCCAGTAGGGGTTGGCGAGGAACCGCACGTCGACCACGTGGTCCGCGTCGAGCGGCAGCCCGTACTTGAACCCGAACGAGACGACGTTGATGCGCAGCGTCTCCGGCGTTCCGTCGGCGACGGCGGCGCGCACCTCGCGCGCGAGGTCGTGCACGGTGAGATCGGACGTGTCGATCACGACGTCGGACCGCTCCTCCAGGCTCGCGAGCAGACGGCGCTCCTCCGCGAGACCGTCGAGGATGCGCCCCTCCCCCTGCAGCGGGTGCGGGCGCCGGACCTGCTCGTAGCGCCGCACGAGCACCTCGTCGGACGCGTCGAGGAACAGGATGCGGTAGAACACGCCGCTCTGGCGCAGGTGGTCGAGCACCTCGACGAGGTCGGTGAAGAACTCGCGCCCGCGCACGTCGACGACGGCCGCGATGCGCTCGAGCGTCGAGCCGGACCGTGTCATGAGGTCCACGAGCGGGACGATCATGCGCGGCGGCAGGTTGTCGACGACGTACCAGTCGAGGTCCTCCAGCACGGCGGCGGCCCGGGTGCGGCCGGCACCCGACATGCCCGTGATGATGAGCACCTCGGCCTCGCTCGGCTCGGGGGCGTGGGTCGCGGCCTCGATCGCGGGGATGCCGCTGGGGACGGTGGTCGGGGAGGGCTCCGGCACGCGGGCAGGCTGGCCCTGCGGGCTGAGGTCCGGGGTCGGCTCCGAGGTCATGCCCCCAGCATGCCAGCCGTCACGCGCGGGCCGCGGCCTCGTCCTGCGCCGGAGTGTCCTGGGAGGGCCGCTCGTCCGTGGTCCCGCCGCCGAGCGCCGCGGCGACGGCCTGCGCCGTCCGCTCGCCCATGCCGCGGACGCTCGCGATCTCCTCGACGCTCGCGGCGCGCAGCCGCTTGAGGGAGCCGAAGTGCTTGAGGAGCGCGGTGCGTCGCGCGGGGCCGAGGCCGGGGACGTCGTCGAGCGCCGAGGCCGTCATGCCCTTGCTGCGCTGCCTGCGGTGCTGGGCGATCGCGAAGCGGTGCGCCTCGTCGCGGACGCGCTGGAGCAGGTACAGGCCCTCGGAGGAACGCTGGAGGATGACGGGGTACTCCTCCCCCGGCAGCCAGACCTCCTCGAGCCGCTTGGCGAGGCCGCACAGCGCGACGTCGTCGATGCCGAGGTCGGCCAAGGCGCGCGCCGCGGCGGCGACCTGCGGCGGGCCGCCGTCGACGACGACGAGGTTCGGCGGGTACGCGAAGCGCGCGCGCCGGTCCACGGGGGCGTCGGGGTCGACCTCGCCGCTGCGCGGCACGTAGCCCGCCGCCTCCGCGGCACGCTCCGCCCGGCGCGCCGCGGCGTCGGACCCGTCGACGACGTCGTCGGCCTCGAGGTCCAGCTCGACCTCGCCCGAGCGCGAGCGGTCGGACAGGTAGCGCTTGAAGCGGCGCGAGATCACCTCGTACATCGCCGCCGTGTCGTCGGCCGCGCCGTCGCCGTCCGGGCCGCGGACCGTGAAGTGCCGGTACTCGCTCTTGCGCGCGAGCCCGTCCTCGAAGACCACCATCGAGGCGACCTGGTACGTGCCCTGGTTGTGCGAGACGTCGTAGCACTCGATGCGCAGCGGCGCCGTCTCGAGCTCGAGCGCCTCCTGGATCTCGCGCAGCGCCTGGCTGCGGGTCGTGAGGTCGCCCGCGCGCCGCGTGCGGTGCAGCGCGAGCGCGTGCTCCGCGTTGGCGCGGACCGTCGCGGCGAGCTCCTTCTTGTCGCCGCGCTGCGGCACCCGGACGTCGACCCGCGCGCCCCGCAGCCCGGAGAGCCACGTGGTGACCTGGTCGGTGTCCGGCGGCAGGACGGGGACGAGGACCTCGCGCGGCACGGCGTCGCGCGCGAGGTCGCGCCCGGCGCGCGTCCCGGCGTCCGCCGCCACGGCCTCCTCCGCCGCGCCGTACACCTGCTGGAGCAGGTGCTCGACGAGCTCGGCGTCCGTGACGTCCTCGACCTTCTCGACGATCCAGCCGCGCTGACCCCGGATGCGACCGCCGCGCACGTGGAACACCTGGACGGCCGCCTCGAGCTCGTCGCCCACGAGCGCGAACACGTCCGCGTCGGTGCCGTCGCCGAGGACGACCGCGTTCTTCTCCGTCGCGCGCTGGAGCGCGGCGATGTCGTCGCGCAGCCGTGCCGCGGCCTCGTACTCCATCGCGGCGGCGGCCTCGTTCATCTTGCGCTCGAGCCGGCGCACGAACCGCTGCGTGTCGCCCGCCATGAAGTCGCAGAAGTCCTCGGCGAGCGCCTTGTGGTCCTCGGGCGTGATGCGCCCGACGCACGGCGCCGAGCACTTGTCGATGTAGCCGAGCAGGCACGGCCGACCCGTCTGGTGGGCGCGCTTGAAGACCCCCGCCGAGCACGTGCGCACGGGGAACACCCGCAGCAGGAGGTCGAGCGTCTCGCGGATCGCCCACGCGTGGCCGTAGGGCCCGAAGTACCGCGTGCCGGGCCGCTTCGCGCCGCGCATCACCTGGGCGCGCGGGAACTCCTCGCCCATCGTCACCGCGAGGTACGGGTACGACTTGTCGTCGCGGTACTTGACGTTGAACCGCGGGTCGAACTCCTTGATCCACGTGTACTCGAGCGCGAGGGCCTCGACCTCGGTGCCGACGACCGTCCACTCGACCGACGCGGCCGTCGTGACCATCGTCTGGGTGCGGTGGTGCAGGTTCGCGACGTCCTGGAAGTAGTTCGACAGGCGCGCGCGCAGGTTCTTGGCCTTGCCGACGTAGATCACGCGGCCGTGCTCGTCGCGGAACCGGTAGACGCCCGGCGACGTGGGGATCTCCCCCGGCGCAGGGCGGTACGTCGCGGGATCTGCCATGTTCTCCAGCCTAGGTCAGGCCACCGACGCCGGTGGCTGTGGGGGTGGGGCGGCCCGTGGACGCGGGGACGCGGCGACGACGCCGTGTGACGCGCGTCACCGGCCGTTAGGGTGTCGGCCATGAGCGCACAGCACGGCTACGCCGCGACGACCCGCTGGACCGGCGCGGGCGACCGCGGCACCGCGTCCTACACCGCCTACAGCCGCGACCACGAGGTGCTCCTCGACGGGAGGCCGCCGCTGCCCGGCTCCGCGGACCCGGCGTTCCGCGGCGACCCGACCCGGTACAGCCCCGAAGAGCTGTTCCTCGCGAGCCTGTCGCAGTGCCACATGCTGTGGTTCCTCCACCTCGCGGCGGCGGCGGGCGTCGTCGTGCGCGAGTACGTCGACGACGCGACCGGCACCATGCGGGTCGAGTCCGGGGGCGAGGGCCAGTTCACGGACGTCACGCTGCACCCGCGCGTGGTGGTCGACGACGGACCCGGCACGGACGAGGCGGCGCTGGCGGCCCTCCACCAGCGCGCGCACGACCACTGCTTCATCGCGCGCTCGGTGAACTTCCGCGTGCTCGTCGAGCCGGCGCCCGCCCGGCGCGCCGCCGCCTGACGCCGGGCGCGGCGAGCACGCGGCGAGCGCCGAGCACGCCGCGCGGGTGCGGGCCTGGTCGACCCGCACCCGTGCCGCTCCGTGGCTAGGCCGCAGACGCCTTGCGGCGCCCCGTCTTCGGCTTCTCGTCGGTCGCCCGGCGCGCCGCCGCGGACCGGCCCTTCGTCGACTTGGCGGCCTTCGCCGCAGGCGCCGACGCACCGGAGGACGCCGACGGCGCGGGCCCGACGGGCACGGGGTCGTGCCCCTCGAGGATCTCCGCGAGGAAGCGCCCGGTGTGGCTCGCCTCCACGCGCGCGACCTGCTCGGGCGTCCCCTGCGCGACGACCTTGCCGCCGCCGGAGCCTCCCTCGGGTCCCATGTCGACGACCCAGTCCGCGCTCTTGATGACGTCGAGGTTGTGCTCGATGACGAGGACGCTGTTGCCCTTGTCGACCAGCGACTGGAGCACGCCGAGCAGCTTGCGGATGTCCTCGAAGTGCAGGCCCGTCGTCGGCTCGTCGAGCACGTAGATCGTGCGCCCCGTCGAGCGCTTCTGCAGCTCGCTCGCGAGCTTGACGCGCTGCGCCTCGCCGCCCGAGAGGGTCGGGGCCGGCTGCCCGAGCCGGACGTAGCCCAGCCCGACCTCGACGAGCGTCTTGAGGTGCCGCGAGATCGCGGGCACGGCCGCGAAGAACTCGGATGCCTCCTCGATCGGCATGTCGAGCACGTCCGCGACGGTCTTGCCCTTGAAGTGCACATCGAGCGTCTCGCGGTTGTAGCGCGCGCCGTGGCACACCTCGCACGGCACGTAGACGTCCGGGAGGAAGTTCATCTCGATCTTCAGCGTGCCGTCGCCCGAGCACGCCTCGCAGCGGCCGCCCTTGACGTTGAAGGAGAACCGGCCCGGCGTGTACCCGCGCACCTTGGCCTCGGTCGTCTCCGCGAACAGCTTGCGCACGTGGTCCCACACGCCGGTGTACGTCGCGGGGTTCGACCGCGGCGTGCGCCCGATCGGGCCCTGGTCCACGTGCACGACCTTGTCGAGGTGCTCGAGGCCGGTGACGCGCGTGTGGCGGCCCGCGACCTGCCGGGCCCCGTTGAGCTCGTTGGCGAGGACGGTGTAGAGGATCGAGTTCACGAGCGTGGACTTGCCGGAGCCGGAGACGCCGGTGACCGCGGTGAACGTGCCGAGCGGGAAGCTCACGTCGATGCCCGTGAGGTTGTGCTCGCGCGCGCCGACCACCTTGATCTGACGGCCCGGGTCCGTCGGGCGCCGCTGCGCCGGCAGCGGGATGCTGCGACGCCCCGACAGGTACGCGCCCGTGACGGACTCCGGCGCCTCGAGCAGGCCCGCGTAGTCGCCCGAGTGCACGACGCGCCCCCCGTGCTCCCCCGCGCCCGGGCCGATGTCGACGACCCAGTCCGCGGTGCGGATGGTGTCCTCGTCGTGCTCGACGACGATGAGCGTGTTCCCGAGGTCGCGCAGGCGCGTGAGCGTCTCGATGAGCCGGCGGTTGTCGCGCTGGTGCAGGCCGATGCTCGGCTCGTCCAGCACGTAGAGCACGCCGACCAGGCCCGATCCGATCTGCGTCGCGAGCCGGATGCGCTGCGCCTCGCCGCCGGAGAGCGTCGCGGCCGGTCGCTCGAGCGAGAGGTAGTCGAGGCCGACGTCGAGCAGGAACCCGAGGCGCGCGTCGATCTCCTTGAGGACCTCGGTCGCGATGGCGCGCTCGCGCGCGCCGAGCTCGAGCGAGCCGAGGAACGCCGCGGCCTCGCGCAGGGGCAGGCGGCACACGTCCCAGATGGACCTGCCGCCGACCTTGACCGCGAGCACCTCCGGCTTGAGGCGTGCCCCCTGGCACACGGGGCACGGGACCTCGCGCATGAAGGCCTCGTACTTCTCCTTCGACCAGTCCGACTCGGTCTCGGTGTGCCGGCGCTCGAGGAAGGTGATGACGCCCTCGAAGCCGGTCGAGTACTGCCGCTCACGGCCCCAGCGGTTCTTGTACCGCACGTGCACCTGGTGGTTCTGGCCGTGGAGCACGGCCTTCTTCGCGCGCTCGGGCAGTGCGCGCCACGGCGTGTCCATGGAGAAGCCCAGGTCGTCCGCGAGCGCCGTGAGGACGCGCTCGAAGTACTCCGACGAGATCTGCGCCCACGGCGCGACCGCGCCCTCGCGCAGCGACTTCTCGTCGTCCGGCACCACGAGGTCCGGGTCCACCTCGAGGCGGAACCCGATGCCCGTGCACTCCGGGCACGCGCCGTACGGGGCGTTGAAGGAGAACGTGCGCGGCTCGATCTCGTCGAGCGCGAGCTCGTGGTCGTTCGGGCACGCGCGCTTCTCCGAGAAACGGCGCTCCCGGGCCGGGTCGTCCGCGTCCGCGTCGACGAGCTCGACGACGACGAGCCCGCCCGCGAGCCCGAGTGCCGTCTCGACCGAGTCGGTGAGCCGGCGCTGGACGCCCTCGCGCGCGACGAGGCGGTCGACGACCACCTCGATGTCGTGCTTGAGCTTCTTCTCGAGCGCCGGGACGTCCGTGAGGGTGCGCACCTCGCCGTCGACGCGGGCGCGGGCGAAGCCCTTGGTCTGCAGCTCCTTGAAGAGCTCGGAGTACTCGCCCTTGCGGCCGCGCACGACCGGGGCGAGGACCTGGTAGCGCGTGCCCTCGGGCAGCTCGAGGAGGCGGTCGACGATCTGCTGCGGGGTCTGCGCGGTGACGCGCTCGCCGCACACCGGGCAGTGCTGCGTCCCGGCGCGCGAGAACAGCAGGCGCAGGTAGTCGTAGACCTCGGTGATGGTGCCGACGGTCGAGCGCGGGTTGCGGTTCGTGGACTTCTGGTCGATCGAGACCGCGGGAGACAGGCCCTCGATGAAGTCGACGTCCGGCTTGTCCATCTGGCCGAGGAACTGGCGCGCGTACGCGGACAGCGACTCGACGTACCGGCGCTGCCCCTCCGCGAAGATGGTGTCGAAGGCGAGCGACGACTTGCCCGAGCCGGAGAGCCCCGTGAAGACGATGAGCTTGTCGCGCGGGAGGTCGAGGTCGACGTTGCGCAGGTTGTGCTCGCGGGCACCGGAGATGACGAGGCGATTGCTCACCGCAGCATCGTACGGCGGACCACCCACACTCGCACAGGTGTTCGACGTCACCTCCGCACGGCACCCGGCGAACGCACACGAGCGCCCCACGTCCACGCGCTCCGCCGTGACCCGGGTCACCGCGGCCCGGGGTCGCGGCGCACCGCCCGCCGCGAGCGGACGGCACACTGGGCGCATGACGTACACCGGACAGGTCGCCGTGGGCGGCCCGCACGACCTGCGACGCCTCGACGAGGTCGAGATCCGCAAGCTCGCCGTCGGGCCGCTCGCGAACGACGTCTACCTCCTCACGTGCCGGCGCACCGGCGCCCAGCTCCTCGTCGACGCCGCCGACGCGCCCGACGACGTGCTCGGCCTCGTGCGGGCGGGCTCGCCGTCGGGACGGCTCGACGGCGTCGTCACGACGCACCGGCACGCCGACCATCTCCGGGCGCTCGCGCCGGTCGTCGGTGCGACGGGCGCGTGGTCGGCTGCCGGCGAGCCCGACGCGGACGCGGTCGCCGCGGCGTCCGGCGTACCCGTCGAGCGCCGCCTACGGCACCGGGACGTGCTGCGGGTGGGCGCGATCGACCTCGAGGTCGTGGCGCTGCGCGGGCACACGCCGGGCTCCGTCGCGCTCGCCTACCGCGAGCCGGACGACGTCGCCGAGGCCGACGCCGTGCCCGGCCGGGTGCACCTGTTCACCGGGGACTCGCTCTTCCCCGGCGGGGTCGGGAACACCGACCGCGACCCGGCGCGGTTCGCGAGCCTGCTGTCCGACGTCGTCGAGCGGGTCTTCGACCGGTTCGACGACGCCACGTGGGTCTATCCCGGTCACGGCGCCGACACGACGCTCGGTGCCGAGCGGCCGCACCTCGCCGAGTGGCGTGAGCGGGGCTGGTAGCGCGTGGCCGATGGCGCGGGACCGGTAGCGGGCGGCAGGCAGCACGGGGCGCAGCCGAGGCGCGGACCGGGCCCCGCGCCGTCGGGCCGGCCTGGTTCACTGGCTCCATGCCGATCCACGCCGTCACCTACGTCTACGCCGACCGCAGCGCCGAGCTCGACGCCCTGCGACCCGAGCACCGCGCGTTCCTCGCCGACCTCCACACCCGGGGCACGCTGCTCGCCTCCGGTCCGCTTCCCGCCCACGAGGACGCGCCCGCCGGAGCGCTGCTCGTCCTCGACGGGGAGACGCCCGACGCCGTCGCCGCGGTCCTCGACGAGGACCCCTTCGCGCGCGCCGGGCTGGTCGCACAGCGCACGGTCCGCCCGTGGTCGCCGGTGATCGGCGACTGGGCGGACCGCGTCTGAGCCGGGCCGCCCGCTCGCCGGCACCGCCGTCCTGGCCGGGCGCTAGCGCGCGGCGCCCCCACGAGGGACCCCGCCGCTCTGCGGCGGGGTCTCCCCCGCGGCGGGCACCTCGTCGGTCACGGTCTCCGTGGCGTCCTCCGTGGACGACGCCGCGGTCCCGGGCTCCTCGCCGTCCGCCGGCTCGCTCCGTGCGTGCAGCGCACGGGTGCGCAGCAGGCTCGCGACGGTCGTGACCGCGAGCGCCCCGACGATCACCACGAGCGAGAGCCAGATGGGGACCGTCGGCACCGCCTCGAGGTGCTCGCCGCCGTTGATGAACGGCAGCGTGTTCTCGTGCAGCGCCTCGAGGATGAGCTTGACGCCGATGAACCCGAGGATGACGGCCAGGCCGATCGGCAGGTAGACCAGCCGCTCGAGCAGACCGCCCAGCAGGAAGTAGAGCTGGCGCAGCCCCATGAGGGCGAAGACGTTCGTCGTGAAGACGATGAACGGGTCCTGCGTGAGCCCGAAGATGGCCGGGATGGAGTCGAACGCGAACAGCAGGTCGGTGCTGCCGATCGCGAGGAACACGACGACGAGCGGCGTGAACACCCGCTTGCCGTCCTCGACCGTGCGCAGCCGGCCGCCGTCGTACCGGGTGCCGAGCGGCAGGACCCGGCGCAGCGCCCGGACGGCGCGGTTCTCGTGGTACTCCTCGGGCTCGTCGCCGCCCGCCACGAGCTTGATCGCCGTGTACACGAGGAACGCGCCGAACAGGTAGAACACCCAGACGAACTGCGAGATGATCGCCGCGCCCGCCAGGATGAACGCTCCCCGCAGGACGAGCGCGACGATGATCCCGACCATGAGGACGCGCTGCTGCTGCTCCCGCGGGACCGCGAAGCGCGCCATGATGATGACGAACACGAACAGGTTGTCCACCGAGAGGCTGTACTCGGTGAGCCACCCGGCGTAGAACTCCCCGGCCGGTGCCGCGCCCCCCACCGCTCCGACGACCGCCCCGAAGACGAGCGCGAGCGCGACGTAGAACCCGACCCACAGCGCGCTCTCGCGCATGGACGGGACGTGCGGCCGGCGCCCGACGACGAACAGGTCGACGAGGAGCAGGACGGCGAGCGCCGACAGCGACGCCCACTCGAACCAGACGGGAAGTTCGTGAACCATCGGTGGCTAGCCCTCCGAGATCTCGGCCTCGCGTCGACGGTCGGCGCGGTCCTTGGCAAGGCTCGCGACCGTGGTGATCGTGAGCACGACGACGATGAACCCGAGGGACAGGGCGGTCGGGATCTCCGGGATGACGGTGATGTGCTCACCGCCGTTGATGAACGGCACCTCGTTCTTGTGCAGCGCGTGGATGAGCAGCTTCACGCCGATGAAGCCGAGGATCGCGGCGAGGCCGTAGGCGAGGTAGACGAGGCGGTCCAGCAGGCCGTCGATGAGGAAGTAGAGCTGGCGCAGGCCGAGCAGCGAGAACGCGTTGGCCGCGAACACGAGGTACGTCTCCTGCGTGAGGCCGAAGATCGCGGGGATCGAGTCGACGGCGAACAGCAGGTCGGCGCTGCCGATCGCGATCATGACGATGAGCATCGGGGTGATGAAGCGCTTCCCGTCGATCTTGGTCGTCATCTTGTCCTCGACGTACGTCTCCGTCGTCGGGAACAGGCGGCGGGTCAGCCTGAGCGCGCCGTTCTCGTGGAACTCCTCGTCGTGACCGGAGCCCGCCTTCACCTGCGTCCACGCGGTGTACAGCAGGAACGCGCCGAAGACGTAGAAGATCCAGCTGAAGTTCTCGATGAGCGCGGCGCCCAGGAGGATGAAGACCGTCCGCAGGATGAGCGCGATCGTGATGCCGATCAGCAGCACCTTCTGCTGGTACAGCCGCGGGACGCGGAAGCTCGTCATGATGAGCACGAAGACGAAGAGGTTGTCGACCGACAGGCTCTTCTCGGTGATGTAGCCGGCGAAGTACTCGCCGCCGTACGTCGAGCCCCAGACGGCCCAGACGATGCCGCCGAACAGCACCGCGACGGCGACGTAGCCCGCGGACCACCAGCTGGCCTCGCGCAGGCTCGGGGCGTGCGGCGTGCGCACGTGGCCGACGTAGTCGACGGCGAGCATCGCGAGGATCACGCCGATGGTGACGAGCCAGGCCCAGACAGGGACGTCCATGCAGAAACCTCCGGTACGTAGCACTGAGTACCGAAGGTCTCTTCCGCCACGCACCGCCATGCGCGCGCGTCCGAGACGCGGGCTGGTGGTTGCGGGACCGGTGACACCGGGCCGACGACTGCGCCGACCGTGATGACGACATCACCGCGGAGGAATACTCCCCTTCAACGAGGAGCCAGCATAGGCCATCGCTCCTGCTCGTGTGACAACACCACGCCACCGTGGACTGTTCCGCGGGCGCGCCCGCGGCGACCCCCGGCCGGTCCCCCCAGGACCGGTCAGGCCGTCGCGGCGTGCATCTGGCGGAGCTCCTTCTTGAGCCCCGAGATCTCGTCGCGCAGCCGGGCCGCGAGCTCGAACTGGAGCTCGCCCGCGGCCGCGTGCATCTGGTCGCTCAGCTCCTGGATGAGCTCCGCGAGGTCGCTCGCCGCGGCGCCCGCGAGCCGGTTGCCCGACGACGCGCCCTCCTTCGGCCCGCCCGGTACCGGGGCCTTGCCCTTGGCACCCTTGCCCGGCTGGCGGTAGCCGCCGGCCAGGAGCTCGGCGGTGTCCACGTCCTCGCGCGCGAGCATGTCGGTCACGTCGGAGATGCGCTTGCGCAGCGGCGTCGGGTCGACGCCGTGCTCGGTGTTGTACGCGATCTGCTTCTCGCGGCGACGCTCGGTCTCCTCGATCGCCGCGGCCATCGCCGGCGTGATCCGGTCCGCGTACATGTGCACCTGGCCGGACACGTTGCGGGCCGCGCGGCCGATCGTCTGGATGAGCGACTTGGGCGAGCGCAGGAAGCCCTCCTTGTCGGCGTCGAGGATCGCGACGAGCGAGACCTCGGGCAGGTCGAGGCCCTCGCGCAGCAGGTTGATGCCGACGAGGACGTCGTACTCGCCGAGCCGCAGCTCGCGCAGCAGCTCGACGCGGCGCAGCGTGTCGACCTCGGAGTGGAGGTAGCGGACCCGGACGTCCTTCTCGAGCAGGTAGTCCGTGAGGTCCTCAGCCATCTTCTTGGTGAGTGTCGTGACCAGCACGCGCTCGTCACGGTCGACCCGCTCGCGGATCTCGTGCAGGAGGTCGTCGATCTGGCCGGTGGTCGGCTTGACGATCACCTCGGGGTCGACGAGGCCCGTCGGGCGGATGATCTGCTCGACCACGCCGTCCGCCATCGAGAGCTCGTAGTCGCCCGGCGTGGCCGACAGGTACACGGTCTGGCCGATGCGCTCGACGAACTCCTCCCACCGCAGCGGGCGGTTGTCCATCGCGCTCGGCAGGCGGAACCCGTGGTCCACCAGGCTGCGCTTGCGCGACATGTCCCCCTCGAACATCGCGCCGATCTGCGGCACGGTCACGTGCGACTCGTCGATGACGAGGAGGAAGTCCTCCGGGAAGTAGTCGAGCAGGGTGTTCGGGGGCGACCCCGCCTCGCGGCCGTCGATGTGCCGGGAGTAGTTCTCGATCCCGGAGCACGTGCCGATCTGGCGCATCATCTCGATGTCGTAGGTGGTGCGCATGCGCAGCCGCTGCGCCTCGAGCAGCTTGTTCTGCCGCTCGAGCTCGTCGAGCCGCTCGGTGAGCTCGGCCTCGATCGAGGAGATCGCGCGCTCCATGCGCTCCGGGCCGGCGACGTAGTGCGTCGCGGGGAACACGTGGATGCTCGGCTCGGAGCGGATGACCTCCCCCGTGAGGGGGTGCAGCGTCTGGATGCTCTCGATCTCGTCGCCGAAGAACTCGATACGGACCGCGAGCTCCTCGTAGACCGGGATGATCTCGACCGTGTCGCCGCGCACGCGGAACGTGCCGCGCGTGAACGCCATGTCGTTGCGCGTGTACTGCATCGTGACGAACTGCCGCAGCAGGTCGTCACGCTCCACCTGCATCCCGACGTCGAGGCGCACCATCCGGTCGACGTACTCCTGCGGAGTGCCCAGGCCGTAGATGCACGACACGGACGCCACGACGACGACGTCCCGGCGCGTCAGGAGCGAGCTCGTCGCGGAGTGGCGCAGCCGCTCCACCTCGTCGTTGATGGACGAGTCCTTCTCGATGTAGGTGTCCGTCTGCGCGATGTACGCCTCGGGCTGGTAGTAGTCGTAGTACGAGACGAAGTACTCGACCGCGTTGTTCGGCAGCAGCTCGCGGAACTCCGTGGCGAGCTGCGCGGCGAGCGTCTTGTTGGGAGCCATGACGAGCGTCGGGCGCTGCAGCTCCTCGATCAGCCAGGCCGTCGTGGCGGACTTTCCCGTACCGGTGGCGCCGAGCAGCACGACGTCCTTCTCGCCCGCGCGGACGCGCTGCGAGAGGTCCGCGATGGCCGTGGGCTGGTCGCCCGACGGCTGGTACTCGGAGATGACCTCGAACGGAGCGGTGGCGCGCTGGAGATCGGTCACGGGACGCATATGACCACGGTACGTCCAGCCACCCACATCGTTCGCGGGAGCGCCTCGACGGGCTGCGCACCATATACACCCGAGTTCACCCGCGCGCAATTTGGAAGGCGTGGTGCCGAACCCCTAGGGTTCCCTCGACCTGCCCGCTCCCCGACGCCCGTGGAGCTCCGGTGACCGGCCGGCCACGGGCGTGGAGGCCTGCACGCAGCTCTCGTCAGCACCGTCAACGACCCCTCGACCTGGAGCCCTCATGCACCTGAACCCCGCGCGCCCCCGCGGAATCCCCCTGATCGCCCTCACCACCCTGGTCCTGTCCGCCGGCTTCGTCGCGCCCGCGAGCGCGACGCCCGTCGTCGACGCCGACGACGTCTGCTCCGCGGACGCCACGACCCGCCCCGTCGGCGTGTACGAGCTCACCGCGGTGGAGGACGCGGGCGTCGGCATCTGGGCGGGCGGCGGGCTCACCGTCGCGACCGCGACCGAGCTCGAGGGCCGCGTCGTGGTCGGCAAGGACGCCGACCTCACGGGGGCCGGCTCCCTCAACGTCGGGACCGCGGGCGGCGGCGGGTCCGCGATCACCCCCGCGGGCGGGACCGACATGCTCGTCGTCGGCGGTGACCTCGCCACCGCGCGGAACACGCAGGTCGGGTTCCACGCGTCGCGCGGCGGCAACGTCGTGGTGGGCGGCGCGATCACCGGCTCGGCGCCGAGCACCGAGAGCGCGAACGCGCTCGGCACGCACGGGTCCGTGCGCCAGGGCGTCGGCCGGGACGCGGCGCTCGCGCCCTACGACGAGCTCCCCGCGCTCGTCGCCGGCATCGCCGCCGACGCCACCGACGGCGCCGAGCAGGTCGCCCCCGAGAACGGCGTCCTGACCGTCGAGGCGGGCGCGCGGTACGCGCTCACGGCAGAGGGTGCCGCATCGCTCCGCGAGCTGCACGTCACGGGCACCGGGCCGGTGCTGCTCAGCGTCAGCGGGTCCACGGTGCGCATCCCGTCCCTCGCGTACGTCGCGTACGACGGCGTGCGCCTCTACCAGGCGACGCAGTACCTGTCGTCCCACTTCCTCTGGGCGTTCCCGGACGCGACGCAGGTCGCGCTCGGCACGAACGACCAGTTCCCCGGCACGATCGTCGTCCCGCGCGCCGACGCGACGCTCACGGTGTCCACGTCGACGAACGGGCGCGTCCTCGCGAACGGCGCGGTCGCGTACACCGGCGGGGCCGGCATCGAGCACCACAACTACCCGTTCGCGGGCCCGTGCGAGCCGGTCCCGGTCGCCGCGGAGCCGGAGCCGGAGCAGACTCCCGAGACTCCGACCCCGGGTGGCACCGAGACGACGACGCCTTCGACGACCACCCAGACGCCCGGCGCCGAGGTGTCCGGCGAGCCCGCCGCGGAGAGCACGCCCGCTCCGGAGGCGACGCCCGTGGCGAGCACGGACCCGACGCCGTCGGCGTCCCCCAGCAGCGAGCCGACGCCGGGGGGCGGGCTGGCCTCGACCGGTTCCTCGGTCGTCGTGCTCGCCGTGGTGGCGGCGCTCCTGCTCGCCGGGGGCGCGGCCCTGCTCGTGGTCGTCGCCCGTCGCCGCGCGGCGGGCTGACGGTCCGCGGCGCCCGGGGGCCGGCAGGGCGACCTGCCTGCCCCCGGGCGCCCGCTCAGCTCTCGGTGCCCGCGGCGACCCGCGGCTCGGGGGCGCCGAGGAGCGCCTGCCGCACGACGGCCGCGACGGCGGTCACCTGGTCCTCGACGGGCACCGCGCCGGCGTCGGGCACGTGCACGAAGCCCGCACGGCGGCCCGGCACGGAGCCCCAGTGGTGCATGAGGGCGTAGAACACGTCGTTGCACACGTAGGTGCCGGCCGTCCCGGAGACCTCCACGGGGACGCCGGCTTCCCGGACGGCGACGAGCGACGCCTTGAGCGGGAGCGTGGACCAGTGCCCGACGGGCGCCCCCGGCACGACGGGCACGTCGACCGGCTGCGCCCCGGCGTTGTCGGGGATCCGGGCGTCGCGCACGTTGACGGCCACGCGCTCGAGGCGCACGCGCCCGGCGCCGCCCGCGAGCCCCAGCGCCACGACGACCTCCGGGTCGTGCTCCCGGACGACGGCGTCGAGCGCGGGCCACGCCCCGGCGAACGTCACGGGGAGCCGGACGGCGACCACGCGGTCCCCCCACGAGCTCCTCGCCGCGCTCCGCGAGGAGCTGGGCGGTCTCCCACGACGGGTTCGTCGCGTCGCCGCCGAAGGGCTCGAAGCCGCTCACCACGACCGTCACGCCTCGCGCTCCTCGAGCTCCGCGAGCACCTCCGCGTCGACCTCCGCGCGCACGCGCGCCCAGAGCGCGTCGACCTGCGCGCGCAGCGCGTCGGGCTCGCCCGAGCCGTCGAGAGTGACGTCCGCGGCCGCGAGGCGCGCCGCGTCGTCGGCCTGGGCGGCGAGCCGCGCGCGCGCCTCGTCCTCGCTCAGCCCGCGCGAGGTCACGAGGCGGTCCACCCGGACGTCCTCGGGCGTGTGCACGACCACGACGCAGTGGAACCGCGCCGGGTCGCCCGTCTCGACGAGGAGCGGGATGTCGTGCACGACGACGGCCCGCGGGTCGGCCGCACCGGCCGCGGCCTCGCGCTCGGCGGCGAGCCGGCGCACCTCGGGGTGCACGATCGCGTTGAGCCGCTCACGCGCGGCGTCGTCCCCGAACACCACGCGTCCGAGCGCGGGCCGGTCGAGCGCGCCGTCCTCACCGAGAACCTCGGGCCCGAAGGCCTCGACCACCTCGTCGAGGCCGACGGTGCCGGGCGCGACGGCGTCGCGCGCGAGGGCGTCGTAGTCGACGACCACCGCGCCCAGCTCGGCGAAGCGGGCGAGCGCGACGGACTTCCCCGCCGCTATTCCTCCGGTCAGGCCGATGCGAAACATGCGTCCCATCCTGCCAGCCTGCGCACCGCCCCGCGTCGGGGGGTGAGGTGGCCCCACGTGCGGCCACCGCTCAGCGGGAGGAACCCGCCCGCGGGGAGCCTTCGGCCGCTTCGCCGTCGTCGGGCCGCTCGCCCGCGACCGCGCGCAGCAGCCGGAGCAGCTCGGCGCGCTCGTGCGCGTCCAGGCGGGCCAGCAGGGTGCCCGCGCTCGACGACCTCTCCGCCCCGACCTGCTCGACGACCTCGCGCCCGCGCGGCGTCAGCTCGACGAGCGTGGCCCGACGGTCCTGCGGGTCGGGGGTGCGGCGCACGAGACCGGCCTGCTCGGCGTCGTCCACCTTCGAGGTGACCGAGCGCGGCGCGACGTCGAGCGCCGACGCCACCGCGCCGAGCCGGCACGGGCCGTCGCAGCGGGAGAGGAAGCGCAGCATCCGGAACTGGCCGGGCGTCGTGCCCGCGGGCTCGAGCCGCTCGCTCGCCTCGCGACGCACGCTGCGCAGCGCGGCGTGCAGGAGCGCGAGGAACTCCCCCGCCTCGTCGGTGGAGGTGGCTCGGCCGCCCGGGGCTGCGCCCAGCGTGGCAGGCTGGCTCGCGTCGGTCGTCACGAGGCCGAGCGTACCGGGACCGGGCCCACTTGTGGTATCGGCTCATTGTGAGTTAGACTCACTATCGTTGTCGCGCGAGCGATTCTCGGACCGCGCCCGCCGGACGGCCACCGCCGCCGCGGACGACGCGCCCCTCCCCCACCCAGGAGGCCCCATGTCCTTCCCCTCATCCCTCCCCGGCGCCGGCGGCGGGCGCGGCATGCGCTCCTTCCGCCAGGACGCCTCCGTCACCTCCCGACGGCTGCACCGCGGCACGATCCGCCGGGTGCTCACGTTCGCCCGGCCCTACCGGCGCCAGCTCGCCGCGTTCCTCGTGCTCATCTCCGTCGACGCCGCCGCCGGTGCGGTCACCCCACTCCTCTTCCAGCGCATCATCGACGACGGCATCACCGCCGGCGACGTCGGCCTCGTCGTCGCGCTCTCGGCGGTCGCCGCCGGCCTCGCCGTGCTCTCCGGCGCGCTCGGCGTCGCGCAGCGCTGGTTCTCCTCCCGCATCGGCGAGGGGCTCATCGTCGACCTGCGCACCGCCGTCTTCGACCACGTCCAACGCATGCCGCTCGCCTTCTTCAGCCGCACGCGCACCGGTGCGCTCGTCCAGCGGCTCAACGGCGACGTCCTCGGCGCCCAGCAGGCGTTCACGTCGACCCTGTCGAACGTGTTCTCCAACCTGCTCACCGTCGTGTTCGTGCTCGCCGCGATGCTCTCGATGTCGTGGCAGCTCACGCTCCTCGCCCTCACCCTCCTGCCCGCGTTCGTCCTGCCCGCCCGCTGGGTCGGCAAGCGCCTCGCCGCGATCACGCGGGAGAGCTACGAGCTCAACGCCGAGGCGGCGCAGACGATGAACGAGCGCTTCAACGTGGCGGGCGCCCACCTCGTCAAGGTGTTCGGCGACCCGGACCGCGAGTCGTCGCGGTTCGCCGCCCAGGCGCGCCGCGTCCGCGACATCGGGGTCCGCCAGGCCATGTACGGGACCGTGTTCCGCGTCGGGCTCACGGTCGTCGCGTCCGTCGCCGTCGCGATCGTCTACGGACTCGGTGGCGTCATGGCCATCTCGGGCTCGCTGACCGTCGGCACGGTCGTCGCGCTCACCGCCTACCTGGGCCGTCTCTACGGCCCGCTGACGGCGATGTCGAACGTCCAGGTCGACGTCATGACGGCCCTCGTCAGCTTCGAGCGCGTGCTCGAGGTGCTCGACCTCGAGCCCACCGTCACGGACGCCCCCGACGCCGACGACCTCGCCGCGGACGTCGCGCGCGAGGGCGCGAGCCTCGAGCTCGACGGCGTGACCTTCCGCTACCCGAGCGCGGCCGAGGTCTCCCTCGCCTCGCTCGAGTCCGTGGCCGTCGAGGGCACCGACCCGACCACCGACACGCTCCACGACGTCTCGTTCTCCGTGCCCGCGGGCGCGATGGTCGCGCTCGTCGGGTCGTCCGGCGCGGGCAAGACCACCGTGTCGCAGCTCGTGACGCGCATGTACGACCCGAGCGCCGGGCACGTCCGGATCGCCGGTCGCGACCTGCGCGACGTCACGCAGGAGAGCCTGCACGACGCCGTCGGCGTGGTCACGCAGGAGGCGCACCTGTTCCACGACTCGATCGCGGAGAACCTGCGGTACGCCAAGCCGGACGCGACCGACGCCGAGCTCGAGTCCGCGCTGCGGCGCGCGCACGTGTGGGACGTCGTCGCCGCCCTGCCGTCCGGCTTGGACACCGTCGTGGGCGACCGCGGTTACCGGATGTCCGGCGGCGAGCGGCAGCGCCTCGCGATCGCCCGGGTGTTCCTCAAGGCCCCTCAGCTCGTCGTCCTCGACGAGGCGACGGCGCACCTCGACTCGGACTCCGAGGCGGCGGTCCAGGCCGCGCTCGCCGAGGCGCTGCGCGGTCGGACGTCGCTCGTCATCGCGCACCGGCTCTCCACCGTGCGCGAGGCCGACCTCATCGTCGTGCTCGACGCCGGCCGCGTCGTCGAGACGGGGACGCACACCGAGCTCCTGGCACGGGGCGGGCGCTACGCCACGCTCTACCGGACGCAGTTCGCCGACTCGCCCGCGTCGTCGGGCACCGACCCGGCCACTGCCCCGGCCCCCGAGCCGGCGACCGCCTGACGGCCCGACCGCCGAGCAGGCCGTCCCGGGCCGTCGACCAGGCGGTCCCGGCTCGTCCGGTGCCGCTGACGGACCAGGACCACCTGGTCGGCGCCGTGAGTGCCCGGGCACGTTCCGGGCATGGCGAAGGCCCGCCACCCCGAGGGGTGGCGGGCCTTCGTCTGCTCAGCGTGGCGTCCCGCGCGGGGCCGCCGGCCGGGTCAGTTGCCCGTGAGCTTCTCGCGGAGCGCGGCGAGCGCCTCGTCCGACGCGAGCGTGCCCGTCGCCTCGGCGGCCGGGGCCGACGAGTAGGACGTGCTGGAGGACGACGAGCTCGAGGAGCTCGTGGTCTCGCCCGACGCGGCGTCGTAGTCGGCCTTGACCGCCTCGGCGACCTGCTTGCGGTGCGCCTCCCAGCGCTCGTGCGCCTTGGCGTACTCCGCCTCCCACGCCTCGCGCTGCGCCTCGAAGCCCTCGAGCCACTCGTTGGTCTCCGGGTCGAAGCCCTCGGGGTACTTGTAGTTCCCCTGCTCGTCGTACTCGGCGGCCATGCCGTAGAGCGCGGGGTCGAAGTCGTCCGACTCCGGGTCCACGCCCTCGTTGGCCTGCTTGAGCGACAGCGAGATGCGGCGGCGCTCGAGGTCGATGTCGATGACCTTGACGAAGACCTCGTCACCGACGTTGACGACCTGCTCCGGCAGCTCGACGTGGCGCACGGCCAGCTCCGAGATGTGCACGAGGCCCTCGATGCCGTCCTCGACGCGCACGAACGCACCGAACGGGACGAGCTTGGTGACCTTGCCCGGGACGACCTGACCGATCGCGTGGGTCCGGGCGAACGTCTGCCACGGGTCCTCCTGCGTCGCCTTCAGCGACAGCGAGACGCGCTCGCGGTCGAAGTCGACGTCCAGGACCTCGACCGTGACCTCCTGGCCGACCTCGACGACCTCGGACGGGTGGTCGATGTGCTTCCAGGACAGCTCGGAGACGTGCACGAGGCCGTCGACGCCGCCGAGGTCCACGAACGCACCGAAGTTGACAATCGAGGAGACGACACCGGGGCGCACCTGGCCCTTCTGCAGGGTCTGCAGGAAGGTGGAGCGGACCTCGGACTGCGTCTGCTCGAGCCAGGCACGGCGCGAGAGGACGACGTTGTTGCGGTTCTTGTCGAGCTCGATGATCTTCGCCTCGATCTCCTTGCCGACGTACGGCTGGAGGTCGCGGACGCGACGCATCTCCACCAGGGAGGCCGGGAGGAAGCCCCGCAGGCCGATGTCGAGGATGAGACCACCCTTGACGACCTCGATGACGGTGCCGGTGACGACGCCGTCCTCCTCCTTGATCTTCTCGATCGTGCCCCAGGCGCGCTCGTACTGGGCGCGCTTCTTGGACAGGATCAGACGGCCTTCCTTGTCCTCCTTCTGGAGGACGAGGGCCTCGACCGCGTCGCCGACGTTGACGACCTCACCGGGGTCCACGTCGTGCTTGATGGACAGCTCGCGGGAGGGGATGACGCCCTCGGTCTTGTAGCCGATGTCGAGGAGGACCTCGTCGCGGTCCACCTTGACGATCGTGCCTTCGACGATGTCGCCGTCGTTGAAGTACTTGATGGTCGCGTCAACGGCGGCGAGGAAGTCCTCCTCGGTGCCGATGTCGTTGACGGCAACCTGGGGTGCGGACTTCGCGGGGGTAGAGATGGTCATTGAGTTCGATGCTCCGATGCGGACAGGTGTAGTCGAGCGGGTAGGGTTTTCGGCGCGTCTCCCGCCGACGCCCCCGGGCGCTCCGGCGTCGTGGTCGACGTCGTGGCTCGGGATGAAGGCAGGCGCAGCGCACCGCCGTCCACCTTATCCGGGTGTCACCCCGGCGGTCAACGCGTCTCGCGCGCCCCGCCGGGGCGTCCCGACTACCGGATCCGCGTCACGCGAGCACGCGGGCGACCCGCAGCAGCTCCTCCGGGACCCGCTTCGGCCGGCCCGCGACCTCCGCGAGCGGCACGAGCTCGACCCGCTCGCCCCGCAGCGCCGTCATGACGCCCGACGTCCCCGCGCTCACGGCGTCCACGGCCGCGACCCCGAAGCGGCTGCCGAGGATCCGGTCGGTCGGCGTGGGCTCGCCCCCGCGCTGCACGTGCCCGAGCACCGTGAGCCGGGTGTCGAACCCGGTGCGCTCCGCGATCTCGGCGCTCACGCGCTCCCCGATCGAGCCGGCGACGATCTCGCCGAACCGACCGAGCTGCTGCGTGAACTCCATCGACGACCCCTCGCGCGGCACGGCGCCCTCGGCCACGACGACGATCGAGAAGTTCGCGTGCGCGCGGTGCCGGTGGCGGAGGAACTTCACGACCTGGTCGATGTCGAACGGCTGCTCCGGCGCGAGCACGACCTCGGCGCCACCGGCGATGCCCGCGTTGACCGCGATCCAGCCGGCGTGGCGGCCCATGACCTCGACCACCATGACGCGGTTGTGGCTCTCCGCCGTCGTGTGCACGCGGTCGAGCGCCTCCGTCGCGATGTTCACGGCGGTGTGGAACCCGATCGACAGGTCCGTGCCCTCGACGTCGTTGTCGATCGTCTTGGGGATGGCGACGATCTTCACGCCCGCCTCCGCGACACGGCTTGCCGCGTGCAGCGTGCCGTCGCCGCCGATGCAGATCAGCGCGTCGAGGTGCTCGGCCTCGACCGTCGCGAGCACGGCGTCCATGCTGCCGTCCTCCTCGCGCGGGTGGAACCGCGCGGTGCCGAGCAGCGTGCCGCCCACGGGCAGGACGTTCCGGATGTCCTGGCGGCCGAGCGGGTGGACGTCGCCGTCGACGACGCCGCGCCAGCCGTTGCGGAAGCCGATGATGGTGTGCCCGTACTCCCCCGTCCCCTGCTTGACCACGGCCCGGATCGCCGCGTTCAGCCCGGGGCAGTCGCCCCCGCCGGTGAGAAGTCCGATGCGCACCTGTTCCTCCGTCTCGTCGTCGCGTCGCGCGGCCTCGCGCGCATGCCGGGCGTCGACGGAGGTGCCGACCTCCGCGGCACCGCGTCGCCCTCAACCCTAGCCACCCCTGCGCGACGGGTCACCGCCCGTCCCGGTCCGCGGGCACGCCGACGACCAAGGTCCCGACCGGACGGGCCGTGCGGCGGGGACCGGGAGAATGGGAGGCATGAGCGTGCACTCCTCGCCCGAGCCGCCCGTCGTCGCGCCCTCCGGCGCGGCCCCCGGTCCGACCGCCGACGCCGGCTACCGCGACGTGCCCGCGACCGAGGGCGGCCGCGCCGGCCGCGGGTGGTGGGACGCCAACGCGCAGGAGTACCTCCACGAGCACGGGACCTTCCTCGGCGCGGCGGACTTCTGCTGGTGCCCGGAGGGCCTGCGCGAGCGGGACGCGCGTCTGCTCGGCGACGTCGCGGGACGCCGGGTGCTCGAGGTCGGCGCGGGCGCGGCACAGTGCTCGCGCTGGCTCGAGACGCAGGGAGCGGAGGTCGTCGCGACGGACGTGTCCGGCGGCATGCTCGCCGCGGGGGCGGCGCTGGACCGGGCGACGGGCGTGCGCGTCCCGGCCGTCCAGGCCGACGCGCGCCGGCTCCCGTTCGCCGACGCCACGTTCGACGTCGCGTTCACCTCGTTCGGCGCGATCCCGTTCGTGCCCGACGCGGCGGCCGTCCACCGCGAGGTCGCGCGCGTGCTGCGGCCCGGCGGCACGTGGACGTTCTCGGTGACGCACCCGACCCGGTGGGCGTTCCCCGACGACCCGAGCGAGCGCGGGCTGACCGCGAACCGGTCCTACTTCGACCGCCGGCCCTACGTCGAGACCGACGCCGCCGGCCGTGTCGTCTACGCCGAGTACCACCGCACCCTGGGCGACCACGTGCGCGAGGTGGTCGCCGCCGGGCTGGAGCTGCGCGACGTCGTCGAGCCCGAGTGGCCCGCCGACAACACCGAGGTGTGGGGCGGCTGGGGACCGGTGCGTGGCGCCTACCTGCCCGGGACGGCGATCTTCCGCACGCGCCTCCCGGGCTGACGCGCCCGGGTCAGTGACCCGCCTCGTGCCACGTGGCACCGACTCCGACCGAGACGTCGAGCGGCACGTCGAGGTCCGCCGCCGCGCCCATCTGCGTGCGCAGCACCTCCTCGACCGCGTCGCGCTCGCCGGGGGCGACCTCGACCACGAGCTCGTCGTGCACCTGGAGGAGCAGCCGTGAGCGCAGCCCGCGCTCGTCGAGCGCCCGCTGCACGTTGAGCATCGCGACCTTGATGATGTCGGCCGCGCTGCCCTGGATCGGCGCGTTGAGGGCCATGCGCTCCGCCATCTGGCGGCGCTGCCGGTTGTCGCTCGTGAGGTCGGGCAGGTACCGGCGGCGCCCGAGGATGGTCGCCGTGTAGCCCGTGGCCCGCGCCTCGTCGACGACGCCCGTGAGGTAGTCGCGCACGCCGCCGAAGCGCTCGAAGTAGTCGTCCATGAGCTTCTGGGCCTCGCCCACCTCGATGGTGAGCTGCTGCGAGAGCCCGAACGCCGACAGCCCGTACGCGAGGCCGTACGACATCGCCTTGATCTTCGAGCGCATCGCGGGCGTGACCTCGGCCGCCGGGACCTCGAACACGCGCGACCCGACGTAGGAGTGCAGGTCCTCCCCCGACCGGAACGCCTCGATGAGGCCCTCGTCGCCCGAGAGGTGCGCCATGATGCGCATCTCGATCTGGCTGTAGTCGGCCGTCATGAGCGTCTCGAAGCCCTCGCCGACGACGAACGCGCGCCGGATGCGCCGGCCCGCCTCGGTGCGGATCGGGATGTTCTGGAGGTTCGGGTCGGTCGAGCTGAGCCGGCCCGTCGCCGCGATCGTCTGCTGGAACGTCGTGTGGATGCGGCCGTCGTCGGCGACGGACTTCAGCAGCCCCTCGACCGTCTGGCGCAGCCGCGACGCGTCGCGGTGGGCGAGCAGGTGCTCGAGGAACGGGTGCTGCGTCTTGACGAAGAGGTCCGCGAGCGCCGACGCGTCGGTCGTGTAGCCCGTCTTGATCTTCTTCGTCTTGGGCATCCCGAGCTGGTCGAACAGCACCTCCTGGAGCTGCTTCGGGGAGCCCAGGTTCACCTCGCGCCCGATGACGGCGTAGGCCTCCGACGCGGCGGTCGCGACGAGGTCGCCGAAGTGCTGCTCGAGCTCGCGCAGGTACGTGACGTCCGCCGCGATGCCGCGCTGCTCCATGCGCGCGAGCACCTGGGACAGCGGCAGCTCGAGGTCGGCGAGGAGCGTCGTGGCCCCCCGGTCCTCGAGCTCGCCCGCGAGGACCTCGCCGAGCTGGGCGACGGCGAGCGCGCGCACCGCGTCGCGCTCCTGCTCGCCGCTGCCGTCGAGCGAGAGGTCGAGCGCGCCCTGCGCGTCGTTGCCCGCCTCCGTGTCCGGGCGGAGCTCGCGGTGCAGGTGCCGCACGACGAGGTCGCCCAGGTCGTAGCCGCGCTGGTCGGGGTGGCACAGGTACGCGGCGAGCTCGGTGTCGAACGTGACGCCCGCGAGGTCGTAGCCGCGCGCCGCGAGCTCGTGCCAGGCCGACTTCGCGCCGTGCACGACCTTGGGCCGCTCCGGGTCGGCGAGCCACGCGGCGAGCGCCTCGTCGTCGGCGCCCGCGACGTCGGCGAGCTCGAGCGCGACGGCCGCCCCGGCGTCGTCGGACACCGCGAGGCCCCACGCGTCCCCGCCGCCCGGCACGGCCTTGCCGGCCACCTCGACGCCCAGCGGGCGCGTGCCGTGCTCGGCCAGCCAGGCGCCCAGGCCCCCCGGCAGGACGTCGGCGAGCGCGACGTCGAACCCCGCCTCGGCCTCGACCTCGCCCTCGGGGGCGATCGCGAAGAGCCGGTCGCGCAGGGCGCGGAACTCCAGGGCGTCGAGGACGCGGTGGGCGGCCTCGCGGTCCCAGGGACGGGTCGCGAGGTCGTCGGGGCCGACGGGCAGCTCGAGGTCGCGCAGGAGCGCGTTGAGCTGCCGGTTGAGGCGGACCTGGTCGAGGTGCGCCCGCAGGTTCTCCCCCGCCTTGCCCTTGATCTCGTCCGCGTGGTCCAGCAGGCCGTCGAGGTCGCCGTACGCCGTGATCCACTTGGCGGCCGTCTTGGGGCCGACGCCGGGGATGCCCGGCAGGTTGTCGGACGTCTCGCCGACGAGGGCGGCGAGGTCCGGGTAGCGCTCGGGCGGCACGCCGTACTTCTCGACGACGGCGGCGCTGTCCATGCGCGCGAGCTCCGAGACGCCCTTCTTCGGGTAGAGCACCGTGACGTCCGGGCCGACGAGCTGGAACGAGTCTCGGTCCCCCGAGCAGACGAGCACCTCCATCCCGGCGGCGGCGCCCTGCGTCGCGAGGGTCGCGAAGATGTCGTCGGCCTCGTAGCCCTCGCGCTCGAGCGTGGGGATGTGCAGCGTCTCCAGGATCTCCTTGATGAGCGGCACCTGGCCCCGGAACGGCTCGGGCGTGGACTCCCGCGTGCCCTTGTAGCTGGGCAGGATCTCGGTGCGGAAGGACTGGCGCCCGGCGTCGAACGCGACGGCGACGTGCGTGGGCTCCTCGTCCCGCAGGAGGTTGATGAGCATCGAGGTGAACCCGTAGACCGCGTTCGTGTGCTGCCCCGTGGTCGTCGAGAAGTTCTCCGCCGGGAGCGCGAAGAACGCGCGGTAGGCCATGGAGTGTCCGTCGATGAGCAGGAGGCGAGGTCGCGCGGAGGTCGTCACGGGTGCCAACCTATCGCCCATGACCCACACGCACGGTTCCGACCAGAACGCCGCCCGGACCGGGACGCCGTCCCCCGCCACGCCGTCGACACCCGACGCCCCGCGCCACGCCTACGAGGCGATGGGCCTGCGCACCGAGGGGACGCTCATCGAGCGCATGGGCATCGAGCTGGGCGAGGTGGGGGCCGACCGTGTCACCGCACGCATGCCCGTGGCGGGCAACACGCAGCCCGCGGGGCTGCTGCACGGGGGCGCGTCCGTCGTCCTCGCCGAGACGCTGGGGTCCATCGCCGCGCAGCTGCACGGCGGGCCCGGCCGCGCGGCCGTGGGCATCGAGGTGAACGCGACGCACCACCGGGGGGTGCGCGACGGCTGGGTGCACGGCGAGGCGGTCGCGGTGCACCGCGGGCGCACGACGGCGAGCTACGAGATCGTCGTGTCCGACGACGAGGGGCGCCGCGTGTGCACGGCGCGCCTCACGTGCATGATCCTCGCGCAGGGCTGACCGGGGCGACGCCGGCCGCAGGGCGCGAGAGCCCGGCTCAGCCGGGCAGGGTCTCGCGCGTGTCGGCCGGCGTCACCACGCCCGCGCGGCTGTTGTACTCGGCCTGGAACTCGCGCAGGTCGACCGGCCCCGACATCGTCTCGGTGCGGGCGCGCCGACGGCGCGCGATGAGGTCCTCGAGGGAGCGCGTGCCCCGGCGGGCCGGGGTGAGGTCGGCCGCGAGCCGGCGCTGCAGGACCGCCGTCGAGACGACGCGGTGCCCGGCCACCGGGCCGAAGCCCAGTCGCGCGAGGAAGCGCTGCACGCCTCGGGAACCGGGGATGGGCACGGAGTAGACGTGCGTCGCGCCGGACGACGCGGCGAGCTCGGCCGTCGCGCTGAGGAGCGCGTGACCCACGCCGCGGCGCCGGGCGTCCTCCCCCACGTACACCGCCTCGACGTACAGGCTCGGCTCGTCCGCGAACAGGTGCGGGTCGAGCACGCGGGCCAGGACGAACCCGACGGGGCGGCCGTCGTGCAGGGCGACGAGCACGTTGCCGCCGGGCAGGGTGAGCAGCACTGACAGGTGCCGGACCAGGCGGTCCTCGTCGGGCGCGCAGATCTGTGCCCCGGACGCCGACTCGCGGCGTGCCTCCGAGCACAGCACAGCGATCCCCGGCAGGTCGTCACCGACCGCGGGCCTGACCTCCACTGCTGGGCGCACTGCGCTCCTCCTCGTTCGCACCGTGGGACCGGCGGCGGCACCGAGGGACGTGGGGCGTGAGAAGGTCCACGTCGCTCGGACAGCACCGTCGGCCGTCGACATGAGCACTACGTGGCGACCGTGTTCACCGCCCCGGAACTGCTGGACGCCAGTCCAAGACGATAGCCCGCCCGGAGCCCCGTGACAAAGGTCCTGATCAGGACCCCCGCGCGGCGCGCCGGGCGTGGCGGGCGGCTCAGGCGCCGCCGACCTGCTCGATGACGGCGTCCGCGACCTCGCGCATCGTGAGGCGGCGGTCCATCGACGTCTTCTGGATCCAGCGGAACGACTCCGGCTCCGACAGGCCCATCTTCGTCATGAGCAGGCCCTTCGCACGGTCGACACGCTTGCGCGTCTCGAAGCGCTCCGCGAGGTCGGCCACCTCGGACTCGAGGGCCGAGATCTGCGAGTAGCGCGAGATCGCGATCTCGACCGCAGGCAGCAGGTCAGCCGGGGTGAACGGCTTGACGACGTACGCCATGGCGCCGGCGTCGCGCGCCCGCTCGACGAGCTCCGCCTGCGAGAACGCCGTCAGCAGGACGACCGGGGCGGCGTGCGCCTTGCCGATCTGCTCCGCCGCGGAGATGCCGTCGAGCTCGGGCATCTTCACGTCCATGACCACGACGTCGGGCTTGAGCTCGAGCGCCAGCTTCACCGCCGTCGCACCGTCGCCGGCCTCGCCGACGACGTCGAACCCGGCGTCCCGCAGCGTCTCGACGACGTCGAGACGGATCAGGGCCTCGTCCTCCGCGACGACGGCGCGGCGCGCGGCGCGACCCGACGGGGCGGGGGTGGCGGCGGGCTCGGGCTCGATCATCGGGGGCAGGTCGAGCGGCTGCTTGTCCTCGGGCTGCGCTGTCTGGTCACTCACGGGACTCATCGTAGTGCGCCGCACCGGGTGCCGCCCCCGCGTTTCACCCTCCGAGGAGTGTGATTCTCGTGAAGGCGCGCGCGTGTGGTTCGATGGTGCCCGCGCGGCGGAACCCGGCTGGACACCTCCGCGCGCGGCCCCGGTAGCCCAACCGGCAGAGGCGTTCGGCTCAAACCCGATCCAGTGTGGGTTCGAATCCCACCCGGGGCACCCCTCATCTCGGCAGGCGTACGGTGCTCGACGTCACGGCTCGTCGCGGTCGAGGAACTCCCGCGTCGTCGCGACGAAGGACTCGACGCTCGAGTACGGCAGCCCGTGCGGAGCCCCCGGGACCGTGACGAGCCGCCCGTCGGGCAGCGCGTCGACGAGGCGGCGGGCCCACGTCCCCGAGACGAGCGGGTCGCGGTCCCCGACGACCACGAGGACGGGCTGCGTGATGCTCTGCACCAGGTGGCTGACCTCGGCGCGGCGCGCCTGCTTCAGGGCCCGCACCGCCGCGACCGGACCGGCCCGCAGGTAGTCCACGACGGCGATCGGCAGCAGCGACCACCTCTCGCGCGGGCCGTCGAGGAGCAGGCGCCACGCGCTCTGCCACCACCGGGGGTGCTCCGGGTCCCGAGAGGGGCCGACGAGCACGACCCGCCGGACCAGGTCGGGCCGCTCCGCGGCGAGATGGCTGACGATCTGGCAGCCCAACGAGTGCCCGACGACGTCCGCGCCCGTCATGCCGAGCCCGTCCATCCAGCGGGCCACGACGTCCGCCATCTCGGCCATCGACGGCAGGTGCGGCGGGCGGCCGCTGCGCCCGACGCCCGGCAGGTCCAAGGCTGCGGTGCGGCGGTCCGTCCCGAGCCGGCGGACGCCCGGCTCCAGGTACCGCGTCGACAGCGCGAGCCCGTGCACGAGGACCACGTCCGCGGGTACGGCGCGGGCCTCCGGGCATTGCACCCGGTACGGCTCCGCGACGACGGAGTACACCCGCACCCCGTCGATCAGGTCGTACCGCTCCTGGAGGGCCGGAAGGACCGCGCCCCCCGAGGAGCGCCCGCGCCGGTGCGCTCGGGGCACGACGGACCTCGCTCTCCCACCGTCGACCGGTGGCTGGATGGTCAGCACCGAGCGGTCGCCGAGCGCTGGGCCCAGGGTAGAGGGCGAGGACGAGCGGCGCCGCGGGGCTCGGGACGGGACGGACGGGCGACGGGCCCCGCGCACGGACCGACGCCGTCTAGAGCTCGGGCCGCGCCCTGTCCAGCACGACCGCCTCGCGCGCGGCCTCCCGGGCGGCGGCGCTCGCGTCGCGCGCCGCCTGCCGGGCGATCGCCTCGTCGCCGAGGAGAGCGGCGGCGTGCGCGACGGTCGCGGACCGCAGCGCATCCTGCGCGCTGCGCTCGGCGGCCTCCGCCACCTGCTGGACCTGCTCGCAGACGCCGGCGGCCGCCTCCGCGGTCTCGCGCGCGTCGCGGCGCGCGACGAGCGCACGAAAGGTCGCCTCGCGCGCGGCGGCCGCCGCGCCGTCGGCGTCGGGGTCGCTCGCCGCCGCGTAGAGGTCCTGGTCGACGTCCTCGATCTGGTCGCTGGTCACCCACGCGAGCGTAGGGCCGACCCGCCGTGCTCGCTCGAGCGAGGCGCGCGCCCGTCGGTCACCGCCACTCCCCCGACGCGACGCCCGGCGCGCTCGCAGCCGCCGTCGACCGCGACCCCGCCGGGCCGTACCGCGCGACCGCCGACCGGAAGAAATCCCCCGCCACCGAACGCGCCGTCAGGGACCCGGCTCCCGCCACCGTCGCGGCCGCCGAGGCGGCGGCGAGCTCGTCGTCGACGAACCGGCGGAGCACGGCCGGGACCGGGCCCGCGCCCATCTCGCGCGAGACCGCCTTGAGCGCGACGAGCCCGGACGCCTCCTGCACCACCGCGCTCGGTGCCTCGCCCTCGTCGAGCAGCGTCGCGAGGCGCATGGGCGGGACGGCGTCCGGCCGCACGCGCAGCCAGCGCAGCGTCGCGGCCGGGCGCAGGACGTAGAAGTGCTTCTTGAGCGGCACGTCGTCCGCGGTCCACCAGCGCTCCCGCTGGCCCAGCGCGACGTGCAGGTAGTGGCGCCGCACGGCGTCGCGGTCGACGACCCGCTCGGCGAGCGCGAGCAGGTCCGCGCGGAACGCGGGGTCGCCGCGGTAGACGATCGGCGAGCGCAGCCACTCCAGCAACGTCGCGTTCCCGCGGACGAGCAGCCGCACGGCCTTGACGAGGTCCCACCCGTTGACGTCCAGCACCGCGTCGAGCGGCGTCTCGACGACGTCGCGCCACGGCCAGGGGTCGAGGTAGTCGGCCTCCGGGCGCACGTACACGAAGCGGCAGTCGTAGTCCGAGTCCGGCGACGGGAACCCCCACGCCCGGCTGCCGCTCTCCACCGCGAGCGGGACCTCGACGCCCTCGTCGCGCACGACGGCGTCCAGCCGCGCGTCGACCCGACGCACGACCGCGGGGTCCAGGGATGCAGGCACGGCTCGCATCCCGCGAGGGTAGGGGCGCGCCGGGGGCCGTGTCGCGGGCTTTCCCGAGCGCGCAGGACGACCGACGGCGGCGCCCCCGCGCAGGGGGCGCCGCCGTCGGGCAGCACGAGCGCCCGTGGCGGGCGCGCGGCGTCAGCTCCGGTGCGAGCTCCGGACGTCAGTTCCGGGTGTCGGAGTGGTCGCCGATCTTGTGCACGAGGATCGAGTTCGTCGTGCCCGGCTGGCCCACGGGGGCACCGGAGACGACGACCACGAGGTCGCCGACCTCGGCGAGGCCGTTGGCCTGCAGGGTCGTGTCGACCTGGCCGACCATCGCGTCGGTGTTCTCCACCTCGGGCACCTGGTACGTCTGGGTGCCCCACGTGAGCGACAGGACGTTGCGCACGTGCTCGCGCGGCGTGAACGCGAGCAGCGGGATGGACGAGCGCAGGCGCGACATGCGGCGCGCCGAGTCGCCCGACTGCGTGAAGGTCGCGAGGTACTTCGCACCGAGGATCTCGCCGATCTCGGCCGCCGCGCGCGTGATGGCGCCACCGCGGGTGTGCGGCGTCGAGCCGAGCGGCGCGATGCGCTCGCGGCCCGCCTCCTCCGTCGCCTCGATGATCCGGGCCATCGTCTGGACCGTGAGGATCGGGTACTCGCCCACGCTCGTCTCGCCCGAGAGCATGACCGCGTCGGCGCCGTCGAGGACGGCGTTGGCGCAGTCGGACGCCTCGGCGCGCGTCGGGCGCGGCGAGTTCGTCATGGACTCGAGCACCTGCGTGGCGACGATGACGGGCTTCGCGTTGCGACGCGCGAGCTCGACGATGCGCTTCTGGACGAGCGGCACCTGCTCCAGCGGGAGCTCGACCGCGAGGTCGCCGCGGGCGACCATGACGCCGTCGAACGCGTCGACGATCTCGGCGAGGTTGTCGACGGCCTGCGGCTTCTCGATCTTGGCGACGACGGGGACCGTGCGGCCCTCCTCGTCCATGATCCGCTTGACGTCCTCGAAGTCCTTCGCGGACCGCACGAACGACAGCGCGATGATGTCCGCGCCGAGCTTGAGGGCCCAGCGCAGGTCGTCCTGGTCCTTCTCGGAGAGCGCCGGCACGGAGACCGCGACACCCGGGAGGTTCAGGCCCTTGTTGTTCGACACCGGACCGGCGACCTCGACGCGCGTGACGACGCGCGGGCCCTCGACGGCGGTGACGCGGACGAGCACCTTGCCGTCGTCGATGAGGATCGGGTCGCCGACGCGGGCGTCGCCCGGCAGGCCCTTGTGCGTCGTGGAGACGAGCTCCTTGGTCCCGACGACGTCCTCGGTCGTGATCGTGAAGGTGTCACCCTCCTCGAGCCAGTGCTTCTCGTCGCCCGCGAAGCGGCCCAGACGGATCTTCGGCCCCTGGAGGTCGACGAGGACGGCCACGGAGCGGCCCGACTCGGCGGCGGCCTCGCGCACGCCGTGGTAGACGGCCGCGTGCTCCTCGGCGCTGCCGTGGCTGCGGTTGATCCGCGCCACGTCCATGCCCGCGTCGACGAGCGCGCGGAGCTGCTCCTTCGACTCGGTCGCGGGTCCGATGGTGCAGACGATCTTTGCTCTGCGCATATCTCCAGCCTCTAGTCTTCCGACCGGCCAGGAGCCGGTCGTCGCGGGGTGCCCCTCCCTAGGATGCCCCGCTCATCGTCCCGGCGCCGGACATCCGACGTCGGGGTGCACGTCAAGCGCGCAAGGACACGGTGTTCGCGCGCACGGGCGCGGGCAGCTCGGTCCCTCCCTGAAGGTAGGCGTCGACGGATGCCGCCGCCGCCCGCCCCTCGGCGATCGCCCACACGATCAACGACTGCCCACGACCGGCGTCGCCGGCCACGAAGACCCCGGGCAGCGACGACGCGAAGTCGTCGCCGCGCGCCACGAGGCCGCGCCCCGTGAGGTCCGCGCCGGTCTGGGTCGTGAGGGCAGCCGTCTCCGGTCCGGTGAAGCCCATCGCGACGAGCACGAGGTCCGCGGGGATCTCGCGCTCGGTGCCCTCCTTGGGCACGCGACGGCCATCGGGCAGGTACTCGGTCTCCGCGACGCGCAGCGCGCGCACGGCCCCGTTCTCGTCACCGAGGAACGCGACGGTCGACGCGAGGAACTCGCGCTCGCCGCCCTCCTCGTGGGACGAGGACACCTCGAACACGATCGGGTCGGTCGGCCACGGCTGGGTCGCGGACCGCTCGAGCGGCGGCTGCTTGCCGATCGCGAGCGTCGTGACGCTCGCCGCGCCCTGGCGCAGCGAGGTGCCGAGGCAGTCCGAGCCCGTGTCGCCGCCACCGATGACGATGACGTGCTTGCCCGTGGCCGTGATCTGGTCGGGCACCTCGTGCCCCGCCACGACCGCGTTCGCCTGGTGCAGGAAGTCCATCGCGAAGTGGATGCCGTCGAGCTCGCGCCCGGGCACCGACAGGTCGCGCGGCACCGTCGCGCCGGTCGCGACCACGACGGCGTCGTACCGCGCCCGCAGGTCGTCCCACGTGATGTCGACGCCGATCTCGACGCCGGGGCGGAACCGCGTGCCCTCGGCCTCCATCTGCGCGACGCGGCGGTCGATGTGGTGCTTCTCGAGCTTGAAGTCGGGAATGCCGTAGCGCAGCAGGCCTCCGACGGCGTCGTCGCGCTCGTACACCGCGACGGTGTGCCCGGCGCGCGTGAGCTGCTGCGCGGCGGCGAGCCCGGCGGGGCCGGACCCGACAACCGCGACCGTGAAGCCCGTGAGCCGCTGGGGCACCTGGGGCGTGACGTACCCGCGCTCGAAGGCCTCGTCGATGATCGAGACCTCGACGTTCTTGATCGTCACGGGCGGCTGGTTGATGCCGAGCACGCAGCTCGACTCGCACGGCGCCGGGCACACGCGACCGGTGAACTCCGGGAAGTTGTTCGTCTCGTGGAGGCGGTCGATCGCGTCGGCCCACTGCTCGCGGTAGACGAGGTCGTTCCACTCGGGGATGAGGTTCCCGAGCGGGCAGCCCTGGTGGCAGAACGGGATGCCGCAGTCCATGCAGCGGCCCGCCTGCTCCTTGAGGAACGGCTGGCCCTCCTCGAGGTGCGCGTGCACGTCCTTCCAGTCCCGCAGGCGCACGGCCACCGGGCGGTTCGGCGGGAGCTCGCGCTCCCGCACCTTCAGGAATCCGCGGGGGTCAGCCACGGGCCACCTCCAAGATCTGGTCCCACACGCCGGGCGCGGCCGGGTCGAGACCGGCCGACTCGGCCTTCTCGAGCGCCGAGCGCATGCGGGCGAAGTCGGTCGGCAGGACGCGCGTGAGGCGCTGCACCGCCGTGGCGAAGTCCTCGAGCAGCTCGGCCGCGAGCGGCGACCCGGTCTCCTCGTGGTGACGGCGGACGAGCCGCTCGACGAGCGCGACCTCGGCGTCCTCGAGCGGGCTCAGCCCGAGCTCGCCGGTCGCGAGCGCGCTCGTGTTCACGGCGCTCTCGCGCAGGTCGAGCACGTACGCGGTGCCGCCGGACATGCCGGCGCCGAAGTTGCGCCCGGTCGGGCCCAGCACGACGACCGTGCCGCCCGTCATGTACTCGCACCCGTGGTCGCCCACGCCCTCGACGACGAGCGTCGCGCCCGAGTTGCGGACGCCGAAGCGCTCCCCGACGCGACCGCGCAGGAAGATCTCGCCCGACGTCGCGCCGTAGCCGATGACGTTCCCGGCGACGACGTTGCTCGACCCGGTGAGGACCGCGTTGCGGTCCGGCCGCACGACGATCCGCCCGCCCGACAGGCCCTTGCCGACGTAGTCGTTCGCGTCCCCGAACAGGCGCAGCGTGACGCCGCGCGGGAGGAAGGCGCCGAGCGACTGGCCGGCGGACCCCGTGAGGGTCACGTCGATCGTGTCGTCCGGCAGGCCCTCGCCGCGGAAGCGCTTGGTCACCTCGTGGCCGAGCATCGTGCCGACCGTGCGGTTGACGTTGCGGACCGGCAGCGAGATCCGCACCGGCTCGCGCCGCTCGAGCGCGTCCTCGGCCAGCGCGACGAGCTGGTTGTCGAGCGCCTTCTCCAGGCCGTGGTCCTGCGTCGTCGTGTTCCGCAGCGACGCGCCCTCGACGGGGACGGGCTTCTCGAGGATGGGCGCGAGGTCGAGACCCTGCGCCTTCCAGTGGTCGATCGCCTGGCGCGTGTCCAGGTACTCGACGTGGCCGATCGCCTCCTCGATGCTCCGGAACCCGAGGCGTGCCAGGTACTCGCGCACCTCCTCCGCGATGAACTCGAAGAAGTTCACGACGAACTCCGGCTTGCCGGTGAACCGGGCCCGCAGCTCCGGGTTCTGCGTCGCGACGCCCACCGGGCACGTGTCCAGGTGGCACACGCGCATCATGACGCAGCCCGAGACCACCATCGGCGCGGTCGCGAAGCCGAACTCCTCGGCCCCGAGCAGCGCGGCCACGACGACGTCGCGCCCGGTCTTCATCTGCCCGTCGACCTGCACGACGATGCGGTCGCGCAGGTTGTTGAGCACGAGGGTCTGCTGCGTCTCGGCGAGGCCGATCTCCCACGGCGTGCCCGCGTGCTTGAGCGACGTGAGCGGGCTCGCGCCCGTGCCGCCGTCGTGGCCCGAGATGAGGACGACGTCCGCGTGCGCCTTGGACACGCCCGTCGCGACCGTGCCGACGCCGAACTCGGAGACGAGCTTGACGTGGACGCGCGCCGCCGGGTTCGCGTTCTTCGCGTCGTGGATGAGCTGCGCGAGGTCCTCGATCGAGTAGATGTCGTGGTGCGGCGGCGGCGAGATGAGGCCGACGCCCGGCGTGGAGTGCCGGGTCTTCGCGACCCACGGGTACACCTTGTGGCCCGGGAGCTGACCGCCCTCGCCGGGCTTGGCGCCCTGGGCGAGCTTGATCTGGATGTCGTCGGCGTTCGTCAGGTACTCGCTCGTGACGCCGAAGCGGCCCGACGCGATCTGCTTGACCTTCGAGCGACGCTCCGGGTCGTACAGGCGCTCCGGGTCCTCGCCGCCCTCGCCCGTGTTCGACCGACCGCCGAGGCGGTTCATCGCGATCGCGAGGGTCTCGTGGGCCTCGGCCGAGATGGAGCCGTACGACATCGCGCCGGTGTTGAAGCGCTTGACGATCTCGCTCACGGGCTCGACCTCGTCGAGCGGCACCGCGGGGCGCTCGCCCTCGCGCAGCTCGAGGAGGCCGCGCAGCGTCATGAGCCGCGAGGACTGCTCGTCCACGCGGTGCGTGTACTCGCGGAAGATGTCGAACCGGCGCTCGCGCGTCGAGTGCTGGAGACGGAAGACCGTCTCCGGGTCGAACAGGTGCTCCTCGCTGTCGCGGCGCCACTGGTACTCGCCGCCCGTGGTCAGGCGGACGTGCGGGCGGTGGTTGCCGGAGCGCGGGTACGCGTCCACGTGGCGCGCCGCGACCTCGGCCGCGACGACGTCGAGCCCGATCCCGCTGAGGCGCGACGTCGTGCCCGTGAAGAACGCCTGCACGAGGTCGTGCGAGAGACCCACGGCCTCGAAGACCTGGGCGCCGCGGTAGGAGGAGATGGTCGAGATGCCCATCTTGCTCATGACCTTGAGGACGCCCTTGCCGAGGCCCTTGATGAGGTTCGCGACAGCCTTGGCCGGGTCGACCGCGAGGTAGCCACGGCGCGCGAGATCCTCGACGGTCTCCATGGCGAGGTAGGGGTTCACCGCGGCGGCGCCGTAGCCGATGAGGAGCGCGACGTGGTGCACCTCGCGCACGTCCCCCGCCTCGACGACGAGCGACACCTGCGTGCGCGTGTGACGCCGCAGGAGGTGGTGGTGCACCGCGCTCGACAGCAGGAGCGACGGGATCGGCGCGTGCTCGGCGTCCGAGTCGCGGTCCGACAGCACGATGAAGCTCGCGCCGGCGGCGACGTGCGCGTCGACCTCGGCGAAGATCTCCTCGAGCCGCGCGAGCAGCGACTCGCCGCCGCCCGCCACGCGGTACAGGCCCTTGATCGTCACGGCGCGGAAGACGCCCGCGAGGTTCGGGTCCTTGTCGACGCGGATGATCTTCGCGAGCTGGTCGTTGTCGAGCACCGGGAACGGCAGCATGAGCTTGCGCGCGTGCTCCGGGGTGTCGACGAGCAGGTTCGGCTCGGGGCCGATCGCCCCGCCGATCGACGTGACGAGCTCCTCGCGGATCGCGTCCAGCGGCGGGTTCGTGACCTGCGCGAACATCTGCGTGAAGTAGTCGAACAGCAGGCGCGGGCGCTTCGCGAGGACGGCGATGGGCGTGTCCGTGCCCATGGCGCCGAGAGGCTCGGCGCCCGTGTTGGCCATCGGCGTGAGGATGACCTTGAGCTCCTCCTGCGTGTACCCGAAGGCACGCTGGCGGCGCTCGACCGACGCGGGGCTGTGCGCGACGTGCTCGCGCTCGGGGAGCTGGTCGAGGTAGACCGCGTTCTCCGCGACCCACCGCGCGTACGGGCGCTGCGCCGCGAGCTGGGACTTGATCTCCTCGTCCTCGATGATCCGGCCCTGGCCGGTGTCGACGAGGAACATGCGGCCCGGCTCGAGACGGCCCTTGCGGACGATCGTCGCGGGGTCGAGGTCGAGCACGCCCGCCTCGCTCGCGAGCACGACGAGGCCGTCCTCCGTGACCCAGTAGCGCCCGGGGCGCAGGCCGTTGCGGTCGAGGACCGCGCCGATGAGGGTGCCGTCGGTGAAGTTGAGGCACGCGGGGCCGTCCCACGGCTCCATGAGCGTCGAGTGGTACTCGTAGAACGCGCGCAGGTCCGGGTCCATCTCGGCGTGGTTCTCCCACGCCTCCGGGACCATCATGAGCACGGCGTGCGGCAGCGAGCGGCCCGACAGGTGCAGCAGCTCCAGCACCTCGTCGAAGCTCGCCGAGTCGCTCGAGCCGTCGGAGCAGACCGGGAGCAGCGGCGCGAGGTCGCCGAGGGCGTCGCTCGCGAGCGTGCCCTCGCGCGCGGCCATCCAGTTCCGGTTGCCGCGCACCGTGTTGATCTCGCCGTTGTGCGCGATCATCCGGAACGGCTGCGCGAGCGGCCAGGACGGGAACGTGTTCGTCGAGAACCGCGAGTGCACGAGCGCGATCTCGCTCGCGTACCGCGGGTCGGACAGGTCGGGGAAGAACGGCTCGAGCTGCGCCGTCGTGAGCATGCCCTTGTAGGTGAGCGTGCGCGCCGACAGCGACGCGAAGAAGAGACCGAGCTCGTTCTCCGCGCGCTTGCGCAGGCGGTAGGTCCGGCGGTCGAGGTCGACGCCGGCCAGCTCGCGCGACGGGTCGGCCACGACGACCTGACGGAACAACGGCATCGAGGCGCGCGCGCTCGGGCCCACGAGGTCGGCCGTCACGGGGACGTCGCGCCAGGCGAGGACCTCGAGCTTCTCCTCGGCGGCGATCGCCTCGACCGCGCGGGCCGTGGCGGCGGCCGCCTCGGGGTCCTGCGGGAGGAACGCCATGCCGATGGCGTAGTGCCCGGCGGGCGGGAGCTCGGCGTCGACCACGTCGCGCACGAAGGCGTCGGGGATCTGCGTGAGGATCCCCGCGCCGTCGCCGCTGTTCTCCTCGGCGCCCACCGCGCCGCGGTGGTCCAGGTTGAGCAGGGCCGTGAGCCCCGCGTCCACGATGTCGCGTCCGGGCGTGCCGCGGAGCGTCGCCACGAAGGCGACGCCGCACGCGTCGTGCTCGGCGGCGGGGTCGTACAGACCGGATGCCGTGGGAGGGGCGGACAGGGCGGGTGCCCGGTGCGCGTCCCGATACTGCGGCGTGGTCATCAACACCGTCCTCACAGGCGCCCGACCGAGACGGCCGGGCTGGTTCCAGCTGGGGGGGTTCGGGACGTCGTCGGCCCTGGTGGACATGACGGAACCACCGGGCGGTCGCCCGGCGGAATCGCCGTTGAGTGACGGAGGCTCAGCGACCGGGGTCTGGTCGCGCGGCATCTGCCTGCTCGGACTCCTCCGAGTCGTCGGAGTCCGCGGTCTTCTCGGGGTCCGCGGCGTCGGTCGACTCCTCGACCGGCTCCGTGGGCTCCGTGGCGGGCGCCTCGCCCGGCGCGTCGAGGGACACCGTCTCCTCGCGCCCGGGGTGGCGACGCCCGACAACGATAAACGCTACCAACGCACCGACACCGACCAGGATCGAGGTCCAGACGTTCAGCCGGAGACCGAGGACGAGCTCGGCCTCGTCGATGCGCAGCATCTCGATCCACACCCGACCGAGCGTGTAGACGAAGACGTAGAGCCAGAATACCCGACCATGACCGAGCCGGAACCGACGGTCCAGGTAGATCAGGAGCAGGGCAGCCGCGATGTTCCAGACCATCTCGTAGAGGAACGTCGGGTGGAACAGCGTGCCCGGCGGGTAGCCGGCCGCGGCGGCGACCGAGTCGTCGACCCGCAGGCCCCACGGCAGCGTCGTGGGCGAGCCGAACAGCTCCTGGTTGAACCAGTTGCCGAGGCGGCCGACGGCCTGCGCGAGGAGCAGCCCCGGGGCGAGCGCGTCCGCGAACGCCGGGAAGCTCACACGCTGGCGCCGGCACCCGATGTACGCGCCGACCGCGCCGAGCGCGACCGCGCCCCAGATGCCGAGGCCGCCCTCCCACACGTACAGCGCGCGGACGGGATCCCCGTTCGGGCCCCAGTACGGGTCGGGCGTCGAGAAGACGTGGTAGAGCCGCCCGCCGACGATCCCGAACGGGACCGCCCAGAACGCGATCTCCAGGACGTCGTCGGCCTCTCCCCCGCGCTCGACCCAGCGGCGGCGCGTGAGCCACAGGGCGACGCCGATCCCGGCGAGGATCGCGAGCGCGTAGGCGCGGATGGGGAACGGCCCGAGGTACCAGGTGTGCTGGGGCGGGCTCGGGATCGCCGAGGGCAGGGCGCCCGCGGCCTCCACGAGCTGCCCGACGGCGAGCGCGGCGCTCATGCGACCACCCCGCCGGGCGTCGTCGTGCCGGGCTGCTCCTGGCGGGCGGACCGCACCCCGGCCGCCAGCGAGGCGGCGACCGTGCGGAGCGCGGCGAGCCGCTCGTCCCACGGGGCGTCACCCAGCAGGGGCCGGACGAACGCCGAGCCGACGATGACGCCGTCGGCGTAGCGCGCGACCTCCGCGGCCTGCTCGGCCGTGGAGACGCCGAGGCCGACGCACACGAGCTCGGCGCCCGCCGCGCGCGTGTCGGCGACGAGCCGCGCGGCCTGGGGCCCGACGGCGGCGCGCACGCCCGTGACGCCCATCGTCGAGGCCGCGTAGACGAAGCCGCGCGACGCGCGCGCGGTGAGCCGGAGGCGCTCCGGCGTCGAGCTCGGCGCGACGAGGAACACGCGGTCGAGACCGTGCGCCTCGGCGGCGTCCAGCCACGCGCGGCCCTCGTCGGGGACGAGGTCGGCCGTGATGAGCCCGGCTCCCCCGGCCGCCGCGAGGTCGCGCGCGAACGCGTCGACGCCGTAGCGCAGCACGGGGTTCCAGTACGTCATGACGAGCACCGGCACGCGTCCGCCCGTGCGCTCCGTGACGGCCGCGACGACGCGGAAGACGTCCGCGACGCGCGCACCGCCGTCGAGCGCCGCCTGGGCAGCGGCCTGGATGACCGGTCCGTCCATGACGGGGTCCGTGTACGGGATGCCGAGCTCGAGCACGTCCACGCCCGAGTCCACGAGCGCGAGCGCCGCCTCGACGGAGCGGTCGACCGTCGGGAAGCCGACCGGCAGGTAGCCGACGAGCCCCGCGCGACCCTCCGCGCGCAGCTCGAGCAGACGGCGGGCGGTGGCCGACGCCGTCCCCGGCGTCGACGCCCCGGGTGCGTCCTGGGTCTGGGCGGCGCTCACAGCTGTCCCTCCGTGCCCGTCGCCGTCTCGGCGATCGCGTCGTCGTCCACGAGGTCGAACCACCGGGCGGCGGTCGCCACGTCCTTGTCCCCGCGCCCCGAGAGGTTCACGAGGATCACGTGGTCGGTGCGGCCCGCGGCCGCGGCCTCGCGCCCGACCCGCAGCGCGCCCGCGAGGGCGTGGGCCGACTCGATCGCCGGGATGATCCCCTCGGTGCGGCACAGCAGCCGGAACGCGTCCATCGCCTCGGCGTCGGTCACGGGCAGGTACGTCGCGCGGCCGATGTCGTGGAGCCACGAGTGGGCCGGCCCGACGCTCGGGTAGTCGAGACCCGCCGACACCGAGTGGCTCGGCAGGGTCTGGCCGTCCTCGTCCTGGAGGAGGTACGAGCGCGCGCCGTGCAGGACGCCCGGCGCGCCGCCGCTGAAGCGGGCCGCGTGGCGGCCCGTCTCGATGCCCTCGCCCCCCGCCTCGAAGCCGAAGAGCTCGACGCCCTCGTCGTCGAGGAAGGCGTTGAAGAGCCCGAGCGCGTTCGAGCCGCCGCCCACGCACGCGGCGAGCGCGTCGGGCAGGCGCCCGATGCGGTCGAGGATCTGCGTGCGCGCCTCCTCGCCGATGACGCGGTGGAACTCGCGCACCATCTCGGGGAACGGGTGGGGCCCGGTCACGGTGCCGAGCAGGTAGTGCGTCGTGTCGACGTTGGCGACCCAGTCGCGCAGCGCCTCGTTGATCGCGTCCTTGAGGGTGCGCTGGCCGATCGTCACGGGGACGACCTCGGCGCCGAGGAGGCGCATGCGCGCGACGTTCAGCGCCTGGCGCCGCGTGTCCTCCTCGCCCATGTACACGACGCACTCGAGGTCGAGCAGGGCCGCGGCCGTCGCCGTCGCGACGCCGTGCTGGCCGGCGCCCGTCTCGGCGATCACGCGCTTCTTGCCCATGCGCTTGACGAGCAGCGCCTGGCCGAGGACGTTGTTGATCTTGTGCGAGCCGGTGTGGTTGAGGTCCTCGCGCTTGAGGAACACGCGCGAGGCGCCGGCGTGCTCCGCGAAGCGGGGCACCTCCGTGAGCGGGCTCGGGCGGCCGGTGTACTCGCGCTGAAGGCGCGCGAGCTCGGTCACGAACGCCGGGTCGTCGAGCGCCTTGCGGTACTCGGTCTCGAGCTCGTCGAGCGCGGCGACGAGCGCCTCGGGCACATAGCGCCCGCCGAACTCGCCGAAGTAGGGGCCCTCCTGGGTCGCGAGGGAGCGCGCCAGGTCGGCGCGGACGGAGTGCGCGCCGCTCGGAGGGGTGGTCGATGGTGTCGAGTCGGGCACGGGGCCGGTCCTCCTGCGTGGTGGGGTGTGCTGGGCCGGGGCGCGGCGCCTGCGGCGTGACGGACGGTGCCGTCGTGCCTCAGGGCCGCACGGACCACAGCGACGGGTGCGACCCGGCCGCGACGAGGTCGGCGACGGACGAGCGCGGCGCGTCGTCGGTCACGAGCGCCTCGCCGACCAGCACGGCGTGCGCGCCGGAGCGGGCGTAGTCCATGACGTCGTGCGGCCCGCGCACGCCGGACTCGGCCACGCGGACGACCTCGTCGGGGATCGCGGGCGCGAGGCGCGCGAAGGTCGTGCGGTCGACGTCGAGCGTCTTGAGGTCGCGCGAGTTGACGCCGACGACCCGCGCCCCGGCGTCGAGCGCGCGCGTGACCTCGTCGAGCGTGTGGACCTCGACGAGCGCGGTCATGCCGAGCGAGTGCACGCGCTCGACGAGCGACGTGAGCACCGTCTGCTCGAGCGCCGCGACGATGAGGAGCACGATGTCCGCGCCGTGGGCGCGCGCCTCCCACACCTGGTACGGCGTCACGACGAAGTCCTTGCGGAGCACGGGGACGTCGACCCGCGCCCGGACGGCGTCGAGGTCGGCGAGGCTCCCGTTGAACCGCCGCTGCTCGGTGAGCACCGAGATCGCGGCCGCGCCGCCCTTCTCGTACTCCCCCGCGAGCTCGGCCGGGTCGGAGATGGACGCGAGCGCGCCCTTGCTGGGGCTCGACCGCTTCACCTCGGCGATGACGGCCACGGCGTCGTCCGCCTTGAGGCGGCTCACGCACTCGAGCGCACCGGGGACGCGGGCGGCTCGTTCCTTGAGCTCGTCGAGCGAGGTCGTCGCCTGGCGTGCCGCGAGGTCCTCGCGCACACCCGCGACGATGTCGTCCAGCACCGTCATCGTCCCACCACTCCCCGTGTCGTCCCGCCCCCTGCCGGGCCGGTCGGCCGGCGTGCACCCACAGGTTCGGGCCGACCCGTTGACAGGGAGGTACCTGCCATCGTAGAGCCGCCCCCGAGTGACGATGACCACGGCCCAGCCCCCGAGACGCGCGCGGCGCGGCCGGTCGCAGTCACGGCCGCCGGCTCAGGCGGCCACCGGGCCGAGCCACGGGACCAGAGCGGGCACGTTGCGCAGCACCCCGAAGAGCACGAGCACGGCGAGCGACGTCCACGCCACCCCCGCGGGCACGCGCGGCGCGGGGCGGCCGCGCCACGCACGGGCGAGCCACAGGCCCCACAGCACGACGAGCAGAGGCGCGACGACGACCCACAGCGGGTTCATGGACCAGGCCGCGGCCAGGTCGAGGTGCACGAGGTCGTGCGTGGCGCGCAGGCCTCCGCACCCGGGGCACGCGAGGCCCGTCAGGGCGAGCAGCGGGCACGTGACGTAGTGGCCCGGGCGGTTCGGGTCGACTGCGCCCACGTACGCCGTCGCGGCCGCGACGAGCGCACCGACGGCGAGCGGCGCCACGGCCTCGCGCGGCACCAGCCGTCGGCGCACCGCCTCGGACGTCACGTGACCGCCCCGTCAGTACTGGTCGGGGATCGTGCCGACCCAGGCGAGGACGGCGGGGAAGAACACCAGCAGGAGCAGCAGACCGATCGCGGACAGGCCGATCGCGACCCAGCCGAGGATGATCCCCGCCGTCGCCATGCCGTCGTTGTCCGCCTGGCCCTCCGCGACGGCACGCTTCGCCGCGTTGCCCACGATGACCGCGGGGATGCCCGTGAAGAAGCCGCAGCTGAGCACGAACGCGGCGATGCCCAGGACGAGGGACCAGATCGCGAGGTTGTTCTTCGGGTAGTACGGCGGCGGCGCGTAGGCGCCTGCCGGGTACGGCTGGCCCGGGTACTGCTGGCCGGGGTACGGCTGCCCGGGGTACTGCTGGCCCGGGTACGGGTGACCGGGCTGCTGCTGCCCGGCGTAGCCCTGGTCCGGGTCCTGCGGGCCGGGGTGCTGCGCGCCGCCGGGCACCGACGAGCCGTACGGCGCCTGCGACCCGTCCTGCGGGGGCGTGCCGTCGTGCGGGCCCGGTCCCGGCGGCTGCGTCACCGCGCGTCCTGCTTCTTCTGCCCGTAGCCCATGTTGCGGAGCACGAGGCCGCCGACGAGCGCCACGGCCACGACGCCCATGCCGACCCAGAACAGCCAGACGGCGGCGACCACGACACCGATCGCGGCCACGAGGGCGCCGACCATGATGCCGATCATGGTGAACCACGCGGCGACGGTGTGGCCGTGGTTCGTGGGCGGTGCCGCGGGCGGCAGGTAGGCGATCTCGGTGGTCTGCTGGTTCTCGGCCATGAGGGTCGTGCCTTTCGTCAAGATGTGGTCAGAGCCTATCGGACCGGGCCGGGGCCCGTCCCGTCGCGGGACGTCGGCGGACGTCGCGTGGGACACGTCCGCGCTGCTCAGCGGTCCGTGGGGTCCTCGCCGCGGGAGAGCGCGTCCCACGCGTCGTGGTCGGAGACGTCCTCGGCGTCGGCGGGGCCGGCCGCGCCCTTGGCCTCGGGCGTCCCGTCCGCGGGCGTGCCGGCTGCCGTCGCGGGCGCCGCCCCGGCCCGCTCGTGCCGCGTCGAGGCGCTCGCCCACGACCGCGCGCCGCGCGCCACCCACACCACCACGAGCACGGTGAGCACGCCGAGCACGGCCGCCACCCAGGGCGCCGCGGTGAGCTCGACCGGTGCGATCAGCTCCGTCACGCCCGTCGCCTCGGCCACCGCCGACCGGGCGGTCGGTTCCGGGTCGATCGCGACGCTCAGCGCCGACACCGTCGCGACGACGCCGCTCGCCGCCGCGACCGCCAGGACGACCCACCGGCCGACACGTCCCACGAGGCCGAGCGCGAGCGCGGCCGCGACGAGCACGAGCGCGGCCGCGCTCACGCCGGGTGCGGCCGACGTGCCGGCCACCGCGACGTCGACCTGCGGGTCGAGCGCGGTGGCCCCCGTCGTGCGCAGCCACGTGGGCACGGCCGCCGCGAGGGTCGCGCCCCCGAGGAGCAGCAGGACCCAGATGGCCGTGCGGCGGGCCGGGCCGCCGGGGCGGCTCACGCGAGCCCCCGCAGCCGCGCCGCGACCTGCACGGCGCGGACCGCCGCGGCCGCCTTGTTGCGCGACTCCGCGTACTCGAGCGCCGGCACGGAGTCGGCGACGATCCCGCCCCCGGCCTGGACGCTCGCGCGCCCGTCGCGGATCAGCGCCGTGCGGATGGCGATCGCCATGTCCATGTTCCCGTCGAAGTCGAAGTACCCGGCCGTCCCACCGTAGATCCCGCGCGAGGCGGGCTCGAGCTCGTCGATGAGGGCGATCGCGCGCGGCTTGGGCGCGCCCGAGAGCGTCCCCGCGGGGAACGTGGCCCGGAAGGCGTCGAGCGCGGTCGCGCCGTCGCGCAGCGTGCCGACGACCGTCGAGCACAGGTGCATGATGTGGCTGAACCGCTTGGTCGCCATGAACTCCACGACCTCGACCGACGTCGGCTCGCAGACCTTGACGAGGTCGTTGCGCGAGAGGTCGACGAGCATGATGTGCTCCGCGAGCTCCTTGGGGTCCTCGCGCAGCTCCTCCCCGAGCGCGACGTCCTCCTCGGGCGTGGCGCCGCGCGGCCGCGAGCCCGCGATGGGGAACGTCGTGACCCGCCCGTCCTCGACCTTGACCAGCGTCTCCGGGCTCGACCCGACGACCGCGAAGTCGCGCCCGTCCGCGTCCGTGAGCTGGAAGTAGTACATGTACGGGCTCGGGTTGATCGTGCGCAGCGCCCGGTAGACGTCCAGCGGGTCCGCCGGGCAGTCGAGGTCCAGGCGCTGCGAGAGGACGACCTGGAAGACCTCGCCCTCGCGGATCGCGCCCTTGCCCGCCACGACGGACGCCTCGAACTCGTCGCGCGTCGAGCGGAACTCGAGCTCGGGCTCGACGGCGTCGGCGGCCACGACCGACGCGACGTGCGCACCGCCCGCGACGAGGCGCGCCTGCATCGCGTCCAGGCGCCGCACCGCGTCGGCGTACGCCTCGTCGACCCGCTCGTCCGTGTCGTCGAAGTTGATCGCGTTCGCCACGAGCCACACGCTGCCCTCCGCGTGGTCGACGACCGCGAGGTCCGTCGCGAGGCACAGCGTGAGCTCCGGGACGCCCAGCTCGTCGGGCGCGTGCGCGGGCAGCGTCGGCTCCCAGTGCCGGATGACGTCCCACCCGATCGCCCCGGCGAGCCCGCCCGTGAGCGGCGGGAGGCCGTCGACCGCGGGCGTGCGCAGCACGTCGAGCGTCGCCTCCAGCACCTCGACCACGTCGCCCTCGCGCGGGACGCCCGCGGGCACGTCGCCCGACCACACCGCCCGGCCGTCGCGCGCCGTGAGGGTCGCGCGGGACGCGACGCCGACGAACGAGTAGCGGGCCCAGCGCCCGTCCGACTCCGCGGACTCCAGCACGAAGGTGCCCGGGCGCCCCTGCGCGAGGGTGCGGTAGAGCCCGACGGGCGTGACGTCGTCGGCCAGGAGGCGCCGCACGACCGGGACGACCCGGCGGGAGCGGGCGAGCGCGCGGAAGCCGTCGAGCACGGGCCACGTCGTGCCCCACGCGGGCCCGCCCGCGGGGACGGTGGTGGTTCCGGCCGGGTCGACGGTCGTGCTCACTGGTTCTCCTCCTCGGGGTCCGGTCCGACGGCGGGCGCGGCCCCGGCGTCCGGGGCACCCGGCGCGGACGGCAGCTCGCCGACGACGGCGCCCAGGTCTCCGCCGGCCTCGAAGCACGTGCGGGTGCCCGTGTGGCACGCGGCGCCGACCTGGTGCACGCGCACGAGGAGCGCGTCGCCGTCGCAGTCGAGCGCGACCGAGCGCACCACCTGGACGTGGCCCGACGTGTCGCCCTTGCGCCAGTACTCCTGGCGCGACCGGCTCCAGAACGTCACCCGCCCGGTGGTCAGGGTGCGGTGGAGCGCCTCGTCGTCCATCCAGCCGAGCATGAGCACCTCGCCCGTGTCGTGCTGCTGGACGATCGCGGCGACCAGGCCGGCGTCGTCGCGCTTGAGCCGCGCGGCGACCTCGGGGTCGAGCGCGGACGGGGTCGTGGTCTGCGGGCCGGTCGTGGAGTCGGGCACCCGAGAATCCTGCCAGACGCCGGGCCGCCGCCGGTCCCCCGTCTCGCCCGACCCGGCGTGACGTCGGTCGCCCGGCCGCGCGGGTCAGCGGGTCTGGGAGACCCAGGCGTCGTGCATGCGGGCGTAGACCCCGCCCGCGCGGGCGAGGTCGTCGTGGTGGCCCACCTCCACGACGTGCCCGGCGTCGACGACGACGACGAGGTCGGCCGCCTCGGCCGTGGAGAGGCGGTGCGCGATCGTCAGCGTCGACCGGCCCGCGGTGAGCGACGCGAGCGCCCGCGCGATCCGGACCTCGGTCGCCGGGTCGACGGCGGACGTCGCCTCGTCGAGGACGAGCAGGTCCGCCTCGGCCAGGTAGGCCCGGACGAGCGCGACGAGCTGCCGCTCGCCCGCGGAGAGGGACTCGCCCCGCTGGCCGACCGAGGAGTCGAGCCCGTCCGGCAGGTCCGCGACCCAGTCGGTGAGGCCGAGCCGCTCGACGGCCGCCTCGATCCGGGCGCGACGCGCGGCGGCCGGCTCCTCCTCGGCGGCGCCCCGGAGCCCGTAGGCGACGTTGTCGGCGAGCGTCCCGTCGAACAGGAAGCCCTCCTGGGGCACGAGCACGACGCGCTCGCGCAGGGACGCCACGGACAGGTCGCGCAGGTCCGTGCCGTCCAGGAGCACGCGCCCGCCCGTCGGGTCCATGAGCCGCGTGACGAGCTTCGCGATCGTCGTCTTGCCCGAGCCGGTCGCGCCGACGACGGCGACCGAGGCACGCGCCGGCAGGTCGAGGTCGACGCCGTGCAGCACCTCGGGCCCGTCGGGGTAGGCGAACCGGACGCCCTCGAGGCGTACGTGGGCCGGGCCGCGCAGGCTGCGCACGCCGTCGGGGCCCTTGTCGACGACCTCGACCGGCGTCTCCAGGACCGCGAGGACGCGGCGCCAGCCCGCCACGGCGTTCTGCAGCTCGTTGAGGATCTCCGTCGCCATCTGGACGGGGCCGGTGAAGAGCTGGACGAGGAACAGGAAGGCGAGGAGCTGCCCCACCGAGATGTCGCCCGCCACGCCGAGCAGCGACCCGACGACCACGACGACCGCGAGCACGAGGTTCGCCACGAGCACGCCGCTCGAGAACACGACGGCGACGAGCTTCTGCGCCCGGACCATCGCGCGCCGCGTCGCGTCGACCGCGGCGTCGATGCGGCGGGCCGTCCGGGCCCCGGCGCCGTACGCGCGGATGGTCTCCGCGCCGACGACGGACTCCGAGATCGCGCCGAGCATCGCGCCGACCCGCGCGCGGACCTGGGTGTACGCGTCGTTGACCCGCGCCTGCGCGGGGCGCAGGACGAGGAACAGCGGCACGAAGCACGCCCACACCACGAGCGTGAGCTGCCAGGAGTACACCGCCATGAGCGCCGTCGCGACGCCGATCTGCAGCACCGAGACGAGCAGCATGATGCCGCCCCACTGCACGAACAGCGAGATCGTGTCGACGTCGCTCGTGACGCGCGAGACGAGCGACCCGCGCCGCTCGGAGTTCTGGGTGAGCACCGACAGGTCGTGCACGTGCCGGAACGCGCGTACGCGCAGCGCGGCGAGGCCCGCCTCCGTCGACCGGAACAGGCGCACGTTGACGAGGGCCGAGCACAACCCGGCGAGGACGAGGATCACGGCGGCGGCGCCCACGAGCACCGCGACGCGCGTCGTGTCCGGACCGCCGTCGGCGAGCACGCCCGTGTCGATGGTCTGCTGCACGGTCACGGGCACGACGACCCGGCCGAGCGCGGCGGCGACGGCGAGGCCGAGAGTCACCCAGATGCCGGCGAGGATCTGCGGCGACACCTGCACGCCGCGACGCAGCGTCGCGAGGACGCCCAGGGAGCTCGCCGAGGCGATGCGCGCGTCGCCGGTGCGGACGTCCGCGCCGCCGTCGACGGCGGGACCCGCGCCCCGGCGGGGCGACCGTCCGGGTCGTTCGGTCGTGGTCCGGGTCATTCCTCCAGCGCCCCCGTCTCGACGTGCCGCACGACGTCGTCCTCCTCCGTCTCCTCCTGGCGCGCGAGGTCGTCGTCCCGGTGACCGTCGCGGACCTGCTCGTCCTCGCCCGCCTCGCGCACGGAGTCGTCCGTCGCGTCGGCGCGCTCGTTCTCCCGGCGCTCCGCCTCGCGCGCGTACGCGGTCGCGAGCTCGCGGTACCCCGGGTCGCGGGCGAGCAGCTCGTCGTGCGTCCCGACGTCCACCACCCGCCCGGACTCCACGTGCACGACGACGTCCGCGAGCGCGACGCTCGACATGCGGTAGGCGACCATCACGACCGTCGGGCGGTCGTCGCCGCCCCGCGCGACGCCCGCGAGGATCTCCTGCTCGACCCGCGGGTCGACGGCCGAGGTCGCGTCGTCGAGGACGAGGAGGCGAGGACGCCGGACGAGCGCGCGCGCGATCGCGAGACGCTGGCGCTGGCCACCGGACAGGTTGGCCCCCCGCTCCCCGAGCGGGGCGTCGAGGCCCTCCGGGAGCCGCTCGACGACGTCGTCCACGCGCGCGAGCCGCAGGGCCGCCCAGACCTCCGCGTCGTCCGGGCCGGGGTCGCCGTCGTCGACGAGCGTGACGTTCGCGCGCACGGTGTCCTCGAACACGAACGCCTGCTGCGCGACGAGGGCGACCTGCGTCGTGAGGTCCGCCTCGCGCACGTCGCGCACGTCCGTGCCGTCGAGGAGCACGCGCCCGCGCGTCGGGTCCGAGAGCCGCGCGAGGAGCGAGACGAGCGTCGTCTTGCCGGCGCCCGTCGGGCCCACGACGGCGACCGTCGTCCCCGGCGCCACGGTGAGGTCCACGCCGTCGAGCAGCGTGAGCTCGCGGCCGCCCGCCCGGACATCGACACCGACGCCCTCGAGCCGCACGCCCAGCCCGGCACCCGTCCCGCTCAGGGCCGACGTCCCGGGACGCAGCACGCCCCCGGCGTCGACGACGCGGCTGATGCGCTCGTACCCGACGAGCGCGCGCGGGAGCTCGCCGAGGACCCAGCCGAACGCGCGGACCGGCACGGCCATGACGGTCAGGAGGTACGCGGCGGTGATGATGTCGCCGGGCGCGACGTCGCCCGCGGTGAGGCGCACGGTCCCGACGCCCAGCACGAGGAGCGTGCCGAGCGACGGCAGGAGCTCGATGACGGGGTCGAAGAACGCGCGCACGACGCCGACCCGCACGTTCGCGGCGCGCAGCTCGTCGGTGCGCTCGGCGAAGCGGCGCTCCTCGCGGTCCGCGGTGCCGAGCGACGTGACGAGGAGCGCGGCCTCGAAGCTCTCGTGCGCGACGTCGGACACCTCGGCGCGCAGCTGCTGCGCCCGCGTGATGGCGGGCGACATGTAGCGCTGGAACACGATGTTCACGGCGACGGCGACAGGGATCACGACGAGCGCCGCGCACGCGAGCCAGACGTCCACCCGGAAGAGCATCACGGCGGCGACGCCGATCATGACGACGACGCCCAGCGCGAACGGCAGCGGGTTGAAGACGCCCGTCGCGGCCTCGACGTCGGAGTTCGCGTTCGACAGGAGCTGCCCGGCCGGGTGCGAGCGGTGCCACGACATCGGCAGGCGCAGGTACTGGCGGGTCACCGCGGTGCGGTGGCGTGCCTGCAGCGCGGCGTACCCGTTGCCCGCGAAGATGCGCCGCGCGGCGACGCTCACCGCGAGCGAGAGCGCGATCCCGGCGAGCACGAGGCCCGCGACCCAGATGCGGCCGCGCGCAGCCTCGTCGCCCGCGAGCGCGGGCACCACGACGTCGTCGGTGACCCGGCCGACCGCGCTGCTCACGGCGACGGTCAGCGCGCCGAACAGCGCGGAGGACCCGATCGCCAGCACGTAGGTGCGCGGCTCGTCGCGGATGCCGCGCCCCATGAGCGCGAGCGAGCGGCGGACCCGGGAGCCGGTGAGCGCGTGCGGTCGGCGGACCGACGGCTCGGCGGGGAGCCGGTCGCGGGAGCGGTCGTGCCGGGCGGCGGTGGCCGGCGGGTCGGTCGGGGCGGGCGGGGCGTCGGCGCCGGTGGGGCGCGTCCTGCTGCCGGGCACGGGACGGTCCTCGTCTTTCGTTCAGGGGGTGGCCCGATCCTCTCACGGGCGCCCGACACCGCCGCCGGGCGTCCGCGCCGGTCAGCGCACCCGCACGCCCTCGGCCCGCATCGCGTCCTTCACCTGGCCGACGGTGAGGGCGCCGAAGTGGAAGACGCTCGCGGCGAGCACCGCGTCCGCCCCGGCGCGCGCCGCCGCCACGAAGTGCTCGGGCGCGCCCGCCCCGCCGCTCGCGATCAGCGGCACACGCACCTCGGAGCGCACCGCGGCGAGCATCTCGAGGTCGAACCCGGCGGTCGTGCCGTCCGCGTCCATCGAGTTGAGCAGGATCTCGCCCGCGCCCAGCCCCGCTGCGCGCGACGCCCACTCCACGGCGTCGATCCCCGTGCCGCGACGCCCGCCGTGGGTCGTCACCTCGTAGCCGGACTCCGTCCGCACGTCGCCGGTCGTGCGGCGCGCGTCCACCGAGAGCACGAGCACCTGGCTGCCGAAACGGTCCGCGATCTCCGCGATGAGCTCCGGACGGGCGATCGCCGCCGTGTTCACGCCGACCTTGTCCGCGCCCGCGCGCAGGAGACGGTCCACGTCGTCCGCCGAGCGGACCCCGCCACCGACGGTGAGCGGGACGAAGACCTGCTCGGCGGTCCGCCGCACGACGTCGTACGTCGTCTCCCGGTTGCCGGACGACGCCGAGACGTCGAGGAACGTCAGCTCGTCGGCGCCCTCGGTGTCGTAGCGGGCGGCGAGCTCGACGGGGTCGCCCGCGTCGCGCAGGTTCTCGAAGTTCACGCCCTTGACGACGCGTCCCGCGTCGACGTCGAGGCACGGGATCACGCGGATCGCGACGGTCATGGGGAGTCTCCTCGGTCGGCCGGCGCTCCGCCGGTCGTGTCGGTGCCGGCCGTGCCGGTCGTGTCGGTGCCGGCCGTGCCGGCTGTGTCGTCGGCCGTGCCGGTGTCGCCCGCGCTCTCCTCGGTCACGGGGAACTGGGCGTCGAGGATGTCGACGACGTAGACGAGCGTCTCGCCGGCCAGCGGGTTGGCGGTCGCGCCGTAGGCCAGGTCGGGCGGCACGACGAGGAGCACCTGGCTCCCCACCGACTGCTCGAGGAGCCCTTGCTCCCACCCCTCGATGACCTCGCCGATGCCGATCATCACCGACAGGGGCGCCGCGCCGTCCGTCCACGTCGAGTCGAAGACCTCGCCGTCGGACCAGCGCACGCCCGAGTACCGGACGGTGACCACCTGACCGACCTCGACCTGGCGCCCGTCGCCGCGGACGAGCGGCTGCACCACGAGGCCCGCGGGCGCCGCGGCCTCCGACGGGACGGTGACGCTCGGTGCGCCCTGCTCGTCGAGCGTCACCGTGGGCAGGCCGTCGACCGGCTCGACCGGCTCCCCGGACGCACGCGTCGGCAGGACGTCGACGACCAGGGCGACGGGGACGCCGTCGTCCACCTCGAGGCGCAGCAGGCGCGCCCCCACGCGCTGGCCCCGCAGAAGGTCACGCAGCTCGCGGCCGACGGACTCGTCGGTCAGCGTGCGCCAGCGCGGCGCGTCCGTGTACGTGTTCTGCAGGACGGTGCCGTCGCGCAGGTCCTCCGCGTAGAGGTTGAGCAGCAGCGGGCCGCCGTCGACGAGCTCCGCCCCGGCGCCCGGCCACACCACCTCCGACCGCGCGTCCGGCACGTCGAGCGGCGCGCGGTACTCCAGCGCCGGCGGGGCGCCGGACGACCCGGCGACCGTGAGGTCGGTGTTGAGCGGCGTCTCCGTCGCGTCCTCCGGCTCCGTGCACGCACCGAGCACGAGCGCCGCGAGGAGCGCCACGAGCAGCACGAGCGCGGCCCGGGACGCGGGCGCACGACGAGCGCGCCGGACGCCCCGAGGGCGCCCGGCCGCGAGGGCCAGGTTCGTCACATCACGTCCTGCATCACATCGACTCGATGAGGCGCTCCACGCGCTCGTCGACGTTCCGGAACGGGTCCTTGCACAGCACGGTGCGCTGCGCCTGGTCGTTGAGCTTGAGGTGCACCCAGTCCACCGTGTAGTCCCGGCGGGCCTCCTGGGCGGCGCGCACGAAGTCGCCGCGCAGCTTCGCGCGCGTGGTCTGCGGCGGGACGGCCGTCGACTCGAACACCTCGAGGTCCGTGGTCACCCGCTCGACCATGCCGCGTGCCGCGAGCAGGTTGTACAGCCCCTCGGTGCGCGAGATGTCGTGGTAGGCGAGGTCGAGGCGCGCGATCCGCGGGTCGTCGAGCTCGAGACCGTGCTTGGCCTGGTAGCGCTGGATCAGGCGGTACTTGATGACCCAGTCCAGCTCGCGGTCGACGAGCGAGAGGTCGCCCGTCTCGAGGGCGCGCAGCCCGCGCTCCCACAGGTCGAGCACCTGCTTGACGACGGGCGTCGGCGCGACGTCCTGCTCGACGAACTCGCGCACGCGCTGCAGGTACTCGCCCTGGAGGTCGATCGCGGTGACCGTCCGGCCGCTCGCGAGCTGGACGGGCTGCTTGCCCGTCATGTCGTGGCTGATCTCGCGGATCGACCGGATGGGGTTCTCGAGCGCCAGGTCCCGCATGGGGACCCCCGCCTCGACCATGCGCAGGATGAGGTCGGTCGAGCCGACCTTGAGCATGGTCGTCGTCTCCGCCATCGAGGAGTCCCCGACGATGACGTGCAGGCGCCGATAGCTCTCGGCGTCGGCGTGCGGCTCGTCGCGCGTGTTGATGATCGGGCGCGACCTGGTCGTCGCGCTCGACACCGCCTCCCAGATGTGGTCGGCGCGCTGGGACAGGCAGTACACGGCGCCACGCGGCGTCGCGAGGACCTTGCCGGCGCCAGTGAGGACCTGGCGCGTGATGAGGAACGGCACGAGGACGTCCGACAGGCGAGCGAAGTCGCCCTGGCGTCGCACGAGGTAGTTCTCGTGGCAGCCGTACGAGTTGCCCGCCGAGTCGGTGTTGTTCTTGAACAGGTGGATCCGGCCGGGCAGTCCCTCGTGCTCGAGCCGCTGCTGCGCGTCCGCGACGAGGCCCTCGAGGATCCGCTCGCCGCCACGGTCGTACGCGACGAGCTGACGGACGTCGTCGCACTCCGCCGTCGCGTACTCGGGGTGCGAGCCGACGTCCAGGTACAGCCGGGAGCCGTTGCGCAGGAACACGTTCGACGAGCGGCCCCAGGCGACCACCTTGCGGAAGAGGTACCGCGCGACCTCGTCCGCCGAGAGCCCGCGCCCGTCGTCGGACGCGCACGTCACGCCGTACTCGGTCTCCAGCCCGAAGATCCTGCGGTCCATGCGGCGCTACCCCTCGTCCGTCGGGCCGGTGCCCGTCGTGTCGTCGGGCGCGCCCTCGGCGGTCCCGTCGGTGGTGGTCGCCGCGTCGTCGTCCGCGAGGAGGCCCTCGAGGACGGAGCCCGTGAGACGGCGGAACGCGCGCCGGGGCCGGGTGCGGTCCAGGACGGCCACCTCGAGCTGCGCGGCCGGGATGGTGCGGGCGTCGTCCGCCTCGCCGCCGGACGCGAGCGCGTGCACCGCCAGGCGCAGCACCTCGGCGAGCCCGAGACCGGGCCGCCACGCGTCCTGGAGCACGCGACCGAGCTGGTCGGCCTGGCCGCCCATGACGACCACGCCCTGCTCGTCGGCGACGGAGCCGTCGTAGGAGATGCGGTAGAGCTGGTCCTGCTCCGCCGTGCGACCGACCTCCGCGACGACGAGCTCGACCTCGAGCGGCTTCGACTCCGTGGTGAACACCGTGCCGAGCGTCTGGGCGTACGCGTTCGCGAGACCGCGCGCGTTGACGTCCGTGCGGTCGTAGGAGTAGCCGCGCAGGTCCGCGTACCGCACCCCGGCGACGCGCAGGTTCTCGAACTCGTTGTACTTGCCCACCGCGGCGAACGCGATGCGGTCGTAGATCTCCGAGATCTTGTGCAGCGCGCGCGACGGGTTCTCCGTCGCGAACGCGATGCCGTCCTCGTAGGCGAGGACCACGACCGACCGGCCGCGCGCGATGCCCTTGCGCGCGAAGTCCGCCCGGTCCTTCATCAGCTGCTCGGGCGAGACGTAGAAAGGCATGTTCACGCGTCGTCACCTCCGGTCGGGCCGTCCTGCGGGCGGTCGTGCGGGACGGCCTCGGCGTTCGTCACCGGGGGACGGCCGCGCTCCACGCCCGCCCCGGAGCGCTCCGCCACGATCTGCTCGACGACCGCCGCGAGCTCGTCGTCCGGCACGCGCTCGTAGCCGTCGGCCGTGACGACCGCGACCACCGGCCAGATCCGGCGGACCGGGTCCGGGCCGCCGGTGGCCGAGTCGTCGTCCGCCGCGTCGTAGAGCGCCTCGACCGCGACGCGCACGGAGGCCGCCCGGTCGAGACCGGTGCGCCACAGCTTCTTCAGTGAGCCGCGCGCGAAGACCGAGCCCGATCCCACCGAGTGGTACGCCCGCTCCTCGTACCGCCCGCCCGTGACGTCGTACGAGAAGATCCGGCCGGCGCCGCGGTCGAGGTCGAACCCGGCGAAGAGCGGCACGACCGCGAGGCCCTGCATGGCGAGGCCGAGGTTCTGGCGGATCATCGTCGACAGGCGGTTCGCCTTGCCGTCGAGCGAGAGCAGCGCGCCCTCGATCTTCTCGTAGTGCTCGAGCTCGAGCTGGAACAGGCGCACGAGCTCGACGGCGATCCCCGCCGTCCCGGCGATACCCACGGCCGAGTACTCGTCGGCCGGGAAGACCTTCTCGATCTCCCGGTTCGCGATCATCGAGCCCATCGTCGCGCGGCGGTCCCCCGCCATCACGACGCCCGCGCCCACGCCCTCGGCGCCGAACGTCAGCGCCACGATCGTGGTGGCGTGCGGCGCGTCCGGAAGCGTGCCGGACGCCGCGTGCCCGGCCACGCGGTGCGACGGCAGCAGGTCGGGGGCGTGCCCGGACAGGAACTCCAGGAAGGACGACGACCCGGGGGTCGTGAACGCGTCGGGCAGGCGCCCGGGCTGGTCCGTGCTCATCGGGTTGCCGTCACCCTTCCTACTCGCCGCCCTTCTGCACGAAGCCCCGGACGAAGGACTCCGCGTTCGTCTCCAGGACCTCGTCGATCTCCTCGAGGAGCGCGTCCACCTCGGCGTCGCGCGACTGCGCCTGCGGCGCGACCGGGGTCGCCGGGGCCTCGGGCTCGTCGTCGGGACGCCGGTCCTCGTGCGACGCGTGCGTGCGTTCGGTACCCGCCATGGCTGCCTCCTCGTCCGTCGGCCGGCCTCGCGCCGACGCTCTGTCCGTTCCAACCCCGTCCGGGCTCGCGCCCTTCCCGGCCCTGCTCGCACGCGGCGCCCCTCCCACGGAGGGCGGGCGCCGTCGTGCGTCCAGCCTAGTCGCCGCCGGTCACGACGGGCCTGCCAGACCCGCCAGCAGCGCGGCGGCGTCCGGGCTCGCGTCGAGCAGCGCCCCGATGTGGGCGCGCGTCCCGCGCAGCGGGTCCATCATCGGGACGCGCTGGAGCGACGGCGCGCCCGGCACATCGAAGATCACCGAGTCCCAGCTCGCCGCGGAGACCTCGTCGCCGTAGCGCGCCATGACCTCGCCGCGGAAGAACGCGCGCGTGTCCTCGGGCGCGTGGTGCACCGCCGCGCCGACCTCGCGCTCGGTGACCACCCGGTCCACGGCGTCGGCGGCGAGGAGGCGGTGGTAGATGCCGCGCTCGGGCCGCACGTCGGACCACTGGAGGTCCATCGCCGCGAGGCGCGAGTGGCCCCAGTCGAGACCGTCGCGCTCGCGCAGGCGGTCGAGGAGCCGCAGCTTCGCGACCCACTCGACGTCGCGCCCGCACGCGTCGCGGTCGGTCGCCAGACGGTCGAGCACCGAGCGCCACCGCGCGAGCACGTCGCGCGTCGGGGCGTCGACCCCGTCCGGTCCCGCGAGGCGCTCCGCCGCGTCGGCGGCGACCTCCAGGTACTCGCGCTGCACCTCGAGCGCCGTCAGCTCGCGCCCGTCGGCGAGGGCGAGACGACGCGTCAGGTCGAGGTCGCGGCTCACGCGCTGGACGTCCGCGACCGGGTCCGCGAGGCGCAGCCCGGCCAGGCGGGCGCGCACCTCCGGGCCGAGCTCTTCCAGGTGCTCGACGACGAAGAGCACGAGCGACGTCGTGCCCGTCTTGAGGTAGGTCGCGGTCTCGAACATGTTCGCGTCGCCGATGATGAGGTGCAGCCGGCGCCAGCGCTGCCGGTCCGCGTGCGGCTCGTCGCGCGTGTTGACGATGGGGCGGCGCAGCGTCGTCTCCAGCCCGACCTCCGCCTCGACGTAGTCGGCGCGCTGGGAGATCTGGAACCCGTGCTCCTCCCCCGCCGGGCCGAGCCCCACGCGCCCCGAGCCGGCGAACACCTGCCGGGTCACGAGGAACGGCGTGAGCATCTCCACGAGGACGCCGAACGGCACCTCGCGGTCGACGAGGAAGTTCTCGTGGGTCCCGTAGCTCGCGCCCTTGCCGTCGACGTTGTTCTTGTAGAGCACGACGCCGCCGCCCGGCACCTGGGCCAGCTCGCGCGCCGCGGCGAGCATGACCCGCTCCCCCGCGACGTCCCAGCACACGACGTCGTGCGGCACCGTGACCTCGGGCGAGGAGTACTCGGGGTGCGCGTGGTCGACGTAGAGCCGGGCGCCGTTGGTGAGGATGACGTTCGCCGCGCTCGGGTCGTCGTACTCCTCCGTCGTCGGCCGCGCGACCTCTTGGAGGGAGGCCCCGGCGGCGCCGCCCTCCGCGGCCCGGTCGACCGGCCCCGACGGCGCGGGGCGCGACGGGTCGTCCGTCAGGAGGGACGGGTGCGCCGACGCGCGCGGCACGTGGAACCCCCGCGCGTCCTGCAGCGGGTCCTCGTCGTCGTAGTCCCAGCGCGCCCGACCCCGGGCGCCGTCGCTGCGCGCGGCGAGCGCCCGGTACGTGGTGACGACCTGGCTCGACATGAGCATCGGGTTCGCCATCGGCTTCCCCGGCTGCAGGACGCCGTACTCCGTCTCGATCCCCATGACCCGTCGTACGCTCACGCGCTCACCCTATGTCCGCCCTCCGACGCCGCGCCGCGCCGTCCACGGGGCGGCGCGACCACCCCTGCTTACAGGTACTGGCCGGTGTTGGTGACCGTGTCGATGGTGCGCGGCGAGCCGCCCTCCCCCTTCTTCTGGACGATCGTGCGGATGAAGACGATGCGCTCGCCCTTCTTCCCGCTGATGCGCGCCCAGTCGTCGGGGTTGGTGGTGTTCGGCAGGTCCTCGTTCTCCTTGAACTCGTCGACGCACGCGGCGAGCAGGTGGTCGACGCGGATGCCGCGCTGGCCCGTGGCCAGGAGGTCCTTGATCGCCGACTTCTTCGCGCGGTCCACGACGTTCTGGATCATCGCGCCCGAGTTGAAGTCCTTGAAGTACAGGATCTCCTTGTCGCCGCTGGCGTAGGTGACCTCGAGGAACTGGTTCTCCTCCTCCTCGGAGTACATGCGCTCCACGACCGAGCGGATCATCGCGTCGAGGGCCTCGCGCTGGTTGCCGCCGTGCTCGGCGAGGTCGGCCGCGTGGATCGGCAGGTCCTCCGTGAGGTACTTGGCGAAGATCTCCTTGGCGCCCTCGGCGTCGGGCCGCTCGATCTTGATCTTCACGTCGAGGCGCCCGGGCCGCAGGATGGCAGGGTCGATCATGTCCTCGCGGTTCGACGCCCCGATGACGATGACGTTGTCCAGCCGCTCGACGCCGTCGATCTCGGCGAGGAGCTGGGGCACGATCGTCGTCTCAACGTCCGACGACAGGCCCGTCCCGCGGGTGCGGAACAGCGACTCCATCTCGTCGAAGAACACGACGACGGGCGTCCCCTGCGACGCCTTCTCCCGAGCGCGGGCGAAGATCAGCCGGATGTGCCGCTCGGTCTCGCCCACGTACTTGTTGAGCAGCTCGGGGCCCTTGACGTTGAGGAAGTAGCTGCGCGCCGCGCCCGAGCCGTCCTCCACCTGCTCGCCGCGCGCCCGCGCCACGGTGTGCGCGAGCGAGTTGGCGACGGCCTTGGCGATGAGCGTCTTGCCGCACCCGGGCGGCCCGTACAGCAGCACGCCCTTGGGCGGGTGCAGGCCGTGCTCGCGGAACAGGTCGGGGTGCGTGAACGGCAGCTCGACGGCGTCGCGGATCTGCTCGATCTGGGGCCCGAGACCGCCGATGTCCTCGTACTCGATGTCCGGGACCTCTTCGAGGACGAGCTCCTCGACCTCGGACTTCGGGATGACCTCGAACACGAAGCCGCTGCGCGTGTCGATGGTGAGCGAGTCGCCGACGCGGAGCGTCGTGCGCGCGACCGACCCGGCGAGCCGCACGACCCGCTCCTCGTCGGCCCGGCCGACGACGAGCACGCGGTCGGCGTCGAGGATCTCCTTGACCGTGACGATCTCGCCCGTGCGCTCGTAGCCGCCCGCGGCGACGACGGTCATCGCCTCGTTGAGCTTGACCTCCTGCCCCGGACGCAGGCGCTGGACGTCGAGGCTGGGGCTCGCGCCGACGTGCATCTTGCGTCCGGCGGCGGACACGTCGACCGATCCGTCCGGGTGCGCGGCGAGGAACACCGCGTACGTGCCCGGGGGCTTGGCGAGGTCGTCGATCTGCCGCTTGAGGTCGAGGATCTGGTCCCGGGCCGCGCGCAGCGCCTCGGCGAGCCTCTCGTTCTTCGCGGACAGCAGCGCGAGCTCGCGCGCGCCGTCCTGCGGGGCCTGGTCGCTACGGCCGAATGTCTCGCTCATCGGGTGTCCCTCTCGCCGCCGGCTCGCCCGACCACGGGTGGACGGCGGACGACGGGCCTCGCGAGGCGCCCGTGCCGACCATCGTCCGGCGGTCGGGTGTAGACCTTAGGCACAAGTCTCGCCCGTGCACACGGACGACACCCAGGGTGAGACGGCGGCGCCCCGATCGTTACCGGACCGTCACGCGCCCGACACGTCGGGCGCCCCGCCGGCCTCGTCCGCGCCCTGCTGCACGCCGTGCTCCGCGCCACGGTCCGTGCTCTGCTCGGCGCCCGGACCGGTCGTCTGCTCGGGGCCCTGGCCGACGTCGCGCCGCACGCGCCGGATCTTCTTCTCGGAGACCGGGCGCTCGCCCAGCTCCTCGGGCGACCACTGCTCCGCGTCGGTCGGGTACGCGCCCTTGGCCGGGCGGCGCTTGCGCTCGGGCGGCGCGACGCCGTCCGCGAGGCGCCGTGCGGTGAGCAGGAACCCGGTGTGCCCGATCATGCGGTGCTGCGGCCGCACCGCAAGACCCTCGAGGTGCCAGCCGCGCACCATCGACTCCCACGCGACGGGCTCCGCGTAGCGGCCGTCGGCCCGCAGGTCCTCCGCGAGGCGCGAGAGCTGGGTCGTCGTGGCGACGTAGCACACGAGGACGCCGCCGGGCACGAGCGCGCGCGCGACGACGTCGAGGTTCTCCCAGGGCGCGAGCATGTCGAGCACGACGCGGTCGACCGTGCCGTCCTCGGCGACGGTCGGGAGCACGTCGGCGAGGTCGCCCACGGACAGCGTCCAGGCCGGGTGCTCGCCGCCGAAGAACGTCTCGACGTTGCCGCGCGCGATCGCGGCGAAGTCCTCGCGCCGCTCGATCGAGTGCAGCTCGCCCGCGTCGCCGACGGCGCGCAGCAGCGACATCGTCAGCGCGCCCGACCCGACGCCGGCCTCGACGACGCGCGCGCCCGGGAAGATGTCCGCCATCGCGACGATCTGGCCGGCGTCCTTCGGGTAGACGACCGCCGCGCCGCGGGGCATCGAGAGCACGTAGTCCGCGAGGAGCGGGCGCATCGCGAGGTACTCGATCTCGGCGGTGTTGCGCACGACGCTGCCCTCGGGGCGGCCGATGAGGTCGTCGTGCCGCAGGTAGCCCTTGTGCGTGTGGAACGTCGCGCCCGGCGCGAGCGTGATGGTGTGCAGGCGACCGCGCGGGTCCGTGAGCTGGACCTTGTCCCCCACGCGGAGCGGACCGCGGCGCTCGTCCGCGCCCGTCGCGCCGGGGCGGTCGGACGCGCCGTGCGCGGGGGCGGCTGCGCCGTCCCCACCGGGCTGCGGGGTCGGGTGGCCGGGCGTGGTGGCGGGCTCGGAGGTCACGGGCGACCATCCTACGGGCCGCCCGCCCCGCACCCGACGCCGGTCGGTCGCGCGCGCGGACGACGCGCCGGTCACCGTCCGCGTCGGGCGTCCCGCAGCGCCGCGACGACCCGGGCGACCTCGAGCGCGCCGACGACGCGGCCGCCGTCGGTCACGACGACGACCGCCGCGTCCCGCCCGACGCGCGAGAGCTCGGCGAGCATGTCCTGCCCCGCACCGTGGGCGTCGATCGTCGCGGCCCCGGGCAGGGGCACGGCGACGGCGCCGACCGGGGTCGTCTCCGCGGCGTCGGGCGGCACGGCCGCAGCGGCGGCGGGATCCACGTACCCGAGGGGCCGGCCCGCGCCGTCCACCAGGACGGCCACCACGTGCGGACCGCCCGCGAGCGCCACCGAGCGCCCGACCGCGCCGACCGTCGCCGTGGACGGCACGGCGACCGCGGGGCGCGCGAGGCTGCGGACGGTGAGCCCGGACACCGCCTCGCGGGTGCGCCCGACGGTGATGGCCTGCCCCGCGCCGCTCCACAGGAACGCCCCGATGAGCGCCGCCCAGGCGACGGTCCACAGGTCCGGCCGTCCGCCGTAGGTCAGCGGCCACACGAGCGCCCACGCGACGACCCCGACGGCGACCGCGCGCCCGACCCATCCCGCTGCGACCGTGCCCTTCGTCCGCGACCCGGTCGCGGCCCACACGGCGGACTCGAGGATCTGGCCGCCGTCGAGCGGGAGGCCGGGCAGGAGGTTGAAGAAGCCGACGAACGCGTTGGAGAACGCGGCCGCGTACAGCAAGAGGGCGGGCACGGAGAAGGTCGGCTGCGCCTGGAACGTCACCCAGAACACGACCGCGAGCGCCAGGTTGGTCAGCGGTCCGACGACCGAGATGAGGAAGCCGTCGAGCGGGCGCGCCGACGTCCCGGAGTACGCCGTGTGGCCGCCCCAGAGCGTCACCGCGAGCTCGGTCACGTGCTGGCCCCGGGCGCGCGCGACGAGCGCGTGGGCGACCTCGTGCAGGAAGACGGACGCGAAGAGCAGCAGCACGAACGCGAAGGACACGAGGTAGATCTCGGGGCCGAGGTGCGGGGCGAGCCGCTGCACCGTCGGCGCGAAGAGGACCGTGAGGATCGCCGCGGCGAGGAACCACGACGGCGTGAGGATCACCGGTGCGCCGACGACGCGGCCGATCACCCAGCCCTTCGTGCGCGGGCCTGCCGGTGCGGGCGTGCGGGGTGCTCGAGGTTCGGGTCCGTCCACCCTGAGAGCCTATGCGCTCGGCAGGTCCGTCCCCGACGGCCCGCGCACCGTCGGGCAGGCCGTCCGGGCGCCTCAGGCGGCGTCGTCCTCCATGAGGTCGACGACGTCGCCCGCGACGAGACGCGACAGGAGCGCGACGTCGACGAGCTCGAGCGACGGCGTCCGGCTCAGGCCCGGCGCCGGGAGCACCGGGACCACGGCCTCGACGCCCAGCGTCGCGGCCCCTGCGGCGCGGGCCGAGGCGATCCCTGCCGGCGAGTCCTCGATCGCGACGCAACGCGTGACGTCGACGCCCAGGCGCTGCGCGGCGAGGAGGTAGGGCTCCGGGTCGGGCTTGCCGCGCTCGACCTCGTCGCCGCAGACCAGCACCTGGAACGCGTCCGGCGGCGCCATCTCGGCGACGGGCCGGGCGAGCTCGCGGTAGGACATCGTGACGAGCGCGCAGGGCACGCCCGCCTCGCCCAGCGCCGTGAGGAGCTCGCGCGCGCCGGGCTGCCACGGCACCTCGACCCGCACCTGCTCGATCACGCGCCCGATGAGGAACGCCACGATCTCGTCCACCGGCAGGTCGACGCCGCCGCGCTCGCGCAGGATGCGCGCCGACTCGCGCAGCGGGTTCCCGACGAGCGACATCGCGTCCTCGTGCGTCCACGTGCCGCCGTGCGCGGCGACGAGCTCGTGCTCCGCCGCGATCCAGTAGGGCTCGGTGTCGACGAGCGTCCCGTCCATGTCCCACAGGACTGCCTCGGGCAACGTCGGGGCGTCGGGACGCTCGGCAGAGCGCTGACCTGCGGACGTGCTGTCAGGGCGAAAAGGCAAAGCGGTCTCCATCAACGGTCGTACGACGAACCCCTGCACCCTCGACCCTAACCGGGCGGCTCCGCCGCGGGCGCGCCGCCGTTCCTGGGCGTGCGGTCGCGCGCGACGGCTTCTGGCGACGCCGCTCCTGAACTCGCGCGCCGGTCGACAGAAGCGTGCGGCTTCCCTAGGCTGCTGAGCGCCCGCCACCGCCGTCGGGCCCGACGAAGGAGTCGCCATGTCCGCACCCCCCGTCCGCCGCCCGCTCGTGCTCGCCCTCGCCGGGGTGCTCGTGCTCGCCGGGACCGCGCTCCCCGCGAGCGCCGCCGTCCCCGACCCCGTGGTGACCGGCCCGGTGCCCGCGACGACGGCGCCCGGCGATCCCGCCCATGGATATCCCTTCCTCGCGACCGACTACGACCTGGCCGCGCGCGGCTACGTCGAGGAGGAGTTCTTCGTCGAGGGCGAGGCGACCCGCTACCAGGCGGACGGCGTGACGGACGCGACGGTCCTCAGCACCGGGCACGCGTTCCGGACCCGCGTCGTGGTGCGCCGGCCCGTCGACCCCGCGACGTTCAACGGCACGGTGATCGCCGAGTGGTACAACGTCTCGAACCAGTGGGACCAGGAGGTCGACTGGTTCCAGACGCACGAGCACCTGGTGCGCGAGGGCTACGCGTGGGTCGGGGTGTCGGCGCAGCGGGCGGGCGTGCACTCGCCCACCGGCCTACGGGCCTGGAGCCCCGAGCGCTACGGCACGCTCGACCTCACCGACGGCGGCACCGTGACCGACGACACCCTCTCGTGGGACGTCTTCAGCCAGGCCGTGGCCGCGGTGCGCGACCCCGCGGGCACGGCGCCGCTCGGTCCGCTCGAGGCGGAGCGCGTCGTCGCGACCGGGCACTCGCAGTCGGCGGGGCGGCTGTGGTCGTACGTGAACTCGGTCGACCCGCTCGCGGGGGTCGTCGACGCCGTCGTGCTGCACGGCGGGGGCGGCCTGCTGCGCGACGACCTCGAGACGCCGGTGTTCAAGATCAACAGCGAGACCGACGTCGCGATCGACCTCCTCGGGGCGGCGCAGCGCCAGCCCGACACCGACCTGCGGCGCACGTGGGAGGTCGCGGGCGCGTCGCACGGCGACTGGAAGCTCATCACCGACTACGGGCGGCTGCGGATCCGCGACGTCGGCTCCGCGCCCGGCGGCTACCCCGGGACGCCGCAGACGTGCGAGGAGCCGTCCGGCTCCCGGGTACCTCAGCACCTCGTCCAGGCGTCGGTGTACGACCACGTGGCCGCGTGGGTCGCGGACGGGACGGCCCCACCGTCGGCGGCGCCCATCACGCTGACCGACCAGGCGCCGCGCCAGGTGGTGCGCGACGAGCGCGGCCTGGGCCTGGGCGGCGTCCGGCTCGCGCAGCAGGACGTCCCGACGCGGATCAACTCCGGCGCCAACGCCGGGCCCGGGTTCTGCTTCCTCGACGGCGGCTCGCGCCCGGTCGACGACGCCACGCTCGCGGCCTGGTACCCGGACGCCGAGGACTACCGCGACGCCGTCGTCGCGTCGACCCGTGCCGCGGTGGAGGCGGGCTTCGTGGGAGCCGACGTCGCGGCCGACCCCTCCTGGTACACCGACGTCGTCGACCTCGTCGACGAGCGCGTCGCCGCGGGCACGGTCGAGCCGGAGGCCGGGGCGCGGGTCCAGGACCGGATGCGGCGCGCGCTCGAGGCCGCGGACCGGCGTGACTGGGACGTGGCGCAGACCCTGGTCCAGGAGGCGCTCGCTCTCGGCTCCACGGCGATCGAGGACGCCGGCGCGTCGGCGAGCGTCGTGCGGTCGACCACCGCCGTGCTCGGCGTCCTCGCGCTGTCCGCCGCCCTCGACGGCCCCGACGTCTCCGCGACCGCCGTCCCCCGGTGCCTGGCCGGGCGGGCGTACGTCGCGGTCCGCGCGACGAACGACGGCGCGGTGCCCGCGGACGTCACACTGAGCACGCCGTTCGGTGAGCGCACCGTGGCGGGCGTCGCGCCCGGCGCGTCCGCGTACCAGTCGTTCTCGGCGCGCTCGGCCACGCTCGACGCGGGCAGCGCGCTGGTGACGGCCACGGGAGACGGGCGGTCGTCGTCGGACGACGTCGCCTACCCGGCGCTCGACTGCGGCTGAGGCGGCTACGCCGGGCGCGAACCCGCCCCGACGCCGTCGGGCCCGGCCGCATAGGCTGGGGTGATGACCGAGAACGCGACCGAGGGCACCCGCCAGACCGTGATGATCGCGGCGTTCGAGGGCTGGAACGACGCCGGGAGCGCCGCCACGGCCGCCCTCCAGCACCTGCACGAGGTGTGGGGCGCCGAGGACGTCGACGAGCTGGACCCGGAGGAGTACCACGACTTCCAGGTGAACCGCCCGGTCGTCACGACCGACGACGACGGCCGCCGCGAGATCACGTGGCCCACGACGACGATCGCGTCGGCGGTCCTGTCGCCGACGGGTCGCCGCGTGGTGCTCGTGCACGGCATCGAGCCGTCCATGCGCTGGCGCCGGTACTGCCGCGAGCTGCTCGACGTCGCGGAGGAGCACGGCGTGCGCACGGTCGTCACGCTCGGCGCGCTGCTCGCGGACGTGCCGCACACGCGGCCGATCCCCATGACGGCGACGTCGGAGAGCGTGGGCCTGCAGGCCGTGCTCGACGTCGAGCCGAGCACGTACGAGGGTCCGACGGGCATCGTCGGCGTCCTCCAGCACGCCGCGGCGGAGCGCGGGATGCAGTCGGTGTCGCTCTGGGCGGCCGTGCCGCACTACGTGGCGCACCCGCCGTCGCCCAAGGCGACGCTCGCGATCCTCGCGCGCATCGAGGAGCTGCTGTCCGAGCCGATCCCGCTGGGCGACCTGCCGGAGGACGCCGAGGCGTGGCAGCACGGCGTCGACGAGCTCGCCGCGGAGGACGCGGAGATCGCGGAGTACGTCCAGCAGCTCGAGGAGGCGAAGGACACGGCCGAGCTCCCCGAGGCGAGCGGCGAGGCCATCGCGCGCGAGTTCGAGCGCTACCTGCGCCGCCGCGACCGCGGCAACCCGGGCAAGGGCCCGACCGTCTGACGCACGGCCCGCCTCGCGGGCGGCGGTGTCAGCGCGGGGCGGCTCGTCAGAGCCGGACGCCCAGCAGGGCGTTCACCGCGCGCGCGACGACGCCCGGGGCGCCCTCCTCGTCGCGAGAGGTGTCACGACCGGGGCGCAGCGACTCCGCGGCCCAGGCGTCCACGGCGGCGAGCGCCGTCGGGGCGTCGAGGTCGTCGGCGAGCGCGGCGCGCACGGCCGCGAGCGTCGCGGTCGCGTCCGGGCCACCGTTGCCGGACACGGCGTCGCGCCACGTCTCGAGACGTCGCACGCCCGCGGGCAGGTCGTCGTCGGTCCACTCCCACTCGCCGCGGTAGTGGTGCGCGAGCAGCGCGAGGCGGATCGCCATCGGGTCGACGCCCGTGGCCCGCAGGTTCGACACGAGCACGAGGTTGCCGCGCGACTTGCTCATCTTCTCGCCCTCGTACGCGACGAGTCCGGCGTGCACGTGCGCGCGGGGCGCACCGCCGCCCGCGAGCATGCGGTCGTGCGACGACGACATCTCGTGGTGCGGGAACAGCAGGTCCGCTCCCCCGCCCTGCACGTCGAACGGCAGGCCGAGCCCGTCGCGCGAGATGACCGCGCACTCCACGTGCCAGCCGGGGCGGCCGGTGCCGAGCGCGCCGCCGTCCCACGCGGGCTCCCCCGGGCGCTCGCGGCGCCACAGCAGCGGGTCGAGCGCGTCCTTCTTGCCCTCGCGGTCGGGGTCGCCGCCGCGCTCGGCGAAGAGGTGCTCCATGACGTCGCGCGCGAGCCGTGAGACCGAGCCGAACGCGCGGTCGGCCGAGAGGTCGGCGTAGACGTCGCCCAGGCCGGGGTCGGTACCGCCCGCACCGGGCTCGACCGGGACACGGTACGCGAGGCCCGCGTCGAGGAGCTGGGTCACCGCGTCCACGACGGCGGGGATCGTCTCCACCGCGCCCTCGTAGACGTCGGGCGGGACGACGCCGAGCGCCGTCATGTCCTCGGCGAACAGCGCGGTCTGCTCGACGGCGAGCGCGCGCCAGTCGACGCCGGTCGCGGCGGCACGCTCCAGCAGCGGGTCGTCGACGTCGGTGACGTTCGACGCGTAGCGCACGCGGTGCCCGGCGTCCGTCCACGCGCGCACGAGCAGGTCGAACGCGACGTAGGTGGCCGCGTGGCCGATGTGCGTCGCGTCGTAGGGCGTGATGCCGCACACGTACAGGGTGGCGTCCTCGCCCGCGGCGGCGACGACGAGCTCACGGGTCGACGAGTCGTGCACCCGGACCGGGAGGCCTCGTCCGGGGAGCTCGGGGATCTGCGGGGCGGGCCAGCTGTGCACGCGTCAACCTTAGCCGCCGGGGCGCCGCCGTCGGACCGCCGTCCGGCACGCGGGCGAGGCGCGGCGCCGCGCCCGACGGCGACCGGGCAGGTCCGTGCGGGGCGCGGGACAATGCGGACGTGACGAACCCCACCGAGCCGCGGACGGGCACCCCGCCCGACGGCGCGCCCGCCCCCGCGCCCCGACGACCGACCGTGCGCGCCGTCGCGGCGTGGACGGTCGAGCCCGGCGCCGACGGCGTGCACCCGGCCGATCCCGGCACCCTGGACACGCCTGGCGACCGGCACGCCGCCCGCGCCACGGTGACCTGGGCGCGTCTGGAGGACCTCGACGCCGTGCTCGACGCCGCGGCCCAGGTCACGACCGGGGTGGGCCCGACGCGGCAGGACCTCGCGCGGCACAACCGCCACCCCTTGGCGCACGTGCGCCGCGTCGCGGCGGACTGGCTCCTCCTGGTGACCCCGACGGCATGGTTCACCGAGTCGGACCGCCAGGTGCACACGGGCCAGTTCGCCGCGCTGCTCGGCCCGGGCCTCGTCCTCACCGCCGAGGAGGGCGACGCGGACGTGCACGCGATCATGCTCGACAAGGTCGCCGCGCCCGGCGACCCCCACGGCTCGCCCGTCCAGCGGATCGTCTCCGCCGCGGTCCTCGCCATCGTCGGCGGCGCCTCGCAGGTCGAGCTGGGCCTGGGCGACGCCGTCGCCGACACCGAGCGCGTGGTGTTCGACCAGCAGCGCGAGGACCCGGTCGAGCGCATCTACGACCTCAAGCGCGAGATCACCGAGGCGCGGCGCGCCCTGATGCCCGTCACGGCGGAGCTGCCCGAGCTGCTCGACCCGGACGTCCCCGACCACCTCGGGGTGAACCGGCGCATGCTCGAGCGCGTCGTGACGACGGTCGAACGGATCGACCGACACCTCGACGCGCACGACGACCTGCTCTCGGACATGCTCCAGGTCCACATGACCCAGGTCTCGGTGCGGCAGAACGAGGACATGCGCAAGATCTCGGCGTGGGCGGCGATCCTCGTGTACCCGACGATCGTCGCGGGCGTGTACGGGATGAACTTCCGCAACATGCCGGAGCTGCACTGGGCGTTCGGCTACCCCTTCGCGCTCGCCCTCATGGCGGGCGGCTGCGTCGTGCTCTACCGCGTCTTCAAGCGCGTCGGCTGGCTCTGACCGCGGCCCGAGAGGGTCACGGCGTCGAGACGGCCGTCCCGCCCGGCTCCAGCACGCCCACGAGCAGGAGCAGCACGACGAGCGCCGCGAGCACGAGGCGGTAGACCACGAACGGCGTGTAGCTGAAGGTCGAGACGATCTTGAGGAACGCGATGATGACGAAGTACCCGACGACGAACGCGACGAGCGTAGCGATGAGGGTCGCCCCGGCGCCGGGGGCCCCGGGGGCCGGCTCGTCCGCGGACTTGAAGAGCTGGTAGAAGCCCGAGCCCATGACGGCCGGGATCGCGAGGAGGAACGAGTAGCGCGCCGCCGCCTCGCGCGTGAAGCCCATGAGCAGGCCGGCGGTGATCGTGCCGCCCGAGCGCGAGACGCCGGGGACGAGCGCGAGCGCCTGCGCGAAGCCGAACGCGACCGCCTGCCCGGCCGAGAGCTCGCGCAGCGTGCGCCGCTTGGCGCCGATGCGGTCGGCCCAGCCGAGCAGGAGCGCGAAGACCGCGAGCATGAGCGCCGTCAGGTAGAGGTTCCGGAACGTGTTCTCGATCGCGTCCTGGAACAGCAGGCCGAGCAGCACGATGGGCACCGAGCCGAGCGCGATGTACCAGGCCATCGCGGCGTCGTGGTCGTGCCGGCCGAGCCGCGCCCGCCAGTCCGTGCCGTGGTCGCCGCGCACCGAGCGCCACCACGCGGAGCAGATGCGCGCGATGTCCCGCCGGAAGTACAGCAGCACCGCCGTCTCGGTCCCGATCTGCGTGATCGCCGTGAAGGCGGCACCCGGGTCCTGCGACCCGATCAGCTCGCCGACGATGCGCAGGTGGGCGCTCGACGAGATCGGGAGGAACTCGGTCAGGCCCTGGACGAGGCCGAGGAGGACGGCTTCCCACGCGTTCACGAGCGGTCACGATACCCGCTCGGGGCGCGGCAGCCGCGCACGTGCAGACCCGCGACCGAGCGGGTGAACCTGGGCCGACCAGGTCCCCGACCGCGCGCCCCGACGGTCGCCCGCGGGCGCCCGCCGGTACCCTCGGCAACCATGGAGAACCGCCACCTCGGCAGCACCGGCCTGCGCGTGTCCGAGCTCGGGCTCGGCACCATGACGTGGGCCCGGGACACGGACGAGCTCGACGCGGCCGAGCAGCTGCGGGACTTCGTGGACGCCGGCGGCACCCTCGTGGACACGGCCGCCTCCTACGCCGACGGCGACGCCGAGTCGCTCCTCGGGTCGCTGCTCGGGGCGAAGGTCGACCGGCGCGACGTCCTGCTGTGCACCAAGGCGGGGGTGCGCCACACGCCGTCGGGCCCCGTGGTCGACGCGTCCCGCGGCGCGCTCCTCGACTCGCTCGACGACTCGCTCGCGCGCCTGGGCACCGACCACGTCGACCTGTTCCTCGTGCACGCGCCCGACCCGCGCACGCCGTTCACCGAGACGCTGTCGGCGCTGCGCCACGCGGTGACCTCCGGGCGCGCGCGCTACGTCGGGCTGTCCAACCACCCGGGATGGGCGACGGCGCGGGCCGCGACCCTCCTCGGCGGGACCGACGACGTCGGCCTCGCCGCCGTCCAGCTCGAGTACTCGCTGCTCCAGCGCGGCGCCGAGCGCGAGGTCGTCCCGGCCGCCGAGTCGCTGGGCCTGGGCCTGCTCGCGTGGTCCCCGCTCGGGCGCGGCGTCCTCACCGGCAAGTACCGGCGCTCGCTCCCCGCCGACTCGCGCGGCGCGTCCCCGCACCTCGCCGCGTTCGTCGAGCCGTACCTCGACCACGCGTCGTCGGGGATCGTCGAGGCCGTCGTCACCGCCGCTGAGGGCCTGGGCCGCGCGCCGCTCGACGTCGCGCTGTCCTGGCTCCTGGGGCGCCCCGCCGTCGCGAGCGCGGTCGTCGGTGCGCGCACCCCGGCGCAGCTGCGCACGTCGCTCGCCGCGACCGACCTCGTGCTGCCCGACGCCGTGCGCGCAGCGCTCGACGACGTGAGCGCGCTCGACGTCGGCTACCCCGAGCGGTGGTGACCCCGTCCTTCCCTCGGCGACCTCGGGCGGCTCAGCGCGCGCCGTCGGTCTCGAGCTCGCCGGAGAGGACGTCGTCGTCGAGCGTGTCGTCGAGGTCGTCGTCCTCCTCCGCGTCGTCGTCCTCGTCGTCCTCGTCGTCGTCCTCCTCCGCGAGGTAGAACGGCGTCGCCTCCCCGTGCACCTGTCCCAGCGCCTCGTCGTACACCTCGAAGGCGTCCCCGAGGACGTAGTAGGCGTCGTCGACCGCGGGGTCGTCCTCCCCGCGACGTGCGGCGACGGCGTTGTAGTGGGCTTCGAGCGCGGCGATGAACCGGTCGAGCGCGGCACGCGGGTCAGCGGTCATACCCTGACGGTAGCGCCGAGAGGGGCACAATGGCACTCGTTGGCCGGGTCGGTCCCACCACCCGGCCCGCGACCGAGACAGGCGAGAGAGGACGGTGGCACGTGGAGGAGAGGCCGACGTCACGCCGGAGGTCCGGATGGGCCGCGCACGGCGGGCAGTACGAGTACCGCGTCCTGACGATCGACCGCTCCACGAGCCGGTCGGACGCGAGCAGGCTCCTCACCGACGAGGCGGAGTACGGGCGCTGGGAGCTGGCCCGCACCCGGCTGTACGTCGGGGGCGAGCGCCGGGTCTGGCTGCGGCGCAAGATCATCCGGGTCAGCTCGACGCTGTGAGCACGAGCACGAACCGGTGAGAGCGGCCCGGTGAGCGGCGAGCACGAGGCGGCGCCGGCCGTCTTCACGAAGTCGCGCGCCGCGGCGCCGGCGGGGTTCTTCCGCTGCGAGGCCGCCGGGCTGGCGTGGCTCGACGTCCCGGGCGGGCCGCGCGTCGCCCGCGTGCTCGACGTCGGCCCCGACCACCTCGACCTGGAGCGCGTGCCGACGACCGCGCCGACCCGCGAGGCGGCCCGGGCGTTCGGGCGGGCGCTCGCCGTCGTGCACGACACCGGGGCGCCGGCCTGGGGTGCTGCCCCGCCGGGGTGGTCCGGTGAGGCGTTCTTCGGCCCGCTCGACGACCCGCTGCCGCTGCCGACGGGCGCGTGGTCGGACTGGCCGACCTTCTACGCCGAGGCGCGCCTCCTGCCGGTCGCGCGGCAGGGCCGCGACCGGGGTGCGCTCGACGCCGAGGACGCGCGGCTCCTCGACCGCCTCGCCGCGCGCCTGACCGACCTCGCCCGCCCCGCGCTCGACGACGCGCCGGCGCGCGTGCACGGCGACCTCTGGTCGGGCAACGTGCTGTGGGCGCCAGGCCGGGGCGGCGGCCCGGACGACCGCACGGGCGGCTCGGCGGGCGCGGTCGAGGCCGTGCTCATCGACCCGGCCGCGCACGGCGGGCACCGCGAGGCCGACCTCGCGATGCTCGCGCTGTTCGGCGCGCCGTTCCTCGACGAGATCTTCGCCGCGTACGACGCCGCGCACCCGCTCGCGCGCGGGTGGCGCCACCGCGTCGCGCTGCACCAGGTGTACCCGGTCGCGGTGCACGCGGTGCTGTTCGGCGGGGGGTACCGCGCGCAGCTGCGCTCCTGCGTCCGAGCGCTGCTCGGCGAGACCTGACCGCGCGACGCCCTCCGGTCAGCAGGTGCGCAGGAGCCGGTCCAGGACGCGCACGCCGAACCGCAGCGAGTCGACGGGCACGCGCTCGTCGACGCCGTGGAACATGCCGGAGAAGTCGAGGTCGGCGGGCAGGCGCAGCGGCGCGAAGCCGTAGCCCGTGATCCCGAGCCGGGCGAGCGACTTGTTGTCCGTGCCGCCCGACAGCGTGTACGGCAGCACCGTCGCCTCCGGGTCCTCCGCGAGCAGCGAGTCCACCATCGCGTCCACCAGGTCGCCCTCGAACGGCACCTCGAGCGCGATGTCGCGGTGGATCTCCTCGACCCGCACGTGCTCGCCCGCGAGCGCGCGGAGCGTCGCGAACCCGTCCTCCTCGTGGCCCGGCAGGAGGCGCGCGTCGATCGCCGCCTCGGCGCGGCCGGGGATGACGTTCGCCTTGTAGCCCGCGGCGAGCTGCGTCGGGTTCGACGTGTGCCGCACCGTGGCGCCGACGAACCGCGACGCCGGGCCCAGCGCGGCCACGAGGGCCTCGATCGACCGGGAGTCCTCGGGGTCGTACCGCAGGCCCGTGAGGTCCGCCACGCCGCGCAGCAGCTTGTCGACCGTCGGCGTGAGCGTGTTCGGCCAGTGGTGCGTCCCGATGCGCGCGACCGCCTCGGCGAGCCGCGTCACCGCGTTGTCGTCGTTCACCTGCGACCCGTGCCCGGCGCGGCCCTCCGCGACGAGGCGCAGCCAGGCGATGCCCTTCTCCGCCGTCTGGAGCAGGTAGGCCCGCCGCCCCCCGACCTCGACCGAGAACCCGCCGACCTCGCTGATCGCCTCGGTCGCGCCCTCGAACAGCTCGGGCCGGTGGTCGACGGCGTAGCGCGCCCCGTAGGCACCGCCCGCCTCCTCGTCCGCGAAGAACGCGACGACGACGTCGCGCGCGGGCTTGCGGCCCTCGCGCACCATCTGGCGCACGACCGCGAGGATCATCGCGTCCATGTCCTTCATGTCGACGGCGCCGCGCCCCCACAGCAGTCCGTCGATCTCCTCTCCCGCGAACGGGTCCACCGACCAGTCCTCCGCCTGCGCGGGGACGACGTCGAGGTGACCGTGGAGCACGAGCGCCGGTCGCGTCGGGTCCGCGCCCTCGAGCCGCACGACGACGCTCGCCCGGCCGGGCTCCGACTCGAACAGCTCCGGCTCGAGCCCGACCTCGTGCAGCAGCCCCATGACGTACTCCGCGGCGGCCCGCTCCCCCGGGCCCGACCCGTCGCCGAAGTTCGACGTGTCGATGCGCAGCAGCTCGCGGCAGATCCGCACGACCTCGTCCTCGGCGCGCGGCACCGCGCCGAGGGTCGCGTCGGTCGCCGCGAGGGCGCTGGCCAGGGAGTCCGGGTGCGGAGCGGTCATGAGCGACACGCTACCCGTCGCCGCAGGACGCGCCGACCGCCGGGCCCGACCGCCCATATCCCGGACGCGCCGTCGTCCGGCGGGCGGCTCAGTGACCGCCGTGCGGGCCCCGAGCGAGGCTGCGGGGGCCCGTGCCGCCGAGGGGCGCGGCGTCGTGACCGGGGTGCGGGGAGCCGTCGGGCGCGTCGAGGCGCGACGGCGCCTGCTCGCCCGGGGCGACGAGGACGAGCTGGCCCATCATGCCGCGGTCCTCGTGCGTGAGCAGGTGGCAGTGGAACATGTACGGGGTCGTCGGGTCGGTCGTGCCCTCGGCGGCGTCGAACCGCACGAGGAGTCGCGTCACGCGCCCCGGCTGGACGTAGACCGTGTCCTGCCAGCCGGCGAGGTCGGGGCCGGGCGGCTCGCCGGCGACGTCGAGCACGCGGAACCGGACGTCGTGCACGTGGAAGTTGTGCGGGGTGTCGTCGAGGCCCGTGACCTCCCAGACCTCGGTCTCGCCGACGGTGACGACCTCGTCGACCCGGTTCATGTCCATGGACCGGCCGTTGATCGCGCTCCCGGAGAGCTCGAAGCGCCGGGTGCGGACGGCGTCGGACTCGTCGAGCGCGTCGGCCGGGTCGGTCGCTCCGAGGACGGCCGGGACGTCCGGGCTGGGCGCGAGCGTCGCGGCCGCGCGCAGCTCGAGGAGGTCGAACGTGTCGTCCCCGCCGGAGAAGCGCTCGAACACGGGGTTGACGCCGAGGTCGGGCGGGAAGCTGCGCAGCACCTCGCGCTGCCCGGGCGTCAGAGTCACGACGACCTCGGCGCGGTCGCCGGGCGAGAGCCGGACCCGCTCGACGGTCTGCGGCGCGGCGAGCAGGCCGCCGTCGGTCCCGACGAGCCGGAACGCGCCCCCGTCGGCGAGCCCGACGTCGTAGACGCGCGAGTCGGAGCCGTTGAGCAGGCGGAGCCGGACGCGCTCGGTCGTGACGTCGAGGTAGGGGCCCGGCGTGCCGTTGACGAGGACCGTGTCGCCGAGCGTGCCGACCGGCGACAGGAACGACACCGCGTCGTCGAGCCGGCCGTCGGCGTGGAAGCGCTTGTCCTGGAGGATCACCGGGATGTCGTCGACGCCGTACTCGTGCGGCAGGTCGGCAGCCGGGCCCTCCGAACCGACGGGGTCGTCGAGGAGGAACATCCCCGCGAGGCCGCGGTACACCTGGTCCGCCGTGCGACCGTGCAGGTGCGGGTGGTACCAGAGCGTCGCGGCGGGCTGGTCGACCGTCCACGTGGGCGACCATGTCTTGCCGGGCTCGACCATCTGGTGCGGGCCGCCGTCCATCGCGGGCGGCAGGTGCATGCCGTGCCAGTGGAGCGTCGTCGTCTCGTCGAGCGCGTTCGTCACGTCGACGCGCACCCGCTCGCCCCGCGCGGCCCGCAGCGTGGGCCCGAGGTAGTCCCCGTTCAGGCCGATCGTCGGTGTGGGCGCGGACGCGCCGAGGTCCGCGAGGCCCGCGCGCGCCTCGAGCGCGAAGACGCGCACGCCGTCCTCCACGCGCGACTCCGCGAGGGGCGGGACGGCGAGAGCTCGGGTGAACTCCACGGCGCCGGCCGTGCTCGTCGCGGCGCGCGCCCACGCGACGCCGAGGACGGCGACGACCGTCCCGACGAGCAGGAGCGCGCCCAGGCCGAGCACGAGGACGACCCGCCGCGCACGGTGCGGCGGGCCCGCGGCCGGGACGACGGCGGGCGGGACGGTCGGCGAGGTCGGCATGGCGGCTGCGCTCCAGGGGACGACGGCGGCCTCCGGGACCGGGGCCGGTGGCGGCCCGGGCGAGGGCCACGTCTCGACGCTAGGAGGCCCGCGGGGCGTCGGGCGTCGGCCGGGCGGCGTACGCGCGCCCGGAGCGGACCCTGAGCGCGGGCCGGGGAGGCTCAGGGGCCTCCCCGGGCCGTCGGCTCAGGCGTCGAGGCCGCGGCGCGCGAGGAGCGGCGCGATGTCGGCGTCGCGGCCGCGGAGCTCCCGGAACGACTGCAGCGGGTCCTGCGAGCCGCCGCGCGCGAGCAGCACGCGGCGGAAGCGCTCGCCGTTCTCACGCGACAGGCCGCCGTTCTCGCGGTACCACTCGACCGTGTCGGCGTCGAGGACCTCGGACCAGATGTAGGAGTAGTACCCGGCCGCGTACCCGCCCCCGAACACGTGGTTGTAGTACGTCGTGCGGTAGCGCGGCGGGACGGGCGCGAACGCGACGCCCGCCGCCTCGAGCGCGGCGGCCTCGAACGGTACGACGTCGGCCTCCGACGCGGGGACGCCGTCGGGCCCGACCTGGTGCCAGGCCTGGTCGAGCAGCGCAGCGGCGAGGTACTCGGTCGTGCCGAAGCCCTCGTTGAACTGGCGCGAGGCGAGCATCGTGTCGACCCACTCGGCGGGCATCGGCTCGCCCGTGACGTGGTGCACCGCGTAGGAGCGCAGGACCGTCGGCTCCCACGCCCACATCTCGTTGACCTGCGAGGGGTACTCGACGAAGTCGCGCGGCACCTCGGTGCCGGACTGCGACGGGTAGCGCACGTCGGAGAACAGGCCGTGCAGCGCGTGCCCGAACTCGTGGAAGAGCGTGATGACCTCGTCCCAGACGAGCAGCGTGGGCTGGCCGGCCGGCGGCTTGACGATGTTGAGGTTGTTGACGACGACCGGCTTCTGCCCGAGCAGGTGGTTCTGGTCGACGAGGTTGTTCATCCAGGCGCCGCCGCGCTTGGACTCACGCGTGTACCAGTCGGCGAGGAAGAGACCCAGGCCCTGGCCCGGCTCCCCCGGCGTCTCGGCGTCGAACACCTCGAAGACGCGCACGTCCGGGTGGTACCCGACGAGGTCGTGGCGCTCGGCGAAGGAGATGCCGAACAGGCGGTTCGCGGCCAGGAACACGCCGTCGTGCACGACGCGCTCGAGCTCGAGGTACGGGCGCAGCAGCGCGTCGTCGAGCGCGTAGCGGTCCTTGCGCACGCGCTCGGCGTAGAACGACCAGTCGGACGCGCGCAGCGTCGCGCCCGGCTCGTCGGCCCGCAGCGCCGTCTCGAGGTCGGCCGCCTCGCGGCGCGCGTTCGCGACGGCGGCGGGAGCGAGCCGCCCGAGCATCGCGTTCACGGCCTCGGTCGTCTTGGCGGTCGCGTCCTCCGCGACGTACGCGGCGTGGTGCTCGTAACCGAGCAGGCGCGCGCGCTCGGCGCGCAGGCGCACGGTCTCGAGCACGATCTCGCGCGTGTCGTGGTCGTCGCCGGTCGCACCGCGCGACTCCGACGCCTGCTGCACGCGCTCGCGCACGTCGCGGCGCGCGAGCGAGGCGAGGACTCCCTGCTGGGTGGGGAGCTGCATCTCCAGCAACCACGCGCCCTCGTGCCCCCGCGCGGCGGCGGCCGCCGCCGCGCCCGCGACGGCGTCCTCGGCGAGGCCGTCGAGCTCCGCACTGTCGGTGACGAGCACGCTCGCGGCGTTCGCGCCCGCGAGCAGCTTGCGGCCGAACGCGGCCTCGAGCGTGGTCAGGCGGCCGTTGAGCGCGCGCAGGCGCTCCTGCTGCTCCGTGTCGAGCTCCACGCCCGAGCGGCGGAACCGGACGAGCAGCGTGCGGAGCAGCCACGCGGCGTCGGGCTCGAGGGTCTGCTCGCCGGCGTCCACCGCGTCCTGGAGCGCGCGGGCGCGGGCGTAGAGGCGCGCGTCCATGTAGATCGCGTCGTGGTGCGCGGCGAGCTCGGGCGCGAACTCCTCCTCGATCTGCTCCAGGCCCGGCGTCGCGTCGGCCGAGAGCTGGTTGTAGAACGCGTTGAGCACGCGCGCGAGGTCGCGGCCCGACCGCTCGAGCGCCTCGAGCACGCTCGCGGCGGTGGGCGGCGCGTCGTCGGTCGCGATCGCCTCGATCGCCGCGCGCTGCGCGGCCGTCGCGGCCCGCAGCGCCGGGAGGTAGTGCTCCTCACGGATCGCGTCGTAGTCGGGCAGCTCGTACGGCAGCACCGACGGCGCCGCGAACGGGTTGGCGGGGTCGAGGTCGAGAAGGACCGGCGCGGTGGTGGGCGCGGGCGCGTCGGCGCGCGTCGTGGGCTCGGAGGTCATGGTGCCCATCTTGGCCCGCGGGCGGGCACGACGGAAACGGATACCTCGCCGCCCGGGAGCGCCGTGGCGGTACGGCGTCAGGCCGCGCGGCCCGACGGCGGCGCGTCCGCCGGCCACGGCTCCGCCGGCTCGCGCGGGTCGTCGGGCAGGAGCGTGCCGAGCCACGCGTCACGTCGCTCGCCGCGCTGCAGCGCGAAGCCGCGCACCGTGCCCTCGACCCGGAAGCCGAGGCGCCACGCGGTCCGGCGCGAGGGCCAGTTGCCGACGTACGCCTGCCAGAAGAGCCGCGCGAGACCCGCCCCCTCGGGGTCGAGAGCCCAGTCGACGACGAGGCGGCCCGCAGCCGTCATGAGGCCCCGGCCCCGGGCACCGGGGGCGGTCCAGTAGCCGATCTCGGCCGACCGCCGGCCCTCGGGCGCGTCGTCGAGGCTGAGGCCGATCATGCCGAGGACCGGGCCCACGCCGTCGGGGCCGGGGATGCCCGAGCGGCCCGCGCTCTCGCGCACGCCCCACGTGAGGACGTCCCCGCGCTCCCACCCGGGACCGACGTACTCCTCGACGAACTGCACCGCGTCCGCGCGCGTGTACGGCGACGGCACCACCGTCCATGCGGCGACGTCCGGGTCCTGGCACGCGGCCGTGATCGCGTCGACGTCGTCGAGGGTCGGGTTCGACAGGTGGACGTGGCCGTCGTCGAGGGCGAAGGGGTGCACCCGCCCGAGCCTGGCACGCCGCGCCGCACGGCGTCACCCGGATTCCCGGCCCGTGGACGCGCAGCGACGTCCGCTCTCGACCGTCCCGGACCCGGGTGCGTCACCGGCGCAGGGCGTCCTCCACGGGCGTCCACGGCAGGTCGTGCGCGGCGGCCACCGCCGCGTTGAGGAGCGTGCCGCGGTGGGTGGACGCCCCCGACCGCAGGAGCGGGTCCTCCCGCAGCGCGTCGACCCCGCCGTCCGCGAGCGCCGCGAGGTACGGGAGCGTCGCGCTGGTCAGCGCGAGCGTGCTCGTCACGGGAACCGCGCCGGGCATGTTCGCGACGCAGTAGAACGTGGTGCCGTGGACGGCGAAGGTCGGGTCGTCGTGGGTCGTGGGCCGCGACCCCTCGAAGCACCCGCCCTGGTCCACGGCGACGTCCACGAGCACGGCGCCGGGCCGCATCCGCGCGACGAGGTCGTCGGTGACGAGGCGCGGGGCGCGCGCCCCCGCGACGAGCACGGCGCCGACGACGAGGTCGGCCTCCAGCACCTCGCGCTCGATCGCGTACGCGCTCGACACGACGGTGCGCACGTGCCCGGAGAACTCCCGGTCGACGGCGCGCAGCACGGGCAGCGCGAGGTCGACGACCGTGACCTCGGCGCGCATGCCGACGGCGATCTCGGCGGCGTGGCGCCCCGCGGTGCCGCCCCCGAGCACGACGACCCGGCCGGGTCGCGTCCCGGGCACGCCGCCGAGCAGGACGCCGCGGCCGCCTGCCGGGCGCTGGAGGAGCCACGCGCCGACCTGGGTCGCCATGCGTCCGGCGACCTCGCTCATGGGCGCCAGGAGCGGGAGGGTGCCGTCCGGGGCCCGGGCGGTCTCGTAGGCGACCGCGGTGGTACCGGCGTCGAGCAGGGCGCGCGTGCACGCCGCGTCGGCCGCGAGGTGGAGGTAGGCGAAGAGCAGGAGGTCGTCGCGCAGGAAGCGGTGCTCGCTCGCGACCGGCTCCTTGACCTTGCAGACGAGCTCCGCCTCGCCCCAGACCTCCTCGGCGGTCGGCACGATGCGCGCTCCCGCGCTCTCGAACTCCGCGTCGGGCAGGTGGGAGCCGGTCCCGGCCCCGGACTGGACGAGCACGTCGTGCCCGGCCCGTACGAGGTGGTGCGCGCCGGCGGGGGTGAGCGCGACGCGGTCCTCGTGGTTCTTGACCTCGGTGGGTATCCCGATCCTCATGGTCCAGTGTGGCCGCAGGCTGCCGTCGTGCGCAGGGTGGCAGGATCTTGTGCCTGCGTGTCCTGCCTGCCACTCGTCCGGCCCCGCCGTCGTTGCCAGGGTGGGCGGGTGGACCCGACGACCTCCCGCACAGCCCGGCCCGCCCCGACGGGCGGCCCGGCCTCCCCCTCCGGACGGGATCTGCCCGCCAGCCCGCTCGACCGGTCCCCGACGGGCACGCTGGGCCTCGCGCGCGGCAGCGCGCTCTACGTCGCGAGCGTCCTCGGGACCGGCGTCCTCGCGCTGCCGGGCCTCGCGACGCGCGTCGCCGGGCCCGCGTCCGTGCTCGCCGTCGCGCTCGTCCTCGTGGCGAGCGTGCCGCTCGCGGGGACGTTCGCCGCGCTCGCCGCACGGCACCCCGACCGGGGCGGGGTCGCGAGCGCGGTGCGTGCGGCGCTCGGCCCGACGGCGGCCCGCGCCACCGGGTACTGGTTCTTCCTCGGCGTGTGCGCGGGCGTCCCCGTCGTCGCGGTGCTCGGGGCCGAGTACGTCGTGGCCGTCGTCGGGGCGGACCGCGCCGTCGTCCCGGTCGTGGCGGTCGCGCTCGTCGTCGTGCCGGCGCTCGCCGTCGCCCTCGGCGTGCGCGTGGCGGGCGCCGTCCAGCTCGGCCTGACGACGCTCCTGCTCACGGCCGTCGTCGTGGTCGTCGCCGCGGCGGCGCCGGCGGCGAGCGCCGAGCGCTTCACGCCGTTCCTCAGCGAGGGGTGGTCCGGCGTGGGCTCCGCCGTGAGCCTGTTCGTGTGGGCGTTCGCGGGGTGGGAGGTCGGCACGCACGTCTCGGCCGACTTCCGCGACCCGCGGCGCACGATCCCCGCCGCGACGGGCGTGGCGCTCGTCGTGGTCGGCGTCGCGTACCTGGCGCTCCAGGTCACGACGGTCGGGGTGCTCGGCACGGACGCGGGGACGGGGACGGTCGCGCTCCTCGACCTCGCGCACGTGGGCGCACCCGGGGCGGGTCCGGTGCTCGTGGGCGTCGTCGCCGCGGTCGTCACGTCCGGGGTGCTCACCGCGTATCTTGCCGCGTTCGCGAACCTCGGGCAGGCGCTCGCCCGGGACGGCGACCTCCCGCGACCCCTCGCCGCGCTCGCGGGCCGTGCGGGCGTCCCGCGCCGCGCGCTGGCCGTCACGCTCGCGCTCGCGACGGGCTACCTCGCGGTGCTCGTCGCCACGGGGCTGGACCTCGAGCCGTTCGTCCGCGTCCACACGAGCAGCATGGTGGCCGTCTACGCGCTGGGCATGGTGGCGGCGCTGCGCCTGCTCCCCCGACGCTCTCCCGGCTGGTGGCTCGCCGCGGTCGCGACGGCCCTGACGGCGCTGCTGCTGCTCCTCGCAGGGGCGTCGCTCGTCGCACCGGCGCTGCTCGCCGCGGCCGCGGTCGTGGTGACGCTCGTCCGTCGTGGCGCCGCGCGTGCACGGGCCGACGGCCGGTCGGCCGGGCCCGAGGCCGGCTGACCGGGCCGCGCGGAAATCGCCCGGGCGGCCCGTTCCCCGCGTCCGCGCTCTCCGCTACGGTCGACGCCATGCCCACGTGGACGGACCCCGGCCCGGTGGAGTTCGACGCCGTGGTGGTCGCCGCCGGGACACGGTCGGGAGCGTTCGTCACGCTCCCCGTCGACGTCCTCGACCTGTTCGGGACGCGCGGCCGGGTCCCCGTGCTCGCGGCGGTCGACGACGTCGCGTACCACGCGTCCCTCGTCGCCTACGGCGGCCCGCACCTGCTCGCGGTGCTCCGGTCCGTGCGAGCCGCGACCGGCAAGGACGTCGGGGACACCGTGCACGTCTCGGTCCGGCTCGACGCGGGGGTGTCCGCCGTCCCGCGGTGATCCCGGTCGCCTCCCCGCGACGCGGCACCGCACGGGTCGACGCGCCTCGGCCGCGCGCCGCCCCGGAGGCGCGGCGGTCAGCTCGTCGCGCTCTCCGGGGGCGGCGGCGTGACGCCCGGGCCGACGTCCCCGAGGGCGATCTCCTTCGCCGTCGGCAGCTCGTCCTCCATCGGTGGATCCTTGTGCCGCAGGTGCGAGAACACCGACCACGCGACCGCGACGAGCGGCACCGACACGACCGCGCCGAGGATCCCGGCGAGCAGGGTGCCGGCCGTCACGGCGATCGCGACCACCACCGGGTGGAGCGACACCTGCTTGCCCATGACGAGCGGCTGCAGCACGTGACCCTCGAACTGCCCGATGAGCGCGATGCCGATCGTCACGATCAGCGCGATGAGGAAGCCCTTGGCCGCGAGCGCGACGATCGCGGCGATGATCATCGCGAGCGGGGCGCCGATGATCGGGATGAACGCCCCGATGAACACCAGGACGGCGAGCGGCGCCGCGAGCGGGACGCCGAGGATCGCGAGGAAGATCCCCGCGAGGATGCCGTCGACGAGCGCGATGATCACCGTGCCGCGCGCGTAGCCGGAGAAGGTGTACCAGCCGGCGCCGCCCGCGATCTTCCAGCTGTCGCGCGAGCGCGACGGGAGCTGGTTGAGGAACCACGTCCACATGTCCTTGCCGCGGGCGAGGAAGAAGACCGTGCAGAAGATCGCGAGCGCGATGGCCGCGAACGCCTCGAAGACGGAGCCCGCGCTCGCCGCGGCCTGGCTCGCGATGTCGCCGCCGTGCTCCGTGAGCCACTGGCGCCCGTTGTCGATCCAGCCGTTGACGTCGTCCGCGGTGATCGTGACGGGCAGCGGGCCGTTCTCGAGGAAGTCGAAGATCTGCTCGATGCCCTGGTCGAACTGCTCCGCGAGGCTCTGCCACTGGCCCGCGACCGACGTGATGACGTACGTCAGCAGGCCCGCGAAGAAGAGCAGGGCCGTGAGGATCGCGAGCCCCGTGGCCAGGCCGCGCGGCATGATCCTGCTGTAGAAGTCGGTCACCGGCCGCAGGACGGACGTGATGACGAGCGCGAGGAAGACCGCGACGAACACGAGCTGCACCTGCGCGGTCGCGAAGAAGACGAGCGCGACCGCCGCGACGATCATGAGCAGGCGCCACGACCAGCCGGCCGTCGTGCGCAGCCAGGCGGGCACGGTCTCGTCGTACCCCACCACCGACGGGTTGCGGCGCGCTCCCGCGACCTTGCGCGCGGCGCTCGACGCCCCGGCGAGGTGCTTGACCGACGCCGCCGAGCGGTCGGAGCCGGAGCCCGGCCGTGCTGTCGGTGCCGGGCCTGCCGCGGGTCGCTGCTCGTCCGTCACGCGTGCCTCCGTCGCGTCGTGGCCACCATCCGCCCAGTCTGCCCCAGGTCGTCCCCGCACGCCGGGCGCCGCGCACGGCCCTGGTCGAGCTGGACGACGAGGTCGAGGTCGAGGTCGCGGCCCTGGTCCGGGCCGTGACGGCGATGTGAGAACCACCCCCGAACCGTGCTATGTTTTTCCCCGCACCGGAACGGCGGAAACGCCGGGAAGGTCCACTCGTCCGGGTGGCGGAATGGCAGACGCGCTAGCTTGAGGTGCTAGTGCCCTTTATCGGGCGTGGGGGTTCAAGTCCCCCTCCGGACACCATGATCGTGGCCCCTGGCCTGCGGAGACGCAGACCAGGGGCCTTCGTCGTGCCCCGGGCACATGCTCCACCGTCCGGTCGAGCCGTGGGCACGGCGCGGACACGTGCTCGTTCGCCGGTCGCTGGGCGGCACGAGCGGCTAGCGTGTCACCGTGGGCGTCCTCACCAGGGGTGGCTGGCGGGCCGAGGCCGCGGTGGGGGTCGCCACCGCGATGCTCGGCGTGACCCTGGTCGTGCTGCGCGCGGACGCGGACGTGCTCGGTCGTCCCGTCGAGGTCGAGGCGGCCGCGCAGGTCGTCGGCGCCGTGCTGCTCGTCGCGCTCGGCCGGTGGCCGCTCGGAGCGTACGTCGCGTGCACCGTCCTCAGCGCCTTCTCCCCCGTGGTCGCCACCGCGGTGTGCGCCTACCTCGTGGGCCGCGACCTGGCACCCACGCGCGCGGTCACGACGACCGTCCTGGGCGCCCAGGCCGGGGCCGTCGTGGTCTGGGTCGTCTCCGCGCCACCGTGGGAGGCGAGCCACCTGGTGGCGGTGGTGGCCGTGACGCTGCTGGCGTGGCTCCTGGGAGGTGCCGCCCGGACCACGGCAGACGCGGCGCGGGCGCGCCAGGACGCGGAGATCGTCCGGGAGACGCAGCTCGCCGACGCGGTCCGTCGCGGAGAGCGGGACCGTCTCGCGCGCGAGATGCACGACGTCGTCGCCCACCGCATCTCGCTCATCGTCCTGAGCGCGAACCGCATCGAGGCGGGGTCCGCGCCCGACCCCGGCGCGGTCGCCGCGCAGATCCGGCAGACCGGGCGCGCCGCGCTCGACGACATGCGCGAGGTGCTCGGACGGCTCCGCCACGACGTCGCCGCACCGGACCTCGCTCACCTGTCCCTCCCGGAGATCGACGGACTGGTCACGGAGATGCGGCAGGTGGGCCAGCCGGTCGACGCGCGCGTCACGGCGGCCCACCGGGAGCCTCCCGACGTCGCCGAACGCACGGCGGTGCTCGTCGTGCGCGAGGCGCTCACCAACGCCGTCCGCCACGCGCCCGGCGCACGCACGACGGTCGACGTCGCGGACGAACCGGCGACGCTCCGCGTACGGGTGGCCAACGCCCGTCCGGCGCGCATCCCCGAGCAACCGCTGACGACGGGCGGGCACGGGCTCGACGGGCTGCGCGAGCGCGTGGACCTGCTGGCGGGCCGATGGAGCGCCGGACCCGCACCGGACGGAGGCTTCGCCGTGGAGGCGGTCATCCCGAGGGCAGAGCCATGATCCGGGTCGTCGTGGTCGACGACGAGGTCCTCTTCCGCGAGGGCCTGGTGGAGCTCCTCCAGGGGGACCCCGACATCGACGTCGTCGGGCAGGCGGGCGACGGCCGAGCGGGCGTCGCCGCCGTCCAGGCGCACCGCCCCGACGTCGTGCTGCTGGACATGCAGATGCCCGTCATGAACGGCCTCGACGCCACCGTCGAGATCCGACGCACGAACCCGGCCGTCGCCGTGCTCGTCCTGACCAGCTTCCAGTACGACGAGTACGTGCTGCCCGCGCTGCGCGACGGCGCCGCCGGGTACCTCCTCAAGGACTCGTCCACCGCGGAGCTGCGCCACGCGGTGCACGTCGCCGCCGCGGGCGAGGCGATCCTCTCGCCCGCCGTGACGCGTCGGCTGCTCGACGCCCTCGGCGACCGTCTGCCCGTCCACGACGACCACGCGCACCGGGCCGTCGACCGACTGAGCGCCCGCGAGCGCGACGTCCTCGGGTGCGTCACGGCCGGGATGTCGAACGCCGAGGTCGCCCGACGCCTCTACATGTCGGAGACCACGGCCAAGACCCACCTCGCGCACGCGATGGCCAAGCTCGGGGCCACGAACCGGACCCAGGCCGCGATCATCGGCTTCCAGGCCGGCCTCCAGCCCCCGTGACGCGTGCGATGGACGACGACCGGCCACGGTGGTGTCGTGGTGGGTCGGGACGACGAGCACCCTGCCGCACCTGCGACGCCTCGGCGTCATCCCGCCCGGTCACGAGGGCGAACCCGCTCCGGACGTCGAAGAGCCGAGATACCGCTGATGAGCGCACTCCTGGACACCGCATCGGGTCCCGTCGAGAGCGGACCGACGCTGCGGAAGGTCGCGGTGGTCGGACTGGGCTACGTCGGGCGACCGCTCGCGCTGGAGCTGTACCGGCACGGTCATCACGTCGTCGGCTACGACCTCACCGCGGGGCGCCGGACGCAGGCCGCACGCGACGCCGCCACCGTGACACCGCGCGAGGGTGCGCGGTTCCGGACCGTGCGCAGCCCCGCCGCGCTCCGAGGCTGCGACGCGTTCGTCGTCGCCGTCCCCACACCCGTCGGCGACGACGACCGCCCGGACCTGTCCGCGGTCGAGGCCGCCTGCCGCGACGTCGGCGGCGCCCTCGCGCCCGGCAGCCTCGTCTCGTTCGAGTCGACCGTGCACCCCGGCGTCACCCGAGGGGTGTGCGTGCCGATCCTGGAGGAGCGCTCCGGCCTGGTCGCGGGGCGCGACTTCCACGTGGCCTTCTCCCCCGAGCGGATCGCGCCCGGCGAGGTCGGGCTCACCGAGGTCGTCAAGGTGGTGGGCGGCCTCGACGAGGCGTCGTCCCGGGCGGCGTGGGACCTGTACGAACCCGTGGTCGCGGCAGGGCTCGTCGCCGTCTCCAGCCTGGAGGCGGCCGAGCTGACCAAGCTCGTCGAGAACGGTCAGCGCGACGTCAACATCGCGTTCATGAACGAGGTGAACGAGTACGCCCACGCCCTCGGTGTCGACCTCGCCGAGGTGCTGGCGGCCTGCCGCACGAAGTGGTCGTTCAAGGACTTCCGCCCCGGGCTGGTCGGCGGCCACTGCATCGCGGTCGACCCGTACTACCTCCTCGACCACGCCGCCTCGATCGGCGTCGACATGACGGCGACGGCCTCCGCACGAGCGACGAACGCCCGCTACCACCAGCGGCTGGCCGACCGGATCGAGGCGCTGGTCGCGGGTCGCGGCGAGCGCCCGCGGGTCGTGGTCTACGGCACGACCTACAAGCCGGACGTGGACGACACCCGCAACTCCGGGCCCCTGCGCCTGGCCGCGCACCTGCGGGAGCGAGAGTTCGACGTCACCACCCTCGACCGGCTCGTCGACGACCCCGCGCACGTCGCGGCGGTCCTGGCCGGGCCCCGGTCGTCGCGTCTCGTCGTGGTCGCCGTCGTGCACGCTGCGCACCGGGCGCGCCTCGCGGGCGACCTGGACGTCCTCGCCGGCGAGGACGGGCTGGTCGTGTCGCTCACCCCGGCGGCGGGCCGCGACGTGGTCCCGGAGCGGCTGGAGCTCACCGCGCTCCTGTGACCGGCGCCGTACCGGCTCGCGGAACCCGACCGATCGGAGGAGGGGCCGCGCCCGTTCGGACGAGGAGCCGGAGGGGTGCCGGGCCCGAACCTTGAGATGTCAACGAACGCCGCGCACGCGGCGGAGGGATCTCGAGGAAGGCACGACCATGAGCGAGGACTTCGGACCTGCAGGGATGGCCGGAGCGCCGGTCGCGACCGTCGCCCTGGCGACGACGGGCGCGAGCGTGACCTGGGTGGCGATCGCGGGGGCCGCGACCGTGCTGCTCGGGATTATCCTGGTGCGTGTCGCCCGTCGCCGGTCGCGCGACCGCGGCAGCGAGGCCCGCTGACTTCGCCCGAGAGGGCACGGGAGGTCGTCATGACCGCGATCAGCACCGCACCGCGCTCGGCCCGCTACGCCGGGACGGCCGCACGCGTCGTCATGGCGGGCGTCGGGCTCGCGATCGCCGGCTACGCGTCCTGGCGTCTGCTCTCCCTGCTCGGCGTGACGACGGCGGTCACGGTCGTCTACTTCGTCGGCCTGCTGATGGTGGTGTGGGAGGCCTTGACGGCGTCGCTCGAACGCACCGTCGTCGCCACGCCGGGCGAGCAGGTCGAGCTCGCCCGGTTGCGCGTCGTGGCCCTCGTCCCGGCGTACAACGAGGACGAGGCGGCGCTGCGCGACTGCCTCGACTCCATGCTGCGCCAGACCCGCCGTCTCGACGCCGTCTGCGTCACGGACGACGGCTCGACCTCGGGCGACTACGCGCCGGTGCGCGCGTGGTTCGTGAAGGCGGCCGCCGAGCTCGGGATCGTGGCGCACTGGGTCCGCACCCCGAACGGCGGCAAGCGGCACGCCCAGATGACCGGGGTCGACGCCGAGCCCGACGCGGACATCTACCTCACCGTCGACTCGGACACGGTGCTCGACGCCGACGCCGTGCACAACGCCCTCCCCCCGTTCACGGACGCCCGTGTCCAGTCGGTCGCGGGGGTCATCCTCGTCTCCAACTACGGCACCAACCTCCTGACCCGCATGCAGGAGCTGTGGTTCGTCGCGCTGCAGATGGTCAGCCGCGGTGCGATGTCTCGCATGGGCTCGGTGATGGTGAACTCCGGCGGCTGCGCGTTCTACCGCGGGGACGTCCTCCGGGACAACAAGGAGACCTACCTCGGCGAGACGCTCCTGGGCCGCGAGATGCACGCCTCGGACGACTCGCTGCTGACGCTCTTCGCGCTCCGGCGTGGCCGGACCGTCGCGCAACCCAACGTGTTCGCGTTCACGCTCATGCCGACGACCATGTCCCACCACCGGCGCCAGCAGCTGCGATGGATGCGGGGATCGACCATCCGTGCGGCATGGCGAGCGCGATACCTGCCCGTCGGTCGGTTCGCGTGGTGGTACCACACGCTGAGATGGATGCAGTACGGAGCGGTGACCGCCGTGATGGTCGCGCTCGTCGTCACCGGCGCCATCTTCCAGGCCGCGATCCTCTGGCAGTCGTTGGTGATCCTCGTCGCGGCGCAGCTCGTCCTGACGTCGCCGTACCTGACGCTCCGCCGCTCGGACCAGAGCCGCGCCCAGCGGTTCGCCGTCTACGCCACCGCTCCCCTGGTCGGTCTGTGGCAGGCCACGTTCCTCCGGGCGCTGCGCTGGTACGCGATCCTCACGGCGCGCAAGGCGGCGGTCGGGTGGGGCACCCGGGGCACGATCGAGATCACGGCCGACCCCGACCGGTCCGCCCCGTAGTCGTCGCGCCGGGCCGCGGCCGGAGCGCAGCCGGCGAGACCCTCCACGGGGAACGCGGACGTCATGCCGGGCCCTCGGTAGCCGTGTCGTCCGGACGGTCGGCGGACACGCCGGCGTCGTCGACGAAGCGGGGTCGGCAGGCGAACCAGCCGGCCACGACCCCCGGGACGGCGGTCGCGGCGAGCACGACGAGCGGGACGGACCACGAACCGGTCGCCTCGCGCAGCAGGCCGAGCCCGAGGGGCCCGAAGCAGGCGAGCCCGTACCCGATGCCCTGGACGAAGCCGGACACGGCCGACGCCGCCTGGGCCGTCCGCGTGCGCCGGTTGATGAGCGTCATGCACAGGGGGAAGGTGCTCACCCCGATGCCGAGCGCGCACACCCACACCACCGTGCCGCCGAGCGGGGAGAGCAGGAGGCCCAGGTACCCGGCGACGAGCACCACCGAGCACGCGACCACGACGACGAACGGGTTCGTCATCCGGGTGGCGACCTGGGGCACCACCAGGGCCGCGAGCACGCCCCACGCCGAGTACAGCGCGACCATGGAACCGCCGAGCGCGGCGCTGCCCCCGGCGTCGGTGAGGACGGCCGGCACCCACGTGATGATCGCGTAGTTGGACAGCGACATCATGGCGAAGAGGCCGACGAGGCCCCACGCGGTGGACGACCGGCCCACCCGGAGGCGCGCACCGGCCGCCGCGACGGGTGCGGGCGCGTGGTGGGCGGCGGGCAGCCGGAGCGCGAGCAGGAGCCAGACGACGGCGGCCACGGCGGCGGGCCCGGCCCAGAGCCCCACGGACAGGCGCCAGCTGCTCGCCTCGGCGACCGGGACCGCGAGCAGCGGGGCGACGAACTGCCCCGTCTGCATGAGGAGGAGGTAGAGCGAGGTCCACAGCGCGAGCCGGTCGGAGAACCACGCCTTCACCAGCGGCACGATGACGACGTTGGCCGCCCCGATGCCCGCGAGCGCGAGCACCGTCGACAGGACGAGCACGGTCGTCGTCGGGGAGGCCGCGCGCAGCACGAGGGACAGCGCGGTGAGGCCCAGCGCCACGGTGGCCGTGCGCTCGAGCCCGAACCGCCGCGTGACCGCGGGCGCGAGGAAGCCGAACACGGCGAACGACGCCGCGGGGACCGTGCCGAGCAGGCCCGCGACGGCGACCCCGAACCCGAGGTCGGCGCCCACCGTCTCCAGCAGCGGGGTGAACCCGGTCACCGCCGTCCGGAGGTTGAGGGCCGTCAGCGCGACGGCGAGACCCGCCCAGAGAGTGAGGCGTCCGGGGCGCACGCGGGCTCGGGAGGGAGAGAGGGTGGCCACGCTACACTCCACACTGAGGTCGGCGGATGATGGGATCATGGGATGAATCTGGAGCAGTCTGGCACAGGCGGACCGATGCGTCGAGTAGGCCTCATCGACCAGGCCGCGGCGCGCTTCCGGGACGAGATCGTCTCGGGTCGCTGGGCGGTCGGCGAACGGATCCCCACGGAGGCCGCGCTCGTGGCGGAGTTCGGCGTCGGGCGCAACACCGTGCGCGAGGCGCTGCAGTCGCTCGTGCACGCCGGGCTGCTGCGCCGCGAGCAGGGCCGCGGCACGTTCGTCATCTCGAGCTCCGAGCTGACCGGCACCCTGGAGCGCCAGCTCGCGGGCGGCAGCCGCCGCCACTACCTCGAGCTCCGCCTCGCCCTCGACAGCACCGCCGCCTCGCTCGCCGCGGCGAGCCGCTCGGACGACGACGTCGAGCACCTGCGCGAGCTCCGCGACCGGCGGGAGGCGGCCTGGGAGGCCGACGACCGCGACGCCCGCGCGCGCGCCGACCTCGACCTGCACCGCGCGATCGTCGCCGCGACGCACAACCCGCTCTACGTCACGCTCTACTCGAGCATGCTCGACGTCTTCACCGTGCACATGCGCGACGAGGAGAACGAGGACGACGAGGCGGCGCACCGCCACCACCACGAGCTGGTCGAGGCCGTCGCGCGGCAGGACGCCGCCGGGGCCGCCGCAGCGGTCGCCGCCATCTTCGGCCCGTTCCTGCCGGGAGCGGACGCCGCGCCCTCCCCTGTCCGGTGAGGCACGGCACCCGGCCGGGCGGCAGGACGCGCCGGGACAGCGAGAGGCCCCGTCGTGTGGAGCGACGGGGCCTCTCGATCCGCTGTCTCATTCGGATCCCGCCGGCGCTCTCACGCCGGAAGCATGCCCCCGAGCCTACCGCTCCCGCGCGGACCCGGGTGCCGTAGCGTCGGGGCGTGACCGCGACCACGCCCGGCGACGACCGGGCGGAGCTCCTCTGGCTGCCCGTCGGGGCGGGGGGCCACGTCGTCCGCCGCACGAGCGCCGCGTGGGAGCGCGCCGCCGCGCTGCTCGCGCGGCGGCGTCCCCGCCCGCTGTTCCACGCGGCGCTGGGGCTGCGCTGCGACGGGGTGCCGTACGTCGTCGAGATGACCCCCGCGTGGGGCGGCCCGGTGTGCGACCGGGGCGTCGTCGTGACCGGCCCCGTGGGCCTGCGGCCGCTGGGCCGCTCCCGCTGGTTCCGGTACGAGGTCCGCTGCTGGGCGCACGGCGCCATCCCCGACCGGGAGCACGCCGTCGGGCCACCCGTCGTCGTCACGCGCGACGCCGCCGCGGTCGTGCGGATCCTGCGGGCCGTGCGTGGCGTCCCGCCGCTCACGTGGGGTCGGCGGCCGCCCGGCGGGGGCGAGATGTGGAACTCGAACTCGCTCGTCGCGTGGTCCCTCGCCCGGGCAGGGCTCGCGACCGACCACGTCCCCCCGGGCGGCGGGCGCGCACCGGGATGGGACGCGGGCGTCCGGATGGCCGCAAGGACCGCCACCGCCTGACCGTCGTCGTGCCCGCCCGCGCCGCGCCCCGTCCGCCCGGGCAGGACCGTCCCTCCTGGGCACGCTCGTCCCACCCCGGCACGACCTCCTCCTCCCCGAGGAGGAGGCGGGAGTGTCGCGGATCTCGGCCGACCGCCCGAGCCGGTGCCCCCGCGGGTCTTCGTAGCGTCGACGACGGCGGTGCCCGACGACCGGGCCCGCGGACGACGGGAGGACCGATGATCCAGGTGGAGGCGCTGACGAAGCGCTACGGACCCACGACGGCGGTGGACGGGCTGACGTTCACGGCGCGGCCCGGGACCGTGACGGGCTTCCTCGGCCCGAACGGTGCCGGAAAGTCCACGACGATGCGCGTCGTCGTCGGGCTGGAGCGCCCGACCTCCGGCACGGCGACCGTCGACGGTCGCCGGTACGCGGACCTGCCGGCGCCCCTGCGCGCGGTCGGGGTCATGCTCGACGCGCGCTCCGTGCACCCGGGCCGCACGGCGTTCCGCCACCTGACGGCGCTCGCCCGCACCCACGGGATCGGGCGGGCGCGCGTGGACGAGGTGATCGGGATGACCGGCCTCGAGAGCGTCGCGGGGCGGCGTGCAGGCACGTTCTCGCTCGGGATGGGCCAGCGCCTCGGCATCGCGGGCGCGCTCCTCGGCGACCCCGGGACGCTCGTCCTCGACGAGCCCGTCAACGGCCTGGACCCCGACGGCGTGCTGTGGGTGCGCGGGCTCGTGCGCGGTCTCGCGGCGGAGGGCCGCGCGGTGCTGCTGTCGTCGCACCTCATGCACGAGCTCGCGCTGTGCGCCGACCGCGTCGTCGTCATCGGCCAGGGTCGGCTGCTCGCCGACGCGCCGGTGCAGGAGCTCGCGGGCGCGGCGGGCTCGCTCGAGGAGGCGTACCTGCGGCTCACCGCCGACGCCGTCCAGTACCGCGGCCGTGCCGCGGGCGAGACCGGTCTGGCGTCGGCCGGAGGTGCCCGATGACCGCCCCCACCGCACCGACCGCGTCGTCAGGGCGTGCGCACCCGGCGGTGCCCCGGCCCGCGAGCGCCGGTGGCCCCACGCTCCCCCGCGCCGTCGCGGCGGAGTGGACGAGGCTGACGAGCCTGCGCTCGTCGTGGTGGGCGGCCGCGCTCACCGTCGTCGTCTCGGCTGTGCTGACGTACCTCTCGGCGCAGGCGTCGTCCGTGGACCCGGGGTTCGACCCGCTCGGCTCCCTCACGTCGGGCCTGCTGCTGGCCCAGGTGCCGCCCCTCGTCCTGGGCGTCCTCGTCGGGACGGGCGAGTACAGCACGGGCACGTTCCGCACGACGTTCGTCGCGGAGCCGCGGCGCTGGCCCGTGCTCGTGGGGCAGACGGCGGCGACCGCCGCGTTCGCGCTGCTCACCGCGGTGCTCTCGGTCGGGGCGGCGGTGCTCGCGCTGCTGCCGTCGGCCCGCGCGCGCGGCCTCGCGCTCGACCTCGGCCGGGACGGCACGCCGCAGGTCCTCGTCGGGATGGCGCTCCTGCTCGCCGGCATGGCGCTGCTCGGCCTCGCGATCGGCGCGCTCGTGCGGCGGCCCGTCCCCGCGCTCACCGCGGCGGTGCTCGTCGTGCTCGTGCTGCCGGTCGCGCTCGTGCTGGCGGCCGACCTGTCGGGCGACCCGCTCGCGGCACCCGCGGGCGTCTCGTCGGCGCAGGCGGCGGTGAACACGGTCGTCACGTTCCTCCCCACCGGGGCGGCGTCCCTGCTCACGGGCGAGGGCGCGGTCGAGGGCGCGCCCGACCTGGGTGCCGTCGGCGGAGGGCTCGTCCTCGCGGCGTGGGTCCTCGTCCCGCTCGCCCTGGCCGCCGTCCGCCTGCGCACGCGGGACGTGGTCTGACGTGGCCGCGACGGTCCCCCCGACGGCCCCGGCACCGATCCGCACCGCGCCCGCGCCCGACCGGCCGCAGGTGACCCTGCCCCGGGTGCTCGCGGCGGAGTGGGACAAGCTGACGAGCCTGCGCTCGACGGCCTGGCTCGCGCTCGGGACCGTCGCCGCGGCGGCGGGGACGGCGTGGGCGCTGGGCGCGTTCGCCCGGCCCGACGCCGGGTCCTCCGGGGCGCCGCTCGCCGTCGCGGGGTCCGTGCTCGCCCAGCTCGGCTTCCTCGTGCTCGGCGCGGGAGTCGGCGCCGGAGAGTTCCGGACCGGCACCGCGCGCGTGACGTTCGCCGCGGTCCCCCGCCGCCTGCCCGTGCTCGCGGCGCAGGCGCTCGTGACGACGGCGGCCGCGCTCGCCGTCGCGGTGCTCGCGCTGGGTGCGGCGCTCGCCGCGACCGCCGAGCAGCGCGCGGACGCCGCGCTCGTGCTCGACCTCGCGGACCGCGAGACGCTGCGCGTGCTGGCGGGCTTCGTGCTCTACCTGACCGGGGTCGCCCTCGTGGGCCTGGGCCTGGGGGCGCTCGTGCGGCGGCCGGACGGGGCGCTCGTCGGCGGGGTCGTGCTGCTCGTCGTGCTCGACCACGTGCTCGCGACGAACCCGGGACGCGTCGCGGACACGGCGCGCGCGCTGCTGCCCGGTGCGGGGGCGCGCCTGCTGCAGGACGACGCGCGCCTCGCCGCGCTCGACGCGACGACCCTGGGACCGCACCTCGGCACGTGGGGCGGAGGCCTCGTCCTCGCGGCGTGGGCCGCCGCGCTGCTCGCCGCGGCGGCGTACCGGCTGCGGCGCCATGACGTCGTCTGACGCGGCGCGCGACGGCCGATGGGAGAGTAGGCCCGTGCCCTCGTCGCCCCTCGCCCTCCCGTCCGCGCCCGGGGCGCACGACGGCGGACCGCGCGCCGAGCCCGACGTGCGGCGGCGCGGCGCCGTCGGCCGCGTGCTCGCGCGGCACCCGTGGGCGACCGACCTCGCGCTCGCAGGCGCGGTCGCGCTGCTCGGGCTCGTCACCGCGGCGGTCGCGCTCACGACGGTCGAGGGGTCCACCGGGCTGGGGCTGTTCCGCCCCGACGAGCCCGTGGCCCAGGTGGTCGTCGCGGCCTGGCTCGTCGGCGCCGGCCTCGGGGCGGCCCTGCTCCTGCTCCGGCGGTCGCGCCCGCTGACCGTCACGGCGGCCCTCACCGTGCTGGCCGTCGCCTCGCTCGCGACGGCGGGCGTGCTCGGCGTGCTCGGCGTGTGCCTCGCGTGCGCGGTGCACACCGTGGCCGCCGAGCGCGCGCCCCGCACGGCGTGGATCGTGTGCGGAGCGGTGCTCGCCGTCGTCGTGGCGGCGCTGTGGTGGTGGCAGGACATCGGCCTCGCCGAGATGCTGCTGTGGAGCGACCCGATCGTCCTGCCGGACGGCGACCCGGTGCGCGACCTCGCGCAGCCGCCCTTCTCCCCCGGCCGGCGCTCCGTGTCGGTCCTCCTCCTGCTCGCGCTCCTGCTGCTGGGGATGGCGACGGGGTCGGGAGCACGGGCACGACGGCTGCACGACGAGGACCTCGTCGCGCGCTACCGCGCCATGGCGCGCGACCGCGACCAGAGCGCGGCGCTCGCCCGGGCCGCCGAGCGGGCGCGGATCGCGCGCGAGATGCACGACGTCGTCGCGCACAGCGTGTCCGTGATGGTCGCGCTGTCCGACGGCGCGGGCGCGGCGCTCGACCGGGCGCCGGACCGCTCGCGCGAGGCCCTGCACGAGCTGTCCCGCACGGGACGGGACGCGCTGGCCGACATGCAGCGCGTCCTCGGCGCGCTCGACCCCGAGGAGGGCGGCGACGGGGCGGGCACCCCGGTCGAGCCGACCGGGACGGACCTCGCGGCCGTCGTCGCACGGTTCCGCGCGGCGGGCGTGCCCGTCGCCGCGAGCGGCCTCGACGTCGCGCTGCCTGCGGACACGTCGCTGCGGCTCGGGGCCGTGCGCATCGTGCAGGAGGCCCTGACCAACGTGCTGCGGCACGCGCCCGGGACGCCCGCGGCCGAGGTCGTGGTGCGGCGCACCGCGCGCGCGGTCGAGATCGACGTCCGCGACGAGGGCGGCACGCGTCCGGCCGCCGGCGGAGGCACCGGCCGCGGGATCGTGGGCATGCGCGAGCGCGCCGCGCTGCTCGGCGGCGTCGTCGAGGCGGGGCCGCGACCGGGCGGCGGCTGGGCGGTGCACGTGGTCCTGCCCTGCGACCCGGGCGAGGACGGGGCCCGGACCGCCCCGGAGCAGGAGCACCCGGACAGGGACCTGCACGTCGACGAGGGAGGACGACCGTGACGACCGTGCTGCTCGTCGACGATCAGGCGCTGCTGCGGATGGGCTTCCGGCTCGTCATCGAGTCCGAGCCCGACCTCGAGGTGGTGGGCGAGGCCTCCGACGGGCGCGTCGCGCTCGACCAGGTCGCGGCCCTCGCCCCCGACGTCGTCGTCATGGACGTCCGGATGCCCGGCATGGACGGCATCGAGGCGACCCGGCGCGTCGTCGCCGAGCACCCCGGGACGCGCGTGCTCGTGCTCACGACGTTCGACGTGGACGAGTACGCGTTCGCGGCGCTGCGCGCCGGGGCGAGCGGGTTCCTGCTGAAGAACGCGCGCCCGCACGAGCTCGTCGAGGCGATCCGCACCGTCGCGGCAGGGAGCTCGGTCGTCGCGCCCCGCGTGCTGCGCCGCATGCTCGACCTCTTCGCGCCGCACCTGCCCGCGGGCGAGCAGCCGGCCGTCGACGACGGCCTCGACCCCCGGCTGCGCTCCCTCACGCCGCGCGAGCTCGACGTCCTGCGGTGCGTGGCCGAGGGGATGTCGAACGCCGAGATCGCCGACCGCCTCGTGCTGTCCGCGACGACCGTGAAGACGCACGTCGGCAACCTGCTGGCCAAGCTGGGCGTGCGCGACCGGGTGCAGGCCGTGATCGTCGCGTACGAGAGCGGGCTCGTGGGGTCGCGCGGCTGAGGCCCGGGCGGCACGCGCGTCGAGCGCGGGCGTCGGCGGCACGTCGCGCACCGGTGCCGCGCCGCCGCGGGGCGTTCACCCCCGCCGGGTGAGGACCCCGTCCGAGCCCGCTGCGACGGTGGGACGAGCGCCCGAGAGGAGCCGAGGATGACGGCTGCACCGATCCCCCGACAGCAGGCACCGGCCCCCGCGGGCCCCTGGCACACGGCACCGCCCGAGGCGGTGTGCGCGGCGCTCGACGTCGACCCGGCCGCCGGGCTGACGTCCGCGCAGGTCGCCGAGCGGCGCGCGCGCTACGGGCCGAACGCGCTCGCGCAGGAGCGCAAGGAACGGCCGTGGCAGGCGTTCCTGCGCCAGTACCGCGACCTCATGCAGCTCGTCCTCGTCGGCGCGGCGGTCGTGAGCATCATCGCGCTCGGGGACGTGACGACCGGCGTCGTCGTGCTCGCCCTCACCGTCCTCAACGCGCTCATGGGCCTGCACCAGGAGGGCAAGGCGGCCCAGAGCGTCGCCGCGCTCCAGCAGATGCTCGTCATGACGGCCACCGTGCGCCGCGACGGGCGCCAGGAGCAGGTTCCCGCCGAGGAGCTCGTGCCGGGCGACGTCGTCGGGTTCGAGGCGGGCGGCAAGATCCCCGCGGACGGGCGGCTGCTCGTCGCCGCCTCGCTCGAGATCGAGGAGGCCGGGCTCACGGGCGAGAGCACGCCTGTCGCGAAGGGCGTCGCGGCGGTCACGGCGGACGACGCCCCGCTCGGCGACCGCACCGACATGGCGTACATGAACTCCCAGGTCACGCGCGGGCGCGGCGAGATGGTCGTCACCGCGACGGGCATGACGACCGAGGTGGGCCGCATCTCCGGGATGCTCAGCGGGGTCGAGCAGGACAGGTCGCCGCTCACGCGCCAGCTCGACCGCATCACGGTGATCATCACGGTCATGGCGGCGGTCGCCCTCGTCGTGGTCGTCGTGCTGGGGCTCGTGCGCGGCGAGGACTTCGACAGCCTCTTCGTGGTCGGGATCAGCCTGGCGATCGCCGCGATCCCGACGGGGCTGCCCGCCGTCGTGACGATGCTCCTGTCGCTCGGCACGCGCCGCCTCGCCGAGGAGGGCGCGATCGTCAAGCGCCTCAAGTCCGTCGAGACGCTCGGGTCGACGTCGGCGATCTGCTCCGACAAGACCGGGACGCTCACGCTCAACCAGATGACCGCGCGCCGGCTCGTGCTCGCCGGGCGCCGGTTCTCCGTCGACGGCGAGGGCTACTCCACGACCGGCCGCATCCTCGCGGCGGCCGGGTCGACCGACGTCCCGCTCGAGCCGGTCGCGCTCCCGCTGGCGCTCGCGAGCGACGCCGTCGTGCGCGACGGCGAGTGCATCGGCGACCCCACGGAGGGCGCGGTCGTCGTGCTCGCGGCCAAGGCCGGGCTCGACGTCGAGGAGACGCGCGCCGAGCACCCGCGCGTCGCGGAGGTCCCGTTCGACGCCGCGTACAAGCTCATGGCGACGTTCCACGAGATCGACGGCGAGCTCGTGTGCTTCGTCAAGGGCGCCCCGGACGTGCTGCTCGCCCGCTCGGTCCGGTACCTCACGGCCGACGGCGGGTCGGCGCCCCTCGACGACCAGGGCCGCGCGCGCGTCCTCGCGGAGAACGACGCGCTCGCGGGCGAGGGCATGCGGGTGCTGGCCGTCGCGCGGCGCACCGTCGCGCGCGACGAGCTCGTGGGCGACCTGCTGACCGCGGTGCGCGACCTCGAGCTCCTCGCGCTCGTCGGGATCGTGGACCCTCCGCGCCGCGAGGCGCGCGACGCCATCGCCGAGTGCCGCGACGCCGGCATCCGGGTACGGATGATCACGGGCGACCACGTCACCACGGCCGCGGCGATCGCCGGGCAGCTCGGGATCGAGGGGCGCGCGCTCACGGGCGCCGAGTTCGCCGCGATGTCCGACGCGCAGCTCGAGGCGGAGGTCGGCGAGATCGGCGTGGTCGCACGCGTGGCGCCGGAGGACAAGGTGCGGCTCGTCGACGTGCTCAAGCGCAAGGGCGACGTGGTCGCGATGACGGGCGACGGCGTCAACGACGCCCCCGCCCTGACGCGCGCGGACATCGGCGTCGCGATGGGGATCACGGGCACCGAGGTGACGAAGGACGCCGCCGAGATGATCCTCACCGACGACAACTTCGCCACGATCGTGGCGGCGGTCGAGGGCGGCCGCGGCCTCTACGACAACCTCATGAAGTACATCCGCTTCCAGATGGTCGTCCTCGTCGGGTTCATCCTCACGTTCGTCGGCGCGGGCATCTTCACCGTGGCCGGGGGCACCCCGCTCACGCCGCTGCAGATCCTGTGGGTCAACTTCGCGATCGACGTGCTGCTCGCCGTCGGCCTCGGCTTCGACGCCGCGACGCCCGGCCTCATGCGGCGTCGGCCCCGCCCGCCCACCGAGCCGGTCATCGGGCGCGCGCTCGGCGTGCGGCTCGCCGTCGGGGGCGTGCTCATCGCCGTCGGCACGCTCGTCGCCGTCGCGTGGGGCGAGGCCGACGCCGACCTCGCGGTCGCGACGACGATGGGCCTCACCGCGATGTCGCTCCTGCACGTCGTCGCCGCGCTCGAGTGGCGCGACCCGCGGGCGAGCATCCTGTCGTCCGAGACGCTCGCGAACGGCCGCTTCGTCGTGCTCCTGCTCGCATCCCTCGGGCTCACGTTCCTCGTCACGACGCTCGACGGGCTGCAGCGGATCTTCGGCACCGTCGACCTCGACGGCGGCCAGTGGGGCGTGTGCGCGCTCGTCGCGCTCGCCTTCCTCGTCCTCGTCGAGCTCGGGAAGCTCGTGCTGCGCACGGTGGACCGGCGCCGCGCCTGAGCGCGTCTCCTCGCAAGACCCGTCAGGGCACGACGCCGAGCTCGCGGCCGCGTCGCACCGCCTCGCGCCGCGAGCCGACGCCGAGCTTGCGGTAGACCGACTTCAGGTGCGCCTTGACGGTGTTGACCGACACGAAGAGGTCGGCGGCCACCTCGGCGTTGCTCGCCATCGACGGCAGGACGGCGAGGACCGCGAGCTCGCGCTCGGTGAGCGGCTCGACGAGCGGGACCGGCTCCGGTGCCCGGCCCGGTGCGTCCAGGTGGGTGCGCAGCAGCGCGGCGAGCGCGTCGTCGCGGCGCGCGACGGCGCGCGCGAGCGGCTCGTCGAGCTCGATGCCCCGGACGGCGAGGAACGGCCGGACGACCCGCTCGGCGGCGGCCAGGTCGAGGGCCCGCCCGAGCGGGGCGTCGACGCGGCGCGTGCCCGCCCGGGCGAGCGCGGACGCCTCGACGAGCGCCGCCTCCACCCGCACGACGACGTCCGCCTCCTCCCCCGGCGCGTCCCCGAGGCCCGCCACGGCACGCTCCGCCGCCCCGGTGCGGCCCGCCGCGAGGAGCTCGCGCGCGCCGCAGACGGCGACGACCGCGGCGCTCCCGAGGCGTTCGCGCGCGAGGCGCGCCCCGAGCGCCGGGCCCGTGCCGTCGTCGACCAGACGCGCGGCCGCCGTGGCGCGCACCCACAGGTCCGCGAGCACGGGGGGCGTCGCGGACCGTCCCAGTGAGCGGTCCGCGGCGACGAGCGCCTGCCGCGCGGCGCGCGCGTGCCCGCGGTCCGCGGCGACGAGCGCCTGCAGCAGCCGGACGGCCGCCTCGGACGCGGGCTCGCGCCCGCCGGCGTCCGCCGCGAGGGCGTGCGCGAGGTGCCGGTCGAGCCCGTCGTCCGACGCCCGGAGGTACCGCACCCACGCGCGCGCCGCGTGCGCGGGCCGCACGTGCGCGTACCCGTCCCAGCCGCGGCGCTCCGCCTCGACGAGCACGTCGCGCGCGGCACCGTCCCCCGCGTCGAGCCGACCGGCCGCGACGGCGAGGAGCGCCGCGGCGGCGCGCGCCCCGAGGACGTAGAGCTGCGGGGCGCGCCACGACCGGCCACCGGGGGCGGCGAGCGTGCCCGACGTCGTCTCCCCCGCCGGCTCGGGGCCGACCGCGCACCACGCGAGGCCCGCCGCGCGGTGCGCCCGCGCGAGGCCCCGGTACGTCTCGAGGGCGGGGAACGGGTACGGCACCGCGTCCGCCGCGGCGAGGGCGGCGCCCGCGGCCGTCGCGAGGGCCCGGACGTCGCCCGTCGACCGCGCGGCGGACGCGGCGAGCAGCTCGAGCAGCACCGCCGCCGCCGGGTCGGCCACCGGATCTGTGGCGGGGGCGAGCAGATCGCGCGCCCGCGCGACGTGAAGCCGGGCGGCGTCGAACCGCTCGTCGACGGTCGCGAGCGCGCCCGCGCACAGGTGCAGGCGGGCGTCGGGCCGCAGGGTCGCGTACGGCACGCGCCGCAGGACCTGGGCGACGGTCTCGCGGTGCGGCCCCGCGAGCTCCGCCGCCGCGCCCTCGACGAACACCTCGCTGAGCAGCGGCCAGTCCTCCGCGGCCGCCGCGTGCTCGAGCGCGCGCAGCGCCTGCCCGTCCTGCGCGAACCAGCGGGCCGCGGCCTGGTGCGCCTCGCGCAGCCCCGCCGGGTCCTCGGTGCGCAGCTGGTGCAGGAGCATCTCGCGCAGCAGCGGGTGGTAGCGGTACCAGGTGCGCCGGCCGCCCGACGTCATGACGAAACCGTCCGCCGCGGCGAGGCCGGGGAGCAGACGGTCCGTCGGCGCCCCCGGGTCGAGGACGGCCGCGAGGTCGGGGCACACCGCCGACGCCACGCTCGTGCGCAGGAGGAAGCGTCGGGCCTCGGGCCCCTGACTGTCGAGGACCTCGGCGAGGAGGAACTCCGCCGCCGAGCGGGCGGCGCGCGCCCGGCTGGTCGCGTCGTGCTCCTCGACACGCAGCCGCACCCCGACGGCCCAGCCGCCGGTCTCGCCGACCACGCGCCCGGCGTCGTCCGCAGCCAGGTCGCGTCCCTGCGCCGTCGCCAGCGCCGCGACCGCGGAGGCGTCGAACGCGAGCTCGGCGGCACCGACCTCCGTCATCTCGCCCTGCGCGCGCAGGCGCTGCAGGCGCAGGAGCGGGTCGACGCGGGTGAGGACCACGAGGTGCAGGGGCAGCCGGTAGCGCAGGAGGTCGTCCACCGTCGCCGCGACCTCGGCGCACGCGGCGTGGTGGAAGTCGTCGAGCACGAGGACCACGGGCTCGGGCAGCGCCTCGATCGCCGCCAGCACGCGGCGCAGGAGGGCGGGCGTGAGGCGCGGCGGCACGACGAGGGTCTCGAGCGGGTGCCCCACGGGCACCGCCCCGGCCGCACGCAGCGCCGCGAGCACGTCGGCCCAGAAGGCCGCCGGCTTGTCGTCGAACGGCTCGAGCGTCAGCCACGCGACCCGCGGGCCGGTGCCGCCGCGCGCCCACCGCGCCGCGACGGTCGTCTTCCCCCAGCCCGGGCCCGCCGACACGAGGGTGAGGCGGCGCGTGGCCGCCGCCGCGACGAGAGCCTCGACCTCCGGGCGGCCCACCGTGGAGGGCGGCAGGTCCGGGACGGTGGTGCGGGCGCGCGAGGTCCCGGAGGCGTCCGTGACGCGCGTGACGTCCTCCGGCTCGGCACGGGGCTCGACCGAGGCCATGGGGGCAGGGTATTCCCGGTCCCCCCGGAGCGCAGGGCGAGCACGGCCAGGCTCGGCGCAGGCCGGGCGCGCGGCCTCAGGCCGGTCCGGGACCCGGCGGTGCGACGACGACGGGCGGCCGGGCGAGGATCTCCACGACGACGAGCACGAGTCCCGCGACGAGAGCGACCCCGACGACGAGGCCCGGCGTCGGCGTGCCCGCCAGCAGCAGGACGAGCGCAGCCGCCGCCACGACGACGACGCGCACGAACGCCTTGTGCCGGCCGAGCCAGTCGCCGACGGGACCCGTCGAGACGCCCCGGCCCTCGCCCCAGCCGCGCACGGCGGCGCCCGCGCGCCCGAGCCCCGCGCGCAGGCTGCGGGCCGACGCGCTCGGCCCGCCCACGTACGCCGCGAGCGCGACCACGAGGCCCAGCACGCCGACGGTGCGCAGCGTGAGGCGCAGGTAGCCGACGGTCTGGTCGAACACGACCTCCGCGGCGTCGAGCCGCACCACCTGCCCCGAGAGCGCGCCGAGGTACAGGCCCCGCGCGACGGCGAGCCCGACGCCCAGCGCGACCATCGCCCCCGTGAGGGCGAGCCCCGCCACGACGAGCGCGCGCGAGCGGTGGTTCGCGACGAGGACGCCCGCGGCCAGCAGACCGAGCACGACCCACGGCAGCCACGTCGTGAGCGTCACGACCTGGGCGTACCGGTTCTGGAGCATGACGAGCTCGGCGGACTGCGCGACGGTGAACGTCGCGTCGACCGACGGGATGCGGGCCGCGACGTCCAGGCCGCGGTCCACGAGGCGTTCCTTGAGCAGGTCGATCAGGCCGGAGAGCTGGATGGACAGGCGGCCGTCGTCGCTCACCTGCAGGACGTCGCCGTCCTCGCCGCGCATCACGGCGACGAGCTGCTCGTGCGCCACGCGGTTCGCCTGGAGCCAGGCGCCCTCGAACGCGTCGCTCTCCACGAGCCGCGTCGCCGTCTCGTGCACGAGCGACTCGACGCCGCTCGTGAGCGGCGCCTCCAGGGCGGCGAGCGCGCGGGTCGCGCGCGGCGGGACGTCGCGCTCCTCGAGCCCGCCGACGAGGTCGTCGACGAGCGCGGCCACGTCGATGCGCGACATGACGACCTCGGTGAGCCGCCCGGCGACCGCGGACTGCACGACCGGGTCGCCCGCGAGCGGTCCGACCGTCGCGACGTAGCGGTCGGTGTCCGTGAGCTCGCGCTGCGCCCACGCCGACACCGCGCCGAGCGGCGCGAGGAGCGCCCCGAGCGTGATGAGGACCGCGCACGCGGCGGCGCGCAGCCCGCGCCGGGGCCGCCGCGCCGCCTCCGGCGCGGTCGCGTCGCCGTCCGGGCCCGCGGGCGCCGCGGCGGCCGGCCGCTCCTCGAGCCGGCGCCGCAGCTCCGCGTTCTCGCGCTCGAGCGCGGCGAGGCGCGCGGCGACGTCGGACGCCTCGCGGCCCGGCGCGGTCTCGTCGGCCATCGCGCGTCCTCAGGCGAGCGCTCGGGCCTTGAGCCGGGCGAACTCGTCGGCGTCGATCGTGCCGGCGTCGTACAGCGCCTTGGCGTCCGCGATCTCGCTCGCGGGCGACCTGCCGGTGCCGGCGGTGGCCCGCACGTAGTCGTCCATGACCTGCCGACGGGCCTGCTGCTCCTCCGCGTGCCGCTCCGCCATGCCCCGCCCGCGCGCGATGACGTAGATCAGCGCGGACAGGTAGGGGACGAAGATCAGCGCGACGATCCACAGCGCCTTCCACCAGCCGCTGAGCGTCTTGTCGCGGAACAGGTCCGCGACGATCTGGAACAGCACGACGAGGTAGGCGATGAAGAAGAACCACCACACCATGAGCCAGAACCAGTCCCAGAATCCGTCCATCGGGCACCCCTCGTGTCGGGTCACGGCGGTCCCGTGACGCTCCCACTGTGGAGCGGCCGCGGCGTCCGCGTGCTCACCCGTCGGGGGTAGTCGGCCGCCCGGCGCGGCGGGCCACCCCCGCCGGGTGATCCCGCCCGGGTCCGTGCCCGCGCATCCTGGACCGACGTGGGCGAGCCGGGAGAAGGAACGCATGGACCGCACGACGCTGGTCGAGGTGACGGTGCTGGGGCCGGTGGTGCTGCCCGAGCCCGACCTCGCCGAGCTCGGCGTGCGCCGGTCCGTGGAGTGCACGCGGCTGGAAGCGCGGGTCCGCGACCAGGCCGCGCTGTACGGCCTCCTCCAGCGGCTCGCGGCGCTGGGGCTCGACCTCGTCGGGCTGCGCACCGCGGCACCCGACGACCGGCCCGACGTCGAGCTCGTCGTCCGCGGCCCCGTGGGGGCGCTCGTGCAGCAGATGCTGGACGACGTCGGGCGCGCCCACCCGGCGTCGAGCACGACGTACCGCGTGCAGGACTCCGACCTCGTCGGCGTGCTCGGCGCCGTGACCGGGCTGCCCGACGACGACCGGTCCGGCGCGCACGTCGGGCCGCACGGCGGGGCGCACGACCCCGGGCACGGCGGGACGGCCTCCGGCGGCGCGTCCGCGATGGACGTGCGCATCGCGCAGCTGCGCGACCTCGCCGCGCTGCGCGACCGGGGCGTCCTCACCGACGCCGAGCTCGCGGAGCAGAAGGCGCGCGTCCTCGGGCCGTGACGACGGCAGACCGGGCGGGCGGGCCGCGCACGGCCGGCCGATGCCCCGTTCGGGGTTCTTTCGCGTTACGTCGTCCCACTCAGCGAGACGATGGGGACCACGCTGGGGCCAACTGATGCACTAGCGCATAGTGGCAAGCACATCACGGCGCGCTTGCTCGTGTGTCAGACCCCAGGAGGACTCATGGCCATCTCACGCCGCTCGTCGGTCACCATCTCGCTCGTCGCGGCGGCAGGGATCCTGGCGGGCTGTGCGGGCGGGAGCGACCCGTCCGGCGGCGGGGACGACGCCGCGCCGCAGATCTCGTTCCTCTACTCCCCCTACGCGGACTACGCGCCGTTCTTCCTCGCAGAGGACAAGGGGTACTTCGAGGAGGCGGGCGTCGACGTCGAGCTCCTCGCCAAGGGCGGGACGTCGGGCGAGACCTACCAGCTCGTCAGCACGAACAACGTCACGGCCGGTGGCGCGACGTGGGGCGCGGGCCTGTTCAACGCGACCGAGGCCGGCGCGTCGCTCTCGGTCATCGCGAGCGTCTCGCGCGTGCCGGAGAGCGGGCCGAACCCGGCCCCGTTCGTCGTCGCGGCCGACTCCGGCATCACGTCGATCGAGCAGGTCGCCGGCAGCCGCGTCGGCATCCCCGGCGACGGCGGCTTCGGCATCTACTCGGTGGCCAAGGCGCTGGAGGCCGGCGGCCTCACGCTCGACGACGTCGAGCTCGTCAACGTCGGCCCGCCCGAGACGGGCCCCGCGCTCGTGGGCGGCTCGGTCGACGCCGCCTGGTCGATCGAGCCCATCTCGTCGTCGCTCGAGAGCGAGGGCATCGCGTCCGAGATCCTCCCGATCGACTACCACGCGGGCACCGAGCTCGGCGCCCTGGTGTTCAGCACCGAGTACGTCGACGAGCACCCCGACGCGGTCGTCGCGTTCACGGCCGCGTACCTGCGCGCCGCGGCGGAGCTCGAGGCGGGCGGCTGGGACGACCCGGCGAACCAGGAGATCATCGCGCGGTACACCGAGCTGCCGGTCGAGACGCTCACGTCGCTCGCGCTCACGGAGCAGGACCCGACGGGCGAGATCGACTGGGAGGACGTGCACGCCCAGGAGCAGTTCTTCCGCGACCGCGGCACGCTCGAGTACGAGGGCGAGGCGGACGTCGAGAGCATCTTCCGCGCCGACCTCCTCGAGCAGGCGCGCGAGCGGGCCGCGGAGCTCGGCTCGTGACGGCCGTCTCCGTCGAGGGCCTCTGGAAGGGGTTCCACGACCGTCGCCGGGACGACGTGCTCGTCGCGCTCCAGGACGTGTCGCTCACCATCGAGGACAACGAGTTCGTCTGCGTGCTCGGACCCTCCGGGTGCGGCAAGAGCACCCTCCTGCGCATCCTCGCGGGCCTGGAGGAGGCCGACCGCGGCACCGTGACGATGACCGAGCGCCCGTCCGTCGTCTTCCAGGACCACGGCGTGCTGCCGTGGCTCACGGTCGAGCAGAACGTCGAGTACCCCCTGCGCCTGCGCGGTGTGCGGCGCTCGGCCCGGCGCGAGCGCGTCGCCCCGCTGCTGGACATGGTGGGCCTCACGGAGTTCCGCGGCTTCTACCCGCACCAGCTCTCGGGCGGCATGCGGCAGCGCACGTCGGTCGCGCGGGCGCTGGCCGACGACGGCGCGACCCTCCTCATGGACGAGCCGTTCGGCGCGCTCGACGAGCAGACGCGCGTCGTGCTGCAGCAGGAGCTGCTGAAGATCTGGTCGCAGACCTCGCGGTCGGTGCTCTTCATCACGCACAGCGTCGACGAGGCGCTCGTGCTCGCGGACCGCGTCGTCGTCATGTCCGCGCGGCCCGGGCGCATCCTCGCCGACGTGCGAGTCCCCTTCGACCGCCCGCGCGACATCCTCGAGCTGCGCCGCGACCCGCGCCACGGCGAGATCACCTACGAGCTGTGGCGGCTGCTGCGGGACGCGGAGGCACAGGACGCGGCGGTGCAGGACGCGGCGGGGGCGGACGAGCGCTCCGCCGCCGGTGCCCGGGAGGCGGTCGCATGACGCCCCCGACGGACGAGCGGACCCCCGTCCGCCCGGGCGGCCATGCCGCCCCGGGCGGCGCGCCGGACGCGCCCCACGACGCCGACGACCGCACGGCCGAGATCACGCGCGAGCTGACCGAGGAGCTGCGCCGCCGGCGGACGGGTCGCCTCGTGCGGGTCGTCGGGCCCTTCACGCCGCTCCTGCTCCTCGCGGTGTGGGAGCTCGCGAGCCGGACGAACGTGCTCGACGCGCGGTTCTTCCCGCCGCCGTCGTCGATCGCCGAGACGTTCGCGCAGCTCGTCGGGAGCGGCGAGCTCTTCGAGCACGCGGGCATCACGCTCACGCGCATCGCGATCGGGTTCGTGCTCGGCGCCGTGCCCGGGCTGGTCCTCGGGATCGCGCTCGGGTCGGTCACGACCCTGCGCACGCTCCTCGGGCCGATCTTCGCGAGCCTGCTGCCCGTGCCGAAGGTCGCGATCTTCCCGCTGCTGCTCCTCGTGTTCGGCCTCGGCGAGGCGAGCAAGTACGTGATCGTCGCGATCGGCGTGTTCTTCTACGTCTTCTACAACGCGATGGGCGGCGTGCTCCAGACGCCGCAGATCTACTTCGACGTGGCGACCGCCAACGGCGCGGGCCGGCTCCAGCGCTGGCGCACGGTCGCGCTGCCCGCCGCGCTGCCGAGCATCTTCACCGGGCTCAAGCTCGCGGTGGGCGGCGCGTTCGTCATCATCGCGGCCTCGGAGTTCGTCGGGTCGCGCAACGGCCTGGGCTACCTGATCTGGAGCTCTTGGACGACGTTCGCCGTCGCGAAGATGTACGTGGGCATCGTCACCATCTCCGTGCTGGGCTACCTCTCCACGACCCTGGTCACGGTGCTCGAACGACGTCTCGTGCCCTGGTCCCGTCAGTAGGAGGCAGCATGAACCCACCCCACCACGACCCGTCCCGCGTGCCCGGGGCCGGCGCATGAGCGTCGTCCCGGCCGCGGACCGGATCTACCACGAGCTGCGGCGCCGGATCATCTTCACCGAGCTGCGCCCCGGCGAGGAGATCGACGTCACGGAGACGGCGTCCGAGTTCGGGACGTCGCGCACGCCGGTGCGCGACGCGCTGCACCGCCTCGACCACGACGGCCTCGTGGACGTGCGCCCGCGCGCGCTGTGCCGCGTCGCCCCGGTCACCCTCAAGACGCTCGTCGACGTGCTCGACGTGCGCGAGGCGACGGGACCGATGGCGACGCGGCTCGCGGCCGCTCACGCGAGCCCGGCCGAGGTCGACGAGCTCGCGGCGATCGCCGAGGGCACGTACCCGCAGGCGCAGGACGTGCAGTCGATCCTGTCGGCGTCGCACCTGTTCCACTGCCGGGTCGCGAAGTACTCGCGCAACCCCCGGCTGCACGCGATCACCGAGCTCGCGCTCGAGGACCTGGAGCGGGCGTTCCGGCTCTGCGGGCGCCAGCCCCTGGAGCCCGGGCCGCCGCTCGACGACCACCGGCTCCTCATCGAGGCGCTCCGCGCGGGCGACGGCGAGCGCGCGGCTCGCCTCGAGCTCGAGCACATCCGCCGCGGTCGCAGCGTCGTCATGGGCCTCGCGATCGACTCCGGGGCGTTCTTCGGCGACGACTGAGCGTCTCTTCCGCGCGACGGCCCGCGCCCCGCCCCGCCCGCACGACCCGACCCACCGCCACCACCCGAGAGGACCGCCGTGCCCGCCACCCCCACCGTGCGCGTCGACGCCGCGGACGCCCGTGCCCGGGCCCGCGCGGCGCTCGCCGCCCACGACCCCGCCGACGCCGACCTGGCGGCCCGCGCCGTCGTCGCGGGGGACGCGTCGGGGTGGCCGGAGTTCGGCCTCGCGCTCCTCGTCCGCGAGCTGCGGGACGCGCGCGAGCGGACGACGACGGGGCGCGCCGGGACCGGGGCGCCGTCCGCCGTCGTGACCGGGGCGACCGCGACGCTGGACGCGTACGACCTCCCCGGGCCGGTCGCGCTCGCCGCGGCGGTCCGCCGGGCCGCGGGGCTCGCCCGCGCGCTCGGCGTCGGCGTGGTCGCCGTGCGCCACGCGGGCGGGACGGGGCGCGTCGGCGCGTACGTCCGCGCGCTCGCCGAGGACGGGCTGGTCGGGGTCGCGCTCGCCCAGTCCCCCGCGACCGTCGCCCCGTACGGCGGGACCGCCCCCGTGGTCGGCACGAACCCGCTCGCCGTGGCGGTGCCGCGGGCCGGGCAGGGTCGTGCGCTCGTCGTGGACGCCGCGACGAGCGCCGTCACGCTCGCCGACGCGCGGCGCCGCGCCCGGGAGGGCACGCCCCTGCCCGACGGCGCGGCGCTCGGCCCCGACGGCGAGGCCACCCGGGACGCGGGCGCCGTCGGCGCGCTGCTCCCGGCGGGGCTGCTCGGGTCCCTCCTCGGTCTCACGGTGGAGGCGCTCGCCGGGCTGCTGACCGGGGCGCGCGGCGACGCCGTGGGGCGCGGGCTCTGGGTGCTCGCGCTGGACCCCCGCGCGTTCGGCGCCGAGGACCTCGCCGACCGGGCCGACCGCCTCGGCGACGACTGGGAGCGCGCCGGGGGCCGTGTCCCCGGCGCCCGGCCGGACGCGGAGACGTTCGTCGTCGACCGCGACGTCTGGGACGCGCTGGCCCCGGCGACGGGAGGCACGCCGTGACGCTCCGGCTCACCGTCAGCCCCGCCGACGACCTGCTCGACGTCGCCCGCCGCATCGAGGTGAGCGGCGCCGCGCCCGGCGCGCTCGTCACGGTCCGCGCGACGACGGACCGCGCCGGGACCGCGTGGTCCGCCCGCGCGACCTACCGCGCGGACCGGTCAGGCACCGTCCGGCTCGACCGCGACCCGCCGATGACCGGCGACTACGGGCGCGTCGACGGGATGGCGCTCCTCACGTCGCAGCGGCCCGACCCGACGCCCGGCACGACGGCCGGCACGACGCCCGGCCGGCCGGCCGCGACCGACGTCTCGCGCCCGCTGCGCACGCGCCTCGAGGCGTGGGACGAGTCCGACGCCACGCAGCGCGCGACGGCCGACCTCGTGCAGCGCTGGACCGGGCCCGGGGTGCGACGGCGCGAGGTCCGCGAGGACGGGCTCGTCGGCACGCTCTTCGTGCCGCAAGGCGACGGTCCGCACCCGACGATCGTCGTGCTCAACGGCTCCGGCGGGGGGATCAACGAGCAGCGCGGCGCGCTCTACGCGTCGCGCGGCGTGCAGGCGCTCGCGCTCGGCTACTTCGGCGTTCCCGGGCTGCCCGACCACATCACCCGCACGCCGCTGGAGTACTTCGAGACCGCGCTGCGCCACGTGCACCGCGAGCTCGCGCCGCGCGCGGGCGTCGTCGTGGTGAGCGGCCAGTCGCGGGGCGGCGAGCTCGCGCTCCTGCTGGGCGCCACCTACCCCGGCCTGGTGGGCGCCGTCGTCGCCTACGTGCCCGGGGCCCACGTGCACGGCTCCCAGGGCGCCGCGGACCCCGCGCAGGGGTGGGACTCCCCCACGTGGACGCTCGACGGCGAGCCGCTCCGGCACCTGTGGCAGGACAACCCCGGCGTGACGTGGCAGCCGTGGACCGGCGGGCCGCCCCCCGACCGGTACCGCGACGTCTACGTCGACGGCCTGCGCGACCGCCGGTTCGCCGCCGCGTCGCGCATCCCCGTCGAGCGCATCGCGGGCCCCGTCGCGTGCGTCTCCGGCATGGCCGACGGCCTGTGGCCCTCGAGCATGTACGCCCGCCAGGTCGTCGAGACGCTGCGCGCCGCGGGCCACGCCCACGAGACGCTGCTGCTCGACTACCCCGACGCGGGGCACTCGATCGCCCTGCCGCACCTCCCCGTCGCGCAGGGCCCGACGCGCCACCCCGTCTCCGGCATCGAGCTGTCGGCCGGCGGGACCCCCGCGGGCAACGCGTTCGCCGACGCCGACTCGTTCGCGCAGGTGTGCGCGTTCGTGGAGCGCGCGACGCGCGTGCCCTGACCTGCACCCCGACCCTGTCCAGACCTGTGACCCGACCTGTGACCCGAAACATCGACGAGAGGACCGACATGCCCGCAGTGAGCGCCGAGTACCGCCAGGAGTGGGAGCGGTGGCACCGCGCCCGGATCGACGAGCTGACGAGCCCGTACGGGTGGATGTCCATGGTCAGCCAGGACTGGCTGACGGGCGACGAGCCGCTGCAGGTCGAGGGCGTGCCCGGCACCTGGTCGGTCCAGGACGACGAGGTCGTGTACACGCCCGACGACAGCGGGGAGACGGTCACGCTCGACGGCGCCCCCGTGACCTCGCCGACGCCCGTGTCGACCGGCCACAAGTACTCCCTCGTGCCCGCGTTCTACGGCGACCTGCGCGTCGAGACCATCCGCCGCACCGACGCGACCGGCCGCCAGATCTTCGGCGTGCGCGTCCGCGACCCGCGCGAGGCGGCCCGCAAGCGCCTCGACGACATCGAGACGTTCCCGCTCGACGAGCGGTGGGTCCTCCCGGCGCGGTTCACGCGGACGGCCGAGCAGGCGTCGGACTACCCGACGGTGGAGCGGGGGGTGTTCGAGGAGCAGCGCGTGATCGGCACCGTGACGTTCACCCTGGACGGTACGGAGCACACGCTCCTCGTCGCCGGGCGCCCGGACGACGACACGGGGATCGAGCGCGGCAACGCGCACTTCACCGACACGACGAGCGGCAAGGAGACCTACGGCAACGGCCGGCTCGTGCGCGTCCCCGACACCGAGCGGGACGGCGACACCGTGGTCGACCTCAACCGCGCCTTCTCCTTCCCGTGCGCGTTCACGAACTTCGTCACGTGCCCGCTCGCCCCGGCGCAGAACCGGCTGCCGGTCGCGGTGACCGCGGGCGAGAAGAAGCCGCCGCTCCAGATCGACCGCATCCAGACCTTCGCGCAGGCCTCCTGACCCGTCCGCGCGACACCCCCGACGGCGGGCGACCGGCACGTCCGGTCGCCCGCCGTCGTCGTCCCGGCGTCCTCCCCGGCGTCAGCCGGCCGTCAGCACCGCCACGCCGCGCCGCAGGGCGAGCACGACCGCGCCCGCGACGAAGTAGTCCCGGTCGTCCTCGCGGCGCGCCGCCCGGACGCCGTCGTGCAGCTCCTGCGCCCGCGCGGAGAGCTCGCGGAGCGCCTCCGCGTCGGCGGGCTCCGTGCCGACGGACCGCAGCGCGCCGGCGTAGGCGTCCAGGGCGCGGGCCGCGAGCGGCCGCAGGCGGGCGCCGAGCGCGAGGTCGTCGCGGTCCTCGCGCTCCCACTCGACGAGCAGCCGTACGAGCGACCCGACGACGTCGGCCGACCCCTCGAGCTCCTGCGCGCGCCGCACCTGCGACGCGGCCCAGTCGCGGTGGCGACGCAGCCGGATGTTGGCGCGCGCGGCCTCCCGGGTCCGCGCGACGGCGTCGCGCGCGCGGGTGAGCGTCGGCTCCACCTCGCGCCGCCGTTCCTCCCACTCCTCCGCCGACGGCGGGCGCTCGCCCGCGAGACCGTCACCGAGCGCCTCGACCTGGTCGACGAGCGTGTCGCGCAGCCCGTCGAGGGCCTCCTCGGTCGGGGTGAGGGGCAGCGGGGGCACGAGCAGGTTGATGACGACGCCGATGCCCGCACCCACGACGACGAGACCGGCGTACGCGCCGACGAACTCGACCTTCGCGGCGTTGCCGATGATGAGCACGAACAGGGCGGACGTCACCGCCCACGTCCCCATCTCGCCGAACCGCCGCCACCCCGCGCACAGGAGCGCGAGGCCCACGACGACCGCCACGGACAGCGCGCTCGGGGCGAGGACGAGGTCGACGCCCCGGGCGATCGCCGCGCCGACGAGGATCGCGAAGATCGCCTGGGCCGACTCGCGGACGGAGCGCGCGAGCGTGCTCGTCGTCGCGACGACCGCGCCGAGCGGGGCGTAGTAGGGGTACTCGGAGAACGGGGCCGGGGCGAGCACCCCGACGTACCACGCGACGGCCGCCGCGAGCGCGCCCTTGCCGGCCAACGACCACCGGGGGTGGCGCACCCACTGCCGCTGCGCGACCGCGACCGCCCGGCGCGCCCGCGTCCCGGTTTCCACGACCCGGGGCGCCCGGGCCGCGAGCGGGGTCCGACCCGTGCTGCTCTCGTCTCGTGCCACGGCACGAGGGTGCCCTGCCCGGAGGGCGCCCGCACGCGCGCCCTCCCACCCGGGTGCTCGGCGACCGCGCACGAGAAGCGGCTCGACGTGTGAGGGGGCAGAGCCGGTGCTTCACTGGCGGCGTCGGTGCAGCCAGACGCCGATACGCGAGAGCGGTGGTCACCGCCACGGCCTTTCGCTCGGTCGCCTCCGGGACGGCTCGGGGGACGCGATCCCACGCGACGCTCCGGCACCCGTCGACCCGCGCCGCCCCGCGAGCGCGACGCGACGGAAGGCCGTCGCCCCGGCCGGCAGCACACCCCTCGCGCACCACCCACGGAAGGACGGCAGCACCATGCGAGCACTGACCTGGCAGGGACGCGAGAAGGTGAGCGTCGAGGACGTGCCCGACCCCCGGATCGAGCAGCCCACGGACGCGATCGTGCGCGTCACGTCGACCGCGATCTGCGGCTCCGACCTGCACCTGTACGGGGTGCTCGGGATGTTCCTCGACTCCGGCGACGTCCTGGGCCACGAGGCCATGGGCGTCGTCGAGGAGGTCGGGCCCGAGGCGGGGAACCTCCGGGTCGGCGACCGCGTCGTCGTCCCGTTCAACATCGCGTGCGGGCACTGCTGGATGTGCGAGCGTGGGCTGCAGACCCAGTGCGAGACGACGCAGGTCCGCTCGCAGGACAAGGGCGCCGCGCTCTTCGGGTACACCAAGCTCTACGGCCAGGTGCCCGGCGGGCAGGCCCAGTACCTGCGCGTGCCGCAGGCCCAGTACGGGCCGGTCGTCGCGCCCGACGACGGCACCCCGGACGAGCGGTACCTCTACCTCTCCGACGTCGTGCCCACCGCGTGGCAGGCCGTCGCGTACGCCGACGTGCCGCCCGGCGGCACGGTCGTGGTGCTGGGGCTCGGCCCGATCGGGCAGATGTCCGCGCGGATCGCGCGGCACCGCGGCGCGTCCCGCGTCGTCGGGATCGAGCGCGTGCCGGAGCGGCGCGCGATGGCCGAGCGTCACGGCGTCGAGACCCTCGACCCGTCGGCGGTCGACGACCTCGTCGGCGCGGTGCGCGACCTCACGTCGGGCCGCGGCGCGGACTCCGTCATCGACGCCGTCGGGATGGAGGCGCACGGCTCCCCCGTCGCCGAGGCCACCCAGAAGGTCGTCGGCGTCCTGCCCGACGCGCTCGCCGCGCCCCTCACCGAGCGCGCCGCGACCGACCGCCTCGCGGCCCTCTACACCGCGATCGACCTCGTCCGTCGCGGCGGCACGATCTCGATCTCCGGCGTCTACGGCGGGGCGAAGGACCCGCTGCCCATGATGCAGCTCTTCGACAAGCAGGTGACGCTGCGCATGGGCCAGGCGAACGTGCGCCGCTGGACCGACGACGTCCTCCCCCTCGCCGCCGACGTCTCCGACCCGCTCGGCGTGCTGGACCTGCGCACGCACCGGCTGCCGCTCGAGTCGGCGCCCGACGCGTACCGCACGTTCCAGCGCAAGGAGGACGGCTGCATCAAGGTCGTGCTCGACCCGTGGGCCTGACCACCGTCGACGCCGTCGTGGTCGGCGCGGCGCGCTACGGGTTCCGTCGCTCCGCGAGGAGCGCGAGCCGCCGCAGCGACTCGACGTTGCGGGGCCCGATCACCGCGCTGCGCACCGGCCGGGGCACGAGCGTGCCGGGCCCCTTCTCCGCGTCCTCGGTGATGCGCACGGTGCAGCCCTGCTCCGTGGGGAGCACCTCGATCCGCACGCGCGCCTCGCCCGCGGGCCAGCCGCGTGCCTGCAGGTCGATCCCCCGGTCCGGGTCCCAGGCACGCACGACCGTCTCGTCGTCGAGCAGCGCGGGCCACAGGCCGACCGAGTGGAGGATCCTCGACCCAGGCACGGGCCAGGAGCGGTCGACGGCACGGATCCGAGCCGTCCCGACGACCCACGTCGAGTACGACCAGCCGTCCGCGAGGAAGCCGAGCACCACGTCGGAGGGGCATCGCACGGCTCGATTGACGGTCACCATGAGTCGACGCTAGTTGCGCGCCCCGCGCTGGCAACCGCTGTCGCACGGTCGGGCACGTGCCTCAGCCCCTGTCCACGGCGTCCACCCATCCTCGTCGACGCGGGTCGGGCCGCTCGCCCAGCGCCACTCGGACGCGTGCTCGCCGTCGGAGAAGCTCATGGACGCGAGGGCCACGTCACGGTCCTCCTTCGACAGCGGGAACGTGCTGGGCACCGACAGCTCCTCGACGCCACCGTGCGCGCGACGCCTGCGTCGCGGCGGGCTGGTTGCCGCTCGCGGTCACGCGGCCGGCTCTACGCGCCCGTCCCGCCGCCGCCAGCCGTCCCACGAGCCGGACTGTCGGGCTCCCCGCTCCGGTAGCCGTTCACCTTGTGAGTACCGTCGCACCACGGCGGGATGGCCGTGCCGCCGCAGCGGCACAGAGCGACCGTCGCGCGGCGTCTCTCGATCTCACGCCCCTGCTGGTCGACGAGGCGCGCGGGACCGCGCACGAGGAGCGGCCCGTCCGGGCACGCCGTGACGGTGACCTCGTCCACCCGCGACTCCTCGCGCCGGGCGCGATCTGCGGTCACGCGGCGACCGTCCAGGCCGTCGCGCCACGCAGCGCGGTCGTCGAGCGAGCACCGCGACCGAACGAGGCGTGGGCGAGCCTCGCGGCGACCCGCACGGGATGCGCGCGCACGTCGCCCGCCCGGCGCACGCAGCCGAGACCGGGCAGCGCAGCGCACGGCTCGGCCGTCGCCGGCTCGTCGGGCTGCTCGCGGCGCAGCGGCAGCACGTCGGTCACGTCAGCCACGCGGCGTGTCGCGCTCCTGCGCCGGGTCCGCGCCCGGCTGCGGCCCGACGGCGGGCGCGAGCGGCACGCGCAGGGCCGAGACACCCTGCTGCCAGCGCTCGAGCGCGTGAGCGGCCACGTCACCCTCCACGGCCAGGCACGCGGCGGCGCCGAGCAGGACGTCGTCCCGCAGCGCCGGCTCCTGCTCGACGAGGCGGCCCGCGAGGTCGCGCGCGGCGATCTGCTCGTGCACCGCGTCGGCCTCGACGTGCTCGTCGAAGTACCAGGTGGTGTCCGCGTCGTGCCCGAGGCGGCGGAAGCCGTTGCCGTACAGGCGGCTCGGCACCGACGACGTCATCTCGAAGGCGGCGAGGTGGCCGACGATCGCGCCGCGCAGGCGCCGGTGCAGGCCGAACAGCGACATCGTGTTCAGGGCCGCGAGCACGACCGCCGGCACGGCGTCGACGTAGCGGCCGTACGTGTCGTCGAGCCCGACGCCGCGCATCGCCTGCGCGAACAGCTCGGCGTGCATGCGGCCGGGTCGACCGCCGCCGTACTCGTCCGCCTGGATCTCCACGAGCGCCGCCTTGGGCACGCCCGCGAGCCGCGGGACGGCCCACGTGTGCGGGTCCGCCTCCTTGAGCTGGTAGAGGGACTTCAGCGCGAGGAGCTCGCGCGCCTGCCCGGCGTCGGCGCGCTTCGCGACGTACCGCGACAGGCTCGGGCCGTCGTCGGCCGCCGCGAGCTCGAACAGCCGTCGCGCGACGCCGGCCGCATCGGTCGCGTCGCACGCCGGCTGGCCGGCGCGCTCGCGCACCGCGGCCTCGAACGGGGCCTCGATCCGCGCGCGCACCGCGAGCAGCGCCGGGTCCCACTCCCAGTCGTCGTCGACGCCCTCGATCCCCCGGTAGTGGAGCTCGTAGAGAAGGGCGAGCGTGAGCTGGACGTCCTCGTCGCGCAGGATCTCCCCGGCCGCCGCGTCGAGCGCCGGCCCGACGGCGTCCTCGACCGGGCGCAGGCGGTCCGTCGCGCCTGGGGCGGGCGGCTCGACGAGCGCGGCGAGCAGCGCGGCGCTCAGCGGACCCCGCGGGCGGGGCTGCGGCAGCCGGCCGGTCCCCGGCGCCGGCGAGGCATCGGGCACGGGCCCGTCCGACGGATCGGTCGCGGTCGCCGACCCGGCGGTGGGGACGTGGGCGGGGAGGGCGGTGGAGGTCATCACAGGTTCCTGACGCTCGCGCGGACGGCGCCCTTGCTCGACGCCACCGCCATGCTCCCCACGGACCGCCCGACTCGCGCGCCGAACCGTCTCGGCTCGGGTGGTCGTCGCCAGCCCCACCTCGTCGTCGACCCGGTGGAGAGCTCGGTGCCTACGCCGCCGACCGGGTCACGTGTGACGACGGCCCACCCGGGCGCCGGCCCGGGGGACGCGTGCGTCCCCCGGGCCGGCGTGAGTCCGGAGCGGGTCGGTGCCCGGACGCGCGAGCGCCGGGTGAGGCGGCGTCGGACGTCCGCCTCACCCGGCGCTCCTGCGCGTCAGGCCGGTGTCAGCCGCACGACAGCGCGTCGTGCTCGGCCGTGACCGTGGCCGTCCTCCCCTCGGCGTCGGTGGCGGTGACCGTCGCGGAGCCGGCCTCGACCTCGCCGGAGCGGACCGCGAACGACTGGTAGGCGTTCGCGCCCGGGGCGACGTTCTCGACCGTCTTCGTGCCGTACGGCGTCTCGAGCGTCACCGTGAGCGGGACGTCGTCCTCGTTGAGGGCGCGCACCGCGACGTAGGTCTTGCCCGCGAGGCAGCGCGCCTGCGCGGTCGCCGTGACGTCGGGCCCGGCCTCGCCGGCGGGGACGCCGGTGAGGTACTCGAAGCCGTGGGCCGCGAAGTCCTCGCCGTCGGGCGCCTGGTCCCACTCGAGGACGTAGTACGCGACGCCGGCCTCCTGCGCCGCCGTGAGGATCTCCTGGAGCGGCACCTCGCCCTCGCCCAGGTTGGTGAACGACGGGCGTCCGCCCGCGTTCAGGCCCGTGGCGTCCTTGACGTGGAGCAGCTCGATCCGGTCGCCGTACTGCTCGATGAGCGCCGGGACGTCGACGCCCGCGTGGGCGGCCCACGCGACGTCGAGCTGGAACGTGACGTACTCGGGGTTCGTCTCGCGGACCAGGATCTCCCAGGCCGAGAGCGTCTCCCCCTCGTGCTCGTACGTCGTGCGGAACTCGCCGTCGTGGTTGTGGCCGAAGAACTTCGTGAAGCCGGCGTCGACCGCCCGCTCCCCGAGCCGGTTCATGGCCTCGGCCGTCGCGAGCGTGTTCTCGTAGGTGCCGATCCCCGGTGCGGGCCAGCCGCCCGAGCCGACGTACTCCTGGCCGAGCGTCCCCACGTAGTCCAGGGTCGCGTCGAACGTGGCCTCGTCGACGTTGTAGTGCGACGACTTCACGCTCAGGCCGTAGGAGTCGGCCAGCGCACGGAACTCCTCGGCGGTGTAGCCGGAGAAGTTGCCGCCGAAGGGCTCGATGTTCTTGAAGCCGATCTCCGACAGGCGCTCGAGGACGGCCGGGAGGCCCGCCTCGTTGACCCACGGGATGAGCGAGAACATCTGGATGGACACCTGCTCGGCCGGCACGACGACCGGCTCGGTGCCGCCCTCGCCCACGGCGAACGTCACCGTGTCGACGTCCACGCCGCCGGTGGTCGTCACGACGACCGAGCCGGAGCCCTCGGGCACGCTGCTCAGCGTCTGCGTGACGTCCTGCCAGCCCTCGCCCGTGAAGGCGAAGTCGGCCAGCGGCTCGGAGGACTCGGCCCCCTCGCCCTGCCAGCTCAGCGTGACAGTGCCCTCGCCGCTGCCGCGGACGGTGACCTCGTCGACGGCCTCGCCCGTCGGGGCGTGCACGAGCGCGAGCGGCCGGTAGGTGAACGAGTCGCCCTCGTCGAACGAGGTGACGTAGCGGCCGGCGTTCGCCGCCGCGTCCTCGACGACCTCGACGCCCTCGGCCGCGTCGAACCACTCGGCCTGCTGCGCCTGGGGCTTGAGGATGTGCGTGGCCTCGCCGGTGATGGCGGGGACGTCACCCTGGGCCTGGTCCGTGTAGGTCACGACGAGCGTGCCGAAGATCTTCTCGCCCTCGCCGTGCTCGACGGCGTCGGGGCTCGTCTGGATCGTGAAGCCGCAGCCGTCCTCGGTGTCGGCGGCGCGACCGCTCACCTCGGGGTGGGCGTGCTCGTTGTGGCCGAGACCGAACGTGTACTGGATGTTCCGGCACACGGGGTCGTCGCCGTCCTCGGCGTCGTGCACCGCGACGGTGTAGGGGACCGCGTCGCCCCAGTCGAAGACCGCGCCGTCCGGCTGGCTCAGCGTGATCTCCGGCGCGGTGTTGCCGACGGTGATCTGCTGGATCGCGAGGCCGAAGTTGCCCTCCGGGTCCGTGACGCGCAGCTGCACGGCGAAGCGGCCGCGCTCGGTGAACGTGTGCGTCACGGTCTCGCCCTGGGCGTCGTACTCGCCGTCGGCGTCGAAGTCCCAGTCGAAGGTCAGGCCCTCGTTCGGGGTCTCCGCGTCCGTGGTGGCCGAGGCGTCGAACGTCACCTCGAGCGGCGCGTCGCTGCCCGAGACCGGGGAGGCGGAGATCGCCGCGCGCGGGGTCTTGTTCTCCGACCCGTAGGTGATGCGGTACAGCCCGGCGTCCGGGTTCTGGCGGAAGAAGCCGTCCCCGTACTCCAGGACGTACATCGAGCCGTCCGGACCGAACTCCATGTCCATGACGTTGTCCCAGATCGGCTGGTTCACCGTCTCCAGGTGCGCGTTCGGCAGGAAGTCCTCGACCGCGGTGACCTCACCGGCGGACGAGAGCTCGTCGAGCGTGAACGCGACGACGTAGTCCTGGGAGAACTCGGCCATGAAGGGCTTGCCGTCCCAGTACGCGGGGAACTTGCCCGGCGCGTCGGGGTAGTCGGCGGAGCGGAAGACCGGGCCGCCCATGGGCGCCTGGCCGGTGCCGCCGAGCTCGACCAGCGGGTCGAGCAGCTCCGGCTGGTCGCCGGGACGGTCGCCGTAGTAGACCTGCGGCGCGGTGGCCGGCGGGAGCACGTCCAGGCCGGTGTTCCACGTGGAGTTGTTCGTCGCGCCGGCCTCGCAGTCGAACCACTCGCCGGGCGTGCCCGTCGCGAAGTCCCACTCGTTGTAGTTCGCGTTGGGGCCGTGGCAGTAGGGCCAGCCACCGTTCATCGGCTCGGTCGTCAGCTGCCACTCGACGAAGCCCATGGGGCCACGGTCGGGGTTGGCGTTGGCCGCGTCGGGACCGTAGTCGCCCCAGACGAGCGCCCCGGACTCGACGTCGTAGTCGATCCGGAAGGGGTTGCGCAGCCCCATCACGTAGATCTCCTCGCGCACCAGGTCCTCCGACCCCGCGTACTGCGGGTCGTCGAAGAGGTTGCCCTCGGGGATCGTGTACGTGGTGCCGGGCCCGACCTCGGTCCCGGGGGCGATGTCCTCGATCGGGTCGATCCGCAGGATCGCGCCGCGCAGGTCGTTCGTGCTGCCCGCGCCACGACGGGCGTCGAACCCGGGGTTCATGCCGGGCGCGTTGTTGTTCGGCGCGTAGCCGTCGGCGCCGGGTGCGCCGGCCGGGGTGTTGTCACCCGTGGACAGGAAGAGGTTGCCCTCGGCGTCCCACGCGATGTCGGCCCCGACGTGGCAGCACTGGCCGCGCTGCGCGTCGACCTTGAGGATCGCGCGCTCGCTGTCCAGGTCGAGCGTGCTGCTCTCCGCGTCCCACGTGAACCGCGAGAGCTGGTTGTAGCCCAGCCACCGGTCCCAGTAGCTCTCGTCCTCGCCCGCGGGGAGGGAGTTCGGCGCGCTGCCCTGCGGCGTCGTCTCGGGGTACTCGACCCCGGTGGGCGAGGTGCCCTCCATGACGCGGGGCGCGTACACGAGGTAGACGAACCCGTTCTCCTCGAAGTCCGGGTCCAGGGAGATGCCCTGCAGCCCGTCCTCGGAGTTGGCGTAGACGTCGAGCTTCGCGACCTGCGTCGTGCGGCCCGTGGCGGTGTCCGTGAGGCGGACGACGCCGTCGCGCGCCGTGTGCAGCACCCGCGAGTCGGGCAGCACGGCGAGGTCGATCGGTTCGCCGGTGTCCTTGCTCAGCAGGACCTTCTCGTAGTTGTCCCAGTCGAGAGCGGCGTCGTCCTGCGCGGCCTCGGCGGTGGTCTCGCTCTCGTCGCCGCCGTGACCGGGGTGCGCGCTCGCCCCGCTCATCGCGAGCGGGACGAGCAACGCGGCGGACAACGCCGCCGCGGCACCTCGGGTGAGCCTGCGACGGCCCGTGGATGGTCTGTGCACAACGTCCTCCTTGACGTGGATCGAGGAGCCCGTGGTCCCCCGACCAGCAGCGCGGCACCGGTGCTCGGTGCCGCTGCTTCGTCGATCGCCGCTGATCGGTCGACCCGGATGGGTGGACGGCCCCGGGGGCCGGGGCCTGCGCGGCGCCGTCCTGGCCCCGCGCTGCGTTCGACCCTAAGCGCGACTTTCGCTGATGCCAAGTCAGAAGTTGAAATATTGAGACGAAAAGTTGGGCCGGACCCCTCACGAAAACCGACCACAAGGTCGCTGTTCCTGGTGGGTCGCCGGACGGGCCCTCACGGTGAGCATCCGCCCGTCAGTCGACCCGGAGGCCGACCGTCGCGCCTCGCGCCGCGGGCCGGATCTCGACCCCGGGCAGCTCCGGCGACCGCGCGAGGAAGTCGCGCAGCGGGCTGCGGAACACGCCGTAGTCGTCGTGGTGGACCGGGACGACGAGCGGCACCCCGACGCCTGCCCCGTGACACAGGGGCACGACCGAACTACATGAGGTTCGGCGATGAACCCGCTGATCACGCGATCGGCCGCTCCCGCGGCGGTCTGACGACCATCCAGCCGCCACAGCTCCCACAGATACTCGCTGACCGCCCGACCCAGCAGCAGGGCGGGCACGGCGGCGGCGAGCGCGGCACCTCCCACGACGAGCGCGGCACCCCGCCGACTTCGGCCCGGCCCGTGCTCCGACCCTGCGCGTAGCGCCGTGGCGAAAAGGCACTAAAAGTGCAGAACGGACGCACCGCCCGTGCTTCGGTAGCGGGCGTCCGTGCTGCGACCGTGCCGCCTGGCGCGCCCTGCCGTCAGAGACGCCTGGCCTCAGCCGTCCGCGGGCCGGCGACCGAGCCGCGCACGACGAGGTGGAGCGGCAGCACGGTGCGCGCGGGCGGGTCCGCGGGGCGCGTGCCGGTCATCGAGCGCTCGATCGCGTCCATCGCGGCGAGCGCGAGCGCCGCGACGGGCTGCTCGAGCGTCGTGAGCTTGGGGCGCAGCCACTGGCCGACACGGATGCCGTCGCACCCGACGACCGAGAGGTCCTCGGGGATGGAGATGCCGTGCAGCTCGGCGGCGCCCAGCATCCCGACGGCCACGATGTCGCTGCCGACGAACACGGCCGTCGGCGCGTTCCCGGGCCGCGTGAGGTAGGGGAAAGTCGAGGCGCCGAACTGCTCGGTGTACGGCCCGTGGCGCACGAGGTCCGGGTCGACGTCGAGGCCGGCGTCGTGCATCGCGTCGACGTACCCACGCAGGCGGTCCTGGGTCGTGGACAGCTCCGCGGGCCCGGCGACGTGGGCGATGCGCCGGTGCCCCTGCTGCACGAGGTAGCTGGTGGCCTGGTAGGCGCCGCCGTAGTTGTCGACGGTGATGGTCTCGACGGGCAGGTCGAGGTCGACCTCCTCGTCGATGACGACGACGGGCAGCCCGTCCGCGACGGCGCGCGCGAGCCGGTCGTCGGTGCGGGACATCCCCACGTAGACGACGCCGCCGAGCGAGCCGTCGCTCGCGAGGAGCTGCCCCAGTCCGGACTCGGCGTCGCCGTGCCGCGTCGACAGCGCGACGACGAGCGGGACGCGGCGGTCGCCCGCGAGGCGCGCGACCTCCTCGGCGAGAGCGGTGAAGAACGGGTTGACGAAGTCGGGCACGACGAGCGCGACCACCCCGGTGCGACGCTCGTCGTCGCGCGCGGCGGGACCGGGCGCGGGGACGACGTACCCCACCTCGCGGACCGCGGCGTCGATCCGCGCCGCCGTCTCCGGCTGGACGTTGAGCTGCCCGCGCAGGTAGCGCGACGCCGTCGAGGCCGACACGCCGGCACGTTGCGCAACACGCGTGAGCGTCATGGCTCCCCTTCCTCGGGGCGGTCCCCCAGATCCCCTGCACTCTACCGGGAGCGTCGGGCCGCGCACGGGTGTTGACAGCCGCGCCGCTCGCCCCCTACGGTCTTGCGCAACGCTACACAACGTTGCGCAACGTCGTCGAGGACGTCGCCGCGCGACCTGATCGCAAGGAGGCCGGGATGAGCCGGGTTCTGCTCGCCGGGGAGTCGTGGATCAACGCGACCACCGACTACAAGGGGTACGACGCGTTCCCCCACGCCCAGCTCGAGATCGGGTGCGCGCGCCTGCTCGAGGCGCTGGCCGCCGAGGGCCACGAGGTCACGCACCTGCCCTCGCACCTCGTCGCCGAGGACTTCCCCTCCACGCTCGACGAGCTCGACGCCTACGACGTCGTGATCCTGTCCGACATCGGCGCCAACTCGCTCCTGCTCCCGCCGGTCGTGTTCTCCCAGGGGCGCCCGTTCCCGAACCGGCTCAAGCTCCTCGCCGAGTGGGTGCGCCGCGGCGGCGGCCTCATGATGGCCGGCGGCTACCTCAGCTTCCAGGGCTTCCAGGCCAAGGCGAACTACCACGGCACCGCGGTCGAGGCCGTCCTGCCCGTCGACATCCTCCCGTACGACGACCGCGAGGAGACCCCCGAGGGCATCGGCGGCACCCTGACCGACGTCGAGCACCCCGTCACCGCCGGCCTCGACCGCGAGTGGCCGATCCTCCTCGGCTACCAGCGCCTCACCGCCAAGGCCGACGCGACCGTCCTCGCCACCATCGAGGGCCGCCCGCTCGTCGCCGTCCGCACCGAGGGCGAGGGGCGCACGCTCGCGTTCGCCTCCGACATCTCCCCGCACTGGGCCCCGCGCGAGTTCATGGACTGGTCCGGCTACGGCCCGCTGTTCGGCCAGGCCGTCACCTGGCTCGCGGGCTGATGACGCCCGAGGTGGTGGTCGTCGGCAGCCTGAACATGGACCTCAGGCTGACCGTCGACCGCCTGCCCCGCTCGGGCGAGACCGTCTCCGCGACGGGCCTCGTCCGCTCCCCCGGCGGCAAGGGCGCCAACCAGGCGGTCGCCGCCGCCCGGCTCGGCCGCCGCGTCGCCATGGTCGGCGCCGTCGGCGACGACGACGACGGCCGCGCGATCCGCCGCCGCCTCGCCGTCGAGGGCCTCGTCCTCGACGGGCTCGCGACGGCGGACCGCCCCACCGGCGTCGCCGTCGTGCTGTGGGAGCAGCCCGAGTCGACGATCGTCATCGAGCCCGGCGCGAACGCCGTCGTCGACGAGGCGTTCGTCACCGAGCGCGCCGACCTCGTCCGCGACGCGGCCGCCGTCCTGTGCCAGTGCGAGACGCCGCTCGGCGCCCTGCGCGCCGTCGCCGCCACCGCGACGGGCACCACGGTGCTCAACCCGGCGCCCGCCGTCCCGCTGCCCGCCCCCGTGCGCGCCGCGTTCCGCGTGCTCGTGCCCAACCGGTTCGAGCTCGCGACCCTCGTCGGCGCGAGCGACGAGCCCGTCGGCACCGACGCCGTGCTCGCCATGGTCCGCGCGCTCGACCACCCCGGGGACGTCGTCGTCACCCTCGGGGCCGACGGCGCGCTCGTCGTCCCCGCGGGAGGCGCACCCGTCACCGTCCCGGCGGAGCGCGTCGACGCCGTCGACACGACCGCCGCCGGCGACTCGTTCTGCGCGGCGCTCGCGGACGGCCTCCTCCACGGCGGCGACCTCGTCGAGTCCGCCCGCTGGGCGGCGCACGTCGCCGCCTCCACCACCACCCGCCACGGCGCCGTCGACTCCCTGCCGCGCGCCACCGACCTGGCCCCCGAGGGCACCAGGATTCCGCTCCACAGCTAAGTCCGACGTACCGTCGGAGGAAGGCACGGTCACGCAATGAAGCACACCACGCCGGCGACCACCGGTTCCCCGTCCGGCACTCAGGGAGGTGCTGTGAGCCCGTCAGCCCGCCGCAACAGGGTCAAGGACACCGCGACCGCCCTGCTCGTCGTCGCGACCGTCCTCGCGGGGGCCCTCGGCCCCATGCAGGCGGCCGTCAACGGCCAGCTGGGCAAGACGATCGGCGACGGGCACGCCGCCGCCCTCATCTCGTTCGGGACCGGCCTGGTCCTCATGTTCGTCGTCGTGTTCGCGCGCCCCGCGACCCGACGCGAGGCGCTCGCGATCCCCGGCCTGATCCGCTCGCGCACCATCCCGTGGTGGAACTACCTCGCGGGCCTGTGCGGGGCCGTCATCGTCCTGTCCGAGGGCGTGACCGTCGGCGTCCTCGGCGTCGCGACGTTCCAGATCTCGCTCATCTCCGGCCTCGTCATCTCGGGCGTCATCTGCGACCGCCTGGGCGTCACGGCGTCCGTCAAGCAGCCGCTCACCACCACGCGCCTGCTGGGCGCGGCGCTCGCCATCGCGGCGACCGTCGTCGTCATCTCGCCGAGCTTCTCCGTGCCGCACACGATCGTGCTCGCGATCATGCCGTTCGTGGGCGGTCTGCTCGCGGGCTGGCAGCCTGCCGGGAACGCGGCCGTCGCCGACGTCACCGGGTCGATGCTCGTCTCGATCGGCTGGAACTTCCTCGTCGGCTTCACCGCCCTGCTGATCGCCTACCTCGTGCGCGCGGCCGTGGGCGGCGTCGACTTCCAGCTCCCGAGCGAGTGGTGGATGTACCTGGGCGGCCCGCTCGGCCTGCTGTCGATCGCGCTCATGGCGCTCCTCGTGCGCGGCCTCGGCCTGCTCCTGCTCGGCCTCGCCTCGGTCGCGGGCCAGCTCGTCGGCTCGCTCGTCCTCGACGCCGCGATCCCGGCGCTCGGCCACACCGTGCACGTCGCGACCGTCGTCGGCACGGTCATCGCGCTCGTCGCCGCCGGGATCGGCATGATCCCGTCCGGCAAGGCGGCGCACTCCGACGGCCCGGACGGACCCGGCCCGGACGGCTCCGACGCGGGCGTCGCGGCGGCCGTCGCGGGCGGCGAGGCCGGCGAGACGAGCGCGCGATGAGCGTCACGCCCGCCGGTCACGTCCAGACGGTCACCGGCCGCGCCGCGGCTGCGGACCTCGGCCTCACGCTCCCCCACGAGCACCTCTTCAACGACCTGTCCGGGGTGCTCGACCCGCCGAGCTACCGCTTCTCCGAGGCGGTCGTCGAGGCACCGGTCTCCGCGTCGGTCGCGTGGGCGCTGCGCCAGGACCCGTACTGCTGCGCGGACAACATCGCGGACAAGCCGGTCGCCGCGGTCGCGGCGGAGCTCGAGAGCTTCGCCGCGCTGGGCGGGCGCACGATCGTCGACGCGACGTCGAGCGCCGCGATCGGGCGCAACCCCGAGCGCCTCGCGGAGGTCGCGCGCCGTACGGGCCTGCACGTGGTCGCGGGCTGCGGTGCGTACCTCGAGAAGTTCGAGGGCGACCGCATCGCCGCCGCGGCCGTGGACGCCCAGGCGTCCGCGATCGTCGCGGAGCTCGCCGACGGGATCGGCGGGACCGGCGTGCGGCCCGGCATCATCGGCGAGATCGGCGTCTCGCCGTCGTTCACGCCGGGCGAGGCGGCGTCGCTGCGCGCCGCGGCCCTCGCGCAGCGCGAGCACCCGCACGTCGCGCTCCAGGTGCACCTGCCCGGCTGGCAGCGCCGCGCGCACGAGGTGCTCGACCTCGTGCTCGACGAGGTGGGCGTGCGCCCGGAGAAGGTCGTGCTGTGCCACATGGACCCGTCCGCCGACGACCCGGGCTACCAGCGGTCCGTGGCCGAGCGCGGCGTCTGGCTCGAGTTCGACATGGTCGGCATGGACATCACCTTCCCGAAGGAGGGCGTGTCCCCCGACCCGCACACGACCGCGACCGCGGTGCAGCGCCTCGTCGAGGCCGGCCACGCGGGCCAGGTGCTGCTCAGCCACGACGTGTTCCTCAAGCAGATGTGGGTGCAGCACGGCGGCAACGGGTTCGCCTACGTCCCGACGGTGTTCACCGAGATGCTCGCCGCGCGCGGGGTGCCGCGCGACGTGCTCGCGCGCCTCACGCACGACAACCCGGTGGCGATGCTCACCGCGTGACGCGACGCCGTCCGCCACCCGCACGGCCGGGGCCCGCCAGGGTCCCGGCCGTCGGCGCGTCCGGGACCTCCGGCCCTGGTCAGGGCGTCGCGCTCTGAGAGGATCGGCGCATGAGACGACGTGCCCTCCCGACCCTCGTGGCCGCCGTGGCCGCCACGGCCCTCGTGCTCGCCGGCTGCTCCGGCGGGTCCCCGGAGCCCTCCGCGCTGGACGCCCTGCTCGACCGCCACGACCTCACCGGGCTCAGCGGCCAGGAGGTCGTCGACCGGCTCGAAGGACTCGAGACGGCCGACCGGCCGACCGACCTCGTGGCCTCCGTCCGCGCAGCGGAGCTCGTGCTCGCCGACGAGTCGTACGAGACCACGGTCCCGCTGCCCGAGGACACGTTCTATCTCTCCGTCGCGCCCTTCGTGGACGAGACGCACGAGTGCTTCTACCACTCGCTCACCACGTGCCAGGGCGAGCTCGCGGGCGAGCCGGTCTCGGTGACCGTGGTCGACGCGGCCACCGGCGACGTGCTCGTCGAGGAGGACACGACGCTCGGGGCCAACGGCTTCGTGGGCTACTGGCTCCCGCGCGACGTCGACGCGGAGCTGCGCGTCGAGCACGACGGCCGGGTCGGCACCACGACCGTCTCGACGCGCGACGACGACCCCACCTGCCTCACGACCCTCCAGCTCGCCTGACGAGGCCCACGCGCCCCCCGCGCCGTCACGGCGAGGCGTGCTCGCCGTGACGCCGCGGGGGCGCCACGGTCGCCTCAGCCGCGGGCGTGGCGCCGCACGACGACGGTGCCGGCCGCCACGAGCAGCGCCGCGAGGAGGACGGCGGCGCCGAGCCCGGCTCCGGTCGTCGCCAGGCCACCGCTCGGTGGCGTCGCCGCGGTGCCCGGCCGCTGCCCCTCGGCACCGGGCCCGTCGGGGACGACGGGCACGTCCGCGGTGTTCGTCAGCACGACCTCGACCGTCGTCCCGTCCCCGACGACGACGCGCGCGGAGCCGTCGTCGAGCACCTCGACCCCGTCGCCCGCGAACGCCGGCGCCCGCCACGCGACGCCGTCGAGGGCCGCGGGAGCCGCCTCGGTGAGCGTCACGACCGTCCCGGCCGGCAGGTCCGGGAGCACCTCGGTGCCACCGTCCGTGAGCACGAGCTCCCCGGTCACCTCGCCCTCGGGCCCGTCGTACGCGTAGCCGACCGGGTACGTGGTCCCCGTCGGCACCCCCGACGCGGCGGGCCCCGTCACGCGCTTGGTCACGGCCACCTCGCCGACGTGCGCGTCGAAGGTGTTCGTCGCGACGACGTCGATCGTCGCGGGCGACGCCGCCGTCACCTCGATCGGCCCCGCGGGGGCGAAGGCCACGCGGTCCGCGCCGCCGTCGTCGATCTCGGTCAGGGAGCACACGGACCCGACCGGCACGCCCGCGAACGTCGTGCTCGCCCCCGCCGAGACGGTGGCCGAGCGCGGGAAGCCGGCGAGCGCCTCGCCCTGCGCGCCCGTGCAGACGAGCTCGAACGCGAACGGTCCCGTCACGCCCTGCGCCGCGTCGCCGTCGACGCGCTTGGCGAGCCAGATCGTGCGCACGCCCTCGCCCCCGCCCGTGCCGCCGGCGCCCGCGTACTCCGCCGACGCCACGACGTCGCCGGACGCCAGGCCGGTGACGGTGTTCTCGTAGCGGTCGCCGTCGCGCGCGTCGGCCGGGACCGTCGTCGCGTAGGACAGCACGTAGACGTGGTCGGCGCCGTGGGCGTCCGGCACGCTGAACCGGAACTGGTTCGCGCCCGGCCCCGCCTCGACGACGTAGTCCGCCGGGTCCAGCCAGAATCCCGAGCCCCAGAAGTCGCCGTCGTCCCAGCTGTCGACGGGCACCGCGAGCACGCCGACGCTGTCCTCGACGAGCGTCAGGCGGGGGTCGAACGTGTCCGTGAGCACGACCGGGGACCCGTCCGGGCCCGTGAGGAACTGCCCGGGCACGTACACGTCCCAGCGCACGACGCCCGCGGCGCGGTCGTACCAGCCGCCCTTGACCGGCGAGGTGGGCGGCTGCCAGCCGCCACCACCCTCGCCCTCCCCGATGCCGCCGGGGACGTCGACGCGGAGCTCCACGCCGCCGCCGGTGGTGAACACGAGCACCTCCGCGTCGCTCGTCTCCGTCACCTGGGCCCAGAAGTACACCGTCCCGCCGACGCCCGTGTGGTCGAGGACGTAGTCGCCGAGCGTGCACAGGAACTGCGTCTCGTCGACGGTGCACGTGCCGACCACGGCGCCCGCCGGGTCCGTCAGCTCGAACGTGTCGGCGAACCCGGCGACGCGCGGGCTCGTGGGCAGCGCGAGACGGAACGTGTCGCCCGGGCGCGCGTCGTCGGACACCGCCCACGTGGCGTCGAGACGGATCGAGTCCCCCTGGTGGATCGCACCGGTGGGACGGGTGATCTCGACGCCGGTGATGGCGTCGAGCTCGGCGGCGCTCGCGGTCGTGGGGACGGCGGCGAGGCCGAGCACGGCCAGCAGCAGCGTGACGGCGGCCGCGAGGGCGCGGCGCACGGGTCGGCCGCGGTGGCGCGGGGGTCGGGCGGTGGGGGGCACGGGTCTCTCCTTTACTCCTGGACGGTCGTCCAGGAGTGAGGACGCGGTGCGCCCCGGATCATCACGCGGCGTGCGCGAGATCACACCTCGCGCACCGCCCGCCCCGCGCACGACGACGCCCGCCGCACCGGGGTGCGACGGGCGTCGTGCCTGCTGGGCCAGGGAGGCGTCAGGCGGTGCCGCTGAAGTCGACCACGAGCTCCTCGGTGACCGTCTCGCCGTCACGCTCGGCGGTGGCGGTGACCGTCACCTGCCCCGCGGGCACCTCGACGAGGCGCGTCGCGAAGGCCTGGTAGGCGTTCTTGGTCGGCGCGACGGCCGCGAACTCCTTGGTCCCGTACGGCGTGGTGACCGTGAGGTCCACGGCCGTGTCGTCCTGGTTGACCACCCGGACCGCGAGGTACTGCTTGCCGCCCATGGTGCGCAGCTCGGCCTCGGCCGAGAGGTCGAGTGCGGGGCCGTCGTCGACGAGCGCCGACTGCCAGTCGACGAGGTCGTCGATCTTCGTGCCGAGCAGCGCGCGGTCGCCCGCCGCCGCCGACAGGTGGTCGACGAGCGACCGCGCGCCGCCGAGCACCTGGACGGCCGTCGCGGGGTCGTCCGCGTCGGCCGCGCTGCGCGCGCTGCCGAGCAGCGACGAGATCGCGCCGGCGATGACGCCGTCGCCCACCGCGGAGGTGTTCAGGCCCGCCACGAGCTCGTCGACCTCGCCGAAGGTGACGCAGTTGCCGCCGCCCTCGACGACGCCCGCGGTCCACTCGACGCCCTTGAGGACGTGCTCGAGGAACAGCGGGTCGGTCCACGAGGCGTCGGTGTGCCCGGCGCCCTCGTACCAGGAGCGACCGCCCTCGAAGTTCTGGCACCACGCGATCGGGTGGTCCTCGCCCATCGCGTTGTTGCCCGGGTTGTACGTCGACTCGTCGAGCGTGATGAGGACGTGGACGTCCTCGCGCGGGTTGGTCGTGTAGTTGTACCACTCGTCGAACCGCTCCCAGACGGCCGGCAGGTGCGCCGTCGAGGGGTGACCCGGGCTCTCGACGCGCATCGTCGCCGTCTGCTGCTGCGGGTGGCTGACGAACCGCGCGCCGCCGCCCGTGAGCTGGCTGTACCAGGGCACGGTGTGCATCGTGTCCGTCGCCGCGTGCAGGCCCACGAACCCGCCGCCGCCCCGGATGTAGCCCTGGAACGCGGCGAGCTCGGCGTCGTCCAGGAGGCGCGGCGTGGCCGGGTTGAGGGAGTTGGTGTTGTCGACCGGCGACGCGAAGACGATGGTCGCGTACTGCGCGAGGTCCTCGGCGCTCGTGAACGGCGAGGAGTCCATCGTCAGGTCGGGCTGGCCGGGCGAACCGCTGCCCCACCACCCCGCCGAGCTGTTCGGCGGGTCCCACACGTCGACCGTGAAGCCGTTGTCGGCGCCGAGCTCGATGAGCGCGCGCGTGGTGTCGTCGATGTGCGAGTGGCGGAAGCCGAGCGTCTCCCCCACGACGAGGATCTTGTAGTCCTCCTCGTCGGCGGCCGCCGGGCCCGCGGTCATGAGCGTGGCACCGCCCACGAGCGGCAGCGCGGCGGCCGCAGCCACCGCCCGCCGGAACGTCATGCCGCTGAACAAATCCATGCGTGCTTCTCCCTCGTCGTCGAGAGCGCGAGCCGGAGGGTCGCCGACGGCGACCCCACGGGGCGACGCGCGCACTCCTGCGTGCGTGGACGTCGGCTGCTGCCGATGCAGCGAGTTTTGACGGCAGGCGCACAAAAGTCAAGGTTTCAACGACTCGCGACTGCGGTTTCTCACCCCGGCCCGCGGCGCGCGTCGGGCGGCGGCCGGGCCGGCCTCGGGGCACAGCGAGCGCACAGGGTCACCACAGGCACGCCTCCGCGTCGCGCGCGACCCTGGGAGCATGACCACAGCCCCCGCCCCCGTCGGCCGCCCGGACCAGCCGCGCCTCACGCGCCCGGACGGCTCCCCCGTCCGCGTGCTCGTGGTCGACGACGAGCCGAACCTCGCCGAGCTGCTCACCTCGGCGCTGCGGTACGAGGGCTGGGACGTCTCCACCGCGCTCGACGGTCACACCGCGATCCGCACCGCGCGGGAGACCGGGCCGGACGTCGTCGTGCTCGACGTCATGCTCCCCGACATGGACGGGCTCACCGTCCTGCGCCGCCTGCGCGAGCGCGACGCCGACGTGCCCGTGCTGTTCCTCACCGCGCGCGACGCCGTCGAGGACCGCGTCGCCGGGCTCACCGCGGGCGGCGACGACTACGTGACCAAGCCGTTCAGCCTGGAGGAGGTCGTCGCCCGGCTGCGCGGGCTGCTGCGCCGCGGCGGTGCGACCGCCCAGCGCGAGGACTCGGTGCTCGTCGTCGGCGACCTCGAGCTCGACGAGGACGCGCACGAGGTGCGGCGCGGGGGCGAGGAGATCCGGCTCACCGCGACCGAGTTCGAGCTCCTGCGGTACCTCATGCGCAACCCGCGCCGCGTGCTGTCCAAGGCGCAGATCCTCGACCGCGTCTGGAACTACGACTTCGGCGGCCAGGCCAACATCGTCGAGCTCTACGTCTCCTACCTGCGCCGCAAGATCGACAAGGGCCGCGCGCCCATGATCCACACGCTGCGCGGGGTCGGGTACGTGCTCAAGCCCGCCGCCGACGCGGAGAGCGCCCGTGCCTGACCTCGGCACGACCCGCCCGACGGCCACCGGCAGGGAGCGGCGGCCCACCGCGCTGCGCCGGCGCCTCGTGCTCGTGCTCGCGGCCGTCGTGCTGCTCGTCACCGTCGGGCTCGCCGTCGCGTCCGCCGTCGTGCTGCGCACCCAGCTCGTCGCCCAGGTCGACCACGAGCTGCGCCAGGCGAGCGACCGGCTCGCCCGCGGCGACGGCCCCGCGCAGCCCCCGGACGGCACCGGCGACGCGTCCGGGCCGGAGCCCGGCGGGCCCGACGACCCGTCACGCTTCCCCGCGGGCACCGGCCCCGGCAGCGCCGTGCTGCGGTACGACGGCGGCGCTCTCGTCCTCGCGGAGTACGTCACCCCGGACCTCCGGCGCGTGGCGCTCGACGACGCCCAGGTCGCGGCGCTCGAGGCCGTCCCCGTCGACGGCGCCGCGCACGACGTCGACCTCCCCGACCTCGGGTCGTTCCGCGCCGTGCACCGCACCACCGCGGACGGGCAGCCCGTCGTCGTCGCGTCGAGCACCGCCCAGGTCGATGCGACCGTCGAGAGGTACGTGCTCGTCGAGGCCGCGCTCGGCGCGGCCGGAGTACTCGCGGCCGTACTTCTCGGCACCTGGCTCGTGCGGCGCTCGCTGCGCCCGCTCGACGACGTCGCCGCCGCCGCGGGCCGCGTCTCCGAGCTCGAGCTCGCGCAGGGCGAGATCGACGCCATCCCGCGCGTCCCGGACGACCTCACCGACGAGCGCACGGAGGTCGGCCAGGTGGGCGCCGCGCTCAACCGGATGCTCGAGAACGTCGAGACCTCGCTCCAGGCGCGCCACGACTCCGAGACCCAGGTGCGGCGGTTCGTCGCCGACGCGAGCCACGAGCTGCGCACGCCGCTCGCCTCCATCCGCGGGTACGCCGAGCTCGTGCGCCGCTCCCCCGACGACGTACCGCCCGCGACCGCGCGCTCGCTCGACCGCATCGAGGCCGAGGCCGTGCGCATGACCGGCCTCGTCGAGGACCTGCTGCTCCTCGCCCGGCTCGACGCCGGACGCCCGCTCGACCGCGCGCCCGTCGACCTCGCCGTGCTCGCCGTCGACGCCGTCACGGACGCGCACGCCGCGGGACCCGACCACGACTGGGCGCTCGACCTGCCCGGCGCGGACGACCTCGACGTCGACCCGGCGTCCGGCGCCCCGGACCCGGACGACCTGCCGGACGACGCCGTCGACCTCGAGGTGACCGGCGACGAGGCCAGCCTGCGCCAGGTCCTCGCCAACCTCCTCGCCAACGCCCGCACGCACACCCCGCCCGGCACGCACGTGGACGTCCGGCTCACCGCGGACGCCGACGCCGTCGTGCTCGCCGTCGCCGACGACGGGCCCGGCATCCCCGCGCCCCTGCGGCCGACGCTCCTGCGTCGATTCTCGCGCGGCGACGACGCCCGCAACCGCACCGGCGGCTCCACGGGCCTCGGGCTCGCGATCGTCGACGCGATCGTCACCGCCCACGGCGGCACGATCACGGTGACGTCCGCGACGGCGGACGAGCCCGGCCCCACCGGCACCACCGTCGCGGTCCGCCTCCCCCGAACCCGCCTCTGACACCCCTCCGGCGCCGAGCAGGTGGTCCTGGCTCGTCCGGACCTCGGGACGCGCCAGAACCACCTGCTCGCCGCGCCCGGACCGCCAGGTCAGCCCTTGACGCAGAGGAGCGTCGTGAGCCGGGCGACGACCTCGACGAGGTCGGACTGGGCGCGGACGACCTCGTCGAGGTCCTTGTAGGCGGCCGGGATCTCGTCGAGCACCCCGGCGTCCTTGCGGCACTCCACGCCGGTCGTCTGGGCGGCGAGGTCGTCGAGCGTGAAGGTCTTCTTCGCCTTCGTGCGCGACATGCGACGGCCCGCGCCGTGCGACGCCGACCAGTACGACTCCGGGTTCCCGAGCCCGCGCACGATGTACGAGCCGGTGCCCATGGACCCCGGGATGAGCCCGAGGTCGCCCTTCCCGGCCCGGATCGCGCCCTTGCGGGTCACGACGAGCTCCTGGCCGTCGACGTGCTCGACCGCGACGTAGTTGTGGTGGACGTTCACGGCCTCGTCGAACGCGATCTCGCGGCCGGGGAACGACGCGCGCACGGCGTCGACGACGAGCGTCATCATGACCGCTCGCGAGCGCGCCGCGTACTCCTGCGCCCACCACAGGTCGGAGAGGTACGCGTCCATCTCCGGCGTGCCGCCGAGGAACACGGCGAGCTCGCGGTCGACGAGCCCCTGGTTGTGCTCCAGGCGCTTCGCGACCGCGACGTGCTGCTCCGCGAGCGTCTTGCCGATGTTGCGCGACCCCGAGTGCAGCTGGAGCCAGACCTGCCCGTCGGTGTCCGTGCACAGCTCGACGAAGTGATTTCCCCCGCCCAGGGTTCCGAGCTGACGGCGCGCGCGGCCCTCGATGTCCGACACGCGCCCGTGCAGCCCGGAGAACCGCGACCAGAACGCGTCCGCGCCGCGCGCGACCTCGGCCGGGCCGCGGCCGGAGATCGAGCGCAGCCGGTGCGGGTCGACCGGCTCGTCGTGCGCGTGGAAGCCGACGGGGATCGCGGCCTCGATGCGCGCGCGGACCGGTCCGAGGTCGTCGGGCAGGTCCTCCGCCGTGAGGGACGTGCGGACGCCGATCATCCCGCACCCGATGTCGACGCCGACGGCGTTGGGCGACACGGCGTCGCGCATCGCGATGACCGAGCCGACGGTCGCGCCCTTGCCGAGGTGGACGTCGGGCATGACGCGCACGCCCTCGACCCACGGCAGCGCGGCGATGTTGCGCAGCTGCTGCAGCGCGGCCGGCTCGACGGCGTGCTCGTGCGCCCACATGAGGGTGGGTGCCTTCGCGCCCGACAGCGGGACGGGGAACGTGTGGGCCTCGGTGCTCACGATGCTGACCTCCTCGGGTCGTCCTGACGATCATGACGCCGCCCCGGCAGGGGCGGCGAGGTGCGCGCGGGAGGACTCGAACCCCCGCCGCCCGGCTCCGGAAGCCGGCGCTCTGTCCGCTGAGCTACGCGCGCTGGTGCTCCTTAACGTCGAGCAGACGGGACGCCAGGCGTCCAGGTGCCCTCGGAGGGAGTCGAACCCCCGTCTCCGCTTCCGTAGAGCGGCGTCGTGTCCGTTGGACCACGAAGGCAGTGCTTTTCACCGCAGGCGCACGACAAATGCGCGCCGACGGCGGAGAGAAGAGAAAGACAGCACGAGAAATGCACCCCGACCGGGTGCATTCCCGCACAAGAAAAAAGGCCGCCCCGGCGATGTCCGGGACGGCCTGTCGTGACGACGCTGTGGTCAGACGACAGGACCGCCGGGGTCCCCGACGAGGAACGAGGACACGCTGAGATACGCCACGGGCAGCACGACGCGCGGCTGCTCGCAGGGCAGGACGGGACGTCGCCGGTCCTGCTGGACGGGTTCGCGCACGGCACTGCTCCTCTCGGTCGTGTCGGGTGGCCCACGCACCGGAATGTGGTCGACCGAGGAAGACCGTACGCGCCTTTCCTGGTCGACACAACCCCATTTCTCGAATTCGTGGAGGAATTCTCCGACCGAGGGCCGCCGCACCGCCCGGAGCACCCCCCGGCCGGCAGTCTTTCCTGCCCCCACGGGCGGCCTTTCCTGCCCGCGGACGAGCTCGCACCCGCGCCGGGCACGTCGGCGCTTGGCACACTTTTCTCCCGGCCGAAGGTCCTGGCTCCCGGCCTTCCGGGCGGTCGACCGGGACTGTCGGCGGCACCGGGTAGGGTTCCGGACGTTCCGGACAGACCTCCCGACGCCGACGAACCGCGCGCGGGCCCGACGACAGGAGATGCGCCGCCATGATGGGTGCCAACCACGCCGCGACCGGTGCGGCGGCGTGGATCGCCGTGACGTCGACGGCCCCGTTCGCCCTCGGCTGGCACCCCGTGTCGTCGGTCGGGGTCATGACGGGTGCGGTCGTGTGCGCCGGGGCCGCGCTCCTCCCCGACGCCGACCATCACAACGGCACGTTCGCGCACTCGCTGCCGCCCGTGAGCGAGTGGGTGTCCGACGCCGTGGAGACGGTCGCGGGCGGGCACCGCCAGGGCACGCACTCGTTCCTCGGCATCGCGGTGTTCACCGCGCTCGCCTGGCTCGCCGGGCTCGTCACGGTCGAGACGGGGAGCTTCGGCACGGTCTACGTCGGCGGCGGTCTGCTCGCCGTGCTGCTCGTCGCGCTCGCGCTCAAGGCGCTCAAGCTCACGCGGCGCGGCAAGCTCGTGCCGTGGGTGACGTCGCTCACCGTCGCCGTGCTCGTCGCCCTGTTCTCCCCGGAGGAGTGGAACTGGCTCCCCGTCGCGGTCGGGCTCGGCGTCACGATCCACATCCTCGGCGACGTGCTCACGACCAACGGCGCGCCCCTGCTGTGGCCGGTGAAGATCCGCTCGCCGCGCTGGGTGCGGCGCTCGCTCGTCGTCGACGACGTGTGGCGCCCGAGCGGGAGCTTCGCCCTCCCCCTGCTCGGCTCCACGGGGTCGGTGCGCGAGTGGATCCTCGCGACGGCCGTCGGGATGTACGCGACGGTCGGGTTCGTGTGGTCGGCGCTCGACCAGATGGGCTTCGACACCCTGGGCACGTACGAGCGCGTGGTGGCGGCGATCCAGGTCCTCGCGTCCGGGGCGGCCTGAGCCCGTCCTCAGCCGGCGGCGCGGGCGCGGGGGACGCGCGCCGTCGACCACCGCAGCGCCTCGGTGAGGAGGATCGCGAGCGCGCCGCACGCCAGGCCGACGCCGAGCGTCGCGGGGTCGGAGACGTCGAGCGACAGGAGCTCGCGCGCCGCGGGGACGCTGAAGAGCGCCACGTAGAACACCGCGCAGAAGCCGACCAGGAGCACCTTCCACCCCGTGTACGGGCGCGCCACGACAGCGAGCACCCACAGGGCGCCCACGAGCAGGGTGACCAGGGCCGCGGTCGACGCCCGCACCTCCGCCGGGGCAAGCGTGTCCGTCGGGCCGCCCAACGACGCCCCGCCCGCGCCCGGGTCCACCACGAGGTAGCACAGGAAGGTCATGACGCCGATCGACACGCCCGCGGGCACCGCGAGCCGGAGCACCCTCGGCACGAAGCCCGGGCGCGCCCGCTCGTCGTTCGGCGCCAGGGACATGACGAACGCGGGGACCCCGATGGTGAACCACGCCGCGACGGTCACGTGGATCGGCAGGAACGGGTAGGAGACGGGCGCAGCCCCGAGGAGCCACGCGCCGACCCCGGCGAGGCCGACGAGGACGGCCAGCACCACCGCGTACACGGTCTTGGTGAGGAAGAGGTGCGCGACCCGTTCGATGTTCCCGATCACCCGGCGCCCTTCCCCGACGACGGACGGCAGCGTCGCGAAGCGGTCGTCCAGCAGGACGATCTGCGCCACGGACCGCGCGGCCGGGCTCCCCGACCCCATCGCCACGCCGATGTCCGCGTCCTTGAGAGCCAGCACGTCGTTCACGCCGTCCCCCGTCATGGCGACGGTGTGCCCGCGCGCCTGCAGCGCCCCGACGACGGCCCGCTTCTGGTCCGGTCGCACCCGGCCGAACGTCGTGGCGCCCTCGACGACCGTCGCGAGCTCCTCGCGATCGGCGGGCAGGGTCCGGGCGTCGACCGACGTCTCGGGACCGCCCAGGCCGAGGGACCGCGCGACCGCAGCGACGGACACCGGGTTGTCGCCCGAGACGACCTTCACCGTGACGCCCTGGGTGTCGAAGTAGTCCAGCGTCTGCCGGGCGTCCGCGCGCACCCGCTGCTCGAGCGCGACGAGCGCCCGCGGGGCGAGGTGCCCCGGGGCGCCTCCGTCCGGGGCGGCGGCGTCGACCGGGGCGTCGGTCGACGCGAGGAGCAGCACCCGCAGGCCGTCGGCGCCGAGGGCCGTCGCCTGCTGCGCCACGGCGGACCGGGGGTCCAGCAGCACGTCGGCCGCGCCGAGCACCCAGCTCCCCTGCGGGCCGTCGGCGTCCGCGAAGGACATGCCGGACCACTTCGTGGCCGACGAGAACGGGACGACGGCGGTCGCCCGCCAGCCCGGTGCGTCCGGGAACGCCTCCGCGACCGCGGCGACGGACGCGTTGGGCCGCGGATCGAGGGCGGCGAGCGCCGCCAGGGCGCGCTCCACCTCGTCCCGGGGGCCGTCGAGCACGTCCACCCGGGCGAGGCGCATCCCGTTCTCCGTGAGCGTGCCCGTCTTGTCCGCGCACACCACGTCGACGCGCGCCAGCCCCTCGATGGCCGGCAGCTCCTGGACGAGGCACCGACGCCGGCCGAGCCGGACCACCCCGATCGCGAAGGCGACGGAGGTCAGGAGCACGAGGCCCTCGGGGACCATGGGCACGAGGGCGGCGACCATGCCGAGCACGGACTGCCGGAACCCCTGCCGCGAGATGACGAGCTGGTTCACCACCGTGAGGACGCCCGCGGGCACCAGCAGCCACGTGATGACCCGCAGGATCGAGTCGATGCCGGACCGCAGCTCCGAGCGCACGAGCGTGAACGCGCTCGCCTCGTGCGCGAGCCGCGCGGCGTACGCGGCCGGGCCGACGTCCGTCGCCCGGTAGGCGCCCGAGCCGGCCACCACGAAGCTCCCGGACAGGAGCCAGTCCCCGGGCCTCTTCACGACGGGGTCGGCCTCGCCCGTGAGGAGGGACTCGTCGACCTCGAGCGAGGCGGACTCGACCACCGGGCCGTCGACCACGACCTGGTCCCCGGCACCGAGCTCGACGACGTCGTCGACGACGACGTCCGCCTGGTCGACCTCCGTCACCGCCCCGTCGCGGCGCACGCGCACGGGCGCCCGCCCCACGATCGCCAGCGCGTCCAGGGTGCGCTTCGCGCGCAGCTCCTGGACGATCCCGATGCCGGCGTTGGCGAGGATCGCGAGACCGAAGAGGCTGTTGATGAGCGAGCCCGTGCTCAGCGCCAGCACGAGGAGCACCCCGAGCAGGGCGTTGATCCGCGTCGCGGTGTTGGCCCGGACGACGTCCCAGGTCGTGCGCCCCGAACGGGGCGGCAACCGGTTGACCCTGCCGTCGGCGACGCGCTCCGCGACGTCCCGCGACGTCAGTCCCGCAGCCCTCGTCGACGGCGCCGTCATGGGCGCGATCGTATCCGCCGTAATTCCGTTGCGCCGGGCCGCGCGGCGATGAGACGGTCGCAGCACGTCGCCCGCGTCGTCGGGCACCGGAGGAGAGGAGGAACGCCATGAGCTGGACGACCCCCGCTCGCGTGTCCACCACCCCCGGGAGCACCCACCGCCGCTGACCGGTCCACGACCGCTCGCGACGACCGTCCCCGACCGCCCACCCGGCGGCCACGGCGACGCGCGCTCCCCTCCCCCGAGGAGCCCCCGTGCCCGAGCACGACCTGCCGTACCCCGACCTCTCCCTCCCGCCCGCCCTGGCGCGCGACCCCCGCACTCCCCCGCCGCGCCGTCTGCGGCGCCTCGCCGACCTGGCCGACGCCGAGGCCGAGGCCGGTGTCCTCGACGCGGCGCTCGGCGACGACCAGCGCTGGTCCACGTGGTCCGCCGTCGAGAAGGGACAGCGCGGGCCGGAGCCGCGTCCCGACTGGGTGGTGACGGCCGACGCGGCCCTCGACACCGAGCTCGGCCTGCTCAAGACCGGCAAGGAGGCGGACGTTTTCCTCCTGGAGCGGGCCGTCCCCGGCGACCCCGCGCGCCGCAGCCTGCTCGCCGCGAAGCGCTACCGCGACCTCGACCACCGCTCGTTCCGGCGCGACACCGTCTACACCGAGGACCGCCGCGTGCGCCGGACGCGCGACCGTCGCGCCCTCGACCGCAAGTCGCGCTACGGCCGCCAGGTCGCGGCCGGGCAGTGGGCCGCCGCCGAGTTCACCGCGCTGTGCGAGCTGTGGTCGGCCGGTGCGCCCGTCCCGTACCCCGTCCAGATCGACGGCGACGAGATCCTCATGGAGTTCGTCGGCACGTCCGACGGCGTCTCGCACGAGGCCGCGCCCCGGCTCGCGCGCACGCGGCCCGACCGCGACCTCCTCGCGTCGTGGTGGGACCAGGTCCGCGACGCCATGGCCGTGCTCGCCCGGCTCGGCTACGCGCACGGCGACCTGTCGCCGTACAACGTCCTGGCGGACGGCGAGCGGATCGTCGTCATCGACCTGCCGCAGGTCGTGGACCTCGTGGCGAACCCGTTCGGCACCGAGCTCCTGCTGCGCGACTGCCGCACCATGGCCGCGTGGTTCGCCTCGCGCGGGCTCGAGACGGACGCCGACGAGCTCTTCGCGGTGCTGCTCGCCCAGGCGTGGTGACGACCGCGCCCGGACCAGCGTGCGACGATCGACCGCGTGCTGCGCCTCGCCCTCGTCGGTCTCGACTCGTCCCACGCCGACCACTACGTGCGGCTCGTGGCCGCCGAGCGGCGCTGGCCGGGCGTGCGGCTCGTGGCGCTCGTCGACGGGGAGCCCGGCCGCCGCGCGGAGCTCGCCGCGGCCGGGGGGCTGCTCCTGGACGCGGGCGACGCCACCGTGCCCGACGTCGTCGGGCGCGTCGACGCCGCGATCGTCGCCCACCGCGCGGGGCGGCGGCACGGCGTCGCGACCCGTGCGCTCCTCGCGGCGGGCGTCCCGGTGCTCGTGGACAAGCCGTTCGCCGCGTCGGTGGCCGACGCGCGGGCGACGCTCGACGTGGCGCACGCGCACGGCACGGCCGTGACGACGGCGTCCGCGCTGCGGTTCGCGCCCGAGGTCGCGGCGGCGCGCGCCACCCTCGTGACCGTTGCCGAAGATCCCGTCGCGCCGCTCGTCACCGCAGCACCGGCGTCGCCACCCGGGCCAGCGGCGTCGCCGCCCGGACCCGCCGTCGAGGTGTCCGGCCCGGCGGACCCGCACGACGAGCGCGACGGGCTGTTCTTCCTCGGCATCCACGTCGTCGAGGCGGCGCGCGCCGTCGTCGGTGCGCCGCCCGGGGCGGCGTGGTCGCCGCCCGTCGTGACGCGCTCGGCGGACGGGATCGTCGCCACGACGCGGCTGGGCGGTGTCGACGTCCGGCTGCTCCTCCTGGACCCGGGCGCCCACCCCACCGCGGGGTTCGCGGTCGCGGTGCGCACGCCCCGCGGCGTCGAGCGCTCGGAGATCGTGCTCGACGCCGACTACCTCGCCCCGGTGGTCGAGCACGGGCTCGCGGTCCTCGCGCCCGGGACCACCACGACGACGCCTACCGCGGCGCGCACGACGGCGTACCCCGCCGACGACGCGGGCCGGGTCGCCGCCGAGCACGCGACGATCCTCGCCGACCTCGCGCTCCTCGAGCAGGTCGGGGCGGCTCTGCGGCCCTGACCCCGGGGACCGCGGCCCGCGCCGCCCGCGCCGGGGCGCGGCGGACGGGGTAGAACGGGACCATGGAGCCCTCCACCGAGTCCTTCGACGCCGACGACGTCCGCACGTTCCTCACGACCTACGGCGTCGCGCTCTCGACGGGCGACCTCGACACGATCGGCGAGAGCTACGCCTTCCCGGCGCTCGTCGTCGGCACGACGGGCTCGGTGCTCCTCGGCGACCCCGAGGACGTGCGCGCGTCGACGACCGAGCTCGCCCGGGGGTTCCGCGAGCGCGGGCTCGTCGGCGTGGTCGCGTACCTCGTCAGGGTCGAGGAGGTCGGCGACGCGCTCGTCTGGGCGCACGCGCGCTGGAGCTACCGCGACGAGTACGCGAACGAGCAGGAGGCGCAGGAGGTGCGGTACCTGCTGCGCCGCGCACGGGACACGTTCGAAGTGTGCGTCGCGGTGCCGGTCGGCCCGTAGGCCGCGCCGACCGCGCCCGCACGACCAGCCCCCGCACGACCAACCCCGGCACGACCGACCCCCGCACGACCGTGCCCGTCCACCGGCCGCGAGCGCCCGGGTCAGGACAGCCGGTTGTCCCGGTCCTCCCACGGCGACGCGGCGGGCGACCGCCCGGGGGAGGCGACGTCGTCGGGCTGGAGCGCCCGCACGACGAACGACGCCGCGGCGAGCACGACGCCCCCGGTGAACGCGACCTGCAGCACGGTGAGCAGCACGCCCACGAACCAGGTGCCGACGAACGCGTAGGTGACGTTCATGAGCCCGATGTTCTGGACGAGCGCGCTCCCGACGGTCAGGCCGAGGCCGGTCCAGAGCATCGTGCGGGCGGTGAGACGGGGCGGCATCACGGGTTCCTCTCGTCGGCGAGACGGTCCGGGCCCGGACGTCGGCGGACGCGCGGCACCCGGTCCGTTCCTACCACGCCGCCCGCGGCGCCGCGGTCCCCGCCTCCCGCGTCAGCGGAAGTCGCGCGAGGTCGTGCCGACCTGGAGCGAGAGCGGCGCGAGGTGCTCCGCGACGAGGTTCGTGGCGCCGTCGGCCCGCTCGAGCCGCCCGCGCACGACGAGCGCCGCGGACCCGCGCGCGACCTTCCGGAACCGCTGCCACAGCCCGGGCGAGCACACGACGTTGAGGATGCCCGTCTCGTCCTCGAGCGACAGGAACGTCACGCCTCCGGCGGTCCCGGGCCGTTGCCGGTGCGTGACGACGCCGCCCACGGCGACGCGCGACGGCGGGTGCGGGCGCGTGCCCGGCACTTCGCCCGCCGCGCGCTCCGCCGCGTCGACCTCCTCGATCTCGCGCGACACCGCCACGGCGCCGACGACGGTGAGCACCCCGGCCGCGGTGAGGCCGTCGCGCACGTACTGCGTCGGGTAGGAGTCGGTCGACACGCCCGTGGCCCAGACGTCGGCGACGGCGGTCTCGACGTCGGTCATGCCGGGCAGCGCCGGCGCCTCGACGCCGACGCTCACGCCCGGCAGCGTCCCCGGACCCTCCTGCGCGAGCGCGCCGGCCGCCCACAGCGCCTCGCGTCGCGTCACGCCGAGGCCGTCGGTCGCGCCGGCGGTCGCGAGCCCCTCGAGCTGGGCGGTCGTGAGGTCGACACGCCGCACGAGGTCGCGCAGGTCGCTGAAGGCCCGCCCCTCCCCCGGTGCCCCGCGCGCCGCGACGACGCGCTCGGCCGCGTCCTTCCCGAGCCCGCGCACACTCGCGAGCCCGAGCCGCACCGCGAGCCCGAGGTCGGGCTCCGGCCCGTAGCGGGTATCGACCCCTACCTTCCCGCCGAGCATGCGGCTGTCGCCCGTCCGGGCGCCATGACGGTCCTCACCCGCATGCTCGGCGGGCGCAGCCGCATGGTCGGCGGGCAGCCGCTCGACCGTCGCCTCGACGTCGGACGCGTTGACGTCGGGGCGCAGCACGGTGACGCCGTGGCGGCGCGCGTCCGCCACGAGAGACTGCGGCGAGTAGAACCCCATGGGCTGCGCCGCGAGCAGCCCCGCGTAGAACGCCGCGGGGTGGTGCACCTTGAGCCACGAGCTCGCGTAGACGAGGAACGCGAACGAGTACGCGTGCGACTCGGGGAACCCGAAGTCGGCGAACGCCTTGAGCTTGTCGTAGATCTCCTCGCGCACGGCCGGGTCGGTGACGCCCTTCTCCCGCATCCCGTCCATGAGCCGGCCCCGCAGCTCCTCCATGCGCTCGACCGACCGCTTGGACCCCATCGCGCGCCGGAGCTGGTCGGACTCCTTCGGGGAGAAGCCCGCGACGTCGATCGCCATCTGCATGAGCTGCTCCTGGAACAGCGGCACGCCCTTCGTCTTGCCGAGCGACTTCTCCAGCAGCGGGTGCAGGAACGTCACCTCCTCCCGGCCCCGCGCCCGGTTGATGTACGGGTGCACGGAGCCGCCCTGGATGGGACCCGGGCGGATGAGCGCGACCTCGATGACGATGTCGTAGAACGTCCGGGGCCGCAGGCGCGGGAGCGTCGCCATCTGCGCGCGCGACTCGACCTGGAACACGCCGACGGTGTCGGCCGCGCACAGCAGGTCGTACACCGCCGGGTCGTCCTCGGGCAGCGTGTGCAGCGCGAGGCGCGGGCCGCCCTCGTGCCGTTCCACGAGGTCGAACCCGATGCGCAGCGCCGTGAGCATCCCGAGGCCGAGGAGGTCGAACTTCACGAGCCCCGCGTCCGCGCAGTCCTCCTTGTCCCACTGCAGGACGGTGCGGCCCTCCATGCGCGCCCACTCGACGGGGCACACCTCGATGACGGGGCGGTCGCACATGACCATCCCGCCCGAGTGGATGCCCAGGTGCCGCGGGAGGCGCAGCATCCGGTCGGCGAGGTCGAGCACCGCGTCCGGGATCTCGCCCTCCTGCGCGGCCGACGGCGGCCGGTGCGCGGGCACGACGTCGTGCGTGTCGTCCGCGCGCAGGACGTCGCCCTCGTCCACCGCGAGCGGGTCGACGACGCGCGCGCCCCGGCCGGTGAGGTCGGGCGACCAGTCCCGGCTCCCCCACAGGCGCGACGTCGCGGCGTCCTTCCGGGCGGTGCGCGTCGTGACCCGCGGCGCGGCCGGGCCGGTGGAAACCGGGGTCTTCGCCGCGATCGCCCGCTCCTTCGCCGCCCGGTCGGCCGCGGGCGACGACGGGTCGGGACCGCGCAGCGACCCCCACCGCTCGATCGACTTGCTCCACGCGTCGGCCTGCCCGACGTCGTACCCCAGCGCCCGGGCCGCGTCGCGCACCGCCGACTTCGGCCGGTAGGAGATGACGTTCGCGACCTGCGCGGCGTGCGTGCGCCCGAACGTCTCGTAGACGTGCTGGATGACCTCCTCGCGCCGCGCCGACTCGATGTCGATGTCGATGTCCGGCGGGCCGTCGCGCTCGGGCGCGAGGAAGCGCTCGAACAGCAGGCCGTGCTTCACCGCGTCGACGGCCGTGATGCCGAGCGCGTAGCAGACCGCGGAGTTCGCGGCCGAGCCGCGCCCCTGGGCGAGGATCCCGTTCCTGCGGCAGAACTCGACGAGGTCGTAGACCACGAGGAAGTACCCCGGGAAGTGCAGGTCCTCGATGACGCGCAGCTCGTGGTCGATCTGCGCCCACGCGCCCGTGATCTTCTCCTGGCCGCGCGGCCCGTACCGGTCCTCGCCGCCGCGCCGCACGAGCTCGCGCAGCCAGGTCGCCTCGGTGTGCCCGTCCGGCACCGGGTAGGGCGGCAGGTCGGGTGCGACGAGGTGCAGGTCGAACGCGCACTCGTCCCCCAGCGCGGCCGCGGTCGCGACGGCCTGCGGGTGCCGGGGGTGGCGCGCGAGCATCTCCGCCGCGGAGCGCAGGTGGGTCGTCGGGGCACCGGGCAGCCAGCCGTCGAGGTCGTCGAGCGACGAGCGCGCGCGCACGGCCGCGAGCGCCCCCGCGAGGTCGGCGTCGCGCGGGTGGGCGTAGTGCGCGGCGGTCGTCGCGACGAGCGGCAGCCGGGCGTCGGCGGCGAGGTCGGCGAGCGCCGCGTGGAGGTCGGCGTCGCGCGGGTCGTCGGTCGTGGTGATCTCGACGGCCACGTTGTCGGCGCCGAAGAGGGCGACGAGACGGTCGAGCTCGCGGCGGGCCGCGGCGCGCCCGGACGTGACGAGCGCGCGCCGCACCGCGCCCTTGCGGCACCCGGTGAGCACGAGCCACTGCCCGGCGGCCTCCGCCGCGAGCTGCTCGAGGCGGTAGTCGGCGGCGCCCTTGGTGCCCGTCGCGAGGTGCGCGGTCGCGATCGCGCGCGACAGGTTGCGGTAGCCCTGCGTGCCGCGCGCGAGCACGAGCAGGTGGGTCGAGCGCGGGTCGGGGACGCCGGTGGGCGGGTCGAGCACGGGCGCGCCGGTCGTGGTCGGCGCGGGCAGGTGCAGCTCGGACCCGAAGACGGTGGGGAGATTGACCTTGCGCGCGGCCTCGGCGAAGCGCACGACGCCGTACAGGCCGTCGTGGTCGGTGACGGCGAGCGCCGACAGCCCGAGCCGCGCGCCCTCGGCGGCGAGCTCCTCGGGGTGGGACGCGCCGTCGAGGAAGCTGAACGCGGAGTGCGCGTGGAGCTCGGCGTAGCGCGGGCCGGTGGTCCGGTCAGTCATACAGGCCCTCCACGGTCCACCGCCCGCGCGCGCTCGCGAGGAGCAGGCCGCGGCCGTCGTCGAGCAGGACCTGCACGTGCACGCGGCGCCGGGGCGCGGGCGTCCACCAGCGCTCGGCGAGCGGCCACGGCCCGGCCCAGTCCACGACGGCGCGCGCGGACCCGGGCCCGGGCAGCGCCGTCTCGTCCCGGGGCGGCACCGCACGGCGCGGGCCCTCCTCCGGCGCGGGGGCCGGCCACCGCACGGTCGCGGGCTCGCCGCTCATCGCGAGGCGCGCGTCGACGACGACGGGCCGCCCGGCGTCGTCGAGCACGACGACGTCCTGCGGCTCGACGGGCACGAGCGCGGGGGCCGGGCTCGGCAGCGCGCCGGGCCACGGCAGGGCCGGGTCGCGCGGGCGCACGACGTCCTCCCCGAACGGCACGAGGTGCACGCGGTCGGTCGCGTCGCGGCCGCCCTGGACCTGGACGCGCAGGACGGCGTCGCCGCCGAGGATGCCCTGCACGCGCCCGAGCGCGCGGTGGGCCCGCGCGTCCTCGCCGCTCGACGCGCCCCACAGGCGCGGCTGCTCCGCCCCCGCGGGCACGACCTCCTCGGCCGTGAGGGACAGGCGGGCCAGCGGCGCGACGCCCGGGACGACGTCGGCCCCGCCGGGCGAACCGTGCTCGCCGCCACGACGCCCGGCCCGGGCCGCGCGCCCGGCGCGGACGGACGTGGTGGTGAGCCAGCCCTCGAGCTGCCACCGGACCTTGTCCGTGAGGCGCGCCGGGCTCATCGCGCCCGGCCCGTCGAGCCGCCAGGTGCGCTCGAGGTCGTCGCCCTCGACGGTCCGTGCGGTGATGCGCAGGCGCCCGGCGACGAGCGAGCGCGCGACGAGCTGGTCGTGCAGGTCCTCGGAGAGCCGACGCGCGGCGAAGGTCGCGACGTCGACGCGCTCGGCGGGCGGGTCGAGCTCGGCGCTCACCGCGACGTCGGGCTCGACGCGGCGCCGCGCGGGCGGGCGCAGGTCCTCGCCGCGCGCGAGCCGGTGCGCCCACGCGCCGAGGTCGCCGAAACGCCCCTCGACGGTCGCGGACGGCAGGGCCGCGAGCGCCCCGAGGGTGCGCACGCCGAGCCGGCCCAGGAGGTCCACGAGCTCGTCGACCGCGACGGCGGCGTCCGGCCGGGCGGTGACGTGCACGAGGTCGCGCGCGGGCCTCGGCGCGAGGAACGCGGCGGAGCGGCCGGGCGGGACGACGGCGGCGTCCCGCGCGGCGAGCACGGCGGCGAGGATGCCGTCGGCGACGCCCACCTGGCTCTCGTGGCCGGTGCGCTCGGCGACGCGCGCGACGAGCGCCTCCGCGAGCGCGGCGTCGGACCCGTGGTACCGGCTCGCCCCGGCGGCGGGCAGGAGCAGCAGGCCGGGCCGGGTGATCTCCAGCCCCGCGACGACGGTCTCGGCCGCGAGCGCGACGGGCTCGAACTCGCGGGCGTCGCGCGCGTCGTCGACGTCGAGCAGCTCGAGCTCGGGGCAGCACTCGCGGGCCCGACGGCGGCGCATGCCCCGGCGCACGCCGTGGGCGCGCGCGGTCGCGGAGACGGCGACGACGCGGCGGCCGTCGTGCGTCGCGGCGGGGACGTGCGCGGGGACGTCGCGCACCGCCATCGCCGCGAGCACCGGCCAGTCCGGCACCCACAGGGCCGCCGTGCGGGTCGGGCTCGTGGTCATCCGACGAGCCGGAGCCGGGAGGGCCGGTCGGGGTCGTCGGCCCGGGCGGCCTCGTGGGCGGTCACGGCGGCCCCGGCCACGGTGGCGCCGGTCCCGGCCGCGGGCCGGGTGCCCCGGGCGTCCTCGGCGAGGAACGCGGGCCAGTCCTCGTGGACGAGCGGGAGCTCGACCTCGAGCCGCGCGGGGCGCGCGGCTCCCCCGCGGCCCGCGCGCTCGACGACGAGGGTGCGACGGCGCAGCCAGCCCGCGCCGCGGTCCGCCCCGGACCAGCCGCCACCCGTCACGGTGAGCGCGACGTGCGCGCCCGGCCACGTCCCCGCGGCGACGAGCAGCGCCCCGCGCTCGCGTGCCCGCGCGGCCAGGCGTCGTCGGTCGGGGTCGGTGAGGGCGGCGTCGGGCCCGACGACCACGACGTCCAGGCCGTCGACGAGCGCCGAGATCGCGAGCGCCGCGTCCGGGCCGGGCCGCGGGACGAGCACGACGCGGTCGAGGTCCGCGCCGGCGTCGGCGGCCGCGAGCAGCCCGACGGCGGGGAACCCGACGGCGGCGGTCCACGCCCCGGCCCGCGACGGCCGCGCGACGAGCGCGAGCAGGAGGCTCGTCGAGCCGCGCACCGCCAGCACGGTGCCGCGCTGGAGGGCGCCGAGCGGGAGGAGCGGCGCGAGCGCGTCGTGCACCGGCCACACCCGCTCGTCCGTGCCCGCGTCCCGGCTCGCGCCCGAGGTCCGGACGTGGCGGGTGCGGGCGCGTGCCGGAGGGTCGGGCGGCGCGGGGGCGGGCCGCACGACCGACGAGGCGGCGGCGCCCGCGAGCGGGGCGACCTCGGCGAGGAGGGCGGTGCCGGCGCGCGGGACGGTGTCGGTGCGCGGGACGGTGTCGGTGCGCGGGACGACGGTCGGTGCCGCCGGGGCGGTGAGCGGTTCCGGGGCCGCGGGGGCGACGACGGGACGGTGTCGGCGGACCCCCGTACGCTCCTCCGCACGGCGCAGGACGGCACGGGCGCGCTCGGCCTTGTCGACGGCCGCAGCCGTCGGGCCTGGTGCCCCCGCCCGTTCGGCGGGGTCGGCGAGAAGGGTCATCTCGCCTCCCGGGATGCTGCTCGGACGGGACGCGCACCGCGCGTCGACTGCTGCGGGCGGTGTGCTGCACCCGCTGGCTGTTCGAACAAACGTTCGAACACTTCCAGTGAACGACCGCCGCTCCGAGGTGTCAACTCCGCAGGTCGGAGGCGCCTGCTTCGTCCGAGATGCCCACCCCAACCTTCGACCACCACTGGAGACTTGCCCGAAACCCTCGACCTCTACCTGACCCTCCTCCCCCGCCGACCATGCAGCTGTCGCCCGTCCGGCGGGCGGCACGGGCCGCGACCGCATGCTCGGCGGGCTCGAGGGGCTCCGGGGGCGTGTTCGGCATCCGGCCTCTCCCGCGCGGCGGCCCGCCGGGGTGGCAGGCTGACGCCATGGACGCCCGCACGACCCTGCCCACGCTCGGCTCGCTCACCTGGGAGCCGGCGCTCGACCACCTCGACCTCGTCGCCCCCGTGACCGCCGACGCGCTGCGCCGGTGGGCCGACGCCGACCCGGACGTCGCGACGCTCGTCGCCGTGACGGAGATCGACCCCGACCTCGCCGACACCGCGACGCTCAACGCCGCGTTCGACCTGCCGGTCGAGGCGTCGGCGAACTGCGTCGTCGTGGGCGGCACCCGGGCGGGCGACGAGCGCATCGCCGCCGCCGTCGTGCGGGCCCACACGCGCGCCGACGTCAACACGCGCGTCCGCAAGCTGCTCGACGTGCGCAAGGCGTCGTTCCTGCCGACCGACCGCGCGACGGCCGAGTCCGGGATGGAGTACGGCGGCATCACGCCCGTCGGGCTGCCCGAGGGGTGGCGCGTGCTCGTCGACTCCCGCGTCGTGACCGACGGCGCGCTCGCGCTGATCGGCAGCGGCGTGCGGCGCTCGAAGCTGCTGCTCCCCGGCGACCTGCTGGGCCGCCTGCCCGGTGTCGAGGTCGTCGAGGACCTGGCCGTCCCGGTCGCCTGACCCGTCCCCCTGCCGAGCACGCCCTGGCGGTCGCCACGGGCGGCCTGACGACCGCCAGGTCGTGCTCGACGCCCGGCGGTCAGCGATCCAGGACGACGAGCCGCTGCGTCGCGCGCGTCATCGCGACGTAGCGGTCCACGGCGCCCTCGACGCCGTCGCCGAACGCTTGCGGCTCGACGAGCACCACGAGGTCGAACTCGAGGCCCTTCGCCGTCTCGGGCGTGAGCCACCGCACCCGCGCGGACCCCTCGCCCTCGCCACCGACGCCACCGACGCCACCGACCCTGCCGTCCGACTCCTCGCCGGACGGCCCGGACGGCCGGGACGGCTCGGTGGCACCGATGACGCACGCCGTGCCGTCCGCGTGCTCGGCGAGCCACGCGCCGAGGACCGCGTCGAGGTCCGCGACCGCCCCGTGGGCGACGGGCACGCCCGTGCTGCGCACCGACGTCGGGACGTTCGCGTCCGGGATCGCGGCCCGGACGACGGGCTCCGCCTCGGCCATGACCTCCCGCGGCGTGCGGTAGTTGACGCTCAGCGACGCCTCCTCGACGCGGGCGAAGCCCACGCGCGCGAGCCGCTCGCGCCAGCCCTCGGGGAAGCCGTGGCGGGCCTGGGCCCGGTCCCCGACGACCGTGACGCTGCGCGACGGGCAGCGGCTGAGGACCATCTGCCACTCGGCGTCGGTGAGCTCCTGCGCCTCGTCGACGACGACGTGCGCGAAGGGCCCCGCGAGGCGGTCCGGCGTCGCGACGACGAGCGCGCCGTCGTCCACGAGCGCGTCGCGCAGGTCCTGGCCGCGGAGCATCTGCATGACCCCGAGCTCGCTGTCGTCGGTCGCCACGAGGTGGTCGACGACGTCGTCCATGCGCGCGCGCTCCGCCGCCACGGCGGCCTCGTTGCGGCGGCGTCGGCGCGACGCCTCCGGGTCGCCGAGCCGACGGCGCGCGGCGTCGAGCAGCGGGAGGTCCGCCGTCGTCCACGCGTGCGCGTCCGGGCGCTGGAGCGCGCGCACCTGCTCGGGCGTGAGCGACGGCGCGCACAGCCGCAGGTAGGCGGGCACGGACCACAGGTCGGCCACGAGGTCCGTCGGCTCGACGAGCGGCCACGCGCGGTCGAACGCGGCACCGAGCCCGCGGTGGCCGCGCAGGGCGCGGCGCACGTCGCCGGCCTCGACGTCGACGCCGTCCTCCGCGGCTCCCCCGCAGGCCTTGTCCACGAGGATCTCGACGAGCGCGGCCCAGACGTCGTCGCGCGCCTCGTTGTGCGGGGTGCCCGGGTCCACGGACTCGAACGCCTCGGCCCAGTCGGCCGGGGAAAGCCAGACGTCGGCCCACGGCGTCTCGACCTCCCTGCCCTCGGCGGGCGGGCGTTCGGAGAACCGCACGGCGGGCTCGATCGCGGCGACGAGCTCGGCGGACGCCTTGAGCCGGGCCACCTCGGGGTCGGCCTCCCCGCGCGCCGTCGCGCCCTCGGGGACGAGGTCGCGCAGCGTGCAGGTCTGCACGCCCTCCTCGCCGAGGCCGGGCAGCACGTCGGCCACGTACGCGAGGTAGGGACGGCTGGGCCCGACGACGAGCACGCCGCCGCGCCCACCACCGTGCCCGCCGCCATGCCCGCCAGCGTGCCCACCACCGTGTCGGCCCCCGTGCCCGCCGCCCACGTGCGGGTCGGCGTACAGCAGGTAGGCCGCGCGGTGCAGCGCCACGACCGTCTTGCCCGTGCCGGGGCCGCCGTCGACGACGAGCGCGCCGCGCGAGCCCGCGCGCACGATCGCGTCCTGGTCGGCCTGGATCGTGCCGAGGACGTCGCGCATCCGCGGGGACCTGCTCGCGCCGAGGCTCGCGACGAACGCCGACTGGTCGTCGAGCGCCGCGCTCGACCCGGCGCCGTCGGGCACGAGCTCCTCGTCCCAGTAGTCGGTGACGCGCCCGCGCGCCCACCGGTACCGGCGCCGCGCCGCGAGGCCGAGCGGCTGCGCGGGCGTGGCCGCGAAGTACGGCTCGGCGGCGCGCGAGCGCCAGTCGACCAGCAGGCGCTCCCCCGCCGGGTCGGTGAGGCCCACGCGGCCCACGTACACCGGGGCGGAGCCGTCGGTGAAGGTCATGCGGCCCAGGCACAGGTCGACGCCGTAGCGCTGGAGCAGGCGCAGCCGGCTGCTGAGGCGGTGGATCTCCTGGTCGCGCTCGAGCGCCTCGGTGCCGCTCCCGCCCGGCGCGCGCCGGGCCGCGTCGAGACGCTGCGCGAGGTCGGCGACGGAGTGCTCGAGGCTCGCGGCGATCGCGGCGAAGTGGCGCTCGTCGGGGTCGACGAGCGCCGGGTCGGCCTTCGCGGCCAGCCGCGCGGGCAGGTCGAAGAACGGCGCGGGCCGCGGGTCCTGGTCCGCGGTCGGGCGGGCCGACGGGCGGCGGGACGGGTCGGTGGTGGCGGTCACGGGGGCGTCGGGCAACGTCATCAGCTCCGGTCCGGGTCCTGCGGAGGGACGCACGGGCCACGACGACCCGCGCACGAGCGGAGATTCTGCGCCCCCGAGGGGGCCTTGCCGCAAGACCCCCGGTGCGCTATACGTTGAAGAGGGAGGCCGGTCGAGCCTCCCTCTCTCGTTGCCCGACGTCGTGCCGGTGCGCTCGGTGCCGACGCTCTGGGTACCGACGTCGACCGCGCAGCATCTGTGCGGCGCCGCACAGCCGAGATGCGAGAAGTGGCCCCCTACCGTGCTCGGTGGGGGCCACTTCTCGTGTCTCGACGGGACCCTCGACAGTATCCCGGGAACGCCTCAGCTCTCGGCGCGGCCCTCGCGCCAGTAGCCCATGAACGCGACGGCGCGGCGGTCGACGCCGAGGTCGGCCACGAGGTGGCGGCGCAGCGTCTTGATGGCGCTCGCCTCGCCCGCGAGCCACGCGTAGAGGACGGTCTCCTCGTCGAGGAGCCCCGGGACCTCCCAGAGGATCGACGCGTCGACGTCGACGTCCTCGAGGTCCTCCGCGGTGCGGCACTGGACGGGCGGGTCCGTCCCGAGGACGCCCGCACCGAGCATGCGCGCGGCGGCCTCCTTGACGGCCGGCACGAGGCGCGCGCCGTGAGCGTCGTGGGGCCCGCCGGGGACGTCGTCGCGCGCGAGGAACGTCACGCGCACCCCGGGCGGGGTCACGAGGTCGCGCGCGTCGCCCACGTGCGGGACCTCGACGTAGACCTCGCCCCACGCGTCGGCGGGCAGGTCCTCGCAGATCGCCGCGAGGGCGGGCAGCGCGGTCTCGTCGCCCGCGAGCAGGAGCGCGTGCGGGCGGGTGGGCGGCCGGAACTCGATGCCGCCGGCCGGGCCGTCGAACGTGGCGTCGGGGCCGAGCAGGACGAGCGGCGTGCCGACCTCGGCGGCGAGCGCCCAGCGCGACGCGGGGCCGGCGTCGCCGTGCAGCACGACGTCGACGTCGACCTCGCGCGCCTCGGGGCGCACCGCGACGGTCGTGTAGGTGCGCAGCGGGTTGCGGCGCTCCTCGGGCTGGTCGCGCCACGCGGCGTACCAGGACTCGGCGTCGCGCACGAGGTGCGCGTAGCCGCCGTCAGGCGCGGGGAGCACGAACTTGATCCGGACGTCGAGACCCGGGTCGCCGAAGAGGTCGAGCTCCGGGCCGGTGAAGGTGAAGCGACGGAAGCTCGGCGAGAGCTGCTCGACCCGCGCCACCTCGACGTCGAAGAAGCGCCAGGGGGCGGTCGCACGGGCGACGGGACGACGAGCGCGGGTGCGGGGTGCGACGACGGTCTGGCTCACACAGGTGAGGCTAACCTACGCGCCCACGGCGGGGTCAACCCGTCCGGGACGCGGACCTGCGCCTGGCGGGGTGAGACACGTCACGCTCCGCGGCCGCGGCTGCGCCAGAGCAGGTAGACGAAGTACGGCGCGCCCAGCAGCGCGGTGCCGAGACCCGCGGGGATCTGCCCGGGCGCGATGACGACGCGGCCGAGCGTGTCCGCGACGGACACGAGGAGGGCCCCGAGCAGCATCGCGACGGGCACGACCCGGGAGTGCCGCGACCCGACGAGCGCGCGGGCGGCGTGCGGCGCGACGAGGCCGACGAACGCGAGCGCCCCGATGGCGCACACGGCCGCGGCGGTGAGCAGCGCGGCGACGCCGAGCAGGAGCAGCCGCGTGCGGTCGAGCGCGACGCCGAGGACGCGCGGCGTGTCGTCGTCGAGCGCCACGACGTCGAGGTCGCGCCGGAACACCGCGGTGAGCGGGGTGAGCACGAGCAGCGCGAGCGCGACGGGGATCAGCTGCTCGAGCGTGCGCCCGTACGTGGAGCCCGACAGCCACGTGAGCGCGAGGTTCACGTCCCACGGCGCGACGACGACGACGAGCAGCGTGATGATCGCCATCACCCCGGCCTGGGCGCCGATGCCGATGAGCACGAGCCGGTCGGAGCTCAGCCCGCCCCGGTAGGAGAGCCCGTAGACGAGCCCGAACACGGCGAAGGCCCCGACCGCGGCGGCGGCGGACATCGGCCAGATCCCGACGCCGGGGACGAGCAGGATCATCGTCACGGCACCGAGGCCGGCGCCCGACGTCACGCCGAGCAGGCTCGGCTCCGCGAGCGGGTTGCGGCACACGGCCTGCACGATCGTGCCGGCGAGCGCGAGCGCGGCGCCCGCGAGGAGGGCTGCGAGCACGCGCGGGACGCGCTGGTCGAGCACGAACGTCACGTGCCGGCCGGCGACGCCGGCCCACCAGTTGGCGACGTCGCCCAGCAGCACGACCCGGTCGCCGAGCAGGAGGCCCGCGACGGCGGCCGCGGCGACGGCGAGCGACAGGACGACCACGACCACGACGACCGCGCGCCGCGAGCGCGGCCGGCTCAGCGCACCGTGCCCGCCGCGCGACGACGCGGGCCCCGAGTCGCGCAGGCGGCGCGCGAGCCACACGAGCAGGATCGCGCCGAGGACGGTCGTGACGATGCCCGTCGGCACCGCGATCGAGAGCGTCCCGGGCAGCAGGAGGCGGAGCAGGACGTCGGCGCCGAGCACGACGACCACGCCGACGAGGGCCGCGAAGGGCAGGAGGAGCACGTGCCGCCCGAGCCCGGGCACGCGACGCGCGACGAGGCGGGCCACGACGGGCGCCGCGAGACCGACGAACCCGACCGGACCGGCGACGGTCACGGCGATCGAGGCGAGCAGGACGGCGACGAGCACCGAGGCGACGCGCGTGCGGCGCACGTCGACGCCGAGGACGGTCGCGGCGTCGTCCCCGAGCCCGAGGAGGTCGAGCCGGCGCGCGAGGACGAGCGCGGCGAGGACGCCGACCACGACGACGGGGGTCGCCAGCGTGACCGTGCGCGTGCCCGACTGGACGATCGAGCCGCTCCCCCACGCGAACAGGCCCATCGTCTCCTGCTCGAACAGCACGAGGAGGACCGTCGTCAGCGAGTGGAGCGCGAGCATGATGGCCGAGCCGGCGAGCACGAGCCGGGTCGGCCCGTCGGCGCCGCCGCGCGCCAGGACGAGCACGAGCCCGGCCGCGGCGAGCCCGCCGAGGAACGCGAGGCCGCCCTGGAGGTAGAACGGGACGGAGAGGCCGAACGCGGCGACCACGACGACCGTGAGGTAGGCGCCCGCGTTGACCGCGAGCGTGTCGGGCGACGCGAGCGGGTTGCGCGCGACCGACTGCAGCACCGCGCCGGCGACGCCGAGCGCGACGCCCAGCAGCAGGCCGGCGAGGAGCCGTGGCACGCGCGACGCGACGAGGACCGCGACCGTCTGGTCGACCCCGTCTCCCCCGGTCGCGAGGCGCAGCAGGTCGAGCGGGCCGACGTCGGCCGTGCCCTGCGTGAGGTGCACGGCGGCGAGCACGAGCGCGGCGACGACCACCGCGAGGAACGCGCCCGCGACCCCGAGGCGCGACGTCCGCGCGCGGGGGGCGGCCGCCGTCGGGCCCGGGGCGGTGCCGGTGCCCGGAGGGACGCCGCCCTCCGGGCCGTCCGCGCCGGGGACGACGGCCGGAGCCGGGTCCTCCAGGAGGAGGGTGTCCGGCTCCGGCGCGGTGCGCTGCTCTCGCCTGCTCACAGTGGGTCTCGTCAGCCTTCTCGTCGTCCTGGCGTGGTACGCGCCCGGGGGTGCCGCGTCAGGCCGTCAGGGCCTCGACGACCGCGTCGGCGTAGGCCGCGGCGGACAGCGGGCCGCCGAACATCCAGATGCCGTCGGGCAGACGGTGCACGTCGCCGGCCGTGACGAACGGGAGCTGCTCCCACACGGCGTTGCCGGCGAGGCCCTCCTCGAACGGGTTCGCCTCGGAGTCGCTCGCGACGTAGAGGAACTGCACGTCGCCGAGCTGGGTGAGGCCCTCGACGTCGGTCTGCGCGAGGCCGTAGTCGGGGTCGCCGCCCTCGGTCCAGGCGTTGACGAGGCCGATCTCCTCGCCGATGGCGCCGAAGAACGAGCCCGGCGTGTACATGCGGATCGAGACGGCGCCGTTCGTCACCCAGCCGTCGGCCATCGTGAACTCGGCCCCGGCGAGGCCCGCCTCGTCGAGAGCGGTGGTGGCCTCGGCGATCTTCGCGTCGTACTCCTCGAGCGCGGCGGCCGCCTCGTCCTCGCGGCCCGTCACGGTGCCGAGCGTCTCGACCGTGGAGCGCATGTAGCCGATGGGGTCCTCGCCGTCGGAGCCGCGCAGCGCGAGCACCGGCGCGACCTCCTCGATCTGCGCGATGACGTTCTCGGGCAGGTCCGTGGTCGTCACGACGAGGTCCGGCTCGAGAGCGGAGATCGCGTCGAGGCTCGGCTCGCCGCGCGTGCCGACGTCGGGCGTGCTCGCGTCGATCGGCGCGACGGTGTCCCACGTGTTGTAACCCTCGACGTCCGCCTGGCCGACGGGCTCGACGCCCAGCGCCACGAGGTTCTCCGTGAGGCCCCACTCGAGCGAGACGATGTCGGTGGCCGGGGCGTCGAGGGTGACCTCGCCGCGCTCGTCGGTGACGGTGACCGGGCCGGACGCGGCGTCGGTCGTCGCGCCGTCGGACGAGCCGCCGGTCGCGGGCTCCTCGGTCGTGCCGCACGCGGTGAGCGCGAGCGCGGTCGCGAGCGCGACGGCGCCCACGGCGAGGGAACGGGTGGTCGAGCGCATGGGTGTCCTTCGGGTTCGGTGCGGAGACGGTGCGGAGGAGTACGAAGAGGCGCGGAGAGTCGCGGCCCGGCGGCCGGACGCCGCGGTCAGACGAGGACGGCCGCGTCCAGCCGGGCGGCGTGCCGACCGAGCGGCTCGCAGCACGTGCGCCCCGTGAGGGGGTGCGTGTAGACGTCGACGTGGATGCCGTAGACCTCGGTGAGGAGCTCGGTCGTGAGCACGTCCTCGGCCCGGCCCGTGGCGCGCACGACGCCGCCGTGGAGCAGGACGACGTGGTCGGCCACCGCGGCGGCCTGGTTGAGGTCGTGCAGGACGACCCCCACGGCCACGCCGTGCTCGCTCGCCAGGTCGCGGACCAGGTCGAGCAGCTCGACCTGGTAGCGCAGGTCGAGGTACGTCGTCGGCTCGTCGAGCAGGAGCACCTTCGTGTCCTGCGCGAGGCACGTCGCGAGCCACACGCGCTGCAGCTCGCCGCCGGAGAGCTCGTCGACGCCGCGGTCGGCCATCGCGGTGATGCCGGTGACGTCCATGGCGTGCGCGATCGCGCGCGGGCCGTCGGGGTCGTTCGAGCGGAACCGGCCGCGGTAGGGGTGACGTCCGTAGGCGACGACGTCGCGCACGCTCACGCCCGACGGCGTGGGCCGGCTCTGCGACAGGAGCGTCACGCGCCGCGCGAAGTCCTTGGCGTGGAGCGCGAGCGCGTCGGGCTCGTCGTCCAGGGCGACGGTCCCGGCGTCGGGCCGGTGCAGGCGCGCGAGCGAGCGCAGGAGGGTCGACTTGCCCGAGCCGTTGGGCCCGATGAGGGCCGTGACGGCCCCCGGGGCGAGCTCGAGCGCGGCGCCGTGGACCACGGTGCGGTCGTCGTAGGACAGCCGCAGGTCGTGACCCGCGAGCGCCGGGGCGTCGGGCAGGCCCGGCGCGACCGAGGCAGCTGAGGTTCCACTCACAAAGGTGAGGCTAATCTATGTCGCCCGCCCGGAACCAGCCCCTCACGTCCGTGTGACGGGGCTCACGAACGGCCGCGCGGTCAGCCCTCGGCGGCCCGGCCGGTCCGCCGTCGCGGCTCTCCCGCGCCCGCGGTGGGCGGCGCGTGGTCCTCGTCCGCCGCGTGCGCGCGGGTCGGGGACGCGTGCCGCTCCCCGCCGAGCACGACGGGCACGACGAGCGCCCGGTGGTCCGACAGCCCCGTGTCGACCGCGACAGCGGGCGCCGTCGCCCGGACCGGGCCGTGGGCGAGCACGTGGTCGAGCTGGCGCGCGGGCTCGCCGACGGGGAACGTCGGCGCGGAGGCGAGCGGGCGCCACCCGCTCGTGCGCGCCGCCTGGGGCGCCTCGATGTTGAGGTCGCCGAGCAGGACGACGGGCTCGCCGTCGGGCACGTCGGCGGCGAGCTCCCGGGTGAGCCGCACGAGCTGCGTGAGGTTGCGCCCCGGCACGAAGGTCAGGTGCGTGCACACGACCGTCACCGGCCCGCCCGGCGCCTCGACGCGCGCGACGAGCGCCGCGCGCGGCTCGTCGCGCACGAGCGTCGGCAGCCGGCGCCCGGGGAAGCGCACGGGCACGCGCGTGCGCGGCGCGGGCAGCAGGACGGTGCGCCACGCGGTGACCGGGTATCGGCTCACGACGGCGATCCCGTAGGCGGCGCGGCCCGGCTGGTGCTCCCCCGTCGGCGCGGTCCACACGCCCGGCTCGCCGACGAGCGTGGCGACGAACCGGTGGTCCACGGCGCCCGCCGCCTCGGCCGCGACCGCGGTGAGGTCGGCGCGGTGCGAGCGGGGCTGGTCCCGGTCCACCTCCTGGAGCGCGAGGACGTCCGCGTCGAGGGCCCGGACGGCACCGGCGAAGCGGTCGACGTCGACGCGGTCGTCGACGAGCGACCGCCCGTGCAGGATGTTGAACGTCGCGAGGCGCACCCTCCCGATTGTGGGGACCACGGCCCGACGCCGCACGCGCTCCGCGGGGCGACAGCTCCCCCGTGGCGACGTGCCAGCACCCCCGGGGTGGTGTAGACCCTGGGCATGGTGGACGACAGGGACGCACTGCACGACGGCCTCCGGATGACCGCCGCGGCGCTGGCCGAGGCCGAGATCCCGCACGCGCTCGTCGGCGGCTACGCGGCGTGGGCGCGCGGGGCGCCGGAGCCGAGCCACGACGCCGACTTCGCGATCCGCGAGGTCGACGTGGACCGGGCGCGCGAGGTGCTGCGCGAGGCGGGGCTCGAGATCACGGAGCCGACGGAGAACTGGCTCTTCAAGGCGTACCACGGGGGCGAGCTCATCGACGTCCTGTACCGGATGGTCGGCGAGCCGATCGACGACGACCTGCTCGCGCGCACCGACGAGCTCGAGGTCCTCGCGGTCCGCATGCCCGTGCTGTCCGCGACCGAGATCATGGCGTCGAAGCTGCGCGTCCTCGGCGAGCACTACTGCGACTTCTCGCGGCTCCTGCCGGTCGCGCGGGCGATGCGCGAGCAGATCGACTGGTCCGACGTCCGGGAGCGCGTGGACGACAACCCGTACGCCCGCGCGTTCCTGTTCCTCCTCGACGAGCTCGCCGTCGTGGACGCGCAGGACATGGGCGACGACTCCCTCGGCTCGCGCACCGACGCGGCCGAGCCGGCGTCCGGGGACCCGTCGAGCGCGCTGGAGTGAGCCCGACCCCCGTTCGCCGCGCGAGCGGGACGGACCCCGGGAAGGGTGTGGTCGTACCGCCCGCCAACCACAGGAGGTATCACCGATGAGCACGGTCACCCAGTCGATCGACGTCGACGTCCCCGTCCGCACGGCCTACGACCAGTGGACCCAGTTCGAGGAGTTCCCCCGCTTCATGGAGGGCGTCGAGGAGATCCGCCAGCTCGACGCGACGCACACGCACTGGAAGACGAAGATCGGCGGCGTCGAGCGCGAGTTCGACGCGGAGATCACCGAGCAGCACCCCGACGAGCGGGTGGCGTGGAACAGCACGTCGGGCCCCGACCACGCGGGCGTCGTGACCTTCCACCGGCTGAACGACACGCAGACCCGCGTCACGGTCCAGCTCGACTGGACGCCGGAGGGGGTCGTGGAGAAGGTGGGCGACGTCCTCCAGCTCGACGAGCGCCGCGTCAAGGGCGACCTCGCCCGGTTCAAGGAGTTCATCGAGTCCCGCGGGGCTGAGACGGGCGCGTGGCGAGGAGACGTCAGCTGACGACCCGGAGCACGTCGCCGGCCACGGCCGGCGACGACACCCAGCACGTCACGGAGCGGGTCCGGTTCGCCCGGGCCCGCTCCGGCGCGTCGCCCGCGCCGTCGACGCCCTCGGCGGCAGCGTCGGCGGGCACCGCGGAGGTGCGCTGCGCGGTCGGCGATCTCACCGCCGTCGTGCACGTGTCCGGGGCGGACGCGCCCGACGTCGTGGTCGTGCTCGTGCACGGCGTCGGGTCGTCGGCGCGCGCGTTCGACCCGGTGCGGCGCGCGCTCCTGCGGCCGGGCGCGCTCCCCCGGGTCGCGGTGCACGCGATCGACCTGCCCGGCTTCGGCGCGGCGACCCGCGCGCCGCGCGACGTGTCGATCGAGGAGCACGCGGCCGTCGTCGCGGAGCACGTGCGCCGCCACGTGCTCGACCTGCCCGACGGCGCCCCGCGCCCCGTCGTCGTGCTCGTCGGCCACTCGATGGGCGCGCAGGTCGTCGCCCAGGCCATGGCCGACCACCCCCGCGAGGCGCCCGCCGGGGTGCTCGTCGGGCCGACGGCGGACCGCCACGCCCGCAGCGCGCCGCGCCAGGCGCTGCGGCTCGCGCGCGACGCGGTGGGCGAGCGGCCGCGCGCGCTCGCGACGCTCGCCGTCGACTACGTGCTGCGATGCTCGCTGCCGCACTACGCGCGCCAGGTCCGGCACATGCTGGCGCACCGGCTCGAGGACGTCGTGCCGCACGTGCCGGGGCGTCTCGTCGTCGTGCGGGGCGCGCACGACCCGATCGCTCCGCGCCGGTGGTGCCGCGAGCTCGCGCTCGCCGCGCCGCGCGGCATGTTCCGCGAGGTCCGGGGACGCCACCACGCGATGGACGCCGACCCGGAGGGGATCGTCGCGGCCGTGCGTGCTGCCGGTGGACTGCCGCGCGGACTGCCCCGGGACCTGCCGTGAGGGCGCCCCGCTGGCCCCGCTCGCTGCGGCTGCGCGACCGCGCGGTGGACTACGCGTACGTCGCCGCGCGCCAGGTCCAGGGCGCCCTGCGCGCGCGCCGACCCGTCCCGACCGGCCCCGGCGGTGCGAGCCCCGTCGTGCTCCTTCCCGGCGTCTACGAGACGTGGCAGCTCCTCGGGCCGATCGCGACGGCCCTCGCCCGGGCCGGGCACCCCGTGCACGCCGTGCCCGGCCTCGGCTACAACCGGCGCCCGTTCGCCGAGGCTGCCGACCGCACGGCGGCGTTCCTCGAGCGGTCCGACCTGCACGACGTCGTCCTCGTCGCCCACAGCAAGGGCGGCCTCGTCGGCAAGCGCGTCATGCTGTCGACCGCCGGGCCGCGCGTCGCCGGCATGGTCGCCGTGGCGACGCCGTTCCGCGGCTCGCGCTACGCGCAGTACCTGCTCGGGCGCACGCTGCGCGCGTTCTCGCCGCGCGACGCCGCGCTGGTCGCGCTCGCCGCCGAGCGCGGGGTCGACGCCCGTATCACGGCCGTCTACCCGCGCTTCGACCCCCACATCCCCGAGACCGGCCGCCTCGAGGGCGGACGGAACGTCGAGCTGCCGCTCGCCGGGCACTTCCTCCCGCTCGGCGACCCGGCGCTCGTCGAGGTCGTGGTGCGGGAGGTCGACCGGTTCGCCCGGTCGGCGCCCTCGGACTGAGCGCGGCCCTCAGGCCGAGCGGGCGGGCTCGCCCACCGCGACGCGGACGAGCTCCTGCGTGCACCGGGTCATCGCCACGTACAGCCCGTTCCACCCGCGCGGCTCGGCGGCGACGCCGTCGGGGTCCACGACGACGACCGCGTCCCACTCGAGGCCCTTCGCCTCGGACGTCCCGAGGACGGGCACGCCCTGGACCGCCGCGCGCAGCGTCGCGAGGCGCGCGAGCGGCGCCACGACGCCCACGGTCCCGCCGTCGTACCGGGCCGCGAGGCGTGCGACCTCGGCGGCGACCGCCTCATCCAGTCGTCCCGGCGTACCGCCCGGCACGACGACGTCCCGCGGCTCGACCCCCGCGTCCCGCACCGCGCGCGGCGGGTCGTTCCGGCTGCCCGCGGCGCGCAGCACCGGCCCGACGAGCGCCATGACCTCGCGCGGGGTGCGGTAGCAGATGGTGAGGTCCGCGCGCCGCCAACGCTCACCGAGAACGGGGCCGACGGCGTCCGCCCAGTCCGTGTGACGGTGCGGCGCCTCGGTCTGGTCGACGTCCCCGACGGCCGTCACGGACCGCGTCGGGCAGCGGCGCAGCACCATGTGCCACTGCATGGGCGAGAGCTCCTGCGCCTCGTCGACCACGACGTGCCCGTAGACCCAGTCGCGACGCGCGGCCGCCCGCTGCGCGAGGAACTCGCCCTGCTCGCCGGGCGCGTCGGGAGCCCCCAGCGCGTCGGCGAGCGCGTCGAGCAGCGGCACGTCGCTCGGTGCGAGCGCGGGCGGCCCGCTCGTGACGCGACGCACCTCGGCCGCCGTCAGGTCGGGCGCGTGGCGCGCGAGGAGCGCGGCGTCGCCCAGCAGGTGCGCGAGCGCGGTGCGGACGTCCGTGACGGGCCACCAGGCGTCGACGGCGGCCGCGAACCCGGCGTCGCGCGCGAGGTCCTCCCGGAGCCGGTCGAGGTCCTCCTCAGTGAGCTCGCCGTCGACGTCGCCGCCGCGCGCGCCGGTCGTGGGGGCGCGGTCGTCGCGCGCGGCGAGCCCGGCGTCGAGCTTCCCGAGCACGTCCTCAAACCCCTCCTCGACCCGTTCGAGCAGCTCGGCGTGGCGTGCCGCGGCCTCGTCCACGAGAGCGTCGAGCAGCAGGTCCACGGCCCGGCCCCGCGCGGCCAGCACGCTGCGGCCTCCCGCGCGAGAGGCACGCAGGACCTGGGCGACGCGGGCCGCGTCGAGCGTGAGCGGCTCGCCGTCGAGGCGGACCGTCAGGGCTCGCGCGTCCGGGACGAGGGAGTCCGCGTACCGGGCGACGACGCCCTGCCACAGCGCGCGCCCCTTGATCTCCGCGACGTCGCGCGCCTCGTCACGCTCCGGCGCGACGCCGGGCACGAGCGTGTCGCACGTCGCCGAGACGACCGCCGTCTCCCCGAGCGCGGGCAGCACCTGCGCCACGTACTCGAGGAAGCGCGACGACGGCCCGAGCAGGAGGACGCCCCGCTCCGCGAGGTGCGGGTGGGTGAACAGCAGGTATGCGACGCGGTGCAGCGCGACGACGGTCTTGCCCGTCCCCGGGCCGCCCTGCACGACGAGCACCTGGTCCGCCGGGGCGCGCACGATCGCGTCCTGCTCCGTCTGGAGGGTCGCGACGGCGGTGCCCATGCGCCCGGTACGGCGCTCCGACAGCGCCGCGAGCAGCGCGCCCTCGCCGACGAGCCCGTCCTCCTGCTCCGCCCCGGTCGCCGAGCCGTCGAGCGGCTCGTCGTCCACGCCGGTGACCCGGTCCCCCGCGGTCCGCACGTGCCGACGCCGCGCGAGACCCTGCGGTTCGCGCGCTGTCGCGGTGTAGAAGGCGCGTGCACCGTCAGCACGCCAGTCGAGCACGAGCGGGTCCGCGTCGTCCTCGGGCGCAGTGATCCCGACGCGCCCGACGTGGCGCGTGACCCCGTCGACGGTGTCGACGCGGCCGAAGACGAGCCCGCTCTCCGCGCGCTCGAGCTCCGTGCGACGGCGGCGCAGCCCGGCGTGCCGCGCGCGCTCGACGACGGCCTCGGCCCCGGGCGGGCCCGCGGCCGGGACCCGGTCGGCGACGTCGTCGGCAGGGGCGGCGAGCTGCGCGTCGAGCTCCGCGAGGAGCTCCGCGCGGCGGGCGAGCGCGGCGTCGAGGTGCTGCTGCTCCTCGGCGACGGCATGCGCCGCGGCGTCGCGCAGGCGGTCAGGACGGGTGGTGGCACGCAGGGACGGGGAGGGCTGGACCGGCACGGGACCTCTTCTCGTACGACGTACGGACACGGGCCCAACGCGTCGGGGAGCACCGTTGTTCCCGTCGCTCCCGCCGCGACCGACGAGTCAGGGGACGCGCGTCGCCCAGAACGCGACAGCCGACGCCGCGGCGACGTTGAGCGAGTCCACTCCCCCCGCCATGGGGATCGTGACGACCCGGTCCGCCGCCTCGATCGCACCGTGCGACAGGCCGTCGCCCTCCGTGCCGAGCACGAGCGCGAGCCGCTCGGGCGGGTCGGCCACGATGTCGTCGAGGCTCACCGCGTCGTCGGCGAGGGCGAGCGCGGCGACGACGAAGCCCTCGTCACGCAGCAGGTCGAGGCCGCCCGGCCACGTCTCGAACCGCGTCCACGGCACCTGGAACACCGTGCCCATGCTCACGCGCACCGAGCGGCGGTAGAGCGGGTCGGCGCAGCGCGGCGAGACGAGCACCGCGTCCACGCCGAGCGCAGCGGCGGAGCGGAAGATCGCCCCGACGTTCGTGTGGTCCACGATGTCCTCCAGCACCGCGACCCGCCGCGCACCCGTCCCGCCGCGCGCCGCGGAGAGCAGGTCGCGCACGGGGACCAGCGGCGGGCGGTGCATCGCCGCGAGCGCCCCGCGGTGCAGGTGGAACCCGGTGATCGCCTCGAGCACGTCGGGCGCACCGACGTACACCGGGACCTGCTCGCCCGTGCCGCCCGGGGCGTCGTCGACCGGCAGCGCGGCGATGTCGTCGGCGAGGTCGTCGAGCCAGCGCTCGGCCATGAGGAACGACCGGGGCCGGTGCCCGGCGGCGAGCGCCCGCCGGATCACCGTCGAGCTCTCGGCGATGTACAGCCCCTTCTCCGGCTCGTGCTTGGACCGCAGCGCGACGTCGGTCAGGCGGTTGTAGTCCGCGAGGCGGCCGTCGGCGGGGTCGGTGACGTGCACGACCCGCAGGCCGGCTCGGGTGCTGGTCTCGCTCACGTCGTCGATTCTCCCAGGCATGCCACGCGCCTTGATCCCCGGCTCCGTCCTGTCTAGTCTGTCCAGACAGGACGAGGAGCGGGGGTCCCATGAGCTGGCAGGTGCAGGACGCGAAGCAACGCCTGAGCGAGGTCTTGCGAGAGGCCGAGAACGGTCCACAGGTCATCACCCGGCACGGCAAGGAGATCGCCGTCGTCGTCGGGATCGACCTCTACCACGAGCTCGCCGGGGTCCGGGTGGAGCTCGCCGACTACCTCCTTCAGGCACCCACGGCGGACGACCTCGACCTCACCCGTGACCGGACTCCGTTGCGCGAGCTCGATCTCGGGGTCGACGCGTGAGGTACCTGCTCGACACGAACGTCGTCTCCGAGCTCGTCCGAACCCGACCGGACGAGCAGGTCGTCACCTGGCTCCGCGGGCTGCGGACGCACCAGATCTACCTCTCGGTGCTGACCGTCGGCGAGATCCGCACCGGGGTCCAGCGCCTCGTGCCCCGCGACGCCGCGCGGGCGACCGCGCTCGAGACGTGGGTCCACGGTCTCGAGGAGACGTACGGGGACCGCATCCTCCCCGTGACGCTCGAGATCGCGCAGCGATGGCCGGCCGTGCACGCGGCGCGCCCGCTGCCCGTCGTCGACTCCCTGCTCGCGGCGACCGCGCTCGCCCACGGGCTCACGGTGGCGACACGGAACACCCGGGCCTTCGTCGACAGCGGCGTCCCGGTCGTGAACCCGTTCTCCTCGCCCTGACCGCTGACCGCCGGCCGCTGGCGTGTCGCGGGTCACGGTCCTTCGCCCCTCGCGCGATCCGGGCATCGGGGGTCGAATAGGGGCATGGGATCCGCGCCGGACGCTGCACCGACCCCCGCCTCGGCGGCCTCCTCGACCTCGGCGAGCGCGACCGAACGCTCGCTCGACGCGCCGTGGTCGCGCCCGCCCGACGCCGTCCTCGCCGAGCTCGGCACGGACGCGGGCGGCCTCTCCAGCGCCGACGCCGCGACGCGGCTCACAGAGGTGGGGCCCAACCGGCTGCCGCCGCCGCAGCGCGACCCGCTGTGGAAGCGGATCCTCGTCCACTTCGACGACATCCTCATCTACATCCTGCTCGTCTCGGCGGTGCTCAAGGCGATCCTCGGCGACTGGGTCGACTTCACGGTGATCCTCGCGGTCGCGGTGATCAACGCGGCGATCGGGTTCATCCAGGAGGGGCGCGCGGAGAGCGCGCTCGAGGGCATCCGGAACATGCTGTCAGTCAACGCCGAGGTGCGGCGCGACGGTGCGTGGGCCCGCGTGGACGCCGACGACGTGGTGCCCGGCGACGTCGTGCGCGTGCGTTCGGGCGACCGCGTGCCCGCGGACGTGCGGCTGATCCAGGCGACGAACCTGCGCGTCGAGGAGTCGGCGCTCACCGGGGAGTCGGTGGCCGCGGCGAAAAAGGTCGACGCCGTCGGTGCGGACGCGGGCGTGGGCGACCGGTCGAGCATGCTCTTCTCGAGCACGCTCGTGGCCGCCGGACAGGGCGTGGGCGTCGTCACCGCGACCGGGACGGCGACCGAGATCGGCCGGATCCAGACGATGATCTCCGAGGTCCGCAGCCTCGCGACGCCGTTGACGCGCCAGCTCGACCGGTTCGGCAAGCTGCTCGCGGTGCTCATCCTCGCGATGGCCGTCGTCATGGTGATCATCGGCCGCGTCTTCCACGACTTCACCGTCCCGGAGCTCATCTCGGCGTCCATCGGCTTCGCGGTCGCCGCGGTGCCGGAGGGCCTGCCCGCGCTCGTGACGATCACCCTCGCGCTCGGGGTGCAGCAGATGGCCCGGCGTCGCGCGATCACGCGCAAGCTCCCCGCGGTCGAGACGCTCGGCTCGGTGACCACGATCTGCTCGGACAAGACCGGCACGCTCACCAAGAACGAGATGACGGCGCGCACGGTCCGCACGAGCGGGCGCACGTTCGCGGTCGCAGGCGCGGGGTACGCGCCCGTGGGAGACGTGACCGTGCCCGACGACGCACCCCGCCCCGGGGCGACCGGCGCACCCGGCGAGGTGGACGGCGCGGGCGAGGGACCGGCGTCGGGCACCCGGCACGCGGACCTCGCCGACGACCGCGACCTCGCGGCCCTCGCGACGGTCATGATGCTGTGCAACGACGCGCGGATCGTGCCCGACGGCGAGGACACCGACGGATGGCGGCTCGTCGGCGAGCCGACGGAGGGCGCGCTGCGCACGCTCGGCATGAAGGCCGGCGTCGACCCGACGGGGTGGCGGCGCGTCGCCGTCGTGCCGTTCGAGTCCGAGAACAAGTTCATGGCGACGCTCGACGCCGACCCCGACGGCGGCCTGCACGTGCACGTCAAGGGCGCACCGGACCGCGTCCTCGACCGCTGCGCGACCCAGCTCGGCCCGGACGGCGGCAGCGAGCCGCTCGACCGCTCGTTCTGGGACGCGCAGATCGACGCGCTCGGCGGGCAGGGTCTGCGCGTGCTGGCGGCCGCGCGACGCCCGACCACCGACGACACGGCGGACCTCGACGTCGCCGACGTCGCGGACGGCCTGGAGCTGTGCGGGCTCGTCGGCATCGTGGACCCGCCGCGCCCCGAGGCGATCGAGGCCATCGCCGAGTGCCGCGACGCGGGCATCCGCGTGAAGATGATCACCGGCGACCACGCGGGAACCGCGCTCGCGATCGGCCGCGAGATGGGCATCGTCGACGCCCACGACGGCTCGTCCGCGCCGGCCGTGCTCACCGGCCCCGAGCTCGAGGAGATGAGCACGGAGAAGCTGCGCCAGGTGGTGCGCGACGTCGACGTGTACGCGCGAACGAGCCCCGAGCACAAGATCCGGATCGTGTCCGCGCTCCAGTCGCACGGCGAGGTCGTCGCGATGACGGGCGACGGCGTCAACGACGCCCCCGCGCTCACCCAGGCGGACGTCGGCGTCGCGATGGGCATCAAGGGCACCGAGGCGACCAAGGAGGCCGCGGAGGTCGTGCTCGCCGACGACAACTTCGCGACCATCGAGCGGGCCGTCAAGGAGGGCCGGCGGATCTACGACAACATCCGCAAGTCCGTCCTGTTCCTGCTCCCGACCAACGGCGCGCAGTCGCTCGTCATCCTCGTCGCGGTCCTGTTCGGCCTCACCCTGCCGCTCCAGCCGGTCCAGGTGCTGTGGATCAACATGATCACCGCGGTCACGCTGTCGCTCGCGCTCGCGTACGAGAAGGCGGAGCCCGACGTCATGCGCCGCGCCCCGCGCGACCCGAAGGCGTCGATCCTCGACGGCGCGTACGTGCGCCGCATCCTGCTCGTGTCGCTCCTCATCGGCGGCGCGACCATCCTGCTGTTCTACGTCGAGCGGGCGCAGGGCGTCCCGCTCGCCGAGGCGCAGACGACGGCGGTCACGATGCTCGCGCTGGGCCAGCTCGCCTACCTGTTCAACTGCCGGTTCCTCGACCGGTCGAGCCTCACGCTCGACGTGCTGCGCGGCAACCGGGTGGTCTGGGTCTCGGCGGCGACGCTGCTCGCGCTGCAGGCCGTCTTCGTCTACGCGCCGTTCATGCACTCGTGGTTCGACTCGGCGCCCATCGCGCTCGCGGAGTGGGGCAAGACGCTCGGGCTCGCGCTCGTCGTCTTCCTGCTCGTCGAGGTCATCAAGTGGGTCGGCCGGCGCTGGACGGCGCGCGACCACGTGCCCGCCCTCGTCGAGCGGGACGCCGTTCAGCGCTGAGAGGCGCGAACACCACGCGCCGTTGCACCTCGTAGCTCGTCGCGACGAGCACGGCGTCGGTGCCGACCTTGGCCGCGAGGAGCGGCAGGCCGATCCCGGTCAGCAGCGCGAGCAGCCCGTAGCTCGCCGCGAGCAGCACGGCCGCGAGCGCCACGTACCGGGCCGCCGCGACGCGCAGCGGGAGATCGCGCCCGCCCGGGAACACCAGGCGGCGGTTCACGGCGAAGTTCACGCCCGCGCTGAGCAGGCGCGCGCCCACCACGGCCGCGAGGAGCGACCCGGTGACCGCGTGCAGCGCGAGCAGCGCGACGACGTCGACCGCGGCCGAACCGAGCGACGACGCCGCGAACCGCAGCAGCGGCGCCCACACGCGCAGCGAGTCGGCGACGGGCCGGAAGTGCGAGGACGCGTTGTCGTCGAGGTACACCGTCGCGACGTCCACCTCGACGATCCGGCGGCCCGTGCGGGTCGCCTCGAGGAGCGCGCGCAGCTCGTACTCGTACCGGTCCCCGCGCACGGCGAGGAGGTCGCCGAGCAGGCCCGGCCCGTAGGCGCGCAGCCCGGTCTGGGTGTCCCGGACACGCGTGCCGGTCGTCGCGGCGAACGCCCAGCGGGTCGCGGCGTTGCCGATGCGGCTGCGCACCGGCACGTCGCCCGCGAAGCGCCGCGCGCCGAGCACGACGGCCTCGGGCTCGGCCTGCGAGCGCGCAGCGACCCGCAGCACGTCGACCACGGTGTGCTGCCCGTCCGCGTCGGCGCACACCACGCCGCGGCCGGGCAGCCGGTCGCGCACCCACCGGATCCCGGTCCGCAGCGCGTAGCCCTTCCCACGGTTCACCGGGACGGTGAGCACCACGGCGCCCAGCGCCCGCACCGCGCGGAACACTCCCCCGCACCGCCGGTCGCTGCCGTCGTCGACCACCACGACCGGGGACTCGGGGACGGCCGCCCGCAGCGCGTCGACGAGTGCGACGAGCCACGCGTCGGGCTGGTACGCAGGCACCACGACGGCGGTCCGCGCGACGCTCGTCGCCGGGTCCGCGGGCTGCTCGCGCGTGGTCGCGGCGGCCATCAGGCACCGTCCGCGACGTAGAGGACGTCGGACGTGCCCCGCTCACGACCCTGCGACGGGCTGTTGACGACCTCGCCGTCGAACCAGAGGGTCGAGGACCCGCCGCCGTCGATGTTGTAGGCGGTCGTCGCGCCGAGGTCCTGCAGGATCCCGGCGAGCTCGGTCGTCGTCGCGCCGCGCGAGTAGCCCTCCTGACGGCCGTCCACGACGACGAGGACGAGGTGGTTCTCGTCGACGACCCCGATCGCCGTGCGCGGCTGCTCGCCCTGGATCGAGTGGTTCCCGACGTTCGTGTCGACCTCGACGTCGTCGATCCCGGCCACGACCTCGCCGTCCTCGACGAGCGCGGGCCCGAACGACAGCGTGTTCCACACCCCGGCGTCGACGAGGCTCTGCGCGTCCGTCGTCGTCTCGTCGTAGACCTCGACGTGGCCGTCGCGGTAGATCGCGAGGCCCTCGCGCGCGCCCTCGTCCCGGTACACGACGCCGTTGCGGATGACGATGCCGGTGTCACGGAACCCGTAGTAGTCGCCGTTGACCGCGAGGACGGCGCCGTTGTCGGCAGCGATGTCCGACGTCGTCTCCGTGATGTTCGTGCCGAACGCGTCCTGCGCGAACGCGGAGCGCAGGTCCGTCATGTCGGAGAGCACGACGTCGGCCACGTAGTACGTCAGGGTGTCGTCCCCCGACCCGGTGGTCACCCGGGAGACCGTGATGCTCGTGCTGTCGGACGTGTACGTGTCGCCGTCGACCGTCCCGGTGCCCGCGGAGGTGCCCGCCGAGGTCCCGGTCGAGGCGCCCGCGCCGTCGTCCGCGGTCGCCCCCTGGCCCGACGCCCCGCTCGCGTCGAGACCCTGCGAGGCCTCGTACGCCGACACGTCGGCGATCTCGACGTGCTCGACGACGAACCGGTCCAGCGCCCACGCCGTGGCGCCACCCAGCGGGAGCAGCACGGCAAGGCCGTGACGATCGCGGCACGCCACCGTCGTCGGCGTCGGGACACGGGCGGCGGGGACGAGGCGGGAGGGGCGGGGTGCGGGGCAGGGGTGCTCATGGGCCGTGTCTACGGAGCGGGCGTGTGCTGTCCGGATGCCACGGCTGTCCGTCCGCTGTGAGCGGCCGCGCGGCGCCCGGGGCGTCCCGTGACCGACCTCTCAGCCCGTCGGCTTGCGTCGACCGATACCCCGGGGGGTATCGTCAGAGCATGATCCCCTCGACCCCCGGCTCGACGACCCACCCGTCCGACCCCGACGGCGCCCGCCGCATCGTCGTCGTCGGCGGCGTCGCGGGCGGCATGAGCGCCGCCGCGCGCGCCCGCCGTCTCGACGAGCGCGCGTCGATCATCGTGCTCGAGCAGTCCGACCACGTCTCGTTCGCGGGCTGCGGCCTGCCGTACCAGGTGGCGGGCGAGATCGCGGAGCGCGACGCCCTCCTGCTGCACACGCCCGCCTCGCTCCGCGCGAGCCTCGACCTCGACGTGCGGACGCGCCACCGCGTCACCGCGGTCGACCGCGCGGCGCGCACGGTCACCGTCGCCGCCGAGGACGGCACGTACGAGCTCGGTTACGACGCGCTCCTCCTCGCGCCCGGCGCGACCACCGTCCTCCCGCCCGTCGCGGGCCTCGACCACCCGGCCGTGCACACGCTGCGGACCATGGCGGACCTCGACGCCCTGGCGGCCCGGCTCGCGCAGCTCGAGGCGGAGGTCGTCGCTGGCCGCACGGCCCCGCTGCGGGCCGTCGTCGTCGGCGCGGGCTTCATCGGGCTCGAGGCCGTGGAGGCGCTCGTCGGCCGCGGTCTCACGGTCGACGTCGTCGAGCGCGCCGACCAGGTGCTCCCGCCGCTGGAGCCCGACCTCGCGCCGCTGCTCGCGGACGAGCTCCGCGACCACGGCGTCGGTCTCCACCTCGGGACCTCCGCGAGCGCCGTCGTGCCGCAGCCCGAGGGCGCGGACCACGCCGTCGCGCTCGAGCTCGCGGACGGCACCGTCCTCGACGCCGACGTGGTGCTCGTGAGCGTCGGGGTGCGGCCCGCGAGCGACCTCGCGGCGGCGGCCGGGCTCGCGCTCGGCGAGCGCGGAGCGATCCGCGTCGACGCCGACCAGCGCACGTCCGACCCGCACGTGTGGGCCGTCGGCGACGCCGTCGAGGTCGTGCACGCGGTCACCGGCGCGACAGGCCCCGTCCCGCTCGCCGGCCCGGCCAACCGCCAAGGGCGGCGCGCCGCGGACGCGATGACCGGGCACCGCACCACACCGCAGGCGCCCGTGCTCGGGACGGCGATCGTGCGCGTGTTCGGCCTCACCGCCGCCGTGACCGGGCCGAGCCACGCGACCCTGGCGGCGGCCGACGTCGCCCACGAGCAGGTCCGCGTCCACGCGGCCCACCACGCGGGCTGGTTCCCCGGCGCCGAGCCGGTCCACGTGACGGCGAGCTTCGCGCCCGACGGCCGCCTGCTCGGCGCGCAGGCCGTGGGCCGCGCGGGGGTGGACAAGCGCATCGACGTGCTCGCGACCGCGCTGCGCGCCGGGCTCACGGCCGACGACCTCGCGGAGCTCGAGCTCGCGTACGCCCCGCCCTACGGCGCCGCCAAGGACGTCGTCAACATGCTGGGCTTCGTCGCCCAGAACGTGCTCGACGGCACCATGCCGCAGTGGCACGCGGCCGACCTCGACGAGGTCGTCGCGACCTCCCTCGTGCTCGACGTCCGGTCGCGCGCCGAGCACGCCGGCGGCCACCTCGACGGCGCCCTCAACGTGCCGCACACCGAGCTGCGCGAACGGCTCGACGAGGTGCGCGCCGCCGCGGCGGGGCGCCCGGTCGCCGTGCACTGCGCGAGCGGTGTGCGCTCCTACCTCGCGACCCGTGTCCTGCTCGCCGCCGGGCTCGACGCGCGCAACCTCTCCGGCGGCTGGCTCACCCTGACCACCACGCCGCGCGCCGCGCGCACCCTCGAAGGAGTCCCCGCATGATCGACCGTCTCCGCCGTCTGTTCTCCCGCTCGTCCGACGACGGCGGCGTGCGCCCGACCGTCGACGCCGCCACCGCGGTGCAGCTCGTCCGCGACGGCGCGACGCTCCTCGACGTGCGCGAGCGCGACGAGTGGCGCGCCGGGCACGCGCCCCAGGCCGTGCACGTGCCGCTCGCCGACGTCCCCTCCGCCGCGCCGCGGCGGCTGAAGGACGGCGCGACCGTCGTCGTCGTGTGCGCGTCGGGGATGCGCTCGCGCACCGCGGCGCGCCAGCTCCGCTCGCTCGGCTACGCCGCGACGAGCCTGTCCGGCGGGCTCGGCGCGTGGCAGGCCGCGGGCGGAGCCGTGCGACGCTGATCCTGCGCCACCACGCACGGGCCGCCCCGGCCCCGCCGAGCCCCGACCCTCGCACCCCCGATCGACCCCCACACCCGAGGAGACCCACCATGTGCAGTCCCGCCCTGTGCCGCACCTGCGGCAAGACCACCTGGACCGGCTGCGGCATGCACGCCGACGAGGTCATGGCCGAGGTGCCGCCCGAGCAGCGCTGCACCTGCGCCTGACCAGGCGCGCCGCGACGACCACCGACAAGAACACCGACGAACGCAGGAGGACGACCGTGGAGCTCGACCCCACCGACATGAGCAAGGTCGCCAACCGGCTCAAGCGCGCCCAGGGCCAGCTCGCGGCCGTCGTGCGCATGCTCGACGAAGGGCGGGACTGCGAGGACGTCGTCACGCAGCTCTCCGCCGTCTCGCGCGCCCTGGACCGGGCCGGGTTCGCGATCATCGCGTCCGGCATGCGCCAGTGCCTCACCGAGCCGACCGAGGACGGCGAGGACCCGACGCTCGACGTGGCCAAGCTCGAGAAGCTCTTCCTCTCGCTCGCCTGAGCGCGACGGCACCGGGACGCACGCGGCCCGCACCTCGCCTCACCCCTCGGGGTGGGCGTGGTGCGGGCCGCGGCGTGTCAGCGTCCCGCGGGAGCGCCCACGCCCTCCGGGTCCTCCGCCTCGGCGTCGAGCGGCGCCGCGAACTGGCTCTCGTACAGCCGGGCGTACGCGCCGCCGGCCGCGAGCAGCTCGTCGTGGGACCCCTGCTCGACGATCGAGCCGTGCTCCATGACGAGGATCGTGTCCGCGTCGCGGATCGTCGACAGGCGGTGCGCGATGACGAACGACGTGCGGCCCTCGCGCAGCGCGTTCATCGCCTGCTGCACGAGCACCTCCGTGCGCGTGTCGACGGAGCTCGTCGCCTCGTCGAGCACGAGGATCGCCGGGTCGGCGAGGAAGGCACGCGCGATGGTGAGGAGCTGCTTCTCCCCCGCGCTCACGCTCGAGCCCTCGTCGTCGATCACCGTGGCGTACCCGTCGGGCAGCGTGCGCACGAACGGGTCGACGTGCGTCGCGCGCGTCGCGGCGAGGAACGCCTCGTCGTCCACGGTGCGACCGTCGCGGACGCCGTAGCGCAGGTTCTCCTCGATCGTGCCCTGGAACAGCCACGTGTCCTGCAGGACCATCCCGATGTCGGAGCGCAGGTCGTCGCGCGTCATGTCCCGCGTGTCCACGCCGTCGAGCGTGATCCGGCCCCCGTCCACGTCGTAGAACCGCATGAGCAGGTTGACGAGCGTCGTCTTGCCCGCACCCGTCGGCCCGACGATCGCGATCGTCTGCCCCGGCTCCACCACGAGGTCGAGGTGCTCGATGAGCGGGACGTCCGGGTCGTAGGAGAACGAGACGTCCTCGAACGCGACGCGGCCGCGCACCGGCTCGACCGTCTTCGCGGGCGACGGGTCCGGCGTCTGCTCCTGCGCGTCGAGCAGGTCGTACACGCGCTCCGCCGACGCGACGCCCGACTGGAGCAGGTTCATCATCGACGCGATCTGAGTGATGGGCTGCGTGAACTGCCGCGAGTACTGGATGAACGCCTGCACGTCACCGAGGGTCATCGTGCCCGACGCGACCCGCAGGCCGCCCACGACCGCGACGATCACGTAGTTGAGGTTCGCGAGGAAGCCCATCGCGGGCTGGATGGTGCCCGAGATGAACTGCGCGCGGAAGCTCGCGTCGTAGAGCGCCGCGTTCTCCCGCTCGAAGTCGTCGATCGCGGCCTGCTGGTGGCCGTACACCTTGACGAGCGTGTGGCCGGTGTACATCTCCTCGATGTGCGCGTTGAGGCGGCCCGTCGCGGCCCACTGCCGGATGAACTGCGGCTGGGAGCGCTTCGCGATCTGCGCCGTGACCAGGACGGACAGCGGCACGGTCACGAGCGCGACGACCGCGAGCAGCGGCGAGATCCAGAACATCACGCCCAGCACGCCCACCACCGTGAGCACCGACGTCACGAGCTGCGACAGCGTCTGGGTGAGCGTCTGGGAGATGTTGTCGATGTCGTTCGTCACGCGCGAGAGGATCTCGCCGCGCGCGTTGCGGTCGAAGTACGACAGCGGCAGGCGCGCCAGCTTGGCCTGCACCTCGCCCCGCAGCCGGTAGACCGTGCGCTGCACGACGATCGCCGTGATGCGCCCCTGGAGCCAGCCGAAGAGGAACGAGCCGACGTACACGGCGAGCACCCACGCGAGCACGGTCGCGAGCGCGGTGAAGTCGATGCCCTCTCCCGGCACGAGCCCCGGTACGCCCGAGACGAGGTCGGCGACCTGGTCCTGGCCCTGCGCCCGCAGCGCCTCGACGGCCTGCTGCTGGGTGACGCCGGCCGGGAGCTGCGAGCCGACCACGCCCGCGAAGATGATGTTCGTCGCGTTGCCGAGGAGCTTCGGGCCGGCGACCGCGAGCGCCACGGACACCACGCCGAGGATCACGACGGCGACGATCGGCACGCGCTCGGGGCGCAGCGATCCCACGAACCGGCGCAAGGAGCCCTTGAAGTCGAGCGCCTTCTCCCCGGGGACGCCCATGCCGCCCATGGGGCCGTGCCCGCCGCCACCGCGGGGTCGGCCCGCGAGCCGGGTCGCGGCGACGTCGCGCCCGCCGGCCGCCGCGGGTGCGCCGGTCTCGGGAGTGCCGTCGCCCGACGTCGCGGGCGTGCGCGAGGCGTCCTGCTCGCCGCTCATGCTGCCTCCTCGATCGAGAGCTGGGAGTAGACGATCTCCTGGTACGTCTCGTTGGACTCGAGGAGCTCGGCGTGCGTGCCGCGACCGACGATGCGGCCGTGGTCGAGCACGAGGATCTGGTCGGCGCCCCGGATCGTCGCGACGCGCTGCGCCACGACGATCACGGTCGAGCGCCGGGTGCGGGGCGCGAGCGCCGCGCGCAGGCGGGCGTCCGTCGCGTAGTCGAGCGCGGAGAACGAGTCGTCGAACAGGTAGACCGCCGGGTCGCGCACGATCGCGCGGGCGATGGCGAGCCGCTGACGCTGCCCGCCCGAGAAGTTCGTGCCGCCCTGCGCGACCGGTGCGTCGAGGCCGCCGTCGAGCGCCTCGACGAAGTCGCGCGCCTGCGCCACCTCGAGGGCCTCCCACATCTGCTCCTCGGTGGCGTCCGGTCGGCCGTAGCGGAGGTTGTCGGCGACCGTCCCGGAGAACAGGTAGGCCTTCTGCGGCACGAGGCCGAGGAGGGAGCCGAGGTCTGCGCCGGTGAGGTCGCGCACGTCGGTCCCGTCGATCCGCACGGCGCCGCCCGTCACGTCGAACAGCCGCGGGACGAGGTTGAGCAGCGTGGTTTTGCCGGAGCCGGTCGAGCCGATGATCGCCGTCGTCCGCCCGGGCTCGGCGACGAACGACACGTCGTGGAGCACGGGCTCCTCGGCCCCCGGGTAGCGGAACTCGACGCCGTCGAGCTCGACACGGCCCGTCCGCGTGGTGAGGGCGACCGGCCGCTCGGGCTCGACGACCGTCGCGCGGGTCTGCATGACGTCGGTGATGCGCTCCGCGGAGACGGCCGCGCGCGGCACCATCATGAACATCATCGTCGACATCATCACGGCCATGAGGATGTACATGAGGTACGACAGGAACGCGGTGAGCGCGCCGACCTCCATGTCGCCGGCGTCGATCTGGCGCCCGCCGAACCACAGCACCGCGATGCTCGACGCGTTCATGACGAGCATGACCGTCGGGAACATGAGCGCCATGAGCTTGCCCGCCTTGAGCGAGACGTCGAACAGGGCGTCGTTCGCGACGTCGAACCGCTCGGCCTCGCGACGCTCGCGCACGAACGCGCGGATCACGCGGATGCCGGTGATCTGCTCGCGCAGCACGGCATTGATGCCGTCGATCTTCTTCTGCATCTGCCGGAAGTAGGGGACCATCCGCCAGATGATGAGCCCGACGCTCACCCCGAGGACCGGCACGATGACGAGCAGCAGGCCGGAGAGCTCGACGTTCTCCTGCAGCGCCATGACGACGCCGCCGACCAGCATGATCGGCGCCATGACCATGATGGTCAGCGAGAGCAGCACGAGCATCTGCACCTGCTGCACGTCGTTCGTCGTGCGGGTGATGAGGGACGGCGCCCCGAACTGGCCCATCTCCTGGGCCGAGAAGCGCTGCACGTTGGTGAACAGCCCGGCGCGCACGTCGCGGCCGAACGACATGGCGACCCGCGCGCCGAAGTAGACGGCCGCGACCGCGCACACGACCTGGCCCAGGCTCACGAGGAGCATGAGGCCGCCGGTCCGCATGATGTAGGCGGTGTCGCCCTGCGTGACGCCCTGGTCGATGATGTCGGCGTTGAGGCTCGGCAGGTAGAGCGACGCGAGCGTCGCGAGGAGCTGGAGCACGAGGAGGACGACGATAGGCGTCCGGTAGGGACGCAGTCGCGTCCGCAAGAGGCTGACGAGCATGGGCTTCCTGTCCGGGAGGGGGCTGCGGGACGAGGGCGCGAGCCGCGGGACGCGGGTGCGCGGGGCGGGCGGCACCGGGCGAGGGTGCGCGCGCGTCGTGGACGGGCCGCCGGTCAGGGCGACGGGTCGGTCGTGACGTCCGCCCCGATGCCGCCGAGGATGAGGTCGGCGAGCTGCACGGCGTCGAGCCTGTCACCGCCCGAGAGGTGCGGCAAGGCGTTTCCGAAGACGAGCGAGAACAGCGCCCGCGCGGCCAGCGCCGGGTCCACGCGCAGCTGCGTCCGGTGCGCCGCGAGCTTGCTCTCGATCGCCGCGACGATCTCGCGCGCCGAGCGCTCCCGGGCGTCGAACCCGGCCCGACGAGCGTCCCGGCTGCCCCCGGCCCGCATCCGGCGCACGGCCTCGGCGCGGTCCGCCGTCGCGCGGTGCGGGTCGAGCACCTGGTGCGCCGCGGCGAAGATCCGCATCCCGACGCGCTGCGCCTCGAGCAGGAACTCGACGATGCTCACGACGAGCGGGCGCAGGCCGTCGTCGTCCGGGAGCGTGCCGATCGCGGCGACGGCGGGCGCCGGGTCGAGCGAGCGCACGACCGCGGCGTGCAGGATCTCGTCCTTGTCCGCGAACGCGCGGAACAGCGTGCCCTCCGCGACGCCCGCGGCGTCGGCGATCTGGCGCGTCGTCACGGCGGCGCCGTGCTGGACGAGCAGCGGGATCGTCGCGGCGGCGATCGCGTCGCGGCGCTCCTCGCGCGAGAGCGGCCGTGCGCGGGTGCGCTCCGTGGCGGACGCCTCGGACCGCGCGCCCGAGGGCGCGTCGAGAGGAGCGTCGGGCGGGGCGTCCGAGGGCACGGAGACGGGGACCACGCCTCGACGGTAACTGAGTGAGCACTCACTCTCAAGGTCGTCCGCTCCCGGCGAACCTCCCGCGCGCGGCACGACGACGCCCCCGCAACCGGGTGGGCGCAGGGGCGTCGTCGTGCGTGGCCGGGGCCGCCGCGGCCGCTCGGGCTGCGCGGTGGCGCCCCGTCAGTGCCGCGGCGAGAAGGACGGCGGCGGGCCGCCGGCGGGCGGCTCGTCGCGCGGGGGCTCGTCCGTGGTCGGCGCGTCCTCGACGATCGGCTGCGGAGGCGGCGGCGCGTACTGCGACGGCCCGCCCAGCGGACGCGGCGTGGCGGTCCCGGGCTCCGGCGCGGCCGCGTGGTGCTCGCCGGGGCCGCCCGGGTGCTGGCCCCGCTCGGTCTGCGGGTCGAACGGCAGGCCGGACCGGGTGCCCGAGCTCGTCGCGTCCGCGGTCGCGGCCTCCGCCTGACGCCGCGCCTCGGCCAGGGCCTCGGCGGGGTCGGTCAGCGACGGGACGCCGAACCTCACGCGGTCGCGGTCGCGCTCGCGACGCGCCTCGGCGCTCGCCTCGGCCGCCTCCGCGTCCTCGGCGGGGCCCCCGCTCGGCACTCCTCCGCCGTCGATCCCCGGCACGCCGCCGAATCCCTTGGCGATCGAGCCGAGCGCCGCGGTGAACTCCGTCGGCACGACCCACAGCTTGCTCGCCGTGCCGTTCGCGATCTGCGGGAGCATCTGGAGGTACTGGTAGGCGAGCAGCTTCGGGTCCGCGTCGCCCTCGTGGATGGCGTCGAAGACCTGGAGGATCGCGCGCGCCTCGCCCTCGGCCCGGAGGATCTGGGACTGCGCGTCACCCTCGGCCCGGAGGATCGCCGCCTGCTTCTCACCCTCTGCCGTGAGGATCTGCGACTGCTTGACACCCTCCGCGGTGAGGATCGCGGCGCGGCGGTCACGCTCGGCGCGCATCTGCTGCTCCATCGAGCCCTGCACGCTGGGGGGCGGGTCGATCGACTTGAGCTCGACGCGGTTCACGCGGATGCCCCAGCGGCCGGTCGCCTCGTCGAGGACGCCGCGGAGCTGGCCGTTGATCTGGTCGCGGCTCGTGAGCGTCTGCTCGAGGTCCATCGAGCCGATGACGTTGCGCAGGGTCGTGACGGTGAGCTGCTCGATCGCGGTGATGTAGTTCGCGATCTCGTAGACCGCGGACTTCGGCTCGGTGACCTGGAAGTAGATCACCGTGTCGATGCTCACCACGAGGTTGTCGGACGTGATGACCGGCTGCGGCGGGAACGACACGACCTGCTCGCGCAGGTCCACCGAGGCGCGGACGCGGTCGATGAACGGCACCAGGAGGTGCAGGCCCGGCTCGAGCGTGCGCGAGTACCGGCCCAGGCGCTCGACGATGATCGCGACCGCCTGCGGCACGATGCGCACCGCCTTGACGAGCGCGACGATCACGAAGATCAGGATCAGCGCGAGGACGACGTACGCGAGGATCGTTCCGGGACTGGGGTCGTTCATCGACTGCCTCCTGGTCGTCGGTCGCGCGACCGGTCGCCCGGCGGCGCGGTGCGGGTGTGCCGGCTGGTCACGACCCGGTGGGGTGCTGGGCGGGCAGCGGCGCGACGACGGCCGTCGCACCGTCGATCCGGACGACGCGCACCTCCGTGCCCACGGGGATCTGCGGCGCGTCGGGCTCGGTCCGCGCGGTCCAGACCTCGCCGACGAGCTTCACGCGGCCGCCGAACTCGCTCACGCGGTCGACGGCGAGCGCCGTGCGGCCGACGTGCGCCGCGACGTTCGTCTCCGTGAGCGGGACGCGCGAGCGCAGGTGCCGCAGGAGCCACGGGCGCAGCGTGAGCAGCAGGATGACGCTCACGACCGCGAACGCGACGATCTGGAGCCAGAGCGGCCCGCCGGCGGCGTTGACGCCGGCCGCGGCGAGCGATCCCCCGGCGAGCATGATGAGCACGAGGTCGAGCGAGATGATCTCCACGAGACCGAGGAGCAGTGCCGCTCCGACCCACCACAGCCAGTCCATCTCGACCCCCGTTCCCACGTGCGCGCTTTACGTGTACTTTACCGAATTTCCGCCCGCGGTGCACGCCCCGGGCGCTTGCCGCGCGCGGAGGTCACGCCCGCGCGGCGCGCGCCATCCACCGGCCGCCGCCGTGCGCGACGAGCAGCGGCACGCCGAACGCGTCGCTGAGGTTCTCCGCGGTGAGCACCTCGCGGATCGGGCCGGCGGTGTGCACGACGCCGTCCTTGAGCAGCAGGACGTGCGTGAAGCCCGGCGGGATCTCCTCGACGTGGTGCGTGACGAGCACGAGGACCGGCGACGCCGGGTGTCCGGCGAGCTCCGCGAGCGCGCCCACGAGCTCCTCCCGGCCCCCGAGGTCGAGGCCCGCGGCGGGCTCGTCGAGCAGCAGGAGCTCCGGGTCCGTCATGAGGGCGCGCGCGATCTGCGTGCGCTTGCGCTCCCCCTCGGACAGCGTGCCGAAGGTGCGGTCCGCGAGGTGGTCGACGCCGAACGCGGCGAGCAGGTCGTCCGCGCGCTGCGCGTCGAACTCCTCGTACTCCTCGCGCCACCGGCCGGTGACGCCGTAGGCGGCGGTGAGCACGACGTCGCGCACGGTCTCGTCGCCGGGGATGCGGTCGGCCAGGGCCGCGGACGCGAGCCCGACGCGCGGGCGCAGCTCGAACACGTCGACGCGGCCGAGCCGCTCGCCGAGGACGTCGGCCGTGCCGGCCGTGGGGTGCATGCGTGCGGACGCGATCTGCAGGAGCGTCGTCTTGCCGGCGCCGTTGCGGCCCAGCACGACCCACCGCTCGCCCTCGTTCACCTGCCAGTCCACCGCGTCGAGGATGGTCTTGGGGTGGCGTCGGACGGTGACGCCCTTCAGGTCGAGAACCGCGCTCATGGTCACCGACCCTATAGGTTGGCCGTCGTGGTCTCACACTCGTCCGGGGGTCCGCACGACGCCCCCCAGCCCGCCCCGGGCCCCGGCTCCGCGTCGAGCGCGGGCGCCCTCCCCCGCAGCGCCCTGCTCGCGCTCTGGCTGCGCGCCGCGCGCCTCGGCGACGACGACGGGACCGCCCGCCTCGTGCGCGCCGTGGAGCGCGACGACGAGCCGCACGTGGTGTCCGGGGCGCTCGGCGACGTCCGGCTCGCGGACCTCGCGGGCGCGTGGGCCGGCGACGCGCGCGAGGTCGTCGCTCTCGCACCCGTCCCCGGCGACGTGTCGGGCGTCCCGCCCGAGGCCGCCGCACGCGCGACGGACGCGGGCGAGTGCGTCGTGGTCACGACGTCGTCCGGGTCGTGGGCGCTCGTGCCCGAGGTCACGGAGTTCGGCAGCGACCTGGAGCCGGGCCACCTCGTCCTGTGGCACGTCACGCAGGTCGGGCCGTGGAGCGCGCGCGTGCTCGGCGCCGTCGGGTCGCTCCCCGAGGCGGAGCGCGACCTGCGCACGGCGCTGCTGCTGGCCACGCGCGCCCTCGACGAGCTCGACGTCGCCCGGTGGCGCGACGACGCCGCGGGCACCATCGCCGACCTGCGCGCGGGCGGCGCCCCGACGTGGCAGCTCCCGCCCGGCGTCCCGCCGCGCGCCGTCCAGGTCCTCGTGCAGGCCGTGCGCCTGCGCGCGATCGTCGACCTCGCGACCGCCGACGACGGCGGGGCCGTCAACCTCTGGCAGGCCGACCAGCGCTCGACGGCGCTGCGCGAGGTCGACCGCGCGTCCCGCCACGCCGTGGGCGCCGCCACGTTCTGGACCGCCACGACCTGACCCGGTCCACGGACCGCCACCGCCTGGCCCGGTCCGCGCGGCGTCGACCGTCAGGCGCGCGACGTCACGTACGCGTCGAGGTGGGCGAGCGAGGACGCCATCCCGGCGGCGTGGTCCGCCGGGGAGATCCCCGACGGCACGCCCGTCGCGCGGACCGTGACGCGCGCGCCGTCCCCGAGCGGCTCGACGGTCCACGTCATCGTCATGGTCCCGGCGAACGCCGGGTCGTCCGCAGCGAAGACGACCCGCTGCACGACGCTCCGGCCCGGGACGAGGTCGAGGACCGCGACGTCGACGACGTCGGTCCCCTCGCCCGTCTTCCCGGGGTCGGCCTGCGGGTCGTCGTAGGCGAGGACCATGCGGTAGCCGCCGCCGGGGCGCAGGTCGAAGCGCTCGAAGCTCCCCGTCATGCCGTCGGGCGGGAGCCAGGTCGCGAGCGCGTCCTGGTCGACGAGCGCGCGGTACACGGCGCGGGGCGCGGCGGCGACGAGGCGCGACGCCTCGTCGACCCGGTCGCTCCCCGCGGTGCTCACGACTGCCCCAGCACCGTCCGGTAGACCTCGAGCGTGCGCTCGCCGATCGCGTCCCACGCGAAGTGGTCCTCGACGCGCTGCCGCGCCGCGCGGCCCATGGCGGCGGCCCGCTCGGGGTCGCTCACGACCTGCGTGAGGGCGGCGGCGAGGTCGGCGACGAAGCGGTCGGGGTCGAGCGGCGTGCCCGTGCCGTCGTCCGCCTGGTCGATCGGCACGAGGAGGCCGGTGACGCCGTCGTCCACGACCTCGGGGATGCCGCCCGTGGCGGTCCCGACGACGGGCAGCCCGACGGCCATCGCCTCGAGGTTGACGATGCCGAGCGGCTCGTAAACGGACGGGCAGACGAAGACGGTCGACGCGGCGAGCACCGCGACGAGCTCGGCGCGCGGCAGCATCTGCTCGATCCAGACGACCCCGCTGCGCTCTGTCTGGAGCTCGGCGACGGCGCCGCTGACCTCCGCGGCGATCTCCGGGGTGTCGGGGGCGCCCGCGCACAGGACGAGCTGGACGTCGTCGGGCAGCGAGCGCGCGGCCCGGAGCAGGTACGGCAGCCCCTTCTGGCGCGTGATCCGCCCGACGAACACCACGGCGGGCCGCCCGGGGTCGATCCCCAGGTCGCGCACGACGCGGTCGGCGACGTCCTGCTGCACGCCGGGCTCGGGGCGGCGCCAGCCGTCGAGGTCGATCCCGTTGTGCACGACGTGCACCTTCGCCGGGTCGACCTGCGGGTAGACGCGCAGGATGTCGTCGCGCATCCCGCCGGAGACCGCGACGATCCCCGCCGCGCCCTCGTAGGCGGTGCGCTCCGCCCACGACGACAGCGCGTACCCTCCGCCGAGCTGCTCCGCCTTCCACGGCCGCAGCGGCTCGAGCGAGTGCGCGGACAGCACGTGCGGGACGCCGTGCAGCAGCCCCGCGAGGTGGCCCCCGAGGTTCGCGTACCAGGTGTGCGAGTGCACGAGGTCGGCGCCCGCGACGTCGTCGGCCATCTGCAGGTCGACGCCGAACGTGCCGAGCGCGGCGTTCGCCCCGGACAGGACGCCGGGCACGGAGTAGCCGGTCACGCCGTCGTCGCCGCGCGGGCCGTCGAAGCAGCGCACGCGCACGTCGACGTGGCGCCGCAGCACCGCGGACAGCTCGGCGACGTGCACGCCGGCCCCGCCGTAGACGTGCGGCGGGTACTCACGGGTCAGGAGGTCGACTCTCACGCGCCACACCGTAGCCGAGTCGCCCGCCGCGGACCCCCGGTGGGCGGGGCCGACGCGACCCGCGCCCAGGATGCGGGTCCTGCTGCGTGGTCCCGCCCCGAGGGGCTACCGTCTGGGCATGGCCGCCGCACCCCGAGTCCTCGCCATCGTCCTCGCCGGGGGCGAGGGCAAGCGCCTCATGCCGCTCACCGCCTCGCGGGCCAAGCCCGCGGTGCCGTTCGGGGGCATCTACCGCCTGGTCGACTTCGCGCTGTCCAACCTCGTGAACTCGCACTACCTGCACATCATCGTGCTCACGCAGTACAAGTCGCACAGCCTCGACCGGCACATCACGAAGACGTGGCGCATGTCGTCGCTGCTCGGCAACTACGTCGCTCCGGTGCCCGCGCAGCAGCGCGTCGGCAAGCACTGGTACCTCGGCAGCGCGGACGCGATCTACCAGTGCCTCAACATCATCGACGACGAGCGTCCGGACATCGTCGTCGTCGTGGGGGCGGACCACGTGTACCGCATGGACTTCTCCCAGATGGTCGACGCGCACGTCGAGTCCGGCGCGCAGCTCACCGTCGCGGGCATCCGCCAGCCGATCTCGATGGCGGACCAGTTCGGCGTCATCGAGACCGACCCGAAGGACCCGACGAAGATCGCCGCGTTCCGCGAGAAGCCGTCGGACCCGGTGGGCCTCGCCGACTCCCCGGACGAGGTGCTCGCCTCGATGGGCAACTACGTCATCGACACCGACGCGCTGATCGAGGCCGTCACGTCCGACGCCGCGAACGCGGACTCCCGCCACGACATGGGCGGCGACATCGTGCCCGCCTTCGTCGAGAAGGGCACCGCGGCGGTCTACGACTTCATCCGCAACGACGTGCCGGGCTCGACCGACCGTGACCGCGACTACTGGCGCGACGTGGGGACGATCGACTCGTACTACGACGCGAACAAGGACCTCATCGCCGTCACGCCGGTCTTCAACCTCTACAACGAGGAGTGGCCGCTGCACACCGGCTACACCGGTCTGCCGCCCGCGAAGTTCGTGCACGCCGGGCGCGGCCGCCTGGGCCACGCCGCGGACTCGATCGTCTCCCCCGGCGTGATCATCTCGGGCGCGACGGCGGTCGGCTCCGTCCTGTCGCCCGGCACCTACCTGCACTCGTGGTCGTCCGTCTCGGACTCCGTGCTCATGGACGGCGTGCAGGTGCACCGCCACGCGCAGGTGCACCGCGCGATCATCGACAAGAACGTCGTCGTCGGGGAGCAGGCCCGCATCGGCCTCGACCCGGAGCAGGACCGCGCGCGCGGCTTCACGGTCACCGAGTCCGGGATCACGGTCGTCCCCAAGGGGACGGTCGTCGAGTGACGCCTTCCCCGACCGGCGTCGTGCACGTGCCCGACGCCGCGCCGAGCCCTGCCCCGCCCGCGACCGCCAGCCCGAGGAGCCCTCGCGTGACCCCCGACCCGCCGAGCGCCCCCGTGCGGCTCCTCGTCATGGACGTCGACTCGACGCTCATCGAGCAGGAGGTCATCGAGCTCCTCGCCGACCACGCCGGCACGCGCGGGGAGGTCGCCGCGGTGACCGAGCGCGCGATGCGCGGCGAGATCGACTTCGGCGCCTCGCTGCGCGAGCGCGTGGCGACCCTCGCGGGCGTGCCCGTCGAGGCGTTCGACGACGTCCGCGAGCGCGCGACCTTCACCCCCGGCGTCCGCGAGCTCGTCACCGAGGCCCGACGCCGCGGCTGGGAGGTCGCGCTCGTCTCGGGCGGCTTCGAGGAGGTCGTGGCCGGGCTCGCGGCCGAGCTCGGCATCACGCGCTTCCGCGCGAACCGGCTCGAGGTGTCCGGCGGGAGGCTCACGGGCCGCACGACCGGGCCGGTGGTCGACCGCGCGGCGAAGGAGGCCGCGCTGCGCGAGTTCGCGGCCGAGCTCGACCTGCCGATGAGCGCGACGATCGCCGTGGGAGACGGCGCGAACGACCTCGACATGATCGGCGCCGCGGGCGTCGGCATCGCCTTCGCGGCCAAGCCCGTCGTGCGCGAGCAGGCGCCCTATGGCGTCGACGGACCGCGTCTCGACGCGGTGCTCGCGGTCGTCGACCAGGTCGACGCCGCGCGCTGACGCCGGACACGCGAGAGCCCTGGCACCGTGGGGTGCCAGGGCTCCGTCGTGCGTGGGGGACGGGACCGGGTCAGGACGGGCGGCCCACGTAGGTCAGCAGGGCGGCCTGCGGCTCCCACGCGTCCCACGACGCCCCGGACTCCAGCACCGAGTACGTCGCGGTCGGCACGCCGACGCGCACCTGGGCGAGCGCGCCGCCGTCGGACGCCGGGTCCGCCAGGTACGACGCGGTGGCCGCCATCGTGGGCTCGTGCCCGACGACGAGCAGCGTGCGGACGCGCGGGTCCGTGGTGCGCAGGAGGTCCAGGACGTCGGCGACGTCGGCCGCGTAGAGGCCGTCGCTCACGAGCACGTCGGGCTCGACGTCGCCCAGGTGCGCCGACAGGAGCTCCCACGTCTGACGCGTGCGCAGCGCCGAGGAGCACAGCACGCGCTCGGGGACGAGCCCCGTCTCGCGCAGCGCAGCGCCGACACGCACCGCCTGCCGGCGGCCGTTCAGCGCGAGGGGGCGCAGCACGTCGTCGACGCTCCCGCCGCCGGGCTCGGCCTTCGCGTGGCGCAGCAGGACGAGGCGGCGCGTGCCGCCGTCGGGGGTCTGCGCGCCGTTGCGCTCCTCCGCGGTCACTGCCCCATGGCGTGCACGCCGCCGTCGACGTGCACGATCTCGCCGGTCGTCGCCGGGAACCAGTCGGACAGGAGCGCGACGACCGCGCGCGCGGCGGGCTCCGCCGTCGTCTGGTCCCAGCCGAGGGGCGCCCGGTTCGGCCAGGCGTCCTCCATCTGCGCGAAGCCCGGGATGGACTTCGCCGCCGTGGTGCGGATCGGGCCCGCGGAGACCAGGTTGGCCCGGATGCCGTCGGGGCCGAGGTCGCGCGCGAGGTAGCGGTTCGCGGACTCGAGGCCCGCCTTCGCGACGCCCATCCAGTCGTAGACCGGCCAGGCGAACTGCGCGTCGAACGTGAGGCCGACGACGGCGCCGCCGTCGGTCATGAGCGGCTTCGCCGCGACCGCGAGCGACTTGTAGGAGAACGTCGAGACCTGGAGCGCGGTCGCCACGTCCTCCCAGGTGCCGGAGAGGAAGTTGCCACCCATGACGCTCTGCGGCGCGAAGCCGATGGAGTGCACGACGCCGTCGAGGCGGTCCGTGTGCTCGCGCACCGCGTCCGCGAGGCCGGCGAGGTCGTCGTCGTTCGTGACGTCGAGCTGCACGACGGGCGCCTCGACCGGCAGGCGCTTCGCGAAGGCCTGCGTGAGCTTCATCTGGCGGCCGAACGAGGAGAGCACGACCTCGGCACCCTCCTCCTGCGCGAGCCGCGCCGCGTGGAACGCGATCGAGGAGTCGGTGAGCACTCCCGTGACGAGGAGCTTCTTGCCGTCGAGCAGACCCATCGGTTTCCTTCCGTCGTGCGCCCGCTGTGGGCGCGCTGAGGCGAGCGTACTGAAAGAGAGGTGGGGCGGGCGCGTCGGTGACGGCGCCGCGGAGCCGGCGCCGGTGGCGCCGCGGGGTGCGTTCAGTGGCCCATGCCGAGGCCGCCGTCGACGGGGATCACGGCCCCCGAGACGTACGCCGCGTCGTCGGACGCGAGGAACTGCACGACCCCGGCGACCTCGTCCGCCTGGGCGAACCGGCCCGCGGGGATGGCGGACTTGTACGCGGCCTGGCGCTCCTCGGGGAGCTCGGCGGTCATCGCGGTGTCGATGAACCCGGGCGCCACGACGTTCGCCGTGATGTTGCGCGACCCGAGCTCGCGCGTGATCGAGCGCGCCATGCCCACGAGCGCGGCCTTCGAGGCGGCGTAGTTGACCTGGCCCGCGCCGCCGTAGAGGCCGATCACGGACGACACGAGCACGATGCGCCCGCGGCGCAGCCGGATCATGCCCTTCGTCACCCGGCGCACGCAGCGGAACGTGCCCGTGAGGTTGACGTCGATCACGGACTCGAAGTCCTCGTCGGTCATCCGCAGCAGGAGCTGGTCGTGCGTGACGCCCGCGTTCGCGACGAGCACCTCGACCGGGCCGAGCTCCTTCTCGATCTCGGAGAACGCGGCGTCGACGGCGGCGGTGTCGGTGATGTCCGCCACGGCGCCGAAGACGCCCTCGGGCAGGTCACCGCCGCGGTAGACGGTCGCGACGCGGTCGCCGTTCGCGACGAAGCGCTCGGCGATGGCACGGCCGATGCCCCGGTTCGCGCCGGTGACGACGACGGTGCGCGGGGCGGGGGCGGTGGCTTCGGACACGTGCGGCTCCTCGGGACGGTCGGGTGGGTCGGCGGCCGGGGACGGGTCCCGCACGGCCGGTGCCGGGTGGGCCCTGCCGGGCCCGGCGCGACGGCGCCGCACCGACCGTACCGTGCGCGGGCCCTGCGGTGCGCGGTGCGCCCAGGTCACACCGTTCCCCCACACTTTGTGGGGTCCCGACAAACGTAGACTGGACGGGTGACCACACGACGCGCCGCCCGGAGGTCGGCCGAGGCGGTCCCGAGCATCACCGCCGCACCGGAACCGCTCGCCGCGGACCAGGCGCGCCGGGAGCGCAAGTACCTGATCCAGATGGGCATCCGGCTCGTGTGCATCTTCGGCGCCATCCTGGCGCAGGGCAGCTGGGTGACGTGGGTCCTCGCCGTCGGCGCGGTCGTGCTGCCGTACAGCGCGGTGCTCGTCGCCAACGCGGGCCGCGACCAGGCGCACTACGACACCTCCCCCATGGAGCACCGCGCGCTGCCCACGGCGGGTGCGCCCGGGAGCCACGGCATCGCGGGCGCCGAGCCCCGCGAGCCGCACGACGACGAGGAGGACCGCCGGTGACCGACGTCCTGGGCCTCGCCGACCCTGTCGGCGAGGACGAGCTGGTGTGCAGCGCCAAGGGCTGCCAGGAGGCCGCCGCGTGGGGCCTGCTGTGGAACAACCCCAAGATCCACACGCCCGAGCGGCGCAAGGTGTGGCTCGCGTGCGACGCGCACCGGGAGCACCTGGAGACGTTCCTCGGCGCCCGCTCGTTCTGGCGCTCGACGGTGCCGGTCGACGAGCTCGAGCGCCGGGCGGCCCCGTGACGCAGGCCGCACCACCGCAGGTCCCCGCGGGCCCGACGCCGCAGCGCGCCACCGCGGACGCCCACCAGCCGCGCACCCCGCGCCAGTGGGCGACGCTCGCGGTCGGGGTCCTCGTCCTCGTCGCGCTGTGCCTCGTCGCGGGCCGCTGGCAGTGGAACCGCTACGTCTCGCGCGACGCGGAGATCGAGCGCATCGAGGCGAACTACACGTCGGACCCGGTCCCGGTGGACGACGTGCTGCCCGTCCCGGGCGCTGAGCTCGACGAGGCCGACCTCTGGCGGCCGGTGACCCTCGAGGGCCGCTACGAGACCGACGCCACGGTCCTGCTGCGCAACCGTCCGGTGGGCGGCAGCGCCGGCTTCCACGTGCTCGTCCCGTTCGTGACGAACCCCACGCCGTCCGCCCCGGACGGGCTCGTCGTCGTCGTGGACCGCGGGTTCGTGCCGCTGGGGACCGACGCCGTCACCCCCGGGGACGTGCCCCCGCCCCCCGCGGGCGACGTCGAGGCGACCGTGACGCTGCGCGGCGACGAGCCGCCGTCGGGCCGGGACGCGCCCGCGGGCCAGGTGCAGGCCATCGCGACGGACCAGGTCCTCGCCGCCGGCCCGGACGGCGGCGGCTGGGCCGAGGGCCGCACGGTCGGGGCCTACGGGCAGCTGCGCACCGAGGTGCCGCCCGCGGCGCAGACCCTGGAGGCGCTGCCGAAGCCGGACACCGACCCCGGCTCGCACCTGTCGTACGCATTCCAGTGGGCGGTGTTCGCCCTCGGCGCGGTCGCCGGCTTCTGGCTCCTCGTGCGCCGCGACCGGCGCGACGCGCGCGGGGAGGAGACCACGCTCACCGCCGGCGACCTCCTCGCGGCCCAGGACCCGGACGCCGCGCGGGCCCGGCGGGAGCCGCGCTCGCGCCGTCCGAGCGCCGAGGACGAGGAGGACGCGCTCATCGACGCGCAGCTCGACGCCCGGCAGGGTCCCGCCCCGCGGTAGGCCCGGTCCCGGCGACGAGCGGCCCGGTCAGGCCAGCGAGACGAGCTCCGCGTACTCGTCGCTCCACAGGTCCTCGTCGCCGTCCGGCAGCAGGAGGACCCGCTCGGGCTCGAGCGCCTCGACCGCGCCGTCGTCGTGCGTGACCATGACGACCGCGCCCTCGTACGTCTTGAGCGCCCCGAGGATCTCGGCGCGTGACGCGGGGTCGAGGTTGTTCGTCGGCTCGTCGAGCAGCAGCACGTTCGCCGCCGAGACGACGAGCGTCGCGAGCGCGAGCCGCGTCTTCTCCCCGCCGGACAGTACGTTCGTCGGCTTGTCCGCGTCGTCGCCGGAGAACAGGAACGACCCGAGCACCGAGCGCACCTGCGTGTCCGTGAGGTCGGGCGCCGCGTGGCGCAGGTTCTCGACGACGGTCGCGTCCATGTCGAGCGTGTCGTGCTCCTGGGCGTAGTAGCCGATCTTCAGGCCGTGGCCCGGGTGCACCTCGCCCGTGTCCGGCTGCTCGACGCCGCCGAGGATGCGCAGGAGCGTCGTCTTGCCGGCGCCGTTGAGGCCGAGCACGACGACGCGGCTGCCGCGATCGATCGCGAGGTCGACGCCCGCGAAGACCTCCTGCGAGCCGTAGGCCTTGGACAGCCCGCTCGCGGTGAGCGGCGTGCGGCCGCACGGCGCGGGCTTCGGGAAGCGCAGCTTCGCGACCTTGTCGCTCTGGCGCTCGCCCTCGATGCCCGCGAGCATCTTCTCGGCGCGGCGCATCATCTGCTGCGCAGCCACGGCCTTGGTGGCCTTGGCGCGCATCTTCTCGCCCTGCGCGAGGAGCGCGCCCGCCTTCTTCTCGGCGTTCTGCCGCTCGCGACGACGACGGCGCTCGTCGGACTCTCGCTGCGCGAGGTAGGCGTCCCAGCCGAGGTTGTACTGGTCGAGCTCGCCGCGGTTGGCGTCCAGGTGGAACACCTTGTTCACCGTCGCGCGCAGCAGCTCGACGTCGTGCGAGATCACGACGAAGCCGCCGCTGTACGACTTGAGGTAGTCGCGCAGCCAGACGATCGAGTCGGCGTCGAGGTGGTTCGTCGGCTCGTCGAGGAGCAGCGTCTCGACACCGGAGAAAAGGATGCGCGCGAGCTCGATGCGGCGGCGCTGCCCGCCGGACAGCGTGCTCAGCGGCTGGCCGAGCACGCGGTCGTCGAGACCGAGGTTGCTCGTGATGCGGTGCGCCTCGCTCTCGGCCGCGTATCCGCCGGCCGCGAGGAACCGCGCCTCGAGCTTGGGGTAGCGCTCCATCGCGGCCTCGTGCGTCTCCGCGTCCGCGCTCGCCATCGCGCCCTCGGTCTCGCGCATCTGGCGCACGATCCTGTCGAGGTTGCGTGCCGAGAGGACCCGGTCGAGCGCGATGACCTCGAGGTCGCCCGTGCGCGGGTCCTGGGGCAGGTAGCCGATGTCGTTGCCGCGCGTGATCTTCCCCGCCGTGGGCTGGGTCTCGCCCGCGAGGGTCTTGGTCAGGGTCGTCTTGCCGGCGCCGTTGCGGCCGACGAGGCCGATCCGGTCGCCCGCGGCGATCTGGAACGTCGCCTCGTGCAGCAGGACGCGGGCGCCGACGCGCAGCTCGACGCCGTGGGCGGTGATCACGTGCAGGTCCTCTCCGAAGGGTGACCCCGGTGGATCCAGCCTGGTGGGGCGATCCGATCGACGGGGCCCGACGATTCTACGGGCCGTGAGCCCGCTCCCGCGCGGCCTTTTCTCTCGGCGGCCCTCCGGACCGTCCCACGACCGTCCCACGACCGTCCCACGCACAGGGAACAGAACGGGACAATCAGCCCATCGTGCTAGCCTCCGGACGTCCCGGACCGTCGAGGAGATGGCGGGGGGGACCCGAGCAAGGAGAGCACGTTGAGCAACGCCGAAGCAGCACTGAGCAAGGTCCTCGAGCTGGACGGGGCGATCGCGATCGCGGTCGTCGACTACAGCAGCGGCCTGGCCCTGGTCCAGAAGCAGGCCGCCCCGTTCGACCTCGAGCTCGCCGCGGCGGCGAACACCGAGGTCATCCGCGCGAAGCTCCGGGCGATCGAGCAGCTCGGGCTCGAGGACGGCATCGAGGACATCCTCATCACGCTCGGCCGCCAGTACCACCTCATCCGCCTGTCGCAGCGCGAGAGCCTGCGGGGCACCTTCTCCTACCTCGTGCTCGAGCGCGGACGGGCGAACCTCGCGCTCGCGCGCCGCGGGCTGGCGCAGCTCGACGAGTCGCTGTCGCTCTGACGCCCGTGGTCGCGGACGCCCTCGACCAGCGCGGGCGGGTCGCCCCCCGCAGCGTGGTGGACGTGCTGCGGGGCATCGACGACGCCCTCGACCACGAGGCGCACGTGCTCGCTCTCGGTCCCCGTGGCCGGGTCCTCGGCAGCGCCGGCCCCTCCCCCGGCCCGGTCGTCGAGGTGGCGCGGGCCGTCGCCGCGGCCCTCACCCAGGGCCCGGCCGTCCCGGGCAGCTCGGCACGCTGCATCCTCAACACCGCCGAGGCGTGCGTCTTCGTCTACCTGCTGGGGCAGGATCTGTCGGTCATCCTCGTGGGCCCGACGGACTGGAACATCGCCCTCACGGGCCGCCGCGTCGAGCGGTTCCTCGTCGACTTCGTCGACACCTACCTGGCCGAGACCGTCGCCGAGGCGGCCGGCGACGACCCGGGGACGCTGCCGCGCCGCGAGCCGCCGGCGCCCGTCGTCGGGCCCGCCGAGCGGCACGAGCACCGCGGCGACCACGACCTGCTCGCGCGGGTGCTGCGCGCGCTGGTCCGCTTCTGAGGCCTGCGACCGCGCCCGGGGGTAGCGTTCCCCTGTGACATTCCAGGAAGGCGGCTCGTTCGAGGGCGGACGCGTCCGCAAGGGTGGCGGCCGCGGGCGCGGCCCGATGATCGCGGGCGGCGGGATCGGCGCGGTGCTCGTCGCGCTGCTCATCGCGTTCGTCGGCAACCAGACGGGCGTCGACCTCAGCGCGCTGACCGGCGGCGACGGGTCGGACTCCGGCGCGTACGGCGACGGCCAGCAGGAGTACATCGACACCTGCACCGCCGAGCAGGCGAACACGACGCGCGAGTGCCGGCTCAACGGCACCGTCCAGTCGCTCGACGCCTACTGGACCGAGGCCCTCCCCCAGCAGGCCGGCGTCGAGTACGCGCTGCCCGAGGTCGTGAGCTTCACCGGGCAGGTCTCGACGGGGTGCGGCGCGGCGACGAGCGCCGTCGGGCCGTTCTACTGCCCGCCCGACCAGACGGTGTACATCGACCTCGGCTTCTACGACGACCTGACGAACCGCTTCGGCGCGAACGACGGCGGGCTCGCGGAGATGTACGTCGTCGCGCACGAGTTCGGGCACCACATCGAGCAGCTGACCGGCGCCATGGACTCGGCGGACCGGCAGGGCACGGGCCCGGAGTCCGACTCCGTGCGCATCGAGCTCATGGCCGACTGCCTCGCCGGCATGTGGGCGGGCCATGCCGCGACCACCGTCGACCCGGACACCGGCGTGACGTTCCTCGCACCGATCACCGAGCAGCAGCTAGACGACGCGCTGTCCGCGGCGTCCGCCGTCGGCGACGACCGCATCCAGGAGGCCGCGACCGGCCAGGTGAACCCCGAGGGCTGGACCCACGGGTCGAGCGAGCAGCGCCAGCGCTGGTTCACGACCGGCTACGAGGGCGGCACCCTCCAGGACTGCGACGCGCTCTCCGCCTCGTCGCTGTGACCGCTCCCGCCGAGGTCGCTCAGAGCTCGATCGAGTACATGCGCGAGCCGGTGACCTTCTCGTAGCCGAGGCTCGCGTAGAGGCCGTGCGCGCCGGACGGGTTCTCCGTGTCGACGTCGAGCGCGGCGTACTGCATGCCGTCCGCCGCGAACGCGCGCATCGCGGCCGCGAGCGCCGCGACGGCGACGCGGCGGCCGCGGTACGCGCGCCGGACGCCGAGGAGCTCGGTATACCCGAAGGTGTACCCCCGCACGGGGAAGTCCTCGTCGTACCGGCCCGCCATCTCGTAGCCGACGACGAGCGGCTCGCCGGCGCGCAGCGCGGCGGCGGTCTCGGGGTCGGTGGCCGGGTCGGCGAGGAGCGCGTCGACGTCGGGCGCGTCGTCGACCACGAGGAACGACCACTGGGGCGCGAACTCGCTGCGCCCGTGCGTCCACGCCTCGGCGGTGCGGGGCTCGCTCCCCCAGTGGTCGCGGAAGGCGTCGTTGTGCGCGAGGCGCGTCGCCTCGTCGAGCTCGGCGGACCACGGGACGACGCGCAGGGAACCGTCGAGCGGGACGTCGGGCACCGGGGCCGCGAGGTCCCGACGCAGGTCGGAGTAGAAGCGGCGGGCGACGAACCCGAACCGCGCGTAGAGCCGCGCCTTCTCGGGCGGGTCGGTGTCCTCCCCGAAGACGGCGAGCCGCGCGGGCAGCTCCTTGCCGCTCGCGGCGAGCACCTGCCGGGCGCGTGCCACCTGCCAGGCGAGCACCTCGCGTCCGATCCCGCGCCCCCGATGGGTCGGGTGGACGCCGCCGCCGAGGAACGCCCGCACGGTGCGCGCGTCCCCCGGGTTGGTGTCGACCATCCCGTAGGCGCGCAGCGTCCCGTCGGTGTCGACGCCGACGATCGAGTCGGCCGCGACGTCGCGCCACGGCGCGGTGAAGATCTCCTCGATCTCCGCGAGCGTCTCGCGGTACGGCTCGTCGTCCACCTCCGCGATGTCGTTGCGCAGGGTGAGCAGGGCCGGCGCGTCGGCGGGCGTGGCGGGGCGCCACGTGAGCCCGCCCGCGGTCACCGGCGGCAGGGTCGAGGGGGCGGCGGCGCGCTCGGCGATCGGGGCGAGCGTCGAGGGCGCCGCCTCGGCGCGGTCGGTCGTCGAGGGAGAGGACATGGCGACCACGGTAGGGGGGCCCGCGCCGTCGGGCACGTGCTTTTCCCAGGACGTCCGCGCGACGCGTCGGCCCGCTGAGACGACTCCCCGTGCCGTGCCGCACGCGATCTACGCTGCGAGCATGCCGACCGTCGTTCCTCAGGACCTCGCCGACGCCCGCTCCCGGGCCCTCGCGGAGGCGCTGCGCACGCGCGTCGTCGTCGCGGACGGCGCGATGGGCACGATGATCCAGGAGCAGGACCCGACGCTCGAGGACTACCAGGGGCTCGAGGGCTGCAACGAGATCCTCAACGTCTCGCGACCCGACATCATCGCCGCGGTGCACGACGCGTACCTCGAGGTCGGGGTGGACGCGATCGAGACGAACACGTTCGGCGGCAACTGGTCCAACCTGTCGGACTACGACATCGACGACCGGATCCGCGAGCTCGCCGCCGCCGGGGCGCGGATCGCGCGCGAGCGCGCGGACGCCCACGCGACCGCCGACCACCCGCGCTGGGTGCTCGGTTCGATGGGTCCCGGGACCAAGCTGCCGAGCCTCGGGCACACGACGTACGCGCACCTGCGCGACACGTTCGCCGAGCAGGCCGCGGGTCTGCTGGAGGGCGGGGTCGACGCGATCCTCGTCGAGACGAGCCAGGACCTGCTCCAGGCGAAGGCCGCGGTGACGGGGTCGCGGAACGCGATGCGCGACGTCGGGCGCGAGGTGCCCGTGATCGTCCAGGTGACGGTCGAGACCACGGGCACGATGCTCATGGGCTCCGAGATCGGGGCCGCGCTGACCACGCTCCAGGCGCTCGGCGTCGACGCGATCGGTCTCAACTGCGCGACCGGCCCGGCCGAGATGAGCGAGCACCTGCGGCACCTGTCGCGGCACGCGGAGATCCCCGTGACGTGCATGCCCAACGCGGGCCTGCCGGTGCTCGGCCCGAACGGGGCGACGTACCCGCTGACGCCGGACGAGCTCGCGGCGGCGCACACCCAGTTCGTCACCGAGTTCGGCCTGGGCCTCGTGGGCGGCTGCTGCGGCACGACGCCCGAGCACCTGCGCCGCGTCGTCGAGGCGGTGCGCGCACGGCCCGTCGTCGAGCGCCACCCGGAGCGCGAGAACGGCGTCGCGAGCCTGTACTCGCACACGGACCTGCACCAGGACGCGTCGTTCCTCGCCATCGGCGAGCGCACGAACGCGAACGGGTCGAAGGCGTTCCGCGAGGCGATGCTCGCGGAGAACTGGGACGAGTGCGTCGAGATCGCGCGGGCGCAGACGCGCGACGGCGCGCACCTGCTCGACGTGTGCATCGACTACGTGGGGCGCGACGGCGTCGCGGACGTGCAGCAGGTCGTCTCGCGCCTCGCGAGCGCGTCGACGCTCCCGCTCGTCATCGACTCGACGGAGCCCGAGGTCATCGCGGCGGGCCTCGAGCTCGTGGGCGGGCGCGCCGTCGTGAACTCGGTGAACTTCGAGGACGGCGACGGGCCGACGTCGCGGTTCGCGCGGATCATGCCGCACGTCGTCGAGCACGGGGCGGCCGTGGTCGCGCTGACGATCGACGAAGAGGGCCAGGCGCGCACCGCGTCGGGCAAGGTGGGGATCGCCACGCGGCTCGTCGAGACGCTCACGCGCGACTGGGGCCTGCGGGTCGACGACATCATCGTCGACGCCTTGACCTTCCCCATCGCCACCGGCCAGGAGGAGACGCGGCGCGACGCGATCGAGACGATCGAGGCGATCCGCGAGATCACGCGCCGCTACCCCGGCATCCACACGACGCTCGGGGTGTCGAACGTGTCGTTCGGCCTCAACCCCGCCGCGCGCACCGTGCTCAACTCGGTCTTCCTCCACGAGGCGGTCGAGGCGGGGCTGGACTCCGCGATCGTGCACGCCGCGAAGATCCTCCCCCTCGCGCAGATCCCCGCCGAGCAGCGCGAGGCCGCGCTCGACCTCGTGTGGGACCGGCGGCGGTACGACGACGAGGGGAACCTCGTGCACGACCCGCTCGCCCGGCTGCTCGAGCTGTTCGACGGCGTGGACTCGGCGGCGCTCAAGGACCAGCGCGCGGCGGAGCTCGCGGCGCTGCCGGTCGGCGAGCGGCTCGAGCGGCGGATCGTCGACGGCGCGCGCAAGGGTCTCGAGGAGGACCTCGACGCGGCGATGGCGTCCGGGATCAAGGCGCTCGAGATCGTCAACGACCACCTGCTCGAGGGCATGAAGGTCGTGGGCGACCTGTTCGGCCGCGGCGAGATGCAGCTCCCGTTCGTGCTGCAGTCCGCCGAGGTCATGAAGACCGCGGTCGCCTACCTCGAGCCGCACATGGAGAAGATCGAGGGCTCGAGCGGGTCCAAGGGCACGATCGTGCTCGCGACCGTGCGCGGCGACGTGCACGACATCGGCAAGAACCTCGTCGACATCATCCTCACCAACAACGGCTACACGGTCGTCAACATCGGCATCAAGCAGCCGATCTCTGCGATGATCGAGGCCGCCGAGGAGCACGACGCCGACGTCATCGGCATGTCCGGGCTGCTCGTGAAGTCGACCGTCGTGATGAAGGAGAACCTCGCGGAGCTCACGTCGCGGGGGCTCGCCGGCCGCTGGCCGGTCCTGCTCGGTGGCGCGGCGCTCACGCGCACCTACGTCGAGGACGACCTCGCGGGCCAGTTCCCGGGCGTCGTCCGGTACGCGCGCGACGCGTTCGAGGGCCTGCGCCTCATGGAACCGCTCGTGCGCGTCGCGCGCGGCGAGTCGCCCGACGACGTCGGGCTGCCCGCGCTGAAGAAGCGGCGGCACGCCGTGGTCACCGTGACCGAGACGCCCGTCGAGGACCTGCCCGCGCGGTCCGACGTCGCGGCCGACAACCCGGTGCCCGCTCCCCCGTTCTGGGGCACGCGCCTCGTCAAGGGCGTCCAGCTCGCCGAGTACGCGGCGTTCCTCGACGAGCGCGCGACGTTCATGGGCCAGTGGGGGCTCAAGCCCGGCCGAGGCGACGACGGTGCATCGTACGAGGAGCTCGTCGAGACCGAGGGGCGCCCGCGCCTCAACGCCTGGTACGAGCGGATCCGCACCGAGGGCGTCGTCGACCCGTCGGTCGTGTACGGGTACTTCCCGGTGTGGTCGGAGGGCGACGACGTCGTCGTCGCGCACCACGGCGCCGGGCTGGCCGGGATCGGCGCGCCCGACGGCGGGTCGGGCGGCGAGCCCGGGACCGAGCGGCTGCGCTTCACGTTCCCGCGCCAGCGCCGCGACCGGCACCTGTGCCTCGCCGACTTCGTCAAGCCGCGGTCGTGGGTCGAGGAGACGGGCCGGTACGACGTGCTGCCCGTCCAGCTCGTCACCATGGGCGCGAGCGTCGACCAGCACACCGCGAAGCTGTTCGCGGGGAACCACTACCGCGAGTACATGGAGCTGCACGGCCTGTCGGTCCAGCTCACCGAGGCGCTCGCCGAGATGTGGCACTCGCGCGTGCGCGCCGAGCTCGGGTTCGCCGACGAGGACCCCACCGAGGTCGAAGGCATGTTCAAGCTCGAGTACCGCGGCGCCCGCTTCTCGCTGGGCTACCCGGCGTGCCCGGACATGGAGGACCGCACGAAGGTCGTCGAGCTCCTGCGGCCCGAGCGCGTGGGTGTCGAGCTCTCCGCGGAGCTCCAGCTCCACCCGGAGCAGTCGACCGATTGCTTCGTGTTCCATCACCCCGAGGCCAAGTACTTCAGCGTCTGACGATCGCCAGCCGCGGGGCGTCCTGCCGGGGCGAGCGGGGAGCAGCGTCAGGACCACGTCCACGTGCCCGTGACCTGCTCGATGAGCTCGTCGCCGTTGTCGTACGGGGTGACGATCGCGATCACGAAGAACTGGACCTCGTCCGTGCCCGACGCGAACCGCTCGGGTGCGAAGGCGGTGATGAAGGCCTTCGTCCGCGTCTCCTCGAAGCTCCCCTCGACCCGGGTGATGTTCGCCGGAACGCCGTCGAGGGTGGTCGCCTCGTGCAGGCTGAGGATGCTGCCGTTCTCCGCGAAGTACGAGTCCGCGAGGAGGTCGACCGCTCCCCCGAGATCGGTCCCGACCCCCCACGCCTCGGACGTCGCGACCCGCACCGGTTCGACCGACACCTGCCCGTAGACCGCCCCGACACCCGTGGGCACCACCACCCCGTCGACGACCTCGCCCCAGAGCTCGAGGGCACCGTGACAGTGTTCCTCCTGGTCCGAGGCGACGTTGTTCACGAACGCCTCCGGGCCCTCGTAGGACCAGCAGGGCGTCCGCACCGGCTGGCCCGACACGATCGCGTACTCGGCCCCGGAGGGGGTCGCCGGCTCGCCCTCGCTCCGGGACGTCGCCGCCGCCGCAGGAGTCGCGCCGTCGTCGGTCTCGGCGAAGGGCAGCGCGCAGCCGGGGACGACCGTGAGGACGACGGCGACCCCGAGTCCCGAGAGCAGGCGACCGACGGCGGCTCTCCGACGGGTGGCGAGGCGAGCACGGGGACGGTGCCCCGTGCGAGGGACCGCGGTCGTTCGCTCGTGCTGGCTCGTGCGCTCGTGCTGGTCGCGCATGATGATCCTCCTGGTCGTGGTCTCCTGGACCGGACGCTAGACGCCACGACGGCAAGGGCCCCGGTTATCCACAGGCCAGGATCCGCAACATCTCGGGACGCCACGCTGTGGCTCGGCTCATCGACCGTTTCGCGGACGAGAGAGCCTCCGCGGCCGACGCCGCCGGCGGACGGGTACAGCGGATACCGCCCGGCCGCGCGCTTCCCCCTTCGCGCCACGGGTCGCGCCTCGGTCGTTGACAGAGCCGTTGCATCTATCGACAATCGATAGATGAGACCTGCCCTCGTCGCGTGCACACGAGCACTCCTCGTCCTCGTGGCCCTCGGCACCGCGCTGTCGATGTTCCTCGCCCCCCTCCTCGCGGCCGAGGTCGGGGCGCAGCACCCGGAGGTCCGCGGCCTCGTGGTCCCGTACTCCGTGCTGGCCGTGCTGGCGTTGCTCGCGGTCGAGGTCGCCCTCGTGGCGGTGTGGCGCCTGCTCGGCCTCGCCGCCCGCGACGAGGTGTTCGACCCGCGCGCGCTGCGCTCGGTCACCGTGGTGATCGGGTGCGTGGTCACGGTCGCGACCCTCGCCGCGACGGTGTTCGGTCACCTGACCTTCGGGGCGCAGCTCGGTGGGCCGCTCGTGCTCCTCGGCCTCCTCGGCTCGCTCGTGGGCGGGGGCGCGCTGGCCCTGCTCGTCGTGGTGCTGCGCGCGCTGCTCCGCACCGCGACCGCCGACCGGCGCGAGCTGGCCGCGGTGATCTAGGTGCCGATCGTCATCGACCTCGACGTCCTCCTGGCGCGGAGGCAGATGTCCGTCGGCGACTTCGCCGCCGCGGTCGGCATCACGCCGGCGAACGTCGCCGTCCTGAAGAACGGGCGCGCGAAGGCCGTGCGCTTCTCGACACTGGACGCCGTCTGCCGCGTCCTCGGGTGCCAGCCCGGAGACGTCCTGCGGTGGGTGCCGGACGAGCCCGACGACGCGGGACCGCCCACCACCTGACCCGCCCGGCCTCCGCGTCGATGAGTTCGGCGACCGGACGACGTCTTACCCGTGACCGAGACCACGACACCGCGGGAGCCGAGCCATGGGAAGCATCGAGATCGAGCTGTTCACGACCCTCGACCTCGTCGGACAGGCGCCCGGCGGGCCGGAGGAGGATCCGGAGGGCGGGTTCGCGTTCGGCGGCTGGCAGGCGCCGCTGCTCGACGACGTCGCGGGCGAGCAGATCGCCGCGGCGTACGAGGGCACGGACGCGCTGCTGCTCGGGCGCCGCACGTACGACATCTTCGCGGCGTACTGGCCGTTCCAGGAGGGCGGGCAGGACGACGACTTCGCGGCCCTGTTCAACCGCATCCCCAAATACGTCGCGTCGCGCGGCACGCCGGACCTGCCGTGGGCCGGGTCGACGCTGCTCGGCCCGGACCTGCCCGCCGCGGTGCGCGAGGTGCGGGATCGGCACGAGCACGTCAAGGTCGTGGGCAGCCTCGACCTGGTGCAGACGCTGCTGCGCGAGAGGCTGTTCGACCGCCTCGACCTGTGGGTGCACCCCATCGTGCTCGGCACGGGCAAGACCGTGTTCGACGGCGGCGCCGTCCCCACCAACCTCACCCTCCTCGAGCCTCCCGCACCGAGCCCGACGGGCACGGTCCTGCTGCGCTACGGTCTCGCGGACGGCACGCCGGGCACGGGCGACATGAGCGAGCCGGGACGCGGCGTCGGGCAGGACGCCTGACGCCCTGCTCGGCGCCTGACCAGCACCCCGGACGACCCACCGACCCCCAAAACCTCAGGAGGCACCCGTGGCGATCCAGCGCCTCGACAACGTGGCCGTCGTCGTCGACGACCTCGACGCGGCCGTCGCGTTCTTCGCCGAGCTCGGGATGGAGCTCGAGAACCGGATGACGATCGAGGGGCGGTGGGCGGAGCGCGTCGTCGGCCTCGACGACCTCCGCTCGGAGATCGCGATGATGCGCGTCCCCGGCAGCCCCGGCCGGCTGGAGCTCACGCGGTACCACGCGCCGGCACCGCTCGACCTGGGGCTCGACACCGCCCCGCCGAACGTGCTCGGTCTGCACCGCGTGATGTTCGCCGTGGACGACCTCGACGACACCGTCGAGCGCCTCGCCCGCCACGGCGGGGCGGTGCTGCGGGAGATCGTGCGCTTCGAGGACGCGTACCGGCTCTGCTACCTGCGAGGGCCCGGCGGCATCATCGTCGGGCTCGCGGAAGAGCTCGGGTGAGGCGCGCCGCTAGGAGGCGGTAGCCGCCTCGCCGCGCAGGATCGACGACATCTTCTTGCCGCGCGCGACCTCGTCGACGAGCTTGTCGAGGTAGCGGACCTTCTGCATCAGCGGGTCCTCGATGTCCTCGACGCGGACGCCGCAGATCACCCCGGTGATGAGCGAGGCGTTCGGGTTCCACGCAGGCGCCCGGTCGAAGAACTCCTCGAGCGTGATCTCGTCGGTGATCGCCTGCGTGAGGCCGGCGTCGTCGTAGCCGGTGAGCCAGCCGACGACCTGGTCGAGCTCGTCCTTCGTGCGTCCCTTGCGCTCCACCTTGGTGACGTAGAGCGGGTAGATGCTCGCGAAGCTCGTCCCGAAGATCCGGTGTCCCGCCATGGATGGCTTCCTCCTGCCCCGGCTGCGCCCGTCATCGGCTCGGCGCGTGCGGCCGTCCGGCACGAACCACGCTACCGCGCGGCGGGGACGGCGCGGGCGCCGACCATCCCGTGCGACGCCTCGAGCCGGTCCACGAGCAGCGTCCCGGCCGCGACCAGCGGCACGAGCACGAGGTTGCCGAGCAGCATGGTGCGCAGGAACGGCAGACCCGCGACGTAGCTCGCGACGAGCCCGTCCGCTCCCGCCGGGTACCAGACGCCGCGGCCCTGCAGCCAGACGCCGAAGTTCGTCCACGCGAAGAACCAGAGCGAGCCCGCGACGCCGAACGCCGCTCCCGCGCCGACGCGGCGCCACCCGGTCGTGTTCCGCGCGAGCAGCGAGCCCAGCCCGACGACGAGCCACGCGCTCCACGTGAACAGCGCGATCGCCGTGTTGCCGAGCACGACGTCGGACACGACCGTCACCGCGAGGGGCACGACGAACGCCCACCGCGAGCGCAGCAGGATCGTCGCCGCGAACGTCGCCGCGGTGACGAGCTCGAGGTTCGGGGGTGCGCCGAGGTCGGCGCGCACGAGCCGCCACACGACGGCGAGCGCCGCGAGCGTGACGACGAGCGCCGGCCGCCACCAGCGCAGCGCCGTGCTCTCCGAGCGCGTCACGAGGTGAACGTCTCGAGCTTCCACGTGATCTCGTCCCCGTCCTTCGTCTCGAGGGAACCTGCACCCACGGTAGCCATCTCGCCGTTCACGTACAGGGCCCAGAACTCGCTGTCCGGATCGGCGGCGACGCCGTCGATCGCCGTGACGAACGCGTTCTCGCCCTCACCGGTCACCTGGGCGGACGGGTCCGCCTCGAGGAGCAGGTCGAGGGCCGTCGCGCCCGCGCGCCCCTCGTAGGAGAGCTCGGGCGCGTCCTCGCCGTCGCCGGACTCGTCGTCGGGCGCCTCGTCCGTCGCGTCGTCGGCCGGGGCGCTCGACTCCTCGCCCGCGGTCGCCGTGGAGGTCGACGTGGTGTCGGCAGCGGGCTCGTCGGCGGACGAGCACCCGGCCAGCAGGCCCGCGGTGAGCAGGACGGCGGTCAGGGCGGTGAGCGGGCGCGCGGACGTGGCGCGGAGCGTTCGGAGGGTCACGGCGCCAGCGTACGGAGCGCCGCCCGGCTCGCGCCGGGTCGCCCGCCTGTCGGACGACGGCCCCTCACCCGATCTCCTCGCCCGCGACGGCCTTGGCCGCCAGCCGCTCCTCCTCGCTGACCTCCCACACCTCGTACGCGGAGTGGCCCGCGAGGAGGATGATCCCGCAGCCCAGCACGAGGTCCGGCCAGCCGGACCCGGTCCACGCGGTCGCGAGCCCCATCGCGATGACGGCGACGTTGACGAGCACGTCGTTGCGGGCGGACAAGAACGCGGCGCGGCTCAGCGACCCGCCGTGGTGGCGGACGCGGACGAGGAGCCACGCGCACACGCCGTTGACGACGACCGCGCCGAGCGAGGCGAGGACGATCGGCAGCACCTCGGGTGCGGGCGGGTCGCCGAACCGGCGCACGACCTCCCACGCCGCGAACAGCGCGGGGACGAGGATGAGCAGCGCCAGCGCCTTGCCCAGGACCGCACGCCGCGCGAGCGGGAAGCCCAGCGCGACGGCGATGAGCAGGTTGATCGCGGTGTCCTCGAGGAAGTCCACGCTGTCGGCGAGCAGCGAGACCGAACCCGCCGCGAGCGCGACGGTGAGCTCGACGACGAAGTACGCGAGGTTGAGCCCCGCGACCAGGAGGACGGTGCGCCGCAGCAGGCGGGCCAGCTGGGGGTCGCCCGCCAGTGGCGCGTCCTGCCCGGCGGACATCGTCAGACGTCGATGCGGGCGTGGTCCAGCTCGGCTGCGCCGGCGACGATGAACTCCTTGCGCGGCGCGACGTCGCTGCCCATGAGCAGCTCGAACACGCGCTCCGCCGCCTCGGCGTGCTCGGCCGTGACGCGGCGCAGGGTGCGGTGGCGCGGGTCCATCGTCGTCTCGGCGAGCTGGTCGGCGTCCATCTCCCCCAGGCCCTTGTACCGCTGGATGTCGTCCTTGTAGCGGCGGCCGGCCTTGTCGAGCTTCTTGAGCGTCGCGGCGAGCTCGGCCTCGGAGTACGTGTAGATGTACTCGTTCTTGCGGCGCCCGGCGCCGATGACCTCGATGCGGTGCAGCGGCGGCACGGCCGCGAAGACGCGGCCCGCCTCGACGAGCGGCTTCATGTACCGGTAGAAGAGCGTGAGCAGGAGGGTGCGGATGTGGGCGCCGTCGACGTCGGCGTCCGTCATGAGCACGATCTTGCCGTAGCGCGCGGCCTCGAGGTCGAACGACCGCCCCGACCCGGCGCCGAGCACCTGGATGATCGCGGTGCACTCGGCGTTGCGCAGCATGTCGCTCACGGACGCCTTCTGCACGTTGAGGATCTTGCCGCGGATGGGCAGCAGCGCCTGGAAGTCGGAGCTGCGCGCGAGGCGCGCGGTGCCGAGCGCGCTGTCGCCCTCGACGATGAACAGCTCGCTGCGCTCGACGTCGTCGCTGCGGCAGTCGACGAGCTTGGCCGGCAGCGACGACGTCTCGAGCGCGTTCTTGCGCCGCGAGATCTCCTTCTGCTTGCGCGCGGTGATGCGCGCGCGCATCTCGGCGACGACCTTGTCGAGCAGCAGCGCGGCCTGCGTCTTCTCGTCGCGCTTGGTCGAGGTGAGGAGGGCGTTCAGCTCCTTCTCGACGACGCGCGCCACGATGCCCCGCACCGGTGCCGTGCCGAGGACCTCCTTCGTCTGGCCCTCGAACTGCGGCTCGGCGAGGCGCACGGTGACGACGGCCGTCAGGCCGGCGAGCACGTCGTCCTTCTCGATGCGCTCGGACGCGTCCTTCGTCGACACCTTGAGGCGGCGCGCGTTCGTCTCGACCGCCTTGCGCAGCACCTTGAGCAGGCCCTGCTCGAAGCCACCGAGGTGGGAACCGCCCTTGGGCGTGGCGATGATGTTGACGAAGCTGCGGACCTCGGTCTCGTAGCCGGTGCCCCAGCGCAGCGCGACGTCGACCTCGCAGTCGCGCTGCACCGCCTGCGGGGTCATGTGACCGCGGTCGTCGAGCACCGGGACGGTCTCCGTGAACGAGCCCGAGCCCGTGAGGCGCCACGTCGCGGTGACGGGGGTGTCCGGCGCGAGGAAGTCGACGAAGTCGACCGACCCGCCCGTGTGCACGAACGTCTCCTCGTGCGGCCCGGACTCCCCCGGCGTCCCGGGCACGCCGCGCTCGTCGCGCACCGTGATCTCGAGACCGGGGACGAGGAACGTCGTCTGACGCACGCGCGTGACGAGCTCGTCGTAGGAGAAGACGGCCGTCTTGAGGAAGATCTGACGGTCCGCCCAGTAGCGGACGCGCGTGCCGGTGACGCCGCGCTTCGTCTTCGCGACGACCGCGAGCTCGGACCCGGACACGAACGGCTCGAACGGGGCGTCCGGCGTCGGGCCGGTCTTCGGGTCGCTGAACACGCCCGGCTCACCGCGGTGGAAGGTCATGCGGTGCGTCTTGCCGCCGCGGTCGACCTCGACGTCGAGACGCGAGGACAGCGCGTTGACGACGGACGCGCCGACACCGTGCAGGCCGCCCGACGCGGTGTACGACCCGCCGCCGAACTTGCCGCCCGCGTGGAGCTTGGTGAAGACGACCTCGACGCCGGACAGGCCCGTCTTCGGCTCGATGTCGACGGGGATGCCGCGGCCGTCGTCCTCGACCGTCACGGAGGTGTCGGCGTGCAGCACGACCCGGATCTTCGAGCAGTTGCCCGCGAGCGCCTCGTCGACCGAGTTGTCGATGATCTCCCAGAGGCAGTGCATGAGACCGCGCGAGTCGGTCGTGCCGATGTACATGCCCGGTCGCTTGCGCACGGCCTCGAGGCCCTCGAGCACGGACAGGTGCCGAGCGGTGTAACTGGACTCAGCGGAGGTGGTCGTCACGGCGGCAAGCCTAGACGAGGGCGCCCACAGCGCGGTGCTGCCCCGCCGCGCCGCCGCGGACGCCGCGCGATCCGGCGGGATGCCGGCGGGAGGCCACGGCGCGGGTGAGCGCGCTTCGCGGGTAGCGAACCCGGCGCTCCCCCGGGACGAAACCTCAGGAGGGGATGGTTTGATGTTCATGTGACTGCTACGACGACCACCACCGAACCGCTGACCGCGGCCGACCGCTGCGACCGCTGCGGGGCCCAGGCGTACGTCCGTGTGGTCCTGCCGAGCGGCGAGCTGCTGTTCTGCGGCCACCACGCGCGGGCGCACGCGGATGCCTACACCGACCTCGCGACGTCCATCCAGGACGAGACCGACAAGCTGCTCGCGGAGCACGGCGCGCGCTGACGCGCCGGTCCGCCGAGCACCGTCCCGCGCCAGGAGCGCACGACCGCGGGGACCGGCTCCACCGCCCGGTCCCCCGCGACGACCACCTCAGAGACAGACCTCAGACACGACGAAGGCCCCGAGGAGATCTCCTCGGGGCCTTCGTCGTGCGACGACGGCGGGCGGCCGGTGGTGCGCACCGGCCGCGCGCCGCGACGCGTCAGTCGAGGTAGTCGCGCAGCACCTGCGAGCGGCTCGGGTGGCGCAGCTTCGACATGGTCTTCGACTCGATCTGGCGGATGCGCTCACGCGTCACGCCGTAGACCTTGCCGATCTCGTCGAGCGTCTTGGGCTGGCCGTCCGAGAGTCCGAACCGCATCGAGACGACGCCCGCCTCGCGCTCGCTCAGCGTGTCGAGCACCTGGTGCAGCTGCTCCTGCAGGAGCGTGAAGCTCACCGCGTCCGCCGGGACGATGGCCTCGGAGTCCTCGATGAGGTCGCCGAACTCGGAGTCGCCGTCCTCGCCGAGCGGCGTGTGCAGCGAGATGGGCTCGCGGCCGTACTTCTGGACCTCGACGACCTTCTCCGGGGTCATGTCGAGCTCCTTGGCGAGCTCCTCGGGCGTGGGCTCCCGGCCCAGGTCCTGCAGCATCTGACGCTGCACACGCGCGAGCTTGTTGATGACCTCGACCATGTGCACCGGGATACGGATGGTGCGCGCCTGGTCCGCCATCGCGCGCGTGATCGCCTGGCGGATCCACCACGTCGCGTACGTCGAGAACTTGTAGCCCTTGGTGTAGTCGAACTTCTCGACCGCACGGATCAGACCGAGGTTGCCCTCCTGGATCAGGTCCAGGAACAGCATGCCGCGACCCGTGTACCGCTTGGCCAGCGACACCACCAGACGCAGGTTCGCCTCCAGCAGGTGGTTCTTCGCCCGCTTGCCGTCGTGCGCGATCCACTGCAGCTCACGCTTGAGCTTGCGGTCCAGGTCGTCGCCCTCGGCCGCGAGCTTCTCCTCCGCGAACAGACCGGCCTCGATCCGCTTCGCGAGCTCGACCTCCTGCTCCGCGTTCAGCAGCGCGACCTTGCCGATCTGCTTGAGGTAGTCCTTGACCGGGTCGGCCGTCGCACCCGCGGTCACGACCTGCTGGACCGGGGCGTCGTCCTCGTCCGCGTCGGAGACGACGAAGCCGGTCTCCTCGGGCTCGTCGCTCGGCGCGGCGGCGGCAGCCTTCTTGGCGCCCGGCTCCGCAGCCTCCTCGTCCTCGGTCACGTCGATCTCGAGGTCCTCGATCTCGACCTCGGCGTCGTCCTCGTCGTCGTCCTTCTTCTTGGCGCGCGCGGGCGTCGCCTTGGACTTGGCGGGGGCCTTGGCCGCGGTCTTGCGGGCGGCGGGCTTGGCGGGGCCGGTCGACGAGGTCTCCGCACCCTCGGCGTCGGCCGCCGGGGCGGCCTTCGTCGTGGTCGTGCGCTTGGTCGCCGACGCGGACTTCGTCGCGGCGGGCTTGGTGCGCGCGGTCGTCGTGCTGCGCGGGGAAGCCGCCGCGGCCACCTTCGTCGTGGTCGGGATGTCGACCTCGACGCCGGCGCCCGCGAGCGCGCGGAAGACCGCCTTCAGCCGCTTGGCGTCGTTGACGGCAGCCTGCTCGCACGCGGTGCGGAAGCTCTCGGCGTCGACGCGACCGTTCGCGCTGCCGCGCCGCAGGAGCTCCTGCAGGGCGGGGTGCTCGAACTCTCGCGGGAGTGCGGAAATCGGGGTTGAGGGCGCCACAAACCGACCTTTCGGCAATCATGGGGGGCGGTAGGGCCGCCGGAGCGGGGACGTGAACCGTGAAGTGCGGGCTGCTCTGGACTCTCACGGTGAGTCGTCGGGCTCTGGCGGACTACCTATATTGTACCGGCGATCCGTGCGCCGGACGCCGCGACACGGGGTGATGTCGGACCTGGCCGCCTCCCGACGGCCCGGCGCACCACGTCGTCACGACGTTCGTCACCCGGTTCGTGACGTGTACAACGGGTCGGGACCCTGGAAGATTCCCCCGCCCACCCCGCCCCTCACCCGGCGCCCGTCGCGCGCCGGACCGCAGGGATCCGCGTCCGCGCGCCGACGCGCGGGCGGCTCAGACGCCGGCGGGCCGCTCGGGCTTGACGGCCAGCACGGGGCAGGGCGCGTCGAGCAGGATGCGCTGGGCGTTCGAGCCGAGGATGAGCTTGCCCACGGGGCTGCGCCGACGCAGCCCGATGACGATGAGCTCCGCCGACGACCGCTCCGCGGCGCCCACGAGGTCGTCCGCGAGGTCCGCCGAGCCCTGCTCGCGGCGCAGCGTCGTACCCGTCCCCTCGAGGCGCGCCTCCACGCGTCGCAGGTCGTCCTCGTGCGCGGCGACGAGCTCGGGAGTCGACATGGAAGCCTCGGTCACGACGACGACGAGGTCGGTGCCGCGCCGGACGGCCTCGGTGGCCGCGCTGTCGAGAGCCTCGCGACCCTCGGGCGTGCTCAGGTGCGCGACGACGACGCTCATGTGTCCTCCGGAGACGGCTCGTGGGTGCGGCCGGCCGCGGGGGCGACCGCAGGTCGTGTTGCCTCGAACCTACCCGACGTCGTGCGTGTCGGCGCACGCGTCGGCGCGGACCCAGCCCGGCGGGACCCCGGCGTCGAGCGCGCTCGCGAGCAGCAGCGCGAGCCGGTACGTCGGGTCTTCCGCGAGCGCCTCGGCCAGCCGCCGACGGGCCCGGCCGCCGTCGCCGTGCCACCAGGCCACGACCGCCAGGAGCGTCAGCGCGGGTGCGGTGCTCCCGCGAGGTGCGTGGGCGACGACCGCCTCGAGCACGGCCCTCGCCGGCCCGGTGACCGCCGGGTCGGGCGCGAGGCCCGCACCAGGGTCCACGACGGCCGCGATGGCACGGCCCGTCCCGGCGTCCACGTCCCCGCCCCGCACGGTGCGGTCCGGCAGGTCGTCGGTCCCCGGCACGAGGGACAGGAGCACGGCGTCGCGCACGGGGACCGACTCGAGGCCCGCGGCCAGGCGCCCGAGGACCGTCGCGGCGGGCACCGCGGCACCGGCGCCGTCGCCGACCGGCCCGCCGTCGACCGGCCCGCCGTCGGTACGCCCGCCGTCCCGCGCCCGGTCGCGCGCGACGACCTGCGCGACCGCGGTCCGCCACAGCGCGAGGGCGGACACCCGGGCCGCGACCCGGGCCGCGACCCGGGCCGCGACGTCGTCGCCGGCCGCCACGGACCGGGCGCGGTCGCGCACCCGCCGTGCCGCGCGCGCGGCACGGCGCCGCGCGTCCGCGCCCGCGGGCGGGATCCGCAGCGCCTCCTCGCGCGAGTCCGCGAGCGCCGCCCCGGACAGCACCATGTGCGCGCCGACCTCGCTCGACTCGAGCTCGCGCAGCGACCTTCCCTCCGGCGGGCAGCAGTCGTCCTCGGCGCAGTCGAGCGCGTACCAGCCCGTCGACGACACGACCCACGCCTCGACGGGCCCGTGGTGCGGCTCGGCGGCCTCGCGGCAGTGCTCGACGGCGGCCCGCACCCGCGCGGCGGCAACGCCCGACGCGCGCAGCGGCGCGTCGGAGTAGACGACGAGCACGACGCGGCGTGCGCCGTCGGCCGCGAGGTGCCCCACGACGGACCGCGCGAGCTGCGGCCCGTGCTCGACGTCCGCCGCGTCGGCGACGTCGACGCGCACGACGAGACCGATGCGGCCGCGCGGTGGCCGCAGCCCCACGAGGACGACGCTGTCCTGCGGTCGGTAGCCGAGCCGGAAGGGGACGTAGGCGAGGAGCTCGCGCGGGCCCTGGGCCCGGATGAGGGTCGTCATGCGCCCATCCCAGCCGGTGCGCGCGGCGTGCGGGGCGCGCGCCGCCCGGCTGTGGACGACGCGGCGCGGGCACCCGGGGCTGTGGTCGGCCCCCGACCCCGGTGGTGGCTCGCGCACGCGCGGATGACTACGGTGTGCGCGTGCCACCACGAACCCGCGCCGCCGCGCACCCGGCGCTCTCCCCTGCCGGCCGGGCCGCCGTCGTCCTCGTCGCTGCCGTGCTGGGCTCGACGCTGGCGGGGTGCCAGGCGGACCTGGCCGACGTGCAAGGCGCCGCGGCACCCCGGGAGGAGCAGCCGGCGCCGGACGCCGACTCCGGCGCGCCGGGCACGCCGCTGCCCGACTACGACGCCGCCTCGGCGGTCGGGGACCTGGTGGAGGGTTTCCCCGCCGCGCTGGTCCCGGTGGCGCCGGGCGCCGAGGTGCTCGCGAGCTCGGCGCGGCCGTCGCAGGACGGCGCGCTCGTGGACGTCACGCTGAACCTGCGCTCGACGGACACGGTCGAGGCGCTCACCGCCTACTACACCGACACGCTGGGCCCGGCCGGGTTCGAGGTGTCGCCGTCGACCGTGCCGAGCGCGCTCACCTCGCTCACCACGTTCGTCCGCACGACCGCGCCCGAGGCCCCGACCGAGTCGGTCGCCGTCGGCGTCTTCGACGACGAGACCGAACGCCTCGTGACGATCAGCGGCCAGGTCGTCCCCGGCTGAGGCGCCGCGCCGCCCGCCCGCGACGAGACCGGGCGGGCAGGGTGTCGCCCGCTCCGCATAGGCTGCCCCCGTGCCGAACCCGTCGCTGCCGACCTCGCCCTCCGTCCCTCCCCAGGCGTCCGAGGACCTCACCGACCCGAGCCCCGCCGCGCTCGTCGACCGCGAGGGGGTGCGCGCAGGCGTCGACGACGCCCTGCACGCCTCGACCGCGGCGATGCGCGCCGAGCTCGCCGGGACCCACCCGGACACGGACGTGCTCGCCGACGCGACGCAGGAGCTGCTCGCGGGCGGCAAGCGCCTGCGCGCCGCGTTCTGCTACTGGTCGTGGCGCGCGCACGGCGGTGACGCAGCGGGCCCGCACCGACCCGCGGTGCTGCGCGCCGGCGCGGCGCTCGAGCTCTTCCAGGCGGCGGCGCTCTTCCACGACGACGTCATGGACTCCTCGGACACCCGCCGCGGGCGCCCGACGGCGCACCGCGCCTTCGCGGCGCGCCACCGCGACCTCGGCTGGTCCGGCGACGGCGCGCGGTACGGCGAGAACGCCGCGATCCTGCTCGGCGACCTCGCGCTCATCGCGAGCCACCGGGAGCTCGGCGACGCGCTCGACGCCCTCGCACCTGCGGTCGCCACGCGGTCGCGACGCGTGTTCGGCCGCATGCAGACGGAGGTCACGGCCGGCCAGTACCTCGACGTGCACGCGCAGGTCCTGCCGTGGGGCGAGGACCCGGCGGCCGACGAGGAGCGGGCCCGGGCCGTGATCCGCTCGAAGTCCGCGCGCTACAGCGTCGAGCACCCCATCGCGCTCGGCGCCGCGCTCGCCGGGGCCGACGACGACGCGGTCGCCGCGACGAGCGCGTTCGGCCTGCCCGTGGGCGAGGCGTTCCAGCTCCGCGACGACGTGCTCGGCGTCTTCGGCGACGCGCAGGTCACCGGAAAGCCGGCCGGCGACGACCTGCGCGAGGGCAAGCGGACGGTGCTCGTCGTGCGCGCGCTGGCCGCGGCGACGCCCGCTCAGCGCGAGCTGCTGCTCACGCACCTGGGCGACCCGGACCTCGACCCGGCCACGGTGGAGGACCTGCGCGCCGTCCTCGTCGAGACGGGCGCGCGCGACGCCGTCGAGTCGCTCATCGCGGAGCTCACCGAGCGCGCCGCAGCCGCCCTCGACGGGGCCGGGCTCGCGGAGCCGGGCGCGACGATGCTCGCGCTGCTCGCGCGCGCCGCCGTCGAGCGCACGGCCTGACCGCACCGCCGCCCGTCGGCCCGGACGATCGGGCCGACGGCGGAGCGCGTCAGAGCTCGGACTGCGCCACGCGGCGCACGCGCGCCTTGTGCCCGCTGAGGAGCGTGTCGAACGGGGCCTCGCCGAGCTCGTCGTGCGGGGTGAAGAGCCACTCGAGGATCTCGGCGTCGTCGAAGCCGGCGTCGGTGAGCACGACGATCGTGCCCTGCAGGCTCGACAGGACACCCACGCGGCCGCTCTCGTCCGGGCGGCCGGCGTTCGCCGGGTCGACCAGGTGCAGCGGCACGAGGAAGCGCGCCGGGACCTGGAACGTCGTGCGCTCGCCGCGCTTCACGCCCACGACGCGCCGCTCCTGCACGAGGCGGCGCACCTTGCCGATGTCGGTGCCGAGCGCCTCGGCGACGTCGGGGAGGGTCAGCCACTCGCCGACGAGGTCGTCGAGCGTGGGGCGGGGGCTGGTGTCGCGATCGGTCACCGGGCAAGCCTACGGCGTGCCTCCACACGACACCCACGCCGTGCGCGCCGTGCTCACCGGATCGTGACACCCGGCCACCTAGACTCTCCCCGTGGCCACCGTGACGACCGATCCCCTCGTCGGCCGCCTGGTCGACGGGCGGTACGAGGTCGTCTCGCGCATCGCGCGAGGCGGCATGGCGACGGTGTACCTCGCGATCGACCGTCGGCTCGAGCGCGAGGTCGCGCTCAAGGTCATGCACCCCCACCTCGCCGAGGGCGCGTCCGGCGCCGACTTCGTCTCCCGCTTCCGCCGTGAGGCGCGCGCCGCGGCCCGCCTCACCCACCCGGGCCTCGTCGCCGTGTACGACCAGGGCCTCGACGGCGACACGAGCTACCTGACGATGGAGTACGTGGCGGGGTCGAACCTGCGCCGCACCATGCTCACCGAGCGCACCCTGACGCTGGGTCGCACGCTCGACGTGCTCGACCACGTGCTCGACGCGCTCGCCGCCGCCCACCGTGCGGGGCTCGTGCACCGCGACATCAAGCCCGAGAACGTCCTGCTCGACACCGAGGGCCGGCTCAAGGTCACCGACTTCGGTCTCGCGCGCGCCGTGAACGAGGTGACCGCGACGACGACGGGCACGATCCTCGGGACCGTCGCCTACCTCTCCCCCGAGCTCATCGCGACCGGCACGTGCGACGCCCGCACCGACGTCTACGCGGCGGGCATCCTCGCGTACGAGATGCTGCTCGGCACCGTCCCGCACACCGGCACGACGCCGATCCAGGTCGCGTTCCAGCACGTGAACAACGACGTGCCCCCGCCGTCGGACGTCGCCCCGTGGATCCCGCCCGAGGTCGACGACCTGCTGTGCGCGCTCGCGGCGCGGGACCCCGCCGACCGCCCGGCCGACGCCGGCGCCGCGCTCGCGCTCGTGCGCTCGACCCGCGCGGCGCTCGACCCGGCCGACCTCGAGCGGCGCGTCGACCCGCCCGCCGGGGGGTCCGCCGTCGTGCCGCCCCCGCCGGGTCCGGGCCCGCGGACCGAGCCCGACGACCCGTCCGCCGCCGTGACCGCGTCCCTCGCGGCGCTCAGCCTGCGCGACCGCGAGGCCGCGGGCCTCACCGAGCCGCTCGCCGTCGGGCACGTCGTCGCGCCGACCACGCGGCCCGGCCCGCCGCCCCCTGCTGCCCCTGCCCCGGCGCGGCGACGTGGCCACGGCCGCGTGGTCGTCTGGTCGCTCGTCGTGCTCCTCGTCCTCGCGGGCGTCGGCGGCGGCGCCGCGTGGTGGTTCTCGTCCGGGCCGGGCGCCTACACCCAGGTCCCGGACGGCCTCGTCGAGGCGGCGCGCCCGGAGGCCGTCGCGATCCTCGACGACGCGGGCCTCTCCCACACGGTCGAGGAGCGCTACGACGACGCCGTGCCCGAGGGCGCCGTCGTGGCGACGGACCCGGCGTCCGGCGAGGACGTGCGCAAGGACGGCAGCGTGCAGCTCGTCGTGTCGAAGGGCGTGCGGATGCTCACGGTGCCGACCGGTCTCGTGGGCGCGACGCAGGAGGAGGCGACCGCCGCGATCGAGGGCGCCGACCTGACGCTCGGCGACCCCGTCGCCACGCCGCACGACGAGGTGCCGTCGGGCCAGGTCATGGCCGTGAAGGACCCCGACGGCAACGTCATCGAGGAGGGCGCCACGATCCGGCACGACGTGCCGGTGGTGCTCACCGTCTCGTCCGGGCCCGCGCCCGTCGTCGTGCCGCAGGTCACGGGCGCCGCGAAGGACGCCGCGGTCGCCGCGCTCGAGGAGCAGGGCCTCGTCCCCGCCGTCACGGAGGAGTACTCCGAGACCGTCGGCGCAGGGCTCGTGATCCGCCAGGACCCCGAGCAGGGCTCCGACGCCCACCGGAAGGACACCGTGAACGTCGTGGTGTCGCTCGGCCCCCCGCTCGTCGATGTCCCGAACGTCAGCACCCGCAACGTCGCCGACGCCGAGAAGGCCCTGAAGGACGCGGGCTTCCAGGTGGAGATCCGCTACCCGCAGGGCATCCACCCGCTCAACATCGTCTACGCCCAGGACCCCCCGGGCGGTGACGGGCGCACCGCGCCCAAGGGCTCGACCATCGTCCTCAACGTCTTCTGACCTCACGACCCGCGCAGACGGCTGTGGCCCGCCCCGACCACGGGACGGGCCACAGCCCTGCGCTCGACGGGAGACGGCAGTCCCCGCGCCCTCAGCCGCGCAGCATCTCCGCGACCTGGAAGGCCATCTCCAGCGACTGCTGGTGGTTGAGGCGCGGGTCGACGAGGGTCTCGTAGCGCAGGGCGAGCCCCGCGTCGTCGATCTCCTCGCTCCCGCCCAGCACCTCGGTCACGTCGTCGCCCGTGAGCTCGACGTGCAGCCCGCCCGGCACGGTCCCCGCGGCGCGGTGCACCTCGAAGAAGCCGCGCACCTCGTCGAGGACGTCGTCGAACCGGCGCGTCTTGTAGCCGCTCGCGGACGTGATGGTGTTGCCGTGCATGGGGTCCGTGACCCACGTGACGGGCACGCCCGCGCGCGCGACGGCCTCGACGAGCGGCGGGAGCGCGTCGCGCACGTTGCCCGCGCCCATGCGCGTGACGAAGGTCAGGCGGCCCTCGACGTCGTCGGGGTTGAGACGGCGGGCGAGCTCGAGCGCGACGTCGGGCGTCGTCGTCGGGCCGAGCTTGACCCCGATGGGGTTCGCGACGCGCGAGAGGAAGTCGACGTGCGCGCCGTCGAGCTGGCGCGTGCGCTCCCCGATCCACAGGAAGTGGGCGGAGGTGTCGTACGCGTCCCCCGTGCGCGCGTCCCGGCGCGTGAGCGCGCGCTCGTAGTCCAGCACGAGCGCCTCGTGGCTGACGAAGAACTCGACGGTGCGCAGCGCGTCGAAGTCGGCGCCGCACGCGTCCATGAAGCGGATCGCGCGGTCGATCTCGGACGCGGTCCGCTCGTACCGCGCGTAGGCGGGGTTGCGCATGAAGCCGCGGTTCCACTCGTGGACCTGGCGTAGGTCCGCGAAGCCGCCGGTCGTGAACGCGCGCACGACGTTCCACGTCGCCGCGGAGATCTGGTACGCCTGGACGAGGCGCTCCGGGTCGGGGATGCGCGCCTCGGGCGTGAAGGCGTGCCCGTTGATCATGTCGCCCCGGTACGCGGGCAGGGTCACGCCGTCGCGCGTCTCCGAGTCGGAGCTGCGCGGCTTGGCGTACTGCCCCGCCATGCGGCCCATCTTGACGACGGGCATGCTCGCGCCGTGCGTGAGGATGACCGCCATCTGGAGGATGGTGCGGATCTTGTTGCGGATCCGGTCGGCGTTCGCCTCCGCGAACGTCTCGGCGCAGTCGCCCCCCTGCAGGAGGAACGCCTCGCCCCGCCCGGCCGCGGCCAGGCGGGAGCGCAGCGTGTCGGCAGCCGCCGGCACCACGAGCGGCGCGGAGGCCGCCAGCCGGTCACGGACGGCGTCGAGCGCCGCCTCGTCCGGCCACGTCGGCTGCTGGAGCGCGACGAGCGTGCGGAAGTGGTCGAGCCCGGAGTCGGTCCCCGGCTCGCTCGTGGTGGTCATACGGCGTCCCCTGACGAGGTTCCTGGTGCGGTGGTGCCGGTCAGTGGGCCGCGGGCGTCGCGGGCACGAGCGGCTGGCCGATGCCCTCGAGGAGCTCGCCGAACCACTGCTGCGACACGTCGAACGCCTTGCCCCCGGCGATGCGCGGGAACTCGATGGCGCGCAGGCGGTCGCCGTTCTCCTCGTCGTGGCCGATGACGCCCGACTCGCCGCGCAACGCGCACTCGACCGCGAGGTCGGTCATCGACTTGATGAGGCGCAGGTCCTCGGCGTTCGCGGCGGCCGCGCGCGAGAAGTAGCCGGACTTCTGGACCATGACCTTCTCGGCGCCCAGCTTCTCGGCGAACTGCTTGGCGAACCACTGACCCGGGTTGACCGTGTCGAGCTTGACGTGGCCGAACGGGTCGCGCTGGACCTCCTCGCCCGCCGCCTCGAGCTGCGCCACGATCTCGTGCATGCCGGCGCCCTCGGACAGGAAGATGTTGACGTTGCCCTGCTCGTCCATGATCGCCTTGAGGCGCTCGGCCTCGGCGTCGATGTCGAGCGCGAGCTCCGGCAGGAAGACCGCGTGGACGTCCCAGCGCTCGCGCGTCAGGCCGAGGGCCGGAGCCCACTCCTGGGCGTCGAGCCACTTGCGGTACTCGGCGGCGGACGCCGCGGTGAGCCAGCCGCAGTGCCGGCCCATGACCTCGTGCACGATGAGCATGCGCGGGCCCGAGCGGTGCTCGCCGATGACGTTGGCGGCGAAGCCCGCGGCCTCCTCGGCGGCGGTCCACGCACCGAGCGACTGACGGATCGGGATCACGTCGTTGTCGATCGTCTTCGGCAGGCCCACGACCGTGAGCTCGTAGCCGTTCTCGTGGAGGTACGCGGCGAGGTCGGCCGCGGTCGTGTTCGTGTCGTCGCCGCCGATCGTGTGCAGCACGTCGACGCCGTCCGCCTTGAGCTGCTCCGCGGCGACCTGCAGCGGGTCCTGGCCCTCCTGGACGAGGCCGCGCTTGACGCAGTCGGCCGCGTTGGTGAGCTTGACGCGCGAGTTGCCGATCGGCGAGCCGCCGAAGCGGTGCAGGATCCCCGCCTGCTTGCGCCCCTCGGAGTCCACGACGATCTTCGTGCCGGTCAGCAGGCCGTGGTAGCCGTACTGGTAGGCGATGATCTCGATCTCCGGGTCGAGCTCCGTGTACCGCTCGATGAGACCCCCGACCGCGGAGGACAGGCACGGGGCGAAACCGCCCGCGGTGAGGAGGGCGACGCGACGAACCGACATGTGAACTCAGAACCTCTCGTAGGACGGATCCTGGCCGGACGGACGCGGTCCGGCGGGGTGGCGGCGACGGGGCTCGGGCCCTGCACGGGCCCGGCGCGACCGGCCGTCGCTCAGTCTACTGACGCCGCGCCGGGCTCCGGCGGCGGTTCCGGGACCTGGACGTCCGGGGCGGGACGCCCGCCGGGGGCTCCGCCCGCCACCTCGGACTCGGTGTGGCCGGCCGCGAGGCGCGCCTTGGCCGTGGCCGCGTAGATGTCGACGTACTCCTGGCCGGACAGCCGCATGATCGCGTACTGGATCTCGTCGGCGACGGCGCGCAGGATGAAGCGGTCGTTCTCCATGCCGCGGTAGCGCGAGAAGTCGAGGGGCTCGCCGATGACGACCCCGATGCGCATCGGCGTGGGGATGACCTTGCCGATCGGCTGCGCGATGTTCGTCCCGACCATCGCGACCGGGACCACCGGGGCGCCCGACTCGAGCGCGAGGCGCGCGACGCCCGTCTTGCCGCGGTACAGCCGTCCGTCCGGGCTGCGCGTGCCCTCCGGGTAGATGCCGAACAGGTCGCCCTCGCGCAGGACGCGCAGGCCCGTCTCGAGCGCGGCCTCGCTCGCCTTGCCGCCCGCGCGGTCCACGGGGATCGTCCCGACGCCGCGCATGAAGCCCGCGGTCAGGCGGCCTTTGACGCCCGTGCCCGTGAAGTAGTCGGACTTGCCGAGGAACTGGACCTTGCGGTCGAGGACGAGCGGCAGGATGAACGAGTCGATCACCGCGAGGTGGTTGCTCGCGAGGATGGCACCGCCCTCGTCCGGCACGTGCTCGACGCCCCGCGTCCAGGGACGGTACAGGAGCCGCAGGATCGGGCCGACCATCACCTGCTTCATGAACCAGTAGAACAACGTTCCTCCTCGCGGGGTCCCGGCGCGGGACGTGCATCCGACTCTAGAGTGATTCCCATGGCCGCACCGAACGCCCAGCCGGACTCCCCGCAGCCCGACGACGTCCCCGACCCCACGCCCGACGACGCGGCGCCGGGTGCGGACCACCCTGCCGCCGACGACGGGGAGGCGACGGCGCCGCGCGACGAGGCGCCCGAGCCCGCGCTCGACGTCGACGCCCGGTGGGCCGGCATCGTGGCCGAGCTCGCGGACCTGTCCGAGCTCGACCGGTCCGAGCCGGGCGTCCGCCCGGGCGACGACCCCCGGGCCGCGCAGGACCCGGCGGCCGGGGCGCCCGAGGGCGCCCCGCGCAGCGGCCGCGACGTGCTCGGGTCCGTGCCCGTGGCGCCCTGGGTGCGCCCGACGGGGCCGCGCGACTGGCCCACGACGCCCGAGGTCGAGGACCTCGAGGAGGCCGAGAGCCACTTCGTGCCCCCGGACCCGCCGCTCGTCCTCGGGCGCGACCCGCTCCTGACGATGGCGTGGGCGCTCGTCGTCGGCATGCCGATCCTGCTGCTCGTCGTGCTGGTCGTGGCACGCCCGTACCCCGTGCTCGTCGCGCAGGTGGGCGGCGGCGCCTTCCTCGTGGGGCTCGCGATCCTGCTCTGGCGCATGCCGCACCGGCGGGACGACGACGACCGGGGGCCGGGCGCCGTCGTCTGACGCCCGCGCCTCCCCCGCACCGCGCCCGCGCCGCCCGTCAGCGGCGCGCGAGGTCCGCGGCGCCGACGATGCCCGCCTCGTTGCCGTGCTCGGCGAGCTCGATCCGCGCCTCCGGGCGGTGCCCGCGCGCGGAGAGCTGGTCGGCGAACGCGCGCCGCACCGGCTGGAGCAGGAGGTCGCCCGCCGCACCGACGCCGCCGCCGATGACGATGAGCTCCGGGTCGAGCAGGGCCGTGACCGACGCCGCGCCCTCGCCGATCCAGCGGCCGAGGTTCGCGAGCAGCTCGACCGCGAGGTCGTCGCCCTCCTGCGCGGCCTGGGTGATCTGGGGACCGTTGAGCTTGTCCGGGTCGCCGCCGCAGATCTCGAGCAGGCGCGTCGCGCGGTCCGGCTGGGCGATGAGGGCGTTCTGCCCGTCACGCACGAGGGCGCGCCCGGACGCGTACTGCTCCCAGCAGCCCTCGTGGCCGCAGCCGCAGTAGTGCCCGCCGGGGACGACGCGCATGTGGCCGACCTCCGCCGCGACGCCCCACTTGCCGCGCACGAGCTCGCGGTCGACGACGATCGCGCCCCCGAGCCCCGTGCCGACCGTGAGCATGAGCATGTCGGTCGCGTCGCGCGCGACGCCGAACTGGAACTCCGCCCAGCCGGCCGCGTTCGCGTCGTTCTCCACGACGATCGGGACGTCGACGTCGCCGATGAGCTCGCGCACGTTGCGCGCCAGCGGGTACTCGCGCCACGCGATGTTCGGCGCGAAGAGCACCGAGGTGCGGTCCGGGCTGACGAAGCCGGCCGCCGCGAGGCCCATCGCGCCGACCTCGTGGTCGGCGGTGAGCTCGGCATAGACGTCGGCGATGGCGCGGTCGATGCTCGCGACGTCGTCGGGCTCGGTGTCGCGGCGCGTCTGGACGAGGATCTCGCCCTTCTCGTCGACGACCCCGGCCGCGATCTTCGTCCCGCCGATGTCCACCCCGATGGCGTGCATGTCCCGTCCTCTACTCGCTCGGTTCCGCTGACTGCAAGGTCTCGCTGCGGGTGCTCGCCCGCTCACGGACCACGCACGACGACGGGGCCTCGACCCCGCGCCACGGGTCGGGCCACCGGAACTCCGCGCCCGCGCGAAACGTTGCGCAAGCAGCGCACAGCACCTGAAGCCTACCGACAACGGCAGGTCTCGGGCACACGCCGCCACTGGGTAGGGTTCTCCCACCGTCGACTACTGCCACTGGAGCCAGAATGGACGAGATCAGCGCCCCACGGATCGTCGAAGTCGATCCCTCGAAGAACCTCAACGACCTCCTCGCGAGCCGCGTCGCGGCCGACCCGGCCGCGCCGATGGTCGAGCGCCGCACGGGTGCCGACGGTGCGTGGCAGGCGCTCAGCGCGCGCGAGTTCGACGCCGAGGTCGTCGCCGTCGCGAAGGGGCTCGTCGCCCGCGGCATCCAGCCGGGCGACCACGTGGGCATCATGTCGCGCACGCGCTACGAGTGGACCCTGCTCGACTGGGCGACGTGGGCGGCGGGCGCCGTGCCCGTGCCGCTCTACGAGACGTCGAGCCCGGAGCAGGTGCAGTGGATCCTCTCGGACGCGGACGTGCGCCTGCTCGTCGTGGAGACCGAGGCGCACGCGGCGACGGTCGAGGAGGTGCGCGACCAGGCCCCGGCCCTGCAGGACGTGCTGGCGATCGACGCGGGCGCGATCGCCACGCTCACGGCCGACGGCGCCGGCGTGGACGACGCCGAGATCGTGCGCCGGCGCGGCCTGGCCGACCTCGCGGACGTCGCGACGATCATCTACACCTCCGGCACGACCGGCCGCCCCAAGGGCGCGGAGCTCACGCACCAGAACTTCTACTCCCTCACGGTCAACGCCGTGGCCGCCGTGCCCGAGGTCTTCGGGGAGCCGGGCGGCCGCACGCTGCTGTTCATGCCGCTCGCCCACGTGTTCGCGCGGTTCATCGGCGTGCTCGTCGTGGCCGGCGGCACGGTGCTGGGCCACACGCCGGACACCAAGACGCTGCTCGAGGACCTCGGCACGTTCAAGCCGACGTACATCCTCTCGGTGCCGCGCGTCTTCGAGAAGGTCTACAACTCCTCGGAGCAGAAGGCGGCCGCGGGCGGCAAGCTGAAGATCTTCCACTGGGCCGCCGCGACCGCGATCGCGTACTCGCGCGCGCTCGACGAGCCGTCGGGGCCGGGCATCGGGCTGCGCCTGCAGCACAAGGTCGCGGACGCGCTCGTCTTCAAGAAGCTCCGGCACGCGCTCGGCGGTCGCGCGAAGTACGCCGTCTCGGGCGGCGCGCCGCTGGGCGAGCGGCTCGGCCACTTCTACCGCGGCATCGGCGTGCGGATCCTCGAGGGCTACGGCCTCACCGAGTCGACGGCACCGACGAGCGTCAACCGCCCCGGGAACACGAAGATCGGGACCGTCGGCGAGCAGCTCCCCGGCTGCGGCGCCCGGATCGCCGAGGACGGCGAGATCCTCCTGCGCGGGGACCACATCTTCCGCGGCTACCACAACAACGAGCAGGCGACCGCGGACGCGTTCGTCGACGGCTGGTTCCGCACCGGCGACCTCGGCTCGCTCGACGAGGACGGCTTCCTGCGCATCACCGGGCGCAAGAAGGAGATCATCGTCACCGCGGGCGGCAAGAACGTCGCACCCGCCGTCCTCGAGGACCGGATCCGCGCGCACGCGCTCGTCTCGCAGTGCGTCGTCGTGGGCGACCAGAAGCCGTTCATCGGCGCCCTGGTGACGCTCGACCCGGAGGGCCTGCCCGGCTGGGCGAGCATGCACGGCAAGGAGCCGCTGACCGTCGAGCAGGCGGCCAAGGACCCGGACGTCCTCGCCGCCCTCGACGCCGCGGTCACGCGCGCGAACCAGGCGGTGTCCCGCGCCGAGTCGATCCGCAAGTTCACGGTCCTCACGACGGACTTCACGGTCGAGAACGGCTACCTCACGCCGTCGCTCAAGGTGAAGCGCAGCGAGGTGCTCAAGGACTTCGCGGCCGACGTCGAGGCGATCTACGTCGACGGGCCCGCGCCCGTCCGCTGACACGGCCCGGGGCCCTCGTCCCCGCGCACCACGGCCCTCCCCGGCAGCACGCCGGGGAGGGCCGCGTCGTCAGCGGCGGGCGAGCCGCGCCAGGAGGGCGTGGGCCGGGACGCACGCCGCGCCCATCGCCTGCACGTCGTCGGCGACGGCGCGGTCGCTCGTCACGACGACGACCGGGCGCCCGGGCGGCTCGGCGGCGACCAGGCGCCGGATGAGGTCGTCCGCGATCTCCCCCGACGAGAACAGCACGCGCACGCCGCGCGGGGCGTGCACCGGCCGGGGGCCGCCGTCGGCGCCGTCGAAGCACACGGTGACCTCCGTGCCGGCGGCGGCCACGCGGAGCAGGCCGGAGAGGAGGCGGTCGCGCTGGTCCGCGAGCGACAGCTCGCCGTAGCCCGTCTTCGTCACGTTGTAGCCGTCGACGACCAGGTGCGTCCGCGGGACCGACAGCAGGTCGTCGACGAGCGCCGGGTCGTCCGCCGCGCGGCCGCGCGACCCCGGCCGGGGACGCGCCGCGTCCGGCAGCCCGGCGGCGACGTCGTCGGCGGGCGTCGTGGTCGACGGGCCGAGCGCGAGCTCGCGCCGGAGCCCCGCCGCCGCGTCGACCACCGTGTCCAGCAGGAGCCGCGCGCGGGCCGTCGCGAGGTCGGCCGACGACGTCCGCGCCCGGCGTGCCACGTCCCGCTCCGCGCGCGCCCGGGCCAGCTCGACGGCGGCCGCGCGACGTTCCTCGCGCGCGTCCCGCAGCGCGGCCTCGGCGGCGTCCCGCTCCCCCCGCGCCGCCCGCTCGGCGGCCCGCGCCTCGGCCCGCGCCCGGTCCGCGTCCGCGCGCAGCCGCCGCTCGGTCCGGCGTACCGCGGCGAGCTCAGCCATGGCGGCCTCCGCGCGCGCGTCGGCGTCGCGGGCCCGCGCCTGGAGCTCCTCGACCTGGCGGGCGAGCCGATCGCGCTCGACGCGGAGGCGGGCCGCGTCGTCCCGGGCCGACCGGTCCGCCCGGAGGGTGTCGTCGAGCGAGCGAGCGCACTCCACTTCCGCCTGCCAGCCGTCGGGCCGCAGGAGGAAGGCACCCGCAGCCCGCTCGCGCACCTGCGCCGGGGACAGGTCGTCCGGGGGCGCGGGGTCGGGCTCCGGCTCGCTGTCGTGCTCACGGGACCAGACCGCGGCGACCGCGTGCCGGAACCCCGCGTCGTCGACCAGGGCCCGCCACAGGGGCGCCGCACCGGCCGTCGCCCGCCGCCGGGGCGCGAAGGCCCGCACCCGCTGGAGCGCGACCGGGACCAGGGCCGTGTCGAGCGCTCCGAGCGCGTCCGCCGCGGCGGCCACGAGGAGGCTGCGGACCGACGGCGGCACGTCCGGCTCCGCGGGCAGGGCGTCCTCCGGTCCGTCGGCCACCATGCGCCGCGCCTCCTCCGCACCTCGTCCGCGGGTCATCGCGGGCGCTTCGTCCCTGATCGTCCTGATTCTCTCGGTCCCACCCTATGCCGCCCGGGGACGCGCGCCCCGGCTCCCGGACTTCGTGTCGGCGGGCGGCCGACGGACCTCGCGGCGGCGGTGTCGGTGGCCTTCGCTAGCCTCGCCGCCATGTCGTCCGGACCCGCCCTCGCCGCCCCCCGCGCCGGGTCCGCACCGCAGGGCGTCCCCGTCCAGCCCACGCTCGAGGACCTGGGCACGCCGCTGCACGAGGTGACGTTCGTCGTCGTCGACCTCGAGACGACCGGCGGCTCCCCCGCGGGCGCCGGGATCACGGAGATCGGCGCGGTGAAGGTGCGCGGCGGCGAGGTGCTCGGTGAGTTCCAGACGCTCGTCGACCCCGGGGTGCCCGTGCCCGCCTTCGTCGCCCGGCTCACCGGCATCACGTCGTCCATGGTCGCCACCGCGCCCCGCATCGAGGCCGTGCTGCCCAGCTTCCTCGAGTTCGCGCGCGGCGCCGTGCTCGTCGCGCACAACGCGCCGTTCGACATCTCGTTCCTCAAGGCCGCGTGCCGCTCCGCGGGCTACGACTGGCCCGGGAACCAGGTGCTCGACACCGTGCCCCTCGCGCGGCGGGTCGTCACGCGCGACGAGGCACCGAACCACAAGCTCGCGACGCTCGCGGCCCTCTTCCGCGCCACCGTCACGCCGGACCACCGCGCGCTCGCCGACGCACGCGCCACCGTCGACGTGCTGCACGCGCTCCTCGGCCGCCTCGGCCCGCTCGGCGTGACGCACCTGGAGGACCTCGCCGGGGCGACGGACCCCGTGCCGCAGGACGTGCGCCGCAAGCGCCACCTCGCCGACGGCCTGCCGGACGCGCCCGGCGTCTACCTCTTCCGCGGCCCCGGCGACGAGGTGCTGTACGTCGGCACGTCGACGTCGATCCGGCGCCGCGTGCGGTCGTACTTCACGCGCTCGGAGAAGCGCGGGCGCATCACCGAGATGGTGCGCATCGCGCACGCCGTCACGCCCGTCGTGTGCGCGACGCCGCTCGAGGCGCAGGTCCGCGAGCTGCGCCTCATCGCCGAGCACGCGCCGCGGTACAACCGCCGGTCGCGGCACCCGGAGCGCATGACGTGGGTCCGGCTCACCGACGAGGCGTACCCGCGCCTCTCGCTGGTCCGCGACGTCCGCGCACCGGCGGCGCACATCGGCCCGTTCGCCTCGCGGCACCAGGCCCAGGCCGCCGTGGACGCCCTGCACGACGCCTTCGCGCTGCGCCAGTGCACCCGGCGCCTCCCCGTCGTCGCCTCGCCCGGCGCGACGGCGTGCGTGCTCGCCGAGATGGGCCGCTGCTCCGCCCCGTGCACGGCGACCGAGCGCGACGCGGGCTACGGCGACGTCGCGGCGGGCGCGCGCGAGGCCTTCGAGGGCGACCCGTCGCGCGTGGTCGCCGAGCTCGGGCGCCGCATCGTGGCGCTCTCGCGAGACGAGCGCTTCGAGCAGGCCGGCGAGCTGACCCAGCGCCTGCGCGCCTTCCTCACGGGCGCGGCGCGTGCGCAGCGGCTCGCCCCGCTCGCCGCGTGCGCCGAGCTCGTCGCCGCCCGCCCGACGGACGCCGGCGGGTGGGAGGTCGTCGTCGTGCGGCACGCGCGGCTCGCCGCGACCGGCGTCAGCGCCCCGGGCACCGACCCGTGGCCGCTCGTGCACGCGCTCGTCGCGACGGGCGAGACGGTGACACCACCCGTGCCGCCGGCCCCCGCGAGCCATCCGCACGAGGCCGAGATCCTGCTGTCGTGGCTCCAGGAACCCGGGGTGCGGATCGTCGACGTCACGGGTCCCTGGGCGTGCCCGGTCCGCTCGGCCGGGTCGCACGTGGACCTCGCGGCCACGGCCCGCCACGTCGCGCGCCACGCGGACGCCGACGGCGCCGACCTGGCCCACGCGTCGGCCGGGCCGACCGTAGAGTGGTCGCCTGACGACGACCCGTCCCCGGAGGAACCATGCTCACCGCCATCGTCCTGATCGACACCGACCCCGCACGCATCCCCGAGGTGGCGTCGGAGGTCGCGGACCTGCGCGGGGTCAGCGAGGTCTACTCGGTGACGGGCAAGGCGGACCTCGTCGCGATGGTGCGGGTCCAGGAGCACGACCAGCTCGCCGACGTCATCGCGGACCGCATCAGCAAGGTCCAGGGCGTCGTGCGCACCGAGACGTTCATCGCGTTCCGCGCCTACTCGAACGTGGACCTCGAGCAGGCGTTCGCCCTCGGCCTCGACGACTGACCGGCGGTCAGTCGCGCGCCGGCTGACTGGCCGTCAGTCGCGCGCCGCGGCCTCCGCCCAGCGGGCGAGCGCCGCGCGCGCGGCACCGGAGTCGACGCTGCGGGCCGCGACGTCGTAGGCCGCGCGCAGCCGCTCGACGAGCGAGCCCTCCGCGGTACCGGGCAGCGTGCCGTCGGCGACGAGGCCCGCGGCCGCGTTGAGCAGCACGGTCTCGCGCACCGCGCCCGGCTCGCCCGCGAGGAACCGCCGCGCGACGTCGGCGTTGTGCGCCGCGTTCCCGCCCCGCAGGTCCTCGACGGTGACGGGCGTCAGCGCGAGGTCGGCGACGGGGTCGAGGCGGTGCTCCGTCACGGCGCCGTCGCGCACCTCCCACACCGTGGCGCCGCCGGTGGCCGCGAGCTCGTCGAGACCGTCGTCGCCGCGGAACACGAGCGCCGACGTGCCGCGCCCGGCGAGCACGCCGGCGATGAGCGGCGCCATCCGGGCGTCGGCCACGCCGATCGCGGCCGCGCGCGGCTGCGCGGGGTTCGTCAGGGGGCCGAGCACGTTGAACGCCGTCGGGATGCCGAGCTCCTTGCGCGCGACGCCCGCGTGCCGCATCGACGGGTGGAACACCATGGCGAAGCAGAAGGTGATCCCCGCCTCCTGCACGATGCGCGCCACGCGGTCGGGACCGTGGTCGAGCCGGATCCCGAGCTCCTCGAGCACGTCCGCGGCCCCCGACGACGACGTCGCGGCGCGGTTGCCGTGCTTGACGACGCGCACGCCCGCGCCCGCGATGACGAGCGACGCCATCGTCGAGATGTTCACGGTGTGGGCGCGGTCGCCGCCCGTGCCGACGATGTCCACGGCGGGCCCGTCCACGGAGAAACGGCTCGCGTGCGCGAGCATCGCGTCGGCGAGGCCGGTGAGCTCGGCGACCGTCTCGCCCTTCGCGCGCAGCGCGACGAGGAAGCTCGCGAGCCTCACGGGCGAGACCTCGCCCGACATGACCTGGTCCATGGCCCACGCGGTGCGCTCGGCGTCGAGGTCGTTCCCCGCGACGAGCTCGGTGAGCAGACCGGGCCAGGTGAGCCCCGCACCCGTCGAGTCGCTCGTGGTCGAGGCGGCAGGGTGCGGGGTGGCGGTCACGGGTGGCCCTTCGGCTGGTCGGTCTCCTGGTCGGCTACCGCGTGCCGGAGGCGCGCAGCAGGTCGGCGACGGCGCGCTGGAGGGCGACCGCGTCGAACGGCCGGGGCACCGCGTCGTCGGCGAGCGACCACGATGCTAGCCAACCGTCCTGCGGCCTGCCGGTGAGGACCAGGACCGGCGGGCACGCGTAGATCTCGTTCTTGAGCTGGCGGCACAGACCCATGCCCCCGGCCTTGTCGGCCTCGCCGTCCAGGACCAGCAGGTCCCACCCGCCGGCGTCCGCCGACGCCACGACCGCCGCCGGGGTGGCCACCTCGTGCCACTCGATCTCCGGCTGCCCCGCGCCCAGCCGCCGCCCGACGGCGAGCAGCACCTGCTCGCGCACGGTCACGTCGTCGCTGTAGAGCAGGATGCGCGGCGCGCGCGGGGTCACGTCCGTGTCCCCGTGCGTCGTCGTCACGGTCGTCGTCATCGTCGTCACCGTCGCCTTCGTCGTTCCCTCGGGTGGGCCCGGGAGCGCGCGGCGCCGCGGGTGGCGGACGCACGTCCCGACTGGCATCTTGGCACGCCGGAGCCCTCCGCAGCACCCCTGCGGCGGGTCGCGCGCCGACCGGCGGCGGAGCGGGGACCAAGGGCCCTGGCCCGCGCCCCGGACGCCCGGGTTTCATGGCACTCGGACGGTTTCCGTCACCAAGTGCAGGTCTCCGTGGGAAGTTCTGGAGACATTGTGAGATTCACCGCCTCCGGGCTGCCGTCTGCGTGCCGCGAAGCTGAGGTTCGTCGGCCATAATGGCTCCTGTGTCGACCGCAACGGCTGCCCCCCACGCCCATCAGCACGTGAGCGTCAACCGACCGAACCCCGTCTCGGTCGGGACGATCGTGTGGCTGGCCAGCGAGCTCATGTTCTTCGCCGGCCTCTTCGCCATGTACTTCACGGTCCGCGCCGTGATGCCCGCCGACGAGTGGGCCCTCGAGGCGGACAAGCTCAACCTGACCTTCGCGGCGATCAACACGACCGTCCTGGTGCTGTCGTCGGTGACGTGCCAGATGGGCGTGTGGGCCGCCGAGCGCTTCCAGCCCGTCCGCACCGGCTCGATCTTCCAGGTGAACCGCTGGGGGATGAACGAGTGGATGACGCTGACGTTCCTCATGGGCGCGTTCTTCATCGGTGGTCAGATCTTCGAGTACGCCGAGCTCGTCGAGCACGGCGTGTCGATCTCCTCCACGCCCTACGGCTCCGTCTTCTACATCACGACCGGGTTCCACGGCCTCCACGTCGTCGGCGGCCTGATCGCCTTCCTGTTCCTTCTCGGCCGCTCGTTCTCGGCCAAGAACTTCGGGCACCACGAGGCCACGACGGCCATCGTGACGTCCTACTACTGGCACTTCGTCGACGTCGTGTGGATCGCGCTCTTCTTCGTGATCTACATCTTGCGCTGACGTCCCGCCCGGGTTCCGCCCCGGACCGCCCACCCGCCCCCTGCTCCCCCACCTGCGAGACGAGGATCATTTCGTGAAGGCACTCGCCGCCCGCAGACACCACCGCTTCGCGCCGGTCGTGCTGCTGCTGCTGGCGCTGCTGGTCACCGGTGGCGTCTACGCCGCCTTTGCCCCGACTTCGGCCAACGCCGAGACCGCCAGCACCGAGGACATCGAGACCGGCCAGAAGCTGTTCCAGGCCAACTGCGCCACGTGCCACGGGCCGAACGCCGAGGGCACGGCCACCGCGCCCTCGCTCGTCGGTGTCGGCGCCGCGTCGGTCGACTTCCAGGTGTCCACCGGCCGCATGCCCATGCAGATGGACGGTCCGCAGGCCATCCAGAAGCCGCGCCAGTTCGACGAGGAGCAGACGGCGCAGCTCGCCGCCTACGTCGCGTCGCTCGGCGCGGGCCCCGCGATCCCCACGGACGAGCAGGTCGACGCAGCGCTGGGCGACCCGGCCAACGGTGCCGCGGTCTTCCGCACCAACTGCGCGATGTGCCACAACGCGATCGGTGCGGGCGGCGCCCTCTCCGAGGGCAAGTTCGCTCCCCCGCTGTGGGACACCTCGGAGCGCAACATCTACCAGGCGATGCTCACCGGCCCGCAGTCGATGCCGGTCTTCAACGACGCCACCGTGACGCCCGAGGAGAAGCGGGACGTCATCGCGTTCCTCGCCGAGCAGCGCGACGGCTCTGCCGGCGGCCTGTCGCTCGGGTCGCTCGGTCCGGTCAGCGAGGGCCTGTGGGCCTGGATCGTCGGAATGGGCCTCCTCATCGGGGCCGCAGTGTGGATCGGAGCGAAGTCCTCGTGAGCGACTACCAGAGCCCCCGCTCGTCCGAGTCCTCGCACCGCGAGGTCGGGCACCACGAGGAGCACGGCACCCTCGACACGTTCCCGGACCCCGGTCTGCCGGAGCACAAGAGCCGCATGGCCGACCGCGACCCGAAGGCGTCGAAGCGCGCCGAGCGTCAGGTCGCCGCCCTCTTCGGGATCTCCGTCATCGGCACCATCGCGGCCCTCGTCGTCTACTTCGTGATCCCGCCGGACGGGACCACGGCGGGCGTCCGCCTCTCGACGGTGGCGCTCGGCGTCGCCATCGCCTTCGCCCTGCTCGGCATCGGCTTCGGCGCGGTGCACTGGGCCAAGGTCCTCATGTCCGACCACGAGAAGGTGGACGAGCGCCACCCCATCGCGAGCGACCCCGAGACGCGCACCGCCGCGCTCGCCGAGCTCGACGCGGGCGTCAAGGACTCGGGCATCGCCCGCCGCGGCGTCCTCAAGGGCGCGGTCATCTCCGCCCTCGCGCTCTTCCCGCTCACCATCGCGGTCCCGCTCGTCGGGAGCGTCGGTGGCGACTGGAACGTCTCCAAGTTCAAGCACACCCTCTGGCAGCGGGGCACGCGCCTCGCGATCGATCCCTCGGGCCGGCCCATCAAGGCCGCCGACGTCACCATCGGCTCGGTGGTCCACGTCATCCCCGAGGCCTCGCAGGAGGAGATGCAGTCCCACGAGTGGATCACGGAGAAGGCCAAGGCCGTCGTCCTCCTGGTCCGTCTCGACCCGCGCGACATCGTGTCCGAGCAGTCCCCCGCCGGGGAGAGCTGGTCGTACGACGGCATCGTCGCGTTCTCCAAGATCTGCACGCACGTCGGCTGCCCCGTCGCTCTCTACGAGCAGCAGACGCACCACCTGCTGTGCCCGTGCCACCAGTCGACGTTCGACGTGGCCGACAGCGCCAAGGTGGTCTTCGGCCCCGCGAAGCGGCCCCTGCCGCAGCTGCCGATCACCGTTGATGACGAGGGCTACCTGGTTGCGCAGAGCGACTTCCACGAGCCCATCGGCCCGAGCTTCTGGGAGCGTCTGAAGTGACCACCAGCACCGGAACCGCCGCACCTCGGGCGGCCGCACCGAAGTCAGCCGCGCCGACGACCCCCGCCGGGAAGGCCGCGGACTACCTCGACCAGCGCACCGGCATCGGTGTCGCCGTCAAGGAGTTCGCGCGCAAGGTCTTCCCCGACCACTGGTCGTTCCTCCTGGGCGAGATCGCGCTCTACTCGTTCGTCGTCCTGATCCTCACCGGCATCTTCCTGACGATGTTCTTCGTCCCGAGCATGTCCCTGGTGACCTACCACGGCGAGCCCGCCTCCATGGACGGCGTGCTCATGTCCGACGCGTTCGCGTCGACGCTGCACATGTCGTTCGAGGTCCGCGGCGGTCTGCTCATGCGGCAGATCCACCACTGGGCCGCGCTGATCTTCATGGCGTCGATCGTCACGCACATGATGCGCGTGTTCTTCACGGGCGCGTTCCGCAAGCCCCGTGAGGTCAACTGGCTCGTCGGCATGCTGCTCATGATCATGGGCCTCGCCGCCGGCTTCTCCGGCTACTCGCTGCCCGACGACGTCCTGTCGGGCAACGGCCTGCGCATCACCGACGGCGTCGTCAAGGCGATCCCGCTCATCGGCTCGTACATGTCGTACTTCATCTTCGGCGGCGAGTTCCCGGGCGAGCACATCATCCCGAGACTGTTCACGGTCCACATCCTCCTGGTGCCGGGCCTGATCCTCGCGCTGGTCGCGCTCCACCTGTTCTTCGTCGTGCTCCACAAGCACACGCAGTACCCGGGTGGCGGCCGCACGGACACCAACGTGGTCGGCTTCCCGCTGTTCCCCGTGTACGTCGCGAAGGCCGGCGGCTTCTTCTTCGTCGTGTTCGGCATCCTCGCCCTCATGGGCGGCACGATGGCGATCAACAACGTCTGGAACTACGGCCCCTACGATCCGTCACCGGTCTCCGCGGGAGCACAACCCGACTGGTACATGCTGTTCCTCGAAGGGTCCTTGCGACTCATGCCGGGGCAGACGGAGTTCGTCATCGGCGGGTACACGCTGTCGCTGAACGTCCTCATCCCCGCGGTCGTCGTGCCGGGCCTGCTGTTCACGTTCCTCTTCGTCTACCCGTTCCTCGAGTCCGCGGTGACGAAGGACAAGCGCGAGCACCACGTCCTCGACCGCCCGCGCAACGTGCCGGTCCGCACCGGCCTGGGCGTCGCGTTCCTCACGGCGTTCATCATCCTGGCGCTCGCCGGGTCGAACGACCTCATCGCGACGCACTTCCACATGTCGATCAACACGATCACCTGGGCCTTCCGGATCCTGATCTTCGTCGGCCCCTGGTTCGCGTTCTGGGTCACCAAGCGCATCTGCCTCGGGCTGCAGCGCAAGGACCGCGAGCTCGTGCTGCACGGCCACGAGACCGGCCGCATCGTCCGGTTCGCGCACGGCGAGTACATCGAGGTCCACCGCCCGCTCGACGAGCAGGAGCGCTGGCTGCGGGTCAACTACTCCGCCCACGCCCCGCTCGAGATCGAGCCGGCGACGGACTCCCGCGGCGTACGTCGCAAGGGCTACAAGAAGGACAAGCGTCTCCAGCGCCTGTCGCGGTTCTTCTACGAGGACCGCATCGAGCCCGTGACGCCGGCCGAGCTCGCCGCCGCGCACTCGCACGGCGAGCACGACGCCCTCGAGAGCACGAGCCACGAGCAGATCGAGGCCGGGACCGCCCCCGTCGGCGGCGGTCGGGACCTCGTGGAGCCGGAGAAGGGCGCCGACGAGCGCTGACCTCCGGGTTCCTGCACAGTAGGACGATGACCCGCGACCAACCCCCTCTTCCAGGCGGGCAGGTCGCGGGTCATCGTCGTCTCTGCCCCCGGAGCGCGGCAGCGCCCGCGTGAGGCGGCAGGGACACCGTCAGTTCACTGCCCAGGGACCGTCGGACGACCTCCGGCGGTCCGTACCAGGAGGTACATCCGGATGCCCGCTTACACCCTGCCCGAGCTGTCCTACGACTACGGTGCGCTCGAGCCGCACATCTCCGGGCGGATCATGGAGCTGCACCACTCCAAGCACCACCAGGCCTACGTCACCGGCGCGAACACCGCCCTGGAGAAGCTCGCCGAGGCCCGCGAGTCCGGCGACTTCGCCGCGATCAACCTCCACGAGAAGAACCTCGCGTTCAACCTCGGCGGCCACGTCAACCACTCCGCCTTCTGGACCAACCTCTCCCCCGAGGGCGGCGGCGAGCCCACCGGCGAGATCGGCGCCGCGATCGACGAGCACTTCGGCTCCTTCGACGCCTTCAAGAAGCAGTTCGCCGCCGTCGCCGCCGGCGTCCAGGGC